>NZ_VFVV01000009.1:0-271775 GCF_006442695.1 Mesorhizobium sp. B2-3-7 | reverse complement strand
GCACGGTCACTTCAACCGAATGCCGAAATTACTTCACTGAGGCCGGATATGCCCAACCTAAATTCATCCCGCTCTAGAAATAAGCCTGGTCCGGCTCGCTGGTCTTGCGGTTGGCGATGAAGGCCCGGAGCGCTTCGTCGATCGCCGGATCGAGCCCCGGATCCTGGTAGTCGTCGAGCAGCCTCTTCCATTGCCGGTTGGCGCGTTGCGCGGCGTCGAGCCGGCCGTCCTCGTTCCATTGCTCGAAGGAATTGTTGTCGCTGCTGGTGGAGCGATAGAAGGCCGAGAGGAAATTGGACTGCGTATGCGCACTGCCCAGGAAATGCGATCCCGGCCCGACCGCTTCGATCGCCTCCATCGCCTGCGCATTGAGCGACAGATCGATGCCTTCGAACAGGCTGGCGACCTTGCCGCAGAGATCGGCGTCGATGACCGTCTTTTCGAAACCGGTGACCAGTCCGCCCTCGAGCCAGCCGGTGGCGTGGTTGATCACGTTGGCGCCGGCAAACATCGACATCAATATGCCCCATGTCGCTTCCTGCTCGGCCTGTGCGTCGGGAAGCTTTGAGGCCGACAGCGAACCGACGGTGTGGAACGGCACGCCGACGCGACGCGCCAACTGCCCGCAGGCGAGCACCATCTTGCCCGCTTCCGGCGTCCCGAATGTCGGCGCTCCACTCTGCATCGAGATCGTGCTGGCAAAGCTTCCCATCAGGCAGGGCGCGCCGGGGTTGATCAGCTGTACGAGGCTGAGACAGGCGAGCGCCTCGGCCAGCACCTGCGCCAGCGTGCCGGCGACCGTGCACGGGCTCATCGCGCCGGCCAGCGTCCATGGCGTGCAGGCGACCGGCTGGTTGTTGCGGGCGCAGACCTTCAGCGAACCCGACATGTTGGCGTCGAGCACCAGCGGCGCATTGGTGTTGGAGACGTTGTAGAGCACAGCGTTGTTGGCGACGAACTCCTCGCCGAAGACGATCTTGGCCATGTCGACCGCGTCCTGTGCTCGCCTCGAACCGATGAACGCGCCCATGAAGGCACGGTCCGAATGGCGGATGTGGGTGTAGAGCATGTCGAGATGACGCTTGTTGGCCGGCAGGTCGACAGGCTCGCAAACGACGCCGCCCGAATGATGTAGATGCGGGATCATCTGATGGATCTTCACCAGATCGCGGAAGTCCGCAATCGTGGCGTAGCGCCGTCCGCGATCGAGATCGTGGACGAAGGGCGGTCCCCACGACGGACACAGCACGGTGTTGTCGCCGCCGATCACCACCGTGTTGGCTGGGTTGCGAGCGTGCTGCTTGAATTGCGAAGGCGCGGTGGCGCGGATGATCGTGCGGCACATGCCGGGCTCGAAGCGAACCCTGGTGCCCTGCACGTCGGCGCCTGCATCGCGAAAGATGTCGAGGATCTCGGGATCGTCATGGAACTCCATGCCGACCTCCTTGAGCAGCCGGTCGGCATTCGCCTCGATCAGGCTCAGGCCTTCCTCGTCGAGGATATTGAACGTGCCGATCCGCCGGCTGATGTAGGCACGCCGCGGCGCCTGCTGGGCCAGGCGCTGGCCTTGCCTTCCCGCTCGGCCCCCGCTTCGTGGCGCTGGAGCGTCGATCATCGCGTCCTTGTCCATTTTCGTCTCCGTGATCAGGCAGGCATGAAGGCGGCCGGCGCATCGGCCTGAAGGCCGCGCAGCCGCAGATTGTCCGGATCGTAAGGCGCTTTCTTCAGCTCCCGCGCCGTCAGTTCCCTGCCGAGGATCGAGACGGTCAGGCCTTCAGCCGCAACACCGGGTCGCAGATAGGCGAGCGCAACGGTCTTGCCGGTGCGGAAGCCGTGGCTGCCGGAGGTAACGACCCCGACCGGGCGCCCCGCCTGCACCACGGCGTGGGCGTAGAACGGCAGCCTCTCGCCGTCGTCATCGATCTCGAGCAGCAGCATGGACCAGGCGCTTTCGCCGATGCGCTCCAGCATCGCCTCACGGCCGACGAACGTCCGGTTGTCAGTCTTGACCAGCGCACCCAGCCCAGCCTCCAGCGGCGTACGTTCGGTGGTCAGGTCGGCGCCCCAAGCACGATAACCTTTTTCCAACCGCATCGCGTTGAGCGCGTAGATGCCGAACGGACGCAGGTCGAACTGCGTTCCGACCTTGGTGATCGCTTCGTAGAGCTTGCCGAACTGCGCCAACTGAACGTGCAGTTCCCATCCGAGCTCACCGGCATAAGAGACCCGGAGCGCTGCCGTCTTGATGCCGGCCACGCGGATGATCTGCGCGGAAAGCCAGGGGAATGCAGCATTCGATAGATCGGCTTCGCAGATCTTTCCCAAGAGGTCACGGGCACGCGGCCCCATCACGCCGAGCACGCCGCGCCTCTCGGTGACGTTGTCGATCGTCACACCTGGAAAGGCTGCGGCGCGTGAGCGTAGCAGACCTTCGTCATGTCGCTCCGCAAGTGCTGCGCTGGTCAAGTAGAACCCATCGTCGCCGAGTCGGGTCACGGTAAATTCCGACGCCACGCCGCCCTTTGCCGTCAGCGCGTGAATGAGCCCGATGCGGCCGTGACGTTCCGGTGGTCGGTTGGCGCCGAGCGAAGCCATGAAGGCGCTGGCGCCTGGTCCGCCGATCTCGAATTTGGAGAAGGCCGAAAGGTCGATGGCGCCGACGCTGGCCTGCACGTCACGGCACTCGCCGCGCACCGCGTCGAACCAGCCGGGCTTGCGGAAGGTCAGTGGCGGGTCACGGTCGGCGCCGTTGGCAGCGAACCAGTTCGGCCGCTCCCAGCCATAGGCGGCGCCCAGCACTGCCCCCTGGCTTCTCTGAAGTTCGAGCGCCGGCGTCGTGCGGCGCGGGCGGCCGGCCTCGCGTTCCTCGTTGGGATAGTGGATGCCGAATTGCAGGCCGAACCCTTCCACCGCCTTGTCGATGCGATAGTCGCGGTCGGCATAATTGCCGAAGCGGCGTGGGTCGATGGCAAGCGCATCCATTGGCGGTGATCCGTCGACGATCCAGTCGGCGAGAAAGCGACCGGCGCCGCCGCCTTCCATCACGCCCATGCTTGAGCCGGTGAGCAGCCAGGCATTGCCGAGGCCGAATGCCGGACCGACCAGCGGATTGGCATCCGGCGTGAAGGTGATCGGCCCGTTGACCACCGTCTTGATGCCGGCATTGGCGAGTGCCGGGACACGCTCCATCGCCAGCGCGATGATGTGCTCGACCCGATCCAGGTCGGGCGGCAGCAAGTCCATGCCGAATTCTGGTGGCACGCCATCGACCGCCCAGGGGTGAGCCGACTTTTCATAGGGGCCGACGATAAAGCCGTCGCGCTCCTGGCGCAGATACCAGCTTTCTTCCGGATCGCGGATGATCGGCAGTTCCTTGGCGCCGGCGGCGATCCGGTCGGCAATCTCGGGGACGGTATCGGTCACGACATATTGGTGCAGCATCGGCACCACGGGCAGGTCGAGCCCCATCATGGCGCCAATCTCGCGGCACCATGTGCCGGCCGCGTTCACCACATGCTCCGCGACAATGTCACCCTGTTGTGTGCGGACCAGCCACTCGCCCGATGGCTTGCGCTCGATTGCCAGGACCGGATTGTGGCGCACGATCTCGGCGCCGCGCGAGCGCGCGCCGCTGGCCATTGCGTTGGTCGCCAGCGTCGGATCGACATGACCGTCATTGGGCTCGTAGATCGCGCCGATGATGCCGTCGGTATGGCAGAGCGGATAGATCTGCTTGAGCTCATCGGGACTGAGAATGTGGAAGTCATGGCCGACGAACCGGCCAAGCCCCTGCACATGGCGGAATTCGTCAATGCGCTCCGGCGAGCGCGTAATGCGCAATGCGCCGCTTGGGTGGAAACCTGTCGGCAACCCGGTCTCGGCGGTCAGGATTTCGCGATAGAGCCGCACCGAATGCGCGCGCATCTCCATGATCGTCGCATTGTGGGCGAAATGCGTGCAGAGCCCGGCGGCGTGCCAGGTCGAGCCTGCTGTCAGCTCCTGCCTCTCGACGAGCATGACATCGCTCCAGCCGCGCTTGGCCAGGTGATAGAGCAGCGACACGCCCATGGCGCCGCCGCCGATAACGACCACGCGGGCCTGTTGTCTCATGAATTTTCCTCCGCGCTTACGCGCATGCGCGATCCGGTTGGGTCATAGGGTGGCTTGTCGAGTGGGCGCAGCCTGTAGCGCGCACCGGCCACCGCGATCTGGTAGTCGCAGGCAAGCAGCTGCGTTTTCGTCTCGCCTGGATCACAGGCAACGTAGCCCAGGCAAAGGCTGAGCCCCGTGCGAACGCCGAGGCCACCTGACGTCGTCAACCCGGCAAGTTTGCCGTCGCGATAGATCGGTTCGTCATGCAGCAGAAGCGGATTGTCGCCGTCGACGGCGAAATGCATGAGCCGGCGCTTCAGGCCATCGGCCTTCTGCTTCAGCAGGGCATCGCGGCCGATGAAATCATCCCTCTTCCAGGACACCGCGAAGGACAGGCCCGCCTCCAGCGGCGTGTCCTTCGGCCCGATATCATGGCCCCAATGGCGATAGCCCTTTTCCAACCGGCAGCCATCCAGCGCGTAGTGGCCACAAAAGGTCAGGCCATGGGCGCCGCCCGCTGAGACGATCATGGCAAGCAGGCTCTCGGCGTGTTCGACCGGCACATAAAGCTCGAAGCCGAGCTCGCCGACAAAGCTGACTCGGGTCGCCCGCACATTCGCGGTGCCGATGTCGATGCGGCGCGAAGTCGAGAACGGGAAGGCTGCGTCCGAAAGATCGACGTCAGTCAGGCTCTGCAGCAGCGCCCGCGAATTCGGCCCCATGACCCCGAGAACGGCCTCCGCGGACGTGGCGTCGAAGACCGAGACGTTGAGACCAAGATCCTCAGCATGGCGCGCGATCCAGGCAAAATCTTTCTGTCTGGTCGCGGCACCTGAAATAACCCGGAAGCCGTGCTCGTCGACTCGCGTGACCGTCACATCGGCCTCGATGCCGCCGCGTGCGTTGAGCATCTGCGCATAGACGGCGCGGCCTTCGGGCCTGTCGACGTCCCCCGCGCACAGGCTTTGCATCAGCTGGATCGCGTCGCGTCCACGCACATCGATCTTGGTGAAGGGCGAAAGCTCGAACAGGCCAACGCCTTGCGCCATTCGCTCGGCTTCGGCCTTGGCCGGGCTCCACCATTTCTGAGCGCCGACGGAATAGCCGCGCGTCTCCGTGCCGCCGAACCAGAGCGGTCGCTCCCAGCCGGTCGGCGCGCCGAACACAGCACCCGCTTCGGCGAACGTACGGTGAAAGGCGGAACGCCGCACCTCGCGCCCGGCGGCGGCCTGCTTGTAAGGCCAATGCATGCGGAAGAGGTCGGCAACCGCTTCCTCCATCCTGGCGCCGACGAAAGAGCGCGCCGCGGCGGCGCGGTCGAAGCGGGCGATGTCAAGCGCCCACAGATCGAGGCTGGGCTCGCCGTCGACGATCCATTCGGCCATGGCCTTGCCGGCGCCGGCCGACGACATCATGCCTGTCGAGTTGAAGCCGGCGGCGACATAGAAGCCGCGCAGATAGGGCGACTCGCCCATCAGCGGCCGCGTGTCGGGGGTAAAACTCTCCGGGCCATTCATGAAGTGCCTGATGCCGGTCTGCGACAGCGCCGGCAGGAGTTTCAGCCCGGCCGACATGAAAGGCTCGAACTGCTCCCAATCCTCGGGCAGTTCGAGGAATGGCCTGTCGCCAACCGGTCCGCGAACGTCGAAGAGCTTGGCGTTCGGCTCGAAGCCGCCCAGCACCAGCTTGCCCGAATCACCCTTGATGTAGATGCCTTCGTCGAGGTCGCGCAGGATGGGAAACGGATCCTGCAGGCCGGCGATCGGCTCCGTCACGACATACATGTGCTCGACGGCCTGCAGCGGCACAGGAACGTCGGCGAGCGCGCCGATATCGCGCGCCCAGGCGCCGGCACAGTTGACGACGGTCTCGCAATCGATGGTGGCGCCGGAGGCCAGCTTGACGCCAGCGACCCGGCCGTTGCGGGTCACGATGCCCGAACAGGCTAACCCCTTGAGGATGCGGATACCGGCGGCGCGGGCCCGTTTTGCATAGGCCGCACAGATATCAACTGGATTGGCCTGGCCGTCTTCCTCGACCCGCAGCGCGCCCTCGACGCCATCGGTGACGATGCCGCGCACGTGCTCGGCCACGCCCGCCTGATCGACAATCTCAACGGTGAGGCCGCAGACATCGCCCAAATGCGCGATGCGCTTCAGTTCGTCCATGCGCTCCGCACGTCGCGCCAGCCACAGGCCGCCGGTGCGGCGGTAGCCGGACGCCTGGCCCGTCACTTTCTCGAGGCGTGGAAACAGCTCGGTCGCATATTGCGCCAGCCTTGTCAGGTTGAGGCTGGCGCGTAACGGACCGACGATTCCGGCGGCGTGCCAGGATGTGCCGCTGGTCAGTTGGTGGCGCTCCAGAAGGACGACATCGCTCACGCCCAGTTCGGCAAGGTGATAAGCTATGCCGAGGCCAATGACACCGCCGCCAATGATCACGATGCGTGCGCTGCCATTCACCTTGTGGGATACCTTCGCTGGATTGGAACAGCGCGATCTTTTCCCGCTAAACCACTTGCGCTCAACCCAAATTCGCAACATTAGGAAAACTTATGATGCTTCACGGGCGGAGTTGCGGGTGAAGAGCGGCAGTTTCGATTTCAACCTTTTCCGATCGATCGAGGTTTTCGTCGCCATCGTCGAGACCAGGCACGTCACCCAGGCGGCACAGATGCTGGGCATGACGCAATCGGCCGCTTCGCAGCATCTGAAGAACCTGGAAAGCGCGCTCGGCGTCAGCCTGATCGATCGCAATTTGCGGCCGATCGAGCTCACCAAAGCCGGCATCGCGCTGCATCGCCGCGCCGTTGCCATACTGGCCGAGGTCGAGGGCCTGCGCACCGACGCGCGGCGCGTCAATGCAGCACCGCTGCCGCTGTTGCGCATCGCGCTTCTGGCGTCGATCGCGACAACGCTGGCGCCGGCGCTTTCGGTCCTTGCCCGCAAGGGTTTCGGCATTCCCGAGCTCAGCCTGTTCGCGGGTTTGGCGACCGACCACGTCGCCTTGCTGCGGGCCCGCCGCGCCGACCTCGCCGTCACCTCCGGCGAGCTGTTCGAGATTGAGGGACTGACACGTTATCCTGTGATGACCGAAAAATTCCTGCTGGTGACGCCAAAGGGTTTTGCCGGCGATGTCGGTGACATCGTCAAGCTCTCCAAGAAGCTCGCCTTCGTGCGCTTCTCGCGCGAGACGCCGGTTGGCCTGCGCGTCGACCAGCATCTGAGCCGCCTGCGCATCGAGATCCCGCGTGCTATGGAAGGTGACCGCTCCAGCGTGGTGATGGCGCCGGTCGCGGCCGGCATGGGCTTTGCGATCCTGACGCCGACCCTGCTCATCGACGGGCTGGCGGAGGGTATGGAGATTGACGTCCATCCCTTGCCGTTCACCGGGCTGTCGCGCAACATCCTTCTGGTCGCGCGCGAGCGGGAGCTCGGAAACCTCCCCGAGGCTTTCGCCACGCGTACCGCGGAAGTGCTGACCAACGCGATCAGCACCCGCCTGCCTGGCCTTCCCGCCGACTGCTATGCCGTCGATCGCCCCTCGTCGCATGACTAATCAACTCCATCAGTTATCCTGATAAGGAGGTTTGGCGGTGTGCGCGCCGCGCATTCCGTGTTTTCAATCCAGGAGTTCGCAACACGGGAGACACGGCATGAACGCTCCGCACGTCCATTCCAACCTGGACATCGACTGGTCGACCGAGGCCATCGTCGATCGGCGGAACCGCTTCTATTCGGCCACGCAGCGCAAGTTCGTACCTTACAAGGACCCGCTGATCCTCAAGCGCGGCAAGGGCCAGTATGTCTGGGACGAGAAGGATCGTAAATACATCGACCTGCTCGGCATGAATCTTTGCATCTCGGTCGGCCACGCGCATCCGCAGGTGGTCAAGGCGGCCACCGAGCAACTGGCGGAACTGACGCATTGCACGACGATGTTCTACCACCCGGTTCCGGCTCAGTACGCGGAGGAACTGGTGGCAACGATGCCGGCCGGTCACGATTGGGTCGTACATTTCACCAACAGCGGGGCCGAAGCTATCGATCTTGCGCTGCTGATGGCGCGCTCGCATACCGGCAACATCGACATGCTGGCGCTTGCCTCGAGCTATCACGGCGCCACTTTCGGCGCGCAGTCGGTGACCGGGATAGCGGGTTTTCGCCATCCCGTGCCCCAGCTTGGCGGGGTCACTTTCGTGGCCGAGCCCAACCAGTATCGCGGCATTCATGGCGAAGGCTTGCAGCCCTATCTCGACGAGGTCGAGCGCGCCATAGCGAGTTCAACCAGCGGCGGGCTGGCCGGCATGATTATCGAGCCGGTGCAGGGCTATGGCGGCATCGTGCCGATGCCGCCGGGCTACATTGCCGGCGCTGTCGAGCGTGTCCGCGCGGCCGGCGGTCTCTGTATCATTGATGAAGTGCAATCCGGTGTCGCCCGAACCGGCGATGCCTTCTGGGCGTTTGAATCCCATGGCATTGTGCCCGATATCGTCGTCATCGCCAAAGGTGTGGGCAACGGCATCCCGCTCGGCGCGGTCATCGCCAAGCGAGATGTCGCTGAATCCATGGCCGATAAATTTCTGTTCCACACCTATGGCGCCAATCCGGTGGCATGCGCGGCCGGCCGAGCCGTGCTAAAGGTCATAAAAGAGGAACGACTCCAGGAGAACGCCCGGGATGTTGGCGCGGTGCTCAAGGGTCGCCTTAACGACATGAAGGAGCGCTTTCCAATCATCGGCGATATCAGGGGCCGTGGGCTTATGCTTGCGATCGAACTCGTCAAGGACGGCGCGACGAAAGAGCCGGCGCCGGAGGAGACGCTCGCCATTTTCGAGGAAACGCGCCGCAACGGGCTCGTCGCCAGCCGCTCGGGACCGTACCGCAATGTCATCCGCATGTGTCCGCCGCTTTGCTTAGCAATGTCCGATATCGAGGATGTCGTCGACCGCTTCGAAAAAAGCTTTGCGGCATTCAGCGGTCAATAACGGTTCCTGTGCTCGGAGGGGCACAAACCTTTGGCGGCGGCTGAGCAGCAGAGAGAATCATTCGGAAAGGACCGGGCCCGCCCAAACCGGCTCTGTCGACGTGCGGAGGCTGAGCTGTCAGAAACATGCTTGTTGGATTGAGGTCAGTTATCCTCTGGGAGCCATCCAGTCTTTGCTCGGTCATAGCAAGATCGTGAACACGGTCCGCTATCTGGGAGTCGATGTAGAAGATGCTCTCGAACTTGCCGAGGCAACTGAGGTGTGATCAAGAGCGGCTCCACTTCACGAGTGGAGCCGTGAACAATTTGCGCGTGCATCTCGGCCATTTGGTGAACGCTGCCAGTGGCTGAAAGCTGGCATTCGACGCATGCAGAGAAGGCTTTCTGCTCATCGTTCGTCATGTGATAGGGTGATTTCAATTCGATAGGAAGATCATCCTTATGGCTGCGTCGCCGCTCGTGAGGTCCCGCCGTAGCCGGTGAACAGACATGCACGCTTTCAACTATCCCAGCTGGAACAGGATCGTCTTCGACCGCAGCCGTGGCACGCCGTTGAACGAGCAACTTTTCGAGCAGTTACGCCGCTGGATACGGGATGGCATCGTGGCGCCAGGAGCGCGCCTGCCGCCAAGCCGCGTCATGGCCGAGGAACTCGGGCTCTCGCGCAACACCGTTGTCCTCGCCTATGAGCGACTTGCCACGGAGGGCTATGTCGCACGTCGGATCGGCGCCGGCACCTTCGTCGAAACCATGCTGCCGGAAGACAATCACCCCCGAGCCGAGACGGCGGTCATACCGGTGTCAGGTCCAAATGCGCTCCCGGCACCCTCGCGCCGCGGCCAGGCGCTGCTCGACATGAACCTGCCAGCCGAACGCATCGAGACCTACGATCTCAGCGCCGGCGTGCCGGCGCTGAACGAGTTCCCCTATGACGAGTTCGCTCAGATCGCTAGCCGCCGCTGGCGCGAGCACGCCAGCGCCCACACCGGCTATGACTATTCGCGCGGCGCGCCACTGCTGGCCACCCGCATCGCGGGCTATCTGGCGGAGGCTAAAGCGATCAACTGTCGTCCCGAACAGATCATCGTCATCGGCAATACGCTGCAAGCGGCCGCTCTCGCGTCTCATGTTCTGCTCGACCGCGGCGACACCGTTCTGGTCGAGGATCCTTGCCACATGCCCGAGATCGCCACGCTGGAAGCCTTCGGCCTTGTCACCGTTCCCGCCCCGCTCGACAGGCAAGGCTTCGACACAGAAGCCGCCGGCGTGATGGTCCGAGAGGCGCGTATGGCCGTTGTCTCCCCGACCGAGCAATGGCCGTTCGGCTGCACGATGACGGCGGATCGCCGGCAAAAGCTGCTTGATTGGGCGGCGGACCGGCCCGGCTGGATATTCGAGGATGATTCCAATAGCGAGATCCGCTGGTCGGGCGAAGCGCAGACGACGCTCTACGCGCGCGATCCGCGGCGGGTCATCTATACCGGCTCGTTCAACCGCATGCTGGCGCCCGGCCTGCGGCTCGCCTATTTGATCGCGCCGATGCCGCTGGTCGAGGCGTTCGCCCTCGCCCAGCGTATTTTCTCCTTCTACGCACCGCTACCGGACCAGGCGCTGGTCGCCGACTTCATGGACCAGGGGCGACTCGCCTCGCACCTTCGGCGTATGCGCACCATCTACCGCGATCGCGCCGCCTGCCTGACACAATGCCTGCGCGCAAAGCTGCGAGACGGCTTCGATGTTCCCGACGTTCACGCCGGCCTGCACCTGACCGTCCACGCACGCGAACCGTTTGACGACGTGGCCGTATCGCGAACACTGCTCCAGAAGGGGCTGGACTGCCCACCACTCTCGCGCTACGCACGCCGGGAAACCAGGCCGAGGGGTCTTGTGCTGGGCTTCGGCAACACGTCGGTCCGCCGCATCCCGCGTTGCGTCGACATCCTCGCGCAGACTATCCTCGAACACGGTTGACGACGCATTCACAGCCCACGGGACTGGAATTGGTCCGCTGCCCGTCGGCGAAATTGGCTCTTTGGGCAGCCGCGCTTCCGGGACAATCTCCGTGTCCAGCCGATCGGGAGGCAAGGGCACCAAGTGGACATGGACCAAAACACCGTCCTGCGGGCAAATAACATCCGTAAGAGCTTCGGCGCTCTGGAAGTCTTGAAAGGCGTCGACCTGGTCGCCCATGCCCATGACGTGATCACCATGATCGGCGCCAGCGGGTCGGGCAAGAGCACCTTCCTGCGCTGCATGAATCTTCTGGAAATTCCCGACGCCGGCACGATCGCGGTGGAAGGCGAGGAATTGACGCTGGATCGCAGTTCGGGGCGCGCGAAGCTGAATGCGCGCCAGATCAATCGCATCCGCAGCCGCATCGGCATGGTCTTCCAGAGCTTCAATCTGTGGAGCCAGCGCACCGTGCTCGACAACGTGATGCTTGCACCGATGAAGGTGCTCGGCCTGTCCAAACAGGAGGCCCGGCAGCGAGCCGGGGCCTATCTCGCCAAGGTCGGGCTGTTCGAGAAGCGCGACCACTACCCCGCGCATATTTCCGGCGGCCAGCAGCAGCGCGTCGGCATCGCCCGCGCGCTGGCGATGGAGCCGAAGCTGATGCTGTTCGACGAGCCGACCTCCGCGCTCGACCCGGAACTGGTCGGCGAGGTGCTCTCGGTCATGCGCACGCTCGCCGAAGAAGGACGCACGATGATCGTCGTCACCCATGAAATAGGTTTCGCGCGCGAGATCTCGCGCGAGGTGCTCTTTCTCCACCAGGGCATGGTGGAGGAGCGCGGCCCGCCGGGACAGGTTCTCGGCGATCCGCAATCGGCGCGCTGCCGGGCCTTCCTGCAGCGCGTTCTTTGAACAGGACAAACAACAGGGGAACATGATGAAAAAACTTGTCTTGGTGCTTGCGGCCGGCCTCGCCGCCTTCGCCACGCAGGTCTCGGCGCGCGACCTGCGCGTCGGCAGTGAATGCACATACCCGCCGTTCAACTACAAGGACGCGAACGGCGAGTTGCGCGGCTTCGACATCGATGTCGCGAAGGAAGTTGTCAAGCGCCTCGGCGCCGACGCCTCCTTTGTCTGCATGCCTTTCGATTCGCTTATTCCGGGCCTTGTCGCCGGCAAGTTCGATCTTCTCGCCGCGTCGATGTCGATCACCGACGAGCGCAAGAAGAGCATCGACTTTTCGATCCCGTACCGCTCCTCCACCGCCCGGTTCGTCGGTCCGGACGGAAGCGATGCCAAGCCGCTGACGGACGACGGCAAGCCCAACCCCGATGGTCTCAAGGGCAAGACCATCGGGATCGAGCGTGCCTCAACTTACGAGAACTACATGCGAGACAACTTTCCTGAGGCCACGATCCAGCTCTACGACACGGCCGACAACATGCTGCTCGACCTGACCTCCAAGCGGACCGATCTCGTCTTCGCCGGCCCGATCAAGCTCGCCAACGACTTCCTCAACAAGGACCGAGGCAAGGGTTACAAATTCATCGGTCCGGAGATCAAGGACGTGAAGTATTTCGGGCCAGGCGTGGGCATCGGCATGCGCAAGGACGATGCCGGCCTGCGCGACGAGCTCGACAAGGCGATGAAGGCCATGATCGACGACGGCACGTTCAAGACCATCAACGACAAGTACTGGTCGTTCAGCGTGCTGCCGGCATCGAACTAGGCCGAGCCGTACGGTTCATCGCCGGCCATTTCACCCGATGGCCGGCGTCTTTCTTCTTGCCACCGCAGGAGCGGCAGATGGACATTTTCCAGGGATGGGGTTTGGAGGTCGCGAGCGGGCTCATGACCACCGTCGAGGTCGCGCTGCTGTCGCTGGCGGTCGGCCTCGTTTGGGGCATTCTCGGCGCGCTGGCACAGCTCTCCTCGAACTGTGTGCTGCGCGCCATCGGCCGGGGCTTCACTCTGGTCGTGCGCGGCACGCCCGAACTCCTCATCATCCTCATCGCCTATTTCGGCGGCACGGTGGCCCTGACCGGCTTGGCGAAGATGATTGACCCCAGCATCCGCTTTCTCGAAGTGCCGGCGATGCCGGCCGGCGTCTTCGCGCTCAGCCTGGTCTTCGGCGGCTACGCGGCCGAGGTGCTGCGCGGCGCCTATCTCGCCATTCCCAAGGGCGAGATCGAGGCGGCAGATGCCTTCGGCATGTCGGCCGCGACCAGCTTCATCCACATCCGCCTGCCGCTGATGTGGCGCTACGCGCTGCCCGGCCTCGGCAACAACTGGATCTCGCTCATCAAGGACACGTCGCTTATCTCCATCGTCGGGCTGGAGGAGCTGATGCGCATCTCCACCATGGCGACGCAGGTCAATGGCGAACCCTTCCGCTTCTACCTCGCCGCGGCGCTGATCTACCTCCTGCTCACCATACTGAACACCTCGATTGTCGACGCGCTGGAACGGCGTGCGACGCGCGGCGAGAGGAAGCTGGCGCGATGAACTTCGAGCTTATGGTCGAGAGCTTGCCGGCGCTGCTGTCGGCCACCGTCACGACGATCGAACTGCTCGTCGCCTCACTCTTCTGCGGCATGGCGGTGGCACTTCCCGTCGCCATCCTGCGCGTCAGCGGCCCGGCGCCGGTGCGCCTCCTGCTGCACTGGTACATTTACTTCTTCCGCGGCACGCCGCTCCTGGTCCAGATATTCCTTGTCTATTACGGTCTCGCCCAGCTCGAGGTCGTTCGCGACAGCTTTCTGTGGCCATATCTGCGCCAGGCCTGGGTGTGCGCCATTCTGACCTTCAGCCTGAACACGGCCGCCTACACCGCCTACATCCTGCGCGGCGCCATCGAGGCGGTGCCAGCCGGTGAGATCGAGGCGGCGCGTGCCTGCGGCATGTCGACGGCGTTGACCTACCGCACGATCATCCTGCCGGGCGCCTTCCGCATCGCCCTGCCGGCTTACGGCAACGAGGTGGTCAGCATGCTGAAATCCACATCACTCGCCTCGACCATCACCGTCATGGAGCTGACCGGCGCCGCCAACACGATCGTCGCCCGCACCTTCGCGCCCTATGAGCTCTTCATCACCGCGGCGCTTATCTACCTCACCATTACCTACGTGCTCACCACGGCGTTGCGCGCCCTCGAATACAGGCTTTCACGACACACGCGTCCTCTGGACGAACCCGCAACCCCACCCATAGAGGGAGCCGACAATGCCGGCATCTGACCCCAAGACCTTTACGGCTTTCGCCGGTTCGCTGGCAGACGTCAGCCGGGCGACAATCCAGGAAGCGCTCAGCGAGCAACACGGCTTCGTTTCCAAGGGCGATGCAAGCCCTGTCACCGCGGTAGACCGGGAGGTCGAGGAGAGGCTGCGCGCGCGCATCCAGGAGGCGTATCCCGACCACGGCATCCTTGGCGAGGAATTTGGGTCCGTCGGCCTCGACGCGGAATGGGTCTGGGTCATCGATCCGATCGACGGCACCAAAGCCTTCATCACCGGCATTCCGACCTTCGGCACGCTGATCGCGCTGGCCCGCAACGGCGTTCCCATGCTCGGGGTCATCGACAATCCCGTCACCAACGAGCGCTGGCTGGGCGCCGACGGTTCGCCGACCACCCTCAACGGCAAGCCCGTACGCACGCGCGCCTGCCAGGAACTTAGCGAGGCCCTTGTCGGCAACGGCAACCCGGAATCCTTCGACGACAAGGATACGGCCGCCTACAAGAGGCTGCGCCGCCAGGTGCGCTGGAGCGTCTATGGCGGCGGTTGCCATGCCTATGGCCGCGTCGCCGACGGCGCGCTGGACATCAATGTGGACGGGGGGCTGGACGCCTTCGATTATTGCGCACTGATCCCGATCGTGCGTAACGCCGGTGGCGTCATGACCGACTGGCAGGGCGGCGAGCTGACGATCCGTTCCGGCCGCCGTTCCGTCGTGGCCAGCGCCACACCTGAGTTGCACAGAACTGTGCTAGGCATCCTGGCCAACGCGACCTCACCGGCCCGCGCGGCTTCCTGAAGAAGAGGAATCGTACACACATGCAGATCGAAGAATTCACCCTCGAACGCATCCAGTCGCTCTACGAGAACATCGTCGAGTACAACCTCTCCGATAGCGGGGTACACCCCTATTCGCTCAACGAACTGCTGAGCCCGGAGGAACGCGAAAAGGTGCTTGCCGCCGAACTCGGTTACGGCTGGACGAACGGTGCCGTCGTCCTTCGCGAGGCGATCGCGGCCACATACAAGAATCGTACGGCCGACGAGGTGATGGTCACCAACGGCTCGGCCGAAGCCAATTTTCTGATGGCGATGACGCTGCTGGAGCCGGGCGACGAGATCATCGTCGTCGTCCCCAACTACCTGCAGATCAGGGGATGGGCGAAGGCGCTCGGCGCGGTGGTACGTGATGTGCCGCTGCGCGAGGAACTGGGCTGGCTGCCCGATCCGGCCGACATCCGCGCGGCGATTTCGCCCCGCACCAAGGTCATCACGCTCTGCACGCCCAACAATCCGACCGGACGCGTGGTGCCGGCGGACCTGCTCGGGGAAATTGTGGCCATCGCACGCACCAACGGCATCTGGCTACATACGGACGAGGTCTACAAGGGAGCCGAATACGGTACCCTCGAGCCGCCGAGCAGCGTCGACCTTTATGAGAAAGCCATCGTCACCAGCGGCTTGTCGAAGGCGATGGCGATGCCGGGCCTGCGCATCGGCTGGCTGGTCGGCCCCGCTGCCGAGATCTATGCCTCCTGGCAGCGCAAGGACTATACCTCCATCACTACCGGCGCGGTCAGCGAACTGGTCGCGTCGATGGTGTTGCAGCCGGCGCGCCGCAAGGCGATCCTCGACCGCAGCCGGGACCTCCTGTCACGCAATGTCGACATGATGGTGCGCTGGGTCCGCGCCAACGAGGGGCTGGTCTCGCTGGCGCCGCCGCAGGCAGGCGGCATGGCATTCGTGCGCTATCACTTGCCGATAAATTCGACCGAGCTGGCGCATCGCGTCAAGGACGAGCAGGGCGTGCTTGTCGCGCCGGGCGACGTCTACGGCATGGACGGCTATTTCCGCGTCGGCATCGGCGCGCCGGCGCATGTCCTGGAAGGCGGGTTGGAACGTGTGCAGCTCTTCCTGCGCGGCCTTGCCCGCTCGGCGGCCTGAACGGAACGACCATGGCTAGGCCAGCCACAAACATGCCGCTCATCCTCGACCGGGCGGAGATCCTGCGGCGGCTCGACCACGCCGCCGGTATTGCGGCCGTTCGCGAAAGCCTCGTCGCCTACAGCGCCGGGGCAGTCCAGCAGCCGCCCGTCGTCCACATGGGATTCGCGGCGGCGAACGGCGATTGCCATGTGAAATGCGCCCATGTATCGGGCGCGTCGATCTTCGTCGTCAAAGTCGCGACTGGGTTCTACGACAATCCGACCAAGGGCCTTCCAAGCGGCAACGGCATGATGGTGGCGCTGTCGGCCACGACAGGCGAACCGGTAGCGCTGCTGTTCGACCAAGGCATGCTGACCGACTGGCGCACTGGCTATGCCGGCGCGCTGGCGACCCGGCTGTGCTGGCCTAAGGGCGCGACGCGCCTCGGCATCGTCGGCACCGGAACCCAGGCACGCATGCAGTTACGCGCGCTGCGAGCGCTGGCTCACGGCGAGCCGCTTTCGGTCGCGGTATGGGGCCGCTCGCCAGCGGCGGCGGGACGCTTCGCCGCCGACGTGGCCGACCTTGGCCTCCAGGTATCGCCAGTCGGCTCGCTCGCCGACCTTTGTTCCGATTCACAAGTGATTGTCACCACGACGCCCGCGACCGCGCCGCTGGTGCGCGCTGAATGGATCGCGCCCGGCACGCACATTACAGCCATCGGAGCCGATGCGCCCGGCAAACAGGAATTGGAGAATACGCTGGTCGCGCGCGCCAACACGTTGCTCGCCGATTCGGCCCTGCAGAGCATCGACCATGGCGAGTTCGCTCATGCCATCGCGGCCGGCCTCGTCGAGCCAGAGCGGATCGGTGAGATCGGCGTATCGCTGCGGACTGGCTCATTGACGCGCAAGCCTGGTGACATCAGCATCGCCGACCTGACCGGCCTCGGCGCAGAGGACGCGGCAATCGCCAGCGCCATCCTCGCGAGCGCCGGCACAGCCGCAAACTCTTGACCCAGGACAGAACCATGTCGAACGAAGGTGACATCGCCGCCGCTGCCGCGCGGTCCGTGCGGGCGCATGCCCGCATCCGCGGCCACATCGCGAAGACGCCGCTGCTGGGCGCGTCCGCCGTCGGCGACGCGATCGGTAGCACCGTTTTGTTCAAATGCGAAAATTTCCAGTTCACCAACTCCTTCAAGGCGCGAGGCGCCTTCTCGAAGCTGACCGCGATGGACGATGCGACCGGGGGCCGGCCGTTCGTCACCGCCTCGTCCGGCAACCACGGCATAGCCTCCAGCTTCGCGGCGTCGCGCCTGTTCCGAAAATTGTCGGTCGTGCTTCCGCACAATGTCACGAAGGCCAAACTGGCGCGCATACGGTCCTTTGGCGTCGACGTGATCCTGCATGGCGACGAAAGCGGCCAGTCCGAGGCGCACGCGCGCCGCCTGGGCGAGGAGAAGGGACTCGTCTACGTATCTCCGTACAACGATCCCGACGTTGTTGCTGGCCAGGGCACGATCGGGCTCGAACTGCTGGAAGAGCATTCGCGTATCGACAATGTCTTCATCGCCATGGGCGGCGGCGGGTTGATCGGCGGCATCGGCGCCGTGATGAAGGCCTTCAGTCCGCGCACGCGGATCATCGGCTGCGCGGCCGCCAACAGCATGGCGCTGGCAGCGTCGATGGAAGCGGGCAAGGTGATCGATGTCGAGCACTTGCCGACGTTGGCCGACGGCGTCGCCGGCGGCATGGATGAGGATTCAGTCACGCTCGGCCTCGCCCGGTCGGTCGTCGACGATGTGGTCATCTGTTCCGAAGCCGAGATCGCCGGCGCGCTCGCCCGTCTCGCGATCGAAGAGCATCTATTGGTCGAGGGTGCAGCCGGCCTAGCGCTGGCAGGGCTGATGAAGCACCCGGAACGGTACCGCGGCCAAGTCAATGCGATCGTGCTGTGCGGCGGGAATTTCGACTACGACGAACTGACGGCCGCGATCGCGGCGGTGCGACTGACCTGAAAGGGAATTCCATGACGACTGGACGATGGGACATCGAGGCGGTGCGCGGGGCCTTCCCGGCGCTGGCGATCACCGACGACGGCAAGCCACGTATCTATCTCGACGCGCCGGGCGGCTCGCAAGTACCGGCACGCGTGGTCGAGCGCATGAGCGAGGTGATGCTGCGAAGCTGCGCCAACGAAGGCGGTGCCTTCCACACCTCGCGTGATAGCGACCGCATCTTGGTGGGAGCGCATGCAGCGGCGGCCGCCTTGCTCGGTGCACAGCCGGACGAGATCGTCTTCGGCCTCAACAGCACCTCGCTGATCTTCCATTTTTCGCGCATGGTGGCACGCGACTGGAAACCGGGCGACGAGATCGTGCTTACCCGCATGGACCATGATGGCAATGTCGGCCCGTGGATCATCGCAGCCGAGGAACGTGGCGTCACCGTCCGCTGGCTCGAGTTCGATACCGAAACCTTCGAATATCGCTACGACATGCTGGACGAACTGATCGGCCCGCGCACGCGTCTGGTTGCCTGCAATCACGCGAGCAACATCTTTGGCACCGTCAACGACGTTGCCCGTATCGTGGCTGCTGGTAAAGCTGCCGGCGCCGTCACCATGGTCGATGCCGTGCAGTCGGCGCCGCATTTGGCCCTCGACGTGTCGGCGATCGGCTGCGACCTGCTCGCATGCTCTGCCTACAAGTTCTTCGGTCCGCACGCCGGGGTCATGTATATACGGCCGGAGCTGCGCGACCGGCTCACGCCGCTCAAGGTGCGGCCCGCCTCCTTCGACATGCCGTGGCGCCACACCCCCGGCACTCCCTCCTTCGAGGCGCAGGCCGGCACGCAGGCGGCGATCGAGCACATCGCTTGGCTCGGCGAGCAGTGCGCCGGCGTCGACGTTGCCGCGCCGCTGCGCCAGCGCATCGTGGCGGGATTGGAGGCGGCGACCGACTACGAAGCCGGACTGATGGACCGGTTCCTGGCGGGTGTTGCCGGCATTCCCGGTTTCAAGCTCTGCGGCATCGCCAGCCGCAACCGGCTGGACGCCCGTGTGCCCACCTTCAGCTTCCGGCTGGCCAAGAAGTCGCCGCAGGAGATCGCAGCCGCGCTGGCGGGCGAAAACATCTTCGGCTGGGCCGGCGATTTCTACGCTTATGAAGCCTCCGGCCTGCTCGGCCTGCGCGAGCAAGGCGGAGTCGCTCGGCTCGGCCTATCGCATTACACCACAGCAGACGAGGTCGACCAGGCCGTTTTGGCCGTCGCCCGGCTGGCAGCCTGACGGGGGAAAGCATGGACTACGCACGCATGGTGATCGAGAAGGAATCACCGGAGGAATACGGCTATGACCGCATTCGCTTCAACCTGTCGGAAAGCTCCGTACGAGACCGTAAGCTGTCCGATTTCCATCTCTCCGTCCCTGACCTGCTGCTGCCCTATGGCGAGCATCGCGGCGACCCTGAGCTTCGGGCGTTGGTAGCCGCGCAGGGCAAGGGCCTCGGCCCCAACGACGTTTTGGTGGCCGCCGGCGCCGCTGGCGCGCTGTTCATCATCGCCACCACGCTTCTATCGCGCGACGACCATCTTGTCGTGGTGCGGCCGAACTATGCCACTAACATCGAGACGCCGCGCGCCATCGGCTGCGGCATCACCTTTATCGACCTCAAATTCGACGATCGGTTCGGCCTCGACATCGATGCCGTCGCCAGCGCTCTGCGCCCGAACACCCGCTATGTCAGCATCACCTGCCCGCATAACCCAACCGGCACGATGATCGGCCGCCCTCAACTGGACGCGCTGATCGCCTTGGTCGAAAAGGCGGGATGCAGGCTACTGGTGGACGAAACCTACCGCGACCTGACCCATGGCGAGATGCTGCCCCCCGCCGCCTCGCTCAGCCCCGCCGCGATCAGTGTGGCTTCGCTGTCCAAGGCTTACGGCGCGCCGGGCATCCGCGTGGGCTGGATCATGACGCGCGACGTGCACTTGATGGAGCGCTTCCTGGCGGCGAAGGAGCAGATCGGCATTTGCGGCAGCGTCGTCGACGAGTGGATCGGCGCCCGCATCCTGGAACGCCGCGACGCCTTCCTCGCCGCGCAGGCGCCAGTGCTGGCCGGACGCCTTGCCATCATGCGCGATTGGATTGAGAGCGACGAGCTGATCGAATGGGTCGAGCCCCAGGGCGGCGTGGTCTGCTTCCCCCGTTTCCGTCATGGTCCGGGATTCGATTTCGACGACTTTTACGCCGACCTGCTGGAAAGCTATGGCACCTATGTCGGTCCGGGCCACTGGTTCGAGATGCCGCGCAACCACATGCGTGTCGGCTTCCTCTATCCTCTTGAGGACGAACTGCGGGGTGGCCTGGCGGCGATCTCCGCAGCGATTCGCAAGCATTCTTCCCGGCAAAGGTCGTGACATATACGGCGATGTCCTGCCGCCGAAGGCGGCCGTTGCCGGGGCACCGGGTGAGGCCGACGCGCGCCCTTCGACGATGGCAGTAAGGTCTATCTGGAAATTCCTGTGCCGCATCGATCAGGGCGAGGCACCCCCGCTCTTCATCATCGGCGGGCGGAGGCAGCCAGCGACAAAGCGGCGCCTGATCCTGGGCTGCAGATCACGCTCGCGCATCAACCGCCTGACCTTCTTGGGGCTGACGACGATGCCGCGCTGCCGCAGCGCCGCCTGCATGCGGCGATAGCCGTAAGCTTCGAAGCTGTCGGAGATTTGACCCATCGTCTCGACGAGCGCTGTGTCATCCACGGCGGTGTCGGGCTGATCGTAGTAGGTTGATCGCGCGCCATCAGCCGGCAATCCTGCTTGTTCAATTTGTCCGGTCCCAGGGGCGAACTCCAGATGGAAGGCGAATTTCCGCAGTCTTGGGTGCGATTCAGTCAGCTCGTGACATTCGTGAACGCGCGCAGAAAAGAGACCGTTTATTCTCGCGGCATCCCGAAACCGTCGCGAATTTTCCTTAACGGGTACCGCTTTTGACGATCTATCTACTCGCCATCCAGGGGCATAGATTGCAGGAACAGGAGATACTCTCGGATCCGCCACTCTGCGTGGGCGGCTCTACGCACGGGCGAGATCATTTTGGGTCACTTAGTCAGGGTGCAGCGTGGGCTATTGCGTGAGTTTTCGAACCCCAAGTCGGCCAGGGGCGAAAGGAAAATACGCTATGGGCTGTGGCACAAAGAGAATGGATCGGCCACCTAAGAAGGCCGGGCGAGGGCCGTCCAGTGTGCGTGGCCCAAAATGTTAGTGAGCCGGACAACGGCCGTTTAGCAGTACATGCAGAGCTCAGAGGCCGGGTGACAGTGAAGGGAAGTGGCCGCACCAAGGGGAGTTGTTCTACGAGCAACTCACAATGTCCTACTCACGCATTCGTGGCTGTCATTATCCCTGCCTACAACGCAGAACAATTTATCGAACGCACCTTGGCGTCGGTGATAAACCAGACATACAGAAACATCGAAATAATAGTCGTTGACGACGGCTCGATTGATGAAACTGCATCAATTGTCCGCCGACTATCCAATGACGATCCGCGTATCAAGTTGCTACAACAGAAGAACAGTGGCGTCGCGTCGGCGCGGAATACGGGGATACGTGCAAGCAAAGGCATCTATATAGCTCCTATAGACGCCGACGATCTCTGGCACCCAACCAAACTCGAAAAGCAGCTGCGTGTTTTCGCTGCAGCAGGCAATGATGTTGGGCTTGTCTATACGCTTTACCGGACGATTGATGCCGATGATAAGGCGATCATTACGCCTAAGCGCATGCACCCGCACGGATGGGTATTCATGCAGCATCTCGGACAGAACTTTATCGGTCACGGAAGTTCGGCAATGTTCCGGCGCGATGTCTTACTCGAAATGGGTGGCTATTCCTCGCGACTGCGCGAAAACGGTGCGGAGGGTTGTGAGGACTTCTTCCTCCAATTGAGTATCGCCTCGAAATACCGATTCGATGTCGTCAAGGAGCACTTGGTCGGATACCGCCGAACGCCAGGAGCCATGTCGCAAGATTTCGTCCGAATGCTCATCTCGCGTCGGATGGTGCTCGAGAGCCTCTTTGCTCGCTGCAGCGAGATGGTGAGCCCGATCCTATCGGATGTGATGTTCCGTAACGATGTCGAGATCGCCAGGCTCGGGCTTAAAAGGCGCCGCTTTGCTGCCGTCGGCATGAACTTCGCCAGAGTGCTCTGGCGATCGCCCTCGCAGTTCGCGAAAGTCGTCGGTGCGACGCTTGCCATTTTCCGGCGCAAGGCGAAGCAAGGAACCAAACTGGAACGCGAAGGCCGCGGCTCGGGGATCGGGAAACCGTTCTGGGACTACGCTGTCGATGAGCTTTTCGATCGCGGCGAGAATACCGATTACCGTGCCTTGCTCAACAATCTGGCTGCAATGGACAGCAAACTTGGACCCTGCGGAGGCTATTTGGCGCAGCATCCCGAACGAGGAACCTTTGCAATGCCCCAAGAAGGCAGCGGCTCAGACAGCCCGTTTCTCCTTAGAGGCTTGGAATGAAGAAGCTGCTGCTGTCGGAAGAGCAGATGTCGTCGGGCCGCAATTTGGCTCAGAGGGCAGAATGCACTTTTGAGCGGACAGTGAATGAACCGACGGTCAGTGTGACCGTGCTCATTGTCACCTACAATCACGCTCGCTACGTAGCGGCAGCGATCGACAGCGTTCTCATGCAAGATACGGAATCCGGTGTCGAGATCCTGATCAGCGAAGATTTTTCGACGGACGGTACCCGGGAGATCGTGGAGCGGTATGTATCCGATTATCCCGAAAGACTATCGGCGATCTATTCTGGCAGCAATTTGAGATCCAACGAGGTCGTTGCGAGAGGACTCCGGGTTGCGCGCGGGCGCTATGTCTCGATCCTTGATGGCGACGACCTGTGGACATCCAAGACCAAGCTGCGAGATCAGGTGGCCCATCTTGACGCGCATCCTGAGCTCTCGGCCATATTTTACAATGCGCTCGTGGCGCACGGCGACGAGATCACGTCGCGGCGGTGGACGCCACGGGATCAGAAGCCCTTAATCACACAAAGGGAAATTTGGGAAGGCAATCCCTTCGCCACTTGCGGCGGTATGATGCGAACCGCGTGCGTTCGGGATGTACCGTCTTGGTATGCAGATTTCTTTCCGATTACTGATTGGCCGCTGTATGTGCATTGCGCAAAGACAGCAGACCTCGCCTTTGTCGACGAGGTGGCAGGTATCTATCGTCTGCACCCGGGTGGGCTTGTATCGGCGCTGCCAAGCCCGCTCAGGCTTGATGCGATCGAGGGATTCTACCGGCGAATGGCGAATGTCATGGATGCCCGTGGGGCACAGTTTGCCCGTGGCGGCTGTTCCCGCTACTTTTACGAATGGTCGAAGCAGTATCTGAACGGAGGTGACTTGCCGTCGGCCAGATCGTGCTTCCTACGATTGCTGCGAAGCGGCACTGGCGGAAACAACGTGCCGAAACGCGATATCGCGCGGTTGGCACTGCTCCTGCTGAAATCCTCGGTGCTCGGGAGATGACGGCTTTCCGCAACTTCGAGAATCGCGATCCGGTCCCGTCATTGCCACAGGCGGCTGTTCGTCCGAAGTGGTCGGTGATGATCCCCGTCTATAATAGCGCCCGCTTTCTTGCCTCAACGCTGCAAAGCGTGCTCGCGCAAGCCCCTGACCCGGCTCATATGCAGATCGAAGTGGTTGACGATTGTTCGTCCGACGATCCGCAAAAAGTCGTGAACGAAATCGGGGGAAGGCGTGTCGGCTTTTTCCGCCAGCCGCAAAACCTCGGCCACATCGGCAACTTCCATACCTGTCTGAGCCGAGCCCAGGGGGAACTTGTCCATCTCCTGCACGGCGACGATGCCGTCCGACCAGAATTTTACGAATTGCTCGGTCGGGGTTTCGATGCGGATCCGAGAGTAGGAGCGGCGTTCTGCCGGACGGTCTTCATGGACGCCCACGGACAGCAGTTGTCGATCGAACCTGCAATGCAGTCAATCTCCGGAAGGCTTGAGAATGCGGTGGTCCGATTGGCGCTCGAACAGCGCATCATGACGCCGTCCATCGCGGTCCGACGCGCGGTCTACGAAGAACTCGGCGGCTTCGACCGGCGGCTGAAATGCAGCGAAGACTGGGAGATGTGGATACGCATCGCTTCTCGTTTTCCTGTCTGGTACGAACCGCAAGCCCTTGCGCTTTATCGGATGCACCCGCAATCGAACACAGGGCGCCATATCCGGAATGCCGCGGACATGGCCTACACGCGAATGGCGATTGATATTTTCAAGAGCTATCTTCCAAGCGAACTCGCGGACGATGTCGCCGCATCGGCTCGGCGGACTTATTCGCAAAGCGCTCTCGAAACCGGACGGCGGCTGCTTGGCTCTGGTGATTGGGCTGGATGCCTCGCGCAAATGAGTGAAGCCTTCCACCTCGATCCGTCGCTCAAGACAATTGGACGTATGCTGTGGCTCGTTGCGAAGCAGGGAGGCGAGATTGTCCGCCCAAATTGAAACTGTGCAACGGCAGCCGGCACGGCTGCGGCAAGGTGAGCCTGTCCGTCTCGTTTTGGCCGGATGTGGCGCCGTCACGAAGCTCTACTATGCGGAAGCGCTGTCGCGCCTTCAAGGCAGAGGCCAGATCGCAGTCGCAGCCATCTTTGATCCCGAAGCGAAATCCGCCGCGGTCGTACAGGCGCGGCTGCCCGGAGCGAAGGTTGCAGCCAGTTTCGACGGCCTTCTGGCTGTGGGCGCCGATGTGGCGATCATCGCTTCCCCGCCTCGATACCATCTTGATCAGTCGATGCAGGCGTTGCGGGCCGGCATGCATGTTCTATGCGAGAAGCCGATGGCCACGAGCAGCTCCGACGCAGACCTTATCCTGGCGGTAGCGGCAGCCAACAATCTGCATGTGGCAACAGGCCTCGTCAGAAGGCAGTTCCCTGCCACCCGATCGATAAAGGCCATGGTCGAGAGTGGATTGATTGGAAAGATCCAAAGTGTCTGTTGTTTTGAGGGTGGCCCTTTCCAGTGGCCTGTCGCTTCGACGAGCTATTTCAGCCGCGCGGAATCCGGCGGTGGCGTGCTTCAGGACATAGGCACGCATTGCCTTGACCTCCTGACCTGGTGGTTCGGAGAGCCCCATGAAATCCACTACGCCGATGACGCAATGGGCGGCGTCGAGGCGAACTGCCTTGTCCGGTTAGGTTTTGGCGGCTTCGAGGCAACGGTCCGGCTGAGCCGTGATTGGGCTCGTCCGAACCTTTACCGTCTTGAGGGCGAACGTGGCTCGATTTCTTGGGCAGCCAATGAGACTGAGCTTGTAGAGATCGCCTTGAAAGGATGCCGCACGGCAGCCACCGCCTCCTTCACCAACACCGACGACCGGTCGCGCGATTTCGTCGACGCGTTCTGCGATCAGATTTCGGACTTGGTCGACACGGTCCGAAATGGAACCCTCCTTTCCGGGTCAGCCACAGCGGGGCGCAACGTGCTCAAGCGAATCGAGGAATGCTATGCCAGACGGAAACGGCTGGACATGCCTTGGCTCGGAGCAGAAGACTTTCGCCACGTCATTGCTTCCGCCGAGACCAGACAATGACCGGCACTGTTGCCGTGCTTGGCGCCAGCGGCTTCATAGGTTGCCGGACAGTGGAGTTGCTGCATCTTTCCGGCTGGGCTGAGGTGAGGCCGATCGTTCGCAGGCCGAGTGCTTTCGCCAACCTGTCCCGCTTTGCGATCGATGGAAGGGTGGCGGATGCGCATGACGTTCCGGCTCTTACTGCGGCCCTTCTTGGCTGTCAGTCCGTTGTTCATGCAGTTGCCGGTGATAGTCGCACGATCGTCGATGCCGTCGAGCCTGTCTATCGTGCCGCCGCCGCTGCGGGCGTCGTTCGCCTGGTCTACCTCAGTAGCGCATCCGTTCATGGCCAATCGCCGCCGGCCGGAACGGACGAAACGAGCGCGCTGCACGACGGCCAGACGGTCGAGTACAACAATGCCAAGGTTCGTGCTGAACGTCGTCTCGGGGAATTGTCACGGGACGGTGCAGTCCAGGTGGTGGTGCTGCGGCCCGGAATTGTCTTTGGCCCGCGCTCCAGCTGGACGGGGGGCTTCGCCAACGATCTCCTCGACGGCTCTGCCTATCTGGTGGATGGCGGCCATGGCATCTGCAACAGCGCTTATGTCGACAATGTCGTTCATGCGATCAAGCTTGCCATCGAAGTGCCCGAGGCGGCTGGGCAAACCTATCTGGTCGGGGACCGCGAAAGGATAAGTTGGGCAGATCTTTGCCGCCCGATAGCCGAGGCATTGGGCTTCGACCTGGCTGCGATTTCGGTTTCCGCGCCATTGTCATTCGCGCCGAACTGGACACAATGGCTGAGAGATGGCGACCTTTACCGGCGGCTTGTCCGAAGCCTCCCGAGACCCGTTCGTAGCGGACTAAAGGTAGGCTATGCCGAGTGGCGGAAATCAGGGCTCGATCAGAGGCCGCCTATGGCTCCAAAGATCAAGGTATCTGAAGAACGTGCGCTGTTGCACCGGTGTCGGGTGAAACTCCCGTCGGCCAAGGCCGAGCGCGAGCTCGGATACCAGCCGGTGGTCGGCTTCGAGGAGGCATGTCGGCGCTCAGTCGCATGGCTAACCTTTGCCGGCTACCCGACTGCGCAGAGCCAAGTGGGCGAAAGATGACCGTCAGACCCGCGGCAGCCTGTGTCTCGGTTGTCATTACGACCTATAACCATGCTCGATTTCTCGCGGAAGCGATCGACAGTGTCCGGAACCAAAGCGTGCGGCCCGATGAGATCATCGTTGTGGACGATGGTTCGTTGGACAATCCCGAAAATGTTGTTCGCCGGTATGTCGACGTCCACTACATCCGCCAAGAAAACCAGGGTTTAGCCGCTGCCCGCAATACGGGAATGAAGGCAGCACGTGGCGAATTCATCGCGTTCCTGGATGCCGATGACAGGCTGCGCCCGACGGCGCTCGCTACCAATCTTGCTTTGTTCCATGACAGTCCGGATTGCGCCTTGGTCTATGGAGCCTATTGCTACATCGATGAGGCCGGCGCAGTCAGGAATTCAGTTCCGCTGAGGCCGGTGGGAGAGGACCCGTATGCCGGATTCTTGACCGGCAACCTGATTGGAATGCATGCGACAGTGCTCTATCGGCGTAGCACATTGGAGGCTGCTGGCGGATTTGACCGATCCCTGCGGGCTTGCGAGGATTACGACGTCTACCTTCGCCTGTCTCGGGCAAACAAGGCCGCATGCACCCCGGAGTGTCTCGCAGATTACCGCAGGCACGCAACGAATATGTCCAACAGCAATCCGATGATGTTGCGCGCGGCGCTCAAAGTCCTTGGCCGGCAGAGGAATCTTGCGCGGACCAATCCAGACTGGACGGCCGCCTACCATCAGGGCGTCGAAAATTGGAAACGCTATTATGCGCACCTGCAACTGGGACAGCTTAGTACAGCGGTTCGATCCCGTTCTTCGCTCGGCGGTCAGCTCCTGAACACCATTGCCGTTTCGCTCGCAGCGCCATTGCAGACCACCATGATGCTGCGGCAGCGTTTCAAGGGCTGGTCAAGTCGGCGCCGCTCAGGCGTCCGGTTCGGTGACCTCAGCCGCCCGCTGCCCTTCAGTACAAATTTCGGTTTTGATCGCGGCAAGCCAGTGGACCGCCGCTATGTCGAGACTTTCCTCGCATCATGTTCGCTGAACATATCCGGCAGGGTTCTGGAGATCGGGGACAACGCCTATACGACCCGCTTCGGAGGCAGTCGAGTAGCCAGGAGCGACGTTCTAAACCGATATGAAGGTCACCCGCTGACAACCTTCGTTGGCGATCTGGCCAACGGCGACGACCTGCCGCCCGAGACATTTGACTGCATCGTGCTCACCCAGACACTGCACCTCCTTTTCAACATGCCTGTCGCGGTTGCAACCCTATGGCGGATGCTGAAACCGGGAGGCGTGCTTCTGGTCACGGTCCCTTGGGTAAGCCCGATTGACCGAGGAGAATGGGGCGAGAGCTGGTTCTGGTCGATAACCCCGGCGGCGCTGGGCCGGCTTCTCTCAGACAGGTTCGGGGTGGAGAATGTCGAAGTCCGCCACTATGGAAACGCCTATTCGGCTACCGGGTTTCTCTATGGCTTGGCGGAGCATGAGCTGAATTCGGCAATGCTCGATGTGCATGACCCATGTTGCCCGGTGATTGTCGCCGCGCGCGCTTTCAGGCGATGAGCGGCGTGACAGTGCGTCAAGCTCTTAGCAAGCTCCTGCGACGGGGCCGATTGCTTGCCGGTTACAACCGGCCGCTCGTGCTGATGTATCATCGCGTCGGAGAACCACGCGTCGATCCTTGGGAACTCTCGGTCTCGCCACAAAATTTCGCACGCCAAATCGAAATCCTGACAAAGGCGCGCGATATTGTTCCCCTGCAATGGCTGGCACAACGGCTTCGGGACGGAAAGCCAGCGAGAAATGCCGCGGCAGTTACCTTTGACGACGGTTATGCGGATGTCGTGCAAAATGCCGTGCCGGTCATGCTACGCATGAACGCTCCTGTGACCGTCTTCGTCACTACCCACGCGCTCAGCGACCCCTCAGTGTTCTGGTGGGATATTCTGTCGCGCATCACTTTGGAAACGCCTGCTCTCCCGGAGAGGCTCGCGATCCAGATCGCAGGCCGAAACTATGATTGGCTCGTGACGGAGGACGCCACGCGCGCGAAATCGAATCTCGTCATCAGCCGCACGGCGCTCCATTTCGGCTTGCACGCACTGCTGAAGCCGTTGAGAGTACACGAACGGAGGAGGGCGCTGCAGCAGCTGGCAAGATGGGCAGGAACCGACGCCAGCCCCCGAAGGTGTGACCGCGCCATGACTCATTCGGAGCTGCGGCATCTCGCCGACACCGATGGCGTTTCGATCGGTGCCCACACCTGCACGCATCCATCCCTGCCGTTGCTGAAACGGGACAGTCTTGAACGCGAGATCTCTGCTAGCCGCCAACAATGCGAAGAGATTACAGGGCGGAGGGTGGCGGGATTCGCATACCCCTTCGGAGACTTCGACGACAGCACCGCCGAAGCGGTAAAATCTGCTGGCATGGACTATGCAGTAACCACCCTGCCGCGTGAAGCTGGGCTCAGGGTCGACCCCTTCCGACTGCCGCGGGTCACGGTCGCTGATTGGGGTGAGAGAGAGTTCCGGCGCGCGGTCCTTTGCCATGGCTGACCATGCATGCCGAGAACCGCGCGTCACGGCAATCATCGTCGTGTTCAACGGCGAGAGATACCTCCGGGAAGCTATTGACAGCGTTGTAGGTCAAAGCTTCACCGACTGGGAACTCCTCGTCGTCGACGATGGCTCGACGGACCGTTCATCTGTCATCGTGCGCGACTATGCGCAGCGCTTGCCAGGCAAGGTGCGACTACTCTCCCATCCCGACAAGGGCAATCATGGTATCAGCGCGTCGCGCAACCGCGGGCTGGCCGAGGCGCGGGGCGCCTATGTCGCGTTTCTCGATGCAGACGATACATGGCTGCCCGAAAAGCTGTCCGAACAAGTCTCCATCATGGAAAACGATCCGGCGCTCGGTCTAATCTACGGCCGGACGTTGATCTGGCATAGCTGGGCAAAGCTTGCTGGTCGTGCGGACTACTATTACCCGCTCGGAGTCGAACCGAACGCCCGATACGATCCGCCCGTGCTGCTGGAACTGCTGCTGCAGAACCAAGCCCAGACGCCGACAACTTGCAACGCCCTGATGCGTTCAAGTTTGTTGGCAACGCTCGGGGGATTCGAGAACAGCTTCCGCCTGATGTTCGAAGACCAGACCTTCTTTGCGAAGGCGCTCGCATTCGCGCCCGTCTACGTGTCCGGCCAGACCTGGGCGAGATACCGCCAGCACGTCGAAAGCTGCTCTGCCGCTTCTGCCAGGGCAGGCGCTGACGAAGCCGCGCGTATCATGTTTCTCAGATGGCTGAATGGGGTGATGGCGGATCAGGGCGCCTCCTTCCGCATTCGTTCCGCAATCTGGAAAGTGCTCGCGCGCGAAACCTGGAAGACGAGCAAGCGAAGCATCGTAAGACGGCTGCAGCGATGACTTCCGTGCCGCGGGTGACGATCATAACCCCCTTCCTCAATGCGGCGTCAAATCTGGGTGAAGCGATCGCCAGCGTCCGGGCCCAGACGATTGCAGATTGGGAGCTCTTGCTGGTTGACGACAATTCGACGGACGACAGTATCAGGATCGCCAATGATGCCGCGGCAATCGATCCTCGAATTAAGGTGCTGCGCAGGCCTCCCGGATCCAAGCGTGGCGCCGCGGCAGCGAGAAACGCCGGAATAGCGGCCAGCTGCGGCGATTTGCTTGCCTTCCTGGATGCAGATGATTTGTACGAGCCGCATATGCTGCAGACGGTCCTGGCGGCAGCCGATGCCAACCCGGATGCCGCAATGATTTTCGGGCCGACCAAATGGTGGTACCCGGATGGAGCGCGCTCCGACTGGGTCGAGCCGACGGATGGACTTGCCGCACGCTTACATCAGCCCCCCCGGCTTTTGGGTCGGCTGCTGCTGATGCAGGACGGCCACGTTCCGTGTACCTGTTCCGTGCTCTTGCGGAGAAGCGCGGTTAGCACGGTTGGTGGCTTTGAGGAGCACTTTGAGCTCTATGAAGACCAGGCTCTGTGGGCGAAGCTATTCCTGCGATTCCCAGCCTTTATCACTCCTGTAACTCTCGCACGTTACCGGCAACATTCCAGTTCGGCCTCGGCGATTGCCACTCAGCGAGGGCTCTACGATCGGATGGGGAAACACCCCGCCCGCGCCGCTTTTCTGGACTGGATCGCGGAGCATATGATGGAAAGTGGAACGCGGGATTCCCGCCTCCAATTGGCGCTGCGGCTGGCACGCGCGCCCTATGTCACGCCTGCAACGATCGGAAGCAAAGCCGAACGGCTTGCCCTGAAGATCATGATGTGGACAGCAAAGCAGCGGCGCAGGATTCGGCGACAGCTTGCGCACGTGGCCAGGTGAAAACAGGCGTCACTTCCTGACCACCCATCGATGCGGGAAGCTGACATTGCCAAAGCCAGGCTGGGCGCTGACCGGTCGATCGTCGAGCAAACCGGGCATGACATCGAACACAGCGGCCGTCTCGACATGGTCTTCGACCACCCTGTCGTCCGCCACCAGCGCTACGTCAATCCTGTAGCGCCCTGGTCTCAGCATAAGGCTGTCCACATGTACCGTGTAGACTTCGCCGTGACGGTCATGCAGGGAATGCTCCCGGCTATCAAATGAGGTCACAGGATCCCCGAGATCATCAATGATAGTCACAAGGCACTGCAATGTTTCGCGCGGCCCATCAACCTGAAGCCGAAAAGTTGCCGGCTGCCCGGACGCGACGGGACCCATTTCATTGAAAACTTCGATGCCGACCACACGGAGGCGGCCGCGCCCGGTGCGCGTGGATCGCACACTCAGATCGGTTCCTGCGCGGGCCTCAAGCGTCTGGAGATAATCCCGGACCACGTCCTGAGTCGGACCGTCCGCCTGGATCATCCCGCCGTCGATAAGGATTGCGCGGGTGCAAAGTCGCTGCAGAACCGGCATCTGGTGACTGACGATCAGCACGGTGCGGCCTGTCCCGGCGATGCTCGCTGCCTTGGCGATGCATTTCTTCTGGAACGTGGCATCGCCGACGGCCAAGACCTCATCGACCACCAGAATGTCGGGATTGACGTGGGCGGCAATCGCGAAGGCCAGACGCAAGTACATGCCGCTTGAGTATCGTTTGACAGGCGTATCGAGAAACGGCTCGACCCCGGAGAAATCCACGATCTCGTCAAGCTTGGAATTGATCTCGATGCGCCGCATGCCGAGTATGGCCCCGTTGAGATAAATGTTCTCACGGCCGGTCAGTTCGGCATGGAACCCCGTGCCGACCTCCAGCAAAGCTCCCAGCCGTCCATGTATCGTCGCGCGGCCGGAAGTCGGCTCCACGATCTTCGCCAGTATCTTGAGAATGGTGCTCTTTCCTGCACCGTTGGGACCGATCACGGCAAGGACTTCGCCTGCGTGCACCTCGAAGGAGACGTTTTTCAACGCCCAGAACGGCTCGTCCGCACCTTTGCGGTGGCTTGTATCGGCCTCCCCGCGAAGACCCCGCCTTTTGCTGGCGAGCGCGTCTCGCAGCGTGGGGAAGCTGTTGTTCGCCACACCAAGTCTATACGCCTTGGAGAGATTGGCAGCCTGGATCACGATGTCGGTCATCACTCAGATCAGGTCCGGAAACGCGCGTTCGGATTTTGAGAAGATAGTCAGTCCGGCAACGAGAAGGGCTAGCGAGGAGAGCGTTGATATCGAGATCATGAGCCAGTCCGCAGGCGTGCCCAGCACGCTCCAGCGGATGGCCTCGACTGTCCCAACCATTGGGTTCAGACTATAAAGCGGCCGCCACAATTGAGGGACGAGATTGGCTGGGTACACGATCGGGGTCATGAACAGAAGTATCTGAAGGCTGAACGGCAACAGATAGCCCACATCGCGAAAGCGAACGTTGATCGCCGACAATGCCACGCCCACTCCAGTCGCTGACGCAGCCATTACGAGCACGAACAGCGGCAAGAAGACTGCTTGTGGTGCCGGCCAGCTTCCGAATGCCAGCATGGCGGCGAACAAAAGAGCGAAGCCGACGAGCATATCGGTCAGGCATGAGGCCATCGTGGAGATGGGAATGATCAGACGCGGGAAATAGACGCGTTTCACCAGTTCCTGGTTTCTGACGAGGCTGCCCGTCATGCTGGCGACGGCTCGCGAAAAAAAACTCCATGGCACAAGCCCACACAGAACAAATAGCGGGTATGGCGCGCCGTTGGACGAAATGCCTGCGAGCTTGCCGAAGAAGATGCTGAAGACCGACATAGCAACGAGCGGCTGCAGCATTGCCCAAAGGATGCCCAGATAAGTCTGCCGGTATTTGACCTTGAAATCACGCCAGGCCAGGAAGAACACAACTTCCCGATATCGCCAAAGCTCGGAAGGTTCGAACAGTCCTCGCTTGCGGGACGGATCGATGATTGTCACGACAGCTGATTGCGCGCCTGTCCGATCTGACACGATGATGGCGTCCGCCTCCCTTGACAGCCCCATTGAGGCCTACATTTCCGCGCAGTGCAATCAGCACTTTTGATGGTGCCTGCCGTTCCACGAACCTCACCATTCGAGAGCGCAAGCAGCCGCCCTTAATGCTCGACCAGATCCTCCGGGGGCGCGAGATCGCGCCACATATCCCCGTTGTTCGATAAGAAGGAGGGCATTTCTCGCACACGGACTTTACGTTCGATCCGGATGCGAACGAACACCTGCCCGGGCCGTCTGAGTTTCTACCGCTACTCTCCCACCTGTGCTGGGTTTGTCGAGGATACATTTCCCATTGAACTTGTGGTGATGTTATGCCCATCGAAGATAGTCAGGCTACAGAAATCTGTCGTTTTTACAGTGTAGTGTATGCACTGCACCGCTGGTGACAGGGTCCTTAAGATGTGCCATTGTCCAATGGGGTGGTACTATTTGCGCGGATTAGGGTTGTTCGGGCGATGCGCGTTGCGCGAACCATCATTGCGTGGAGGGAGTGACATCTCATTGGAAATTCAGACGGCTTGACGAGTCAGCGTTCATAGCTCCTGAGCAAGCTGCAAAGCTTTGGGTCGGAAATGAAAAGTGTTCTTGTCGCGGGAGCAGCCGGGTTCATCGGATCCCACCTGGTTGATCGACTGTTGTTAAGGCAAGAAATCAATCGAATTGTTGCTGTTGACAATTTCTGGACTGGTACGCGTGCCAATCTGGATCATATCGCCGACCCTCGCTTGGTCGTGATAGATGTGGCTGTTGAAGATTTTCAGCAGGGGAGCCTTTTTGACGAGATCTATCATCTCGCCTCGCCTGCTTCGCCTCCCTGGTATATGCAAGATCCGGTACGAACCATCTCGGCCAACGTAATAGGAACTATGCGGCTTCTGACCCTTCTTCGCGCCGGGGGCCGCTTCTGTTTCACGTCCACGTCTGAGGTTTACGGCGATCCGCTGGTAACGCCGCAACCGGAAACTTATAGGGGCTCCGTTGATTGCACCGGGCCGCGTTCATCGTATGACGAAGGTAAGCGTTGCGCCGAGGCCCTGCTTTTTGAGAGTAACCGATTGAGCGGGCTCGACATTCGAGTTGCAAGATTGTTCAACGTCTACGGACCTAGGACACGACCTGACGATGGACGTGCAGTATCAAATTTCATCACGAATGCGCTGTTCGGCAAACCTATAATCGTTTTTGGCGACGGCTTGCAGTCGCGGAGTTGGGGATACGTCAGCGATATCGTGGACGGCCTAGAACAATTCTTCTGGGGGAAGGAGCATGGTTATATTGGTCCCCTGAACATCGGAAACGATCGTGAGATTTCCGTTGTCGATGTTGCCCGTTACGTCGCTGGCTTGGTGCCAGGCACCAAAATCGTGCATGTTGATCCGATCCCCCAAGATCCGACGAACCGCTGTCCGGACTTAACCCTAGCGCGGAGGATCATCCCCGGCTGGGCCTGTCAAATACCTCTTGAAGAGGGTGTGCGCCTCACCCTGGACTGGTTTCGCCGCCAGCAACAGAACGACTTGTCCAGTGTCTCCTCGGACTCGATGGTTGCCGCATCGGTGTGAGTGGGATCCGCCCCGATAAAATGTGACCGAAAAAGGGGAGAAATGTGCTCGCCGCAATCCGGATTCTTCGACCAACGTCGCGGTATGCTCAACCGGCCAGTTCGATGCTGTGAACGCGCGCTTCCGCGCATCGTTCAGGGCCCACCGAAGGCGACATACAAGTGCGGAAGGCTCCTCCGCGGCAATGCATGGTTCCCCGGCAACTCCTCCAACGCGTGGTCGGCAGCCCTATGGGTGTTCGAGCGGCGCGGATGGCCTGCACGCTCTCGCTCGGCGACGATCCGTGATGGTCACTCACATCTTGCGCTGGCAGGTAATAAAGCCCGTACGACCGGAAGGCTGGGCGATCAGAGGCAGTGGCATGTCTTGATCAGGAAGATTACTCCCACGGAGTAAGGCAGGGCTAAAAGCCCCAAGGCGATCCAGAAGCCGGGTTCGGCCATTGCGGCGAGATCTGACAGAAGTTGCTTCATGTCGCCTCAGTCCACGCCCCTGATCGCTCCGCATCGATCCACAAGGAAAGAGCCCGCTCTTGAGGGAGGGGGAAGCGGGCTCTTGGCTGGGGCTTATGACCCAGCAGCACGGCGGACTTGAATTTGTACTGCGCCGGCTGCTGTCCAAACCATAATCGGGCAGCTTTGTTCCCCCGTCGGTCGGCTATGGTCCTGGGCGCAGCCCGTGGTCCCGCCGAGGCGGCGAGACTGGTCTATCTCAAAGCATAGAGATAGGCGGCGATGTCACGCGCTTGCTGCTCGGTGATGCCGGTGGAGGGCATGGCGGTGTGCGGATTGATGTCCCTTGCTGACCGTATCCAGTGGATCATGTTCTCCGGATTGTTAGCCAGCACACCGCCAACATAGATCCTGTCAGATAGACTGGCGTCCAGGCGTGGGCCGACGTGGCCTACCGCACCGGGTACACCGGTGATGGTGTGGCAGCCGGCGCAGCCATTCGCCAGCATGATCGGTATCGCACGTGCACCGACGCCGCCGGTAGCGGCATCCGCCTCTTGCTGCACCCGACGGGCTCGGTCGGCCCACAATGCGAGCGCGCCGCCCGCGACGACCAGCAGAATGCACACGGCGATGATCAATTTAGATGGGCCAGGGCGCATGCGCGACCTTCCTGGTTCCGCTCGTTGTTATCCAGAGGCCGGCCAGCAATAGCGCTGCCCCGCCATAGATAAGGCCGGCCGGGACCCACATAACGAGCCCGGCAAGCTGCTGGTCCTCGATCGGGCTTAAATTCCACACTGCCGCCCCGGCAGCATTCTCCGGGTACCAGAGCTTCGGCGATAGAAGAAGCAGGACGCCGAGCAGGCCGGTGTGCAGGGAGGTGAAGAAAAGATGCATCACGGCATTTCCATAGGTCTGCTGTTGGCTTGGGCGCGGCAGCAACGCCCACCAGAAGAGCAGGCCTGTGCCGAGGAAGCTCGCATGTTGGGCATAGTGCAGCACGCCATGCTCGAGCGCTGCCTCAAACAGGACCGGAATGTGCCACACCCATATCGCGATCCCGTGAACAATCGTTGCGGTGACAGGCCGGCTCGCAAAGGTCCAGAGCGCTCGCAGCGATTTGCCATGCCCAACCATACCCAGGGCACGCCGAAACGTTACGGGAAATGCCCACAGCAGAGCAGGGGCGGGGCAGGCGATGACCAGCAGCGGCGCCGCCACTGCCATCAGCAACTCGTGCTCGATCATGTGCGCGACAAACAGCCGCTCGCCGAGAGCATGGATCGGACTGACCAACGCTGCCGTCAGTACGCTCCAGCCGGCGGCAAACAGCAGCGCCTGACGCATCCGTAGCGGACGGCCGCGAGTGCTGCGGCGCCACAGCCGCATCGCACCGGCCATGTAGATGAGCGCGACGGCCGTCAGCGGGGCCGTGATGTGAAGCGCAAGTGTCCATCCGGCCTCGGGCGCGCCGGAGCCATAGCAGATCGAGGTGGAGAAGAGAGTGGCCAGGTTCATCGCAGACACTCGTCCAGGATAAGTGCGGCGCTTCCCTGCATGATGATGACCAGTGCAAACAGGAGAGCCGCCAGCATGCCGAGATCGGCGACGAAATGCTCGGTACCGCGCGTGCGTTCTGCTTTGAAAGCAGCGCCGCCTTGCCGCTTTGCCTGCCAGGACAGAGCACCGCCCAGAAGCGAGAACAAGGCCAGCAGCAACGCTAAGGGAAGCACGACCGGCACCTGGTGATTGCATTGCCAGGGAACCAGCGAGTAGTTCAGTTGCGTCGAGACCGCCCAAGCCAACGGGCCCGACAAAAGCCCACCCCAGGAAGTTCCCAACCGGACCGCGCGCATGTCAGCCGAGCCTCGGTACCCAGTAGATCAGCAGATAGATCGGAAGCCAGGTTGCGACCACGAAATCCCAATAGAAAACATTGTCGCCGACGTCGCCGAAGCGTCGCCCGCTATAGCCATGGCGCGTGAACATCAGCACCGTCAGCACGATCGTATCGCCGACATCTGTTATCAGATGCGTGGTGTGGAGCCCGAGCAGCACCCAAAGCATCGAGCCGTAGGCGTTCGTATCCCAGTAAACGTTCAAGGCCGGAAACTCGAACCAGCGCACAAGGAGCGGGGCGAGGCCGAGCAGCGACATGACAACCAGTCCGATCCGCACCGGCACGATGGCGCATTGCTTGGCATAGCGATCGAGGATGTGGTTCGGCACCAGGCTGGCGATCAGCAGCAGCGTGACGATCGTTCCTGGCCAATGGTTCGGCTGCGGTGCACTCAACGGCCATTCAGGCCAAGAGACCGCCAAGTAGAGATAGGCGGCTGCGGCGAGCGCAAAGCCGGTGCCCTCCAGAGCCATGAAAGCGAGCGTGCCCCACCAGGTCGGGCTGCGCGGACCATGCCCAAAGGTGGGGAGACCGGAAACATCTGTGACGGGACGCTCGTTCATTCCTCGTCCTCCGGATCACCTTTTGGCCAGAACCAGCCGATCAAGGTGACGGCGATTGGCAGGGCGCCCCACACGATGGCCCAGGGGGTGAAGATCGAATAGAGAAACGTGCCGCCTACGGCGAACGCTGCAAAGAGCGGCCAGATCGACGGTGTCGCCGATTTCTCGCGAATGTCGGGATGGGCTTCAGCGACTGTCGAGACCAGCAGCTCGCGCGCGTCGACGCGAAGCCCGGTCGCTACGGGAAGAGCGTCGCGCTCGGCCCAGAGTGGCTCCGCGTTGGTGACGACCGGAATGCGCGCGAAATTATAGCTCGGCGGCGGCGAGGGCGTTGCCCATTCCAGGGTGCCGGCCTCCCAGGGATTGTTGCCTGCCGCTGCGCCTTTCAACGCGCCATGCACAAGATTGAAGGTGAACAGGACGAAACTCAGGAAGAAGACCACCGCGCCTGCTGTTATGAACAGGTTGATGTTCCCCCAGCCAAGCTCGGCCGGATAGGTGTAGACCCGTCGCGGCATGCCCCACAGCCCCACGATGTGCATCGGGAAAAAGGCGGCGTTGAAGCCAATGAAGGCCAGCCAGAAATGCAAGCGGCCCAGGCGCTCGCTCATCATTCGGCCGGTGATTTTAGGAAACCAGAAATAGGCCGCACCCAGCAGCGGGAATACCGATCCGCCGATCAGCACATAGTGGAAATGCGCGACGACGAAGTAGGTGTCGTGCACCTGCAGATCCAGCGGCACGGAGGCCAGCATGACGCCGGTGAGACCGCCGATGACGAAGATGAAGAAGAAGCCGAACACGAACAACATTGGCGTGCGGATCACCGGTCTGCCGTCCCACATCGTTGCCAGCCAGCAGAAGATCTGTACGCCGTTGGGAATAGCGATCATCATGCTGGAAGCGGTGAAGAAGCTGGCGCCGAGCTTGGGCAGGCCTGTCGCGAACATATGGTGGACCCACAGGCCAAAGGACAGGAAGCCGACCGCGATCAACGACAGAACCATGCCGAGATGGCCGAACACCGGTCGGCGGGCGAAAGCCGGGATGATCGAGGAGACCATGCCGGTCGCCGGCAGGAAGATGATGTAGACCTCGGGGTGACCGAAGAACCAGAACAGATGCTGGAACAGCAAGGCATCACCGCCTTCGGCCGGGTTGAAGATGTGTGTGCCGACCAGCCTGTCGAGGATCAGGAATGTCGAGGTGATCATCACCGCCGGCATTGCGAAGACGACGACAAAGGAGGTGACCAGCATCGCCCAGACGTATAGCGGGATCTTGTCCAGCGACATGCCGGGAGCACGCTGCTTCAAGATCGTGACGATCGTCGCCACTGCCACAGCCAGTGAAGACACCTCGGTATAGGTAATCATCTGCGCCCAGACGTCGGCGCGCTTGCCAGGGGCGAATTCGGGACCGGACAGCGGCACATAGGCGAACCAGCCGACGTCCGGCGCCATGTTGAGAGCGAAAGACACCCAGGCGAACAGGCCGCCCGAAACATAGACCCAGTAACTGAACGCATTCAGCCGCGGAAACGCAATGTTGCGGGTGCCGACCATCAGCGGCACGAGATAAATGCCGGTCGCCTGCACGATCGGTACCGCGAACAGGAACATCATCGTGACGCCGTGCATGGTAAACAGCTGGTTGTAGAGGTCCGGCCCGATCAGCCCACGCTGTGGTCCCGAGAGCTGAACACGCATAGCCACTGCGTTGAGCCCGCCCAGACACAGAAAGATAAAGGCAGTGATCAGATAGCGCCTGGCGATCACCTTGTGGTCGACGCTCGAAAGCGCGCCGACGATGCCGGGGGGCGTACGCCAGGTGCGCTCCAGCCGCCGCTGGAGGTCGGCTTCCTCCATGCCGGTATCGCGCGGTCCGTCATGCTCGGGAGCGAGATCTCCCTTTGCTTGGGCTTCCGCCCGCAGGTCGCGTCCGCTCGTCAGGTCGGCGCTGGTCATTTCAGCCCCTCGAGGTAAGCGACGATGGCATTGAGCTCGTCGCCATTGAGAGCCATTACAGGCATGTGGGAGCCGGGCTTGATGCCTTGCGGATCGGCGATCCAAGCGGCGAGATTGCCGCGGCTCATCGTCAGCGTTCCGGCTGCGAGAGTTTGCCGGCTGGCTATATGGGTAAGATCGGGCGCTACCGTGCCGCCTGCGGGTGTGCCGCCGATCCTGTGGCACATCACGCAGGGCCGCTGGAGGAAAAGATCCGCGCCGGCCTTGGCTTCGGCATTGGTCGGAGCGGCGGCAGGCCGCAACTGGTCGTCCAGCCAGGCATCGAACTGCGGCCGCGGCTCGGCAATGATGAAGGTGCCCATGTTGGCGTGCTGCGCGCCGCAGAACTCAGCACATTGACCACGATAGACGCCTGGCTTGTCAGCCCTGATGTCCAACACATTCATATGTCCGGGGATGAGGTCGAGCTTGCCGGCAAGGCTCGGCACCCAGAAGGAGTGGATTACGTCTGTTGAACTCAAAAGAAGCCGAACCGGCTCGCCGGCCGGAATATGGATCTCGTTCGCCGTCGTCAGGATGCGGCTTGGCTGAGCATTCTCGTAGCGCACTTCCCACCACCATTGGTGGCCGGTCACGCGGACCGTCAGCGCCTCGTCCGATCCGATCCCGGCAAGGGTCCGGTTGGCGAAGAAGCTCAGCAGGGTCAGCCCAATTAGGATCGCCGCAGTCACCCCAACCGCGGTCAAGACCACGCGCATTTTGCGATGTTCGGAAGCGAGGTCGAGCACGAGCGGATCTTTTCCTGTTCGAACTCGCTGGAACAGGGTGGCGACCAGCACGACCATCACCAGCATCCACACGGCCGCGCACAGGGCAGTGAAAAACCAGATCAACCAGGCGAGCTCGCCTGCGGCCGGGCCTTTCGGATCGAGAGCGGACTGCCAGCCGCTGCAACCTGAAAGCGCCAGGAGAGCGGCTGCGCAACTCGCTTTGGGAAAAAATCGTTTCACGGCGATTTCCCCAGCGTCGCGGCATCGGGGAGGCGATTTTCCGACGGATGGACCATCATGTCGTCGTTACGCTGCGGTGCGGCGGAGGAGGGGGCGTTGCCGCTCAGCGAACGTACGAAGGCTGCAAGCTCCCAAATCTGATCATCGGGTATCTTGTTTCGGAAGCTAGGCATGCCGTTAGGCCGCCCGTCCCGGATCGTTGCGTGGATACTCTCGATCGAGCTGCCGTAAACCCACTTCTCATCCATCAGCGCCGGTCCCATGCCGCCGCCGCCATTGGCATGGCACCCCGAGCAATTGAACCAGCTGAACAGGCGCTTGCCCTCGCTGAGATGAAAGGCGTTGGCCTCGAAGCTGGCAGCCTTGTTGTCGCTCGGGAGCGGCCTTTGGCCGCCTGGCTCCAGCGCAGTCACCGGCGTTGGCTGTTGGCCGGACCCAAGGGCCGATTGCGGACGTGTGTCGCGCTCTTCCCGCTGGCAAGCGGCAAGGGCCAGCATCGCCGACAAGAGCACGGTGAGGCTCCGCCTCATCGGTCCGCGCTCCCGCCGATATCAAGGCGCGGCACACCGTATCGGGCCAGGGTCGCGTCGATCTCAGCCTTGTGCTTGGCAAGGGCTGCATCCACTTCGTCGCGCAGCGCGTCGTCCCCGCGTCGGACGCCCATGGAGATGTCGTAGACCATTGGCAATTGAGGCCCGTCGATTCGAGGTGTCACGGGCGTGATGCGCAGCGGTGTCTTCTGCTTGGCGGCGAAATAACCGGCGAGCGGGCCCCAGACGACGGCAACATCGATCTCGCCGCTGGCCACCGCCTCGACAATGCGCGCGGGCGGGTTGGGAGCCGAATAGTCGCCATAGACTGGATAGCCGACGAGATGACCGACAATGCCGCGGCGGCCGAGTGCCTGGGCCGGTGGGGAGTTGGCCCCGTCATCGCCGATGAGCTGCACGCCGATGCGCAGAGTGCGCAGGCGTGGATCGTTGAAAGACGTGATCTCGGGACTGTCCCGCCGCGTCACGAAGACATAGGTCGAGCGGTAATAGGGAGCGGTGGCGCGGAGAATTTCGAGATTGGCGGGAGTGCCAGGTATGAGATCGCACAGGCCTGCCTTGAGCGTGTTGCGAACGAAACCGCGGCGTTGGGCCCACCAGGTATAGGAAAGTCTTGCATCCAGCTCTTTGGCGATGATCTGGGCAATCTTGTTTTCGAAGCCCTGTCCAGCGGCGTTGGAAAACGGCATGTTGTTAGGGTCGGCACATACCTTGAGTTCACGTGCGTCGGCGGCAACCGCGAAGAGCAGCGAGGCAAACGCTACCACCGCGGCCACAAGACGCCCGTTCGCCTCGCGTCTTCGAACTGCCTTCAACTCGAAAGCATCAGGGGAGCCGGAACACATAGAGCGTGCCTCCCGCCGTGGTCGCGTTCTTCAGGTCTTTCATCGCATTGACGAAGCCGAGCGCGGCGGTAGCGTCGCGCGGGTCGAGGTCGCCCGATACGATCGCGCCGGCCCAACCGCCGACGCCCGACAGGATCGCGACGTATTGGTGCCCGTCGGGGCCGCGATAGGTGACCGGCTGGCCGATGATCCCGGACGAGGTCTTGAACTGCCAAAGCAATTCCCCTGTCCTTGCGCTCACAGCTTTGAACCAGCCCTCCATTGTGCCGTAGAACACGACGTTGCCGGCGGTGGCGACCGCGCCACTCCACACCGGAAAATTCTCTTTAAGGTTCCAAGCCGGCTTTGCGGCCGCGATGTCCCAGGCGGTGAAGGCACCGCGGTTGCCACCCGGGCCCGGGATCATGCGCACATTCATGCCGACATAGGGGGTGCCGGCGATGTAGTTCACCTCGAGGCCTTCTTCGTCCATGCACAGATTGTTGTGTGGGATGTAGAGCAGTCCTGTCTTCGGCGAGAACGCAGATGGCTGCCAATCCTTGAGCCCGGATGCTGTCGGGCAGATATCCCGGATCACCCTGCCGGTGCCGGTTTTCTTGTCCGGGTTTTCGATCAGGCGCCCGGTTTTCAGATCGACGCCCTTGCTGGAATTGACGGCCCCATAGGGTGTCGCTGACAGGACTTCCCCGGTGGTCCGATCCAGAATGTAGAGATAGCCGTTGCGCTCCGGGCGGACGAGCACTTTGCGCGGCTTACCCTGCCAATTCATATCGAGCAGGATCTGCTCGTTGATGCCGTCGTAGTCGTGCAGGTCGTGCGGGCTCCATTGGTAGAACCATTTCGCGGCTCCGGTATCGGGATCGCGCGCGAAAATCCCGGAGGTCCATTTGTTGTCGCCGGGCCGAAGGTCCGGATTCCACGGCCCTGGATTGCCGGTCCCGTGATAGATCAAGTTGAGGTCCGGATCGTAAGAGATCCAGCCCCACATGTTGCCGCCGCCGATCTTCCAGGCTTCCGGCGGCCATGTGGTCACGCCAAGGTCCTTGCCCTTGTCCATGTCGTAATGCGGCTTGAAATCCCGCCCGATCAGCACGTCCTTGTCCGGTCCGGTGCCGTAAGCCGTCCAGACGACATGTCCGTCGCCCGCGTCCAGCGCCTTGACCCAGCCGCGCACACCCATCTCGCCGCCGGAATTGCCGACCAGCACTTTGCCCTTCACCACAAGCGGCGCCATGGTTATGGTCTCGCCGATATTGATGTTGCCGACATGCGCGTTCCACACCGGTTGGCCAGTGGCGGCATCCAGCGCGATCGTGTGACCATCCAGCGTGTTGAAGAAGAGGCGCCCGTCGGCGAAGACCGCACCGCGGTTGACCACGTCGCAGCAGGCAACGCCCTGCGCGGCAGGCTCAGGATTTGGCTCGTACTTCCATTTCATCGGCGCGCCCGGTTTGGAAAGATCGAGCGCGTAGACGATGTTTGGAAAAGGTGTCACGATATACATCGTGTTGCCGACGACGAGTGGCGCCGCTTCCTGACCCTTGTTCACTCCGGTCGAAAAAGTGAAGGCAACTTGAAGGTTCTTGACATTGTCCTCGTTAATGTCCGCCAGTTCGCTGTAGCGCGTCGAGGCATAATTCTTAGCCGGCATTGTCCATTGGCCGTCATCAGGTGGCGCGGCCGCGGCGGGCGGTGTGATGGCGGGTGTCACCGCGGACTGCGCGGCCGCGGCGTTCAGCAATGAGCAGCCTGCGGCCAGCACTAGCCACTTCAACGGCCTAAAGTCGAAACCGCGGCCCCTTTCCGCTCCTCGGCCGTCTGGTGTCGCAGATGCGTATTTCCACGCCACTTTCAGAGATCCCCTCATTTGCGGATCGAACCTCCCACTCCGGCGCCGAGTTCGGCCGCGACGTCCGCCTCGGTTCCCGCGCACAACGGATGACCCCAGCCGGAGGCGCTCTTTCCGCCAGGATCGAGATCGTAGACGATGGCGTCCTTGGCGTTGGGGTTGACGCCCGCCGGAACCTTGTCCAGGCCCAGGGCCGCACGCAGGCGCCAAGCGACATTGTGATCGGCGCAGGAGGAGTCGCCGCTGATGCCAAGCCCGCCGACAATCGTTTTGCCGTCGTAGAGAGCAAGGCCGCCGCCAAATGCCACGACGCCGCCGATCGGCTTGCCAATCAGCGGATCGCTCGCACTCCCAAAGGTCTTGCTGTCGCCGGCATAAGCGGCTGCCTGGTTGACAGGATTGGTAAGCTGCAAGCCGAACAAGGGGCCACCCGGCTGAACAGAAGCATATAGATTCGCCGTCGAGAGAGCCATCTGGGCAACGCTGAGCCCGTTGGCCGTGCTGGCCTTTTCGGCTGCGATCAGCCGGCTGCCGGGCCACTGCGCATCGCTGGTGGGGCCGCTGAAAGCAACGGCGCAAACTGTCCCGTCACGCGTAACGATCGCCGCCCATTCATTGGTCTCGAAGCCGCCATTGGCGGGGCCTCCGCTTGCTTTGACGTTTGCCTTGAGGGCAGCCAGGAGCTTGGCGTGGTCGGCGGGGCAGGGTAGCTGTGCCCAGGCCCTGCTTTGCAGCAATGCACAATTAACGAGTACCAGGAGGCTGAAAGCCAGGGAGGAAAGCTGTGGGCGACCCATGATCCGGAGCATTCGTTGAACACAATGTGGAAAGTGGGAGCGCTCACAGAGCAAGGAATCCTCGCCCGATCCCTTGGCAAACTGAGCTATGTTCCCACACTTTCAATGGAACTCGGACGAGGGCCCTATGTTCCTAGTTCCTGAAATTATGATGGAAGGCACAGACGTTGCGACCATGGGCAGCAGTTCATTCTGCCGCCGACCGTGAGCGGGCCGATATAGACATTGCCGGGCCAAACAGCTCGACCAGCTCCTCACCGCTCTCCGCACCTATGGATTTTCGACGCCTGAAAGTGCAGACGCTATGCGCAAGGTAACCGAACCGACGGACAGGCGGTTTTGCGCCCAGGCCACAGACCTGGAACCGCATTATGGCATCATGTGAGCCTGATGCGCATCCATCGCTCCCATGTTCTGGCTGAGATGGTTCATGATCCACACCGAGCCCAAAACGACCAAGGTCACGATCAGCACACCGAAAGCGAGCGCGAGCACGTTGTTGGTGTTGTCAGGTCCTGTCGTCAGGTGCAGGAAGAAGACGAGATGGACGCCCATTTGTGCGATGGCAAGCACCGTCAGGGCCGAGATCACGGCCGGCTGGTAAATTAGATCGGTTTGTGCCGCAATGAAGGACGCCACTGACAACAGGATTGCCAGGCCAAAGCCCAGCAGATAGCCGGAAAGGCCTCCCGCCACCTCGTGTTCCTCGCTGCGTTCTTCGCCTGGTGCGGAATCGCGGCGGTCAAGCATGTCCTCGTTCCGGCTGTCCATTTCGCTCATGATGACGCTCCCAGCAGATAGACCAGGGTGAAGATGGCGATCCAGATAATGTCCAGCGCGTGCCAGAACAGGCTGAAGCAGTGAAGCCGGCGCAATATGTCGGGACGAAAGCCTTTTATCCAGAGCTGCGCCATCATGGTGCTGAGCCAAAGCAGGCCAAGTCCAACATGGGTTCCGTGGCAGCCCACAAGGGCGAAGAACGCGGACAGGAAGGCGCTGCGTGATGGGCCCGCCTGCTCATTCACCATGGCCGCGAATTCCTGCACCTCCAGGAACAGGAAGGCTGCACCAAGCAGGCCGGTCACCAGCAACCAGAACTGGGCGGCGGCCATTGACCGGCGGTGGGTCGCGAGCATCGCAAGGCCGCCGGTGAAGCTCGAGGTGAGCAGCAGCGCCGTCTGTGCCGCGACGCGCGTCAACTCAAACAGCTCCTTGCCTGTTGGCCCGCCCGCCGCCGAATTGGACAGGACGGCATACGCGGCGAAGAAAGCCGAGAACATTATGATGTCCGACAACAGGAAGATCCAAAAGCCGTAGGCAACCGTGACGAACTTCGAGGCCGGGCCTCCCTCGCCGTGGCCGGTCGCCGAGAATACGTGATGGCCATGCCCTGCGGTGCGGCCCAGCCGGTAGGGATCGCGCGTTGCGGTGCCGGCGGGGATGTCGCTCATGCCACACGCTCGCGTCTACGCATCCAGGCAAGCTGGGCTGCCTTGCGGTCAAGATCGATGCGGCCGACCTCGTCGGCAGGGATCTCGTAATCGCCATGCTCGCGCCAGGCGAATACAACGAAGGTGGCATAGGCCCCGATGAAGCCGACAACCGCCAACCACCAGATGTGCCAGATGAGCGCGAAGCCAATCAGAGTGCTGAAGAAGGCGGTGACGAAGCCTGTGGGGCTATTGCGCGGCATCTCGATCGCCTCGTAGTCCTCTTCGGTCTCCTGACTCTGCTCGTCCATTGCCCTTTGCTTGATGGTCCAGTAGGGCTCCTCGTTTTCGACATGCGGCAGCCGCGCGTAGTTGAAGACGGGCGGCGGCGAGGATGTCGACCATTCCAGCGAGCGCCCGTCCCAAGGGTCGCCGGTCTCGTCGCGCAACTCGTCGCGATGCCTGATCGAGACGACGAGCTGCGTGATCTGGCATGCGGCGCCGACGATCATCACCACGATTCCGAAGGCCGCCACGACAAGCCACGGCGCCCACATATCCATGTCGATATGCTGAAGGCGGCGGGTCATGCCGAGAAGGCCGACGATATAGAGCGGCACGAACACCAGAATGTAGCCGGCAAGCGTGACCCAGAACGCCGCCTTGCCCCAACCCTCATGCAGCCGGAACCCGAAGGCTTTCGGGAACCAGTAGGTGAAGCCGGCAAAGGCCGCGAACAGCACGCCCGAGATGATGACGTTGTGAAAATGCGCCACGAGAAAGAGCGAATTGTGCAGCATGAAATCGGCCGGCGGAACGGCGAGCAGCACGCCGGTCATGCCGCCGATGATGAAAGTGGTGACAAAGCCCAGCGCCCACAGCATTGGCGTTTCGAAGCGCACGCGCCCGCCATACATGGTGAAGAGCCAGTTGTAGATCTTGACCCCGGTGCCGACGGCGATAACCGAGGTGGCGATGCCGAAAGCCGCATTGACATCAGCGCCGGCGCCCATGGTGAAGAAGTGGTGCAGCCAGACCATGAAGGAGACGATGCAGATGAACATCGTCGCCGCAACCATCGAACGATAGCCGAACAGCGGTTTCGACGAGAAGGTCGAGAAGATCTCCGAATAGATCCCGAAGGCGGGAAGCACGAGGATGTAGACCTCGGGGTGACCCCAGGCCCAGATGAGATTGACGAACATCATCTGGTTACCGCCGGCTTCGTTGGTGAAAAAATGGAAGCCGAGATAACGGTCGAGGGTTAGCATGGCCAGGGTTGCGGTAAGGATAGGGAATGCGGCGACGATGAGCATGTTGGAGGCAAGCGAGGTCCAGCAGAACATCGGCATGCGCAGATAGCCCATGCCTGGCGCACGCATCTTGAGGATGGTGGTCGCCAGGTTGACGCCCGTGAGCAGGGTGCCGACGCCGGAGATCTGGATCGACCACAAATAGTAGTCGACGCCGACGCCTGGCGAGTAGGTCGTCTCCGACAGCGGCGCATAAGGCAGCCACCCGGTGCGCGCGAACTCGCCGACGACGAGCGAAATGTTGACAAGCAGCGCGCCGGTCGCGGTCAGCCAGAAGCTGACTGAGTTCAGCGTCGGGAAGGCGACGTCGCGGATGCCGAGCTGCAGCGGGATGACGAAATTCATCAGCCCAATGACAAAGGGCATCGCGGCGAAGAAGATCATGATCGTGCCGTGGGCCGAAAAGACCTGGTCGTAGTGCTCCGGCGGCAGGTATCCCGGCCCGTGGATGGCGAGCACCTGCTGGGTGCGCATCATGACGGCGTCAACGAAGCCGCGCAGAAGCATCAGCGCCGCCAGCACGATATACATGACGCCGATCCGCTTGTGGTCGACGGAGGTTATCCACTCATGCCAAAGATAAGGCCAGTAGCCTTTGATCGTTACCCAGATCAGAACGGCGGCGGCGGCCAGGAAGACGATCAGGGCCGCGCCGAGCGGAATAGGCTGGTCAAAGGGAACGGCCGACCAGTCGAGCTTGCCGAGCATCGTCATCCTCCTTCATCGTGCTGGTGAGCCATGGGCGGCGCTCCCGCCTTGGGCTCAGCTTTCGGGCTCACCTGCGGCTCTCCGGCGGCGGTTCCAGCCGGTCCCGGCCCCGGAGGTAGCGTCTGGTGCACGACCGCATCGAACAAGCCCGGCTGCACATGGCCGAACGAGGATGCCGGCGCGTTGATGCTTTGCCTGGCAAGCTGGCGATAGGCGCTGGCGTTGAGCACGCCGCCTCCGCCATGCAAGGAGGAGGCCCAACTGGCGAAGGCGTCAGCCGAGACTGCCCTGACACGGAAATTCATGTCCGAAAAGCCATCGCCACTGAAATGCGCCGACAGGCCGAAATACTCGCCCTCGCGATCAGCCTGCAGGTTGACCTCGGTCTGCATGCCGTTCATGGCATAGACCATGCTGCCGAGCTGGGGCACAAAGAAGGTGTTCATGACGCTGGCCGAGGTCAATCTGAAACGCACCGGCATGCCGGTTGGAATAACCAGCTGGTTGACCGTTCCGACACCTTGATCGGGATAGAGGAACAGCCACTTCCAGTCGAGCGCCACCACTTGGATTTCGAGTGGCGGCCGGCTGGAGTCGATCGGCTTGCGAGGATCGAGATGGTACGATCCATAATAGATCAAGCCACCGAGGAAGAGGATGGTCAGCGTCGGAATCGACCAGACGATGAGCTCGATCCGGCCGGAATAGGTGAACTCTGGATCATACCGAGCCCTGCGGTTCGAGGCACGGAATATCCAGGCGAAGGCAAGCAGCGCGACCAGCGTCGGAATGACGATGACCAGCATGACGGCCAGTGAGTTCAGGAGGATCGTGCGGTTCCCCGCGCCGACCGGTCCCTGCGGGTCGAGCACGCCTCCCGCGCAACCCGACAGGGTTACCGCCGCGAAAATCCAGAGAAGCGATAGGCCTCGACTACAACGGTGTAACACTGGAAAACATCTTAGCCAGCCGCCGTCCCGGGGATGAGTACCTGCATAACTGAGGCGCGGGCTGCTTGTTCCGCAAAGATGCGCTTTTGTCTCCAACGGCGAAGGGCGCTGCATCGAGATGACGGAGCGTCTCGCGCGCCCCATGCTCCGATCTCAACTTGTTCTACGTCAGCGTTACGGCAAGCTGGCGCCCGTGTGGTCGGCCTGCCTTGTCGGCCACGCAATTCGCCTCAACATTTCGCGAAAAGAGACTGCGCCTAACGTGCTGCAGGCTGGATGCTTCTCCTGCGGAAACGGACAGCAAATGTCCAACTCGGGGGTACCGCCGGTGCTACGGCGAACGCGAGCCCTACAAGATGCAACCCAACCTCGGGCGAGACGCCGTTGCGCGCTGGGACGTTTCGCGATCACGCAATATCGGTTGGCTTGGCTCTTAAAGGTTCCGCCCCCGTGTGCTCCTCCCCGGCGAGCTGTTGAGCCCGCGGCTCGCGATCCGCGTCGGCACGTCTCCGATTGCCTGCTATGTAGGTGCGATTTCAGGCAACCAACTCGAGCTGCCAGCATTGATTTGTGATAGTCTCGGGAGAAATGCCATGCTGCAATTCAACCTGCCTCGAGAAGTTGCAATCGGTGATGAAGTTGCCCTGACGAGTACGGTCATGGACATGCTTCCCAGTGGGCGCGCCAGGGTGAGCATCCCCTCCTATGATCGTCCTTATGCGATCGATGCGCCCCCCAGAACTCACGTCGGAGACAAAGTCGTTCTTGTTGGGGACGTCACTCGGGTCGATCCTGAAACCAACAAGCTGAGCGTACGGATTGACTGTGGCGGGGTGGTTACCGTCCACAAATCGGCGATCATAAGGCTCAAGAAAAATTGCGCGGCCCGAAATGGCTGACGCATCACCCTGCGACGTAAGGCTCGCCAACGAGGCCGAGCTCGCGGGATGGGATTATCCACGCCATCTCACCGCGCCAGCCTTACCGACGGGCTGCGCTCGATGAAGCTTGACCCCAACCCGCGCGCTGTATCGGCTACGGGAAGCCCTGTGCGACGAGCCGTGACAGGCATGATCGAGATAGGTCGCGACGCTCCGCGTCCCATATGGCGTGACTGGTGAGGGGAGATGCCACACTGGGTTCGCGGTACCTGGATTCTCTTGAAGGACGCCGTCACCGGCTTCATCGACGATAATGCGTTGAGCCACGGGGCGGCGGTGGCTTTCTACGCCACGACATCGCTGGCGCCGATCCTTCTGATCGTCGTGGCGATCGCCGGTCTGGCCGTGGGCAAGGATGCGGCCCAGCTCGCCCTGTCAGCGGAGATATCCGGCGCGATGGGCGCGCAGAGTGCCGATCTGCTCAAGGCGACGATCGAGACGGCTTCGCACAGATGGTCCGGGACGCTTGCCACGCTCATCGGATTGGTGACGCTCTTCTTCACTGCCTCCGGTGTTTTCGGTGAGATGCAACAGTCGTTGAACGAGATCTGGAAGGTAAAAGCCGACGGCCTGTCGCTTTCGCGCCTGGTGCGGGCGCGGGCGGCAAGCCTCGGCCTGGTTGCCGCGTTGGGCTTCATGCTGCTGGTATCGCTGGCGGCAAGCGCAGCGATCACCGCGCTGAGCGATGTCATCAATCACCACCTGCCGTTCGGCGAACTGGTGCTCGGCACCGTCAACACCGTTGTCTCTTTCTTGCTAATTGGGCTGCTCTTCGCCGCGATCTACAAGGTCTTGCCGGATCGCACGCTCAAATGGCGCGATGTTGCCGTCGGTTCGGTGGTTACTGCGTTGCTGTTCACCATCGGCAAGTCGCTGATCGGCTGGTATATCGGCACCAGCGCGATAGCGACTTCCTACGGAGCGGCAGGCGCGCTTATGGTGGTGCTGCTTTGGGTCTATTATTCAGCGCAGATATTCCTCTTCGGTGCAGAAATTACGCGCGCTTACTCGGTCAGGCGCGGAAGCCGGCCAGACCTTGCGCCGGCAGTGGCGTTGAGCGGCGACAAGATAGACACGCCGCGCCGGCCTGAGGTGCATGACGGCGAGATCGCCGCATGGATTGTGGTAAGCAGCCTGATCACCGCGCTGCTCTCGCATTTGTCGCGGCGAAAGCAGGATTGACGCCGCGCGGGGGCACCGTTGGCATGGAAAGCCGCACCATCCGTGATGCGATCGCGTGCGTCGATGCTGATCAGGCGGGCGGAACGGAACGATCCGGCTGACGTTTGTGCCAAGGATCGGCGCGACAGGAGGACTGCATGGCGGCCCCACGAGCAGTTTGGAAAGGGTTTCTGAAAGTCGGGTCCGTGTCGTGCGGAGTGAAGCTTGTGGGTGCAACCAGTGAGGCATCGAAAATCCACTTCAAGATTTTGAATCGGAAAGATGGATTGCCCGTCAAGGCTGCCTATGTTGACGAAGAGACGGGCGATGTCGTCGATAGCGAAAACCAAGTCAAAGGCTACGAGGCAGACGCGGGCGATTTCATCAAGGTCGAACCGGACGAGATCAAAAAGCTAAAGATGACGTCTGAGCACACGCTTGAGGTCGACGAGTTTGTCGCCATCAAGGATATCGATACGCGCTACCTGGAAAAGCCTTATTACCTGATCCCTGCCGACGGTGCTTCCACCGAGGCCTTCTCCGTGCTGCGCGAAGCGATGGCCAAGAAGGGCGTGGCGGCGCGGTCCTGCGTGGTGCTGTACCAACGCGGGCGCGAAGTCGTGATACAGCCATATGGCAAGGGAATGCTGCTTACCGAGTTGCGGACCCATGACGAGATGATCTCGGAAGAGACCGTATTCAAAGACCTGGAAAGCCATGAATATGACCAGGAACTGCTCGAAATCGCAGGCCTGCTGATCGACAAAAAAGTGACCAAGTTTGATCCGTCGAAATTTGAAGACACCTACGAGGATGCGCTCATCGCGTTGATCGACGCAAAACGCAAGGGCAAGCAGCCGCCCAAACCGGTGCCCCCGCCCAAGGAGAACGTTATCGATCTGGCGTCGGTTCTCCGCAAGAGTCTCGCCAAGGAAGGCATCAAGGACCGCCCCAAAGCCAAAGCCGGACGCAAATCGGCATAGTCGCGGATCTGGTTGTCTGCTTTCTTCGAATTATGACCGAAAACGATCCTGTGCCGGGATCAGAAAAGATCGATTGGTCGCTCGGGCTCGGGGCTTCCGCCCGAGTCATTCGCGCGGTGCAGGGGCGCGTCGCCTTTAACCCCAAGATGCACGTCCCATCGACTGCGAAAAGGCGGGCTTTGCAGACAGGCGGTGACGGCTGCCGCCCCTCCAGTCAATAATGTGCTTCTTTTCACATGGAGATACTCACCGAAAGATACATTGATCAAATCATATTGTTCGATTTTGGGGTCGAAAGGGGAATCGCCAACATATGCACGTCGCAATAAGGAGAATTGGACGAGATGCAATTCATTGGGATAAATTGCACATAACGCAATGACTCGATGAATTGTAGGTTGAGCGGGCAACAAAGGCATTGCGAACATCTGTCGTCTTGTCTGTGATTTAACCATAGCTGGTACACGAAAAGGCAATTGGTGATCGCCGGGCCGGGCTAGCGCTATTCCTCCGCGGTTTGGAGATGGTGCGTCCGCTCCCGAATGTGCCCAGCGTCGCGATACAAGCGGCGTGAGTTGGATGTCCAAGAGAGGGCTTGCAGTGCACCAACGTGCATATCTCGACGAGTGTTGGTGTTGCCGGAACCGTGGTCGACCAGGCAGGGAGAACTCAGATGTACACTCATATCCTCGTGAGCACGGATGGCTCCGACGTCGCCAGGAAGGGCGTTGAGCAGGGGATAGCCCTGGCGAAAGCCTTGGCTGCCAAGGCGACAGTTGTCACGGTCACGGAGCCAATGCTGATTGACTATGGAACCGGATTTACCTCCGGGTCTATTCCTTCGCAGGAGGAGGTTGATAGTTTTGAGGCCGCGAGCAAGGAATTCGCAGGGCAAGTCCTCGATCAAGTCAGGGAGGCAGCCGACCGGATGGGGGTTTCCGCAGAATTTCTACATGTCCCGGATACCTACCCGGCCAAGGCGATTATCGACACCGCCAAGTCACGAGGCTGCGACCTGATTGTGATGGCTTCCCATGGCCGTCGTGGCATCAGAAAGCTTTTGCTGGGAAGCCAGACGTCGGAGGTTCTCGCGGATGGAAGTGTGCCTGTATTGGTCGTGCGGTAGCCAAACGAAACCGGAGAAGCGCCGGCTTCCTCTGCGCTCAAGCTTCCGGAGAGACGGTGTCCTGTGACGAGGATGTCTCCACGCGTCGGCCTCGGCATTTAGAGGTGCCGCGCAATGGCATTCATGATTGCCGCAGGCTAGACAACGATAACGCGCGCGCCGTTGCGCACCGTTCCGAAGAGTTCAAAAATATGCTCGTTCAACATCCTGATGCAGCCGGATGATGCAGCTTTTCCAATGGTCCACGGCTCATTGGTCCCATGAATGCGATACAGCGTGTCCTGGCCATTGCGATACAGATACAGCGCCCGGGCGCCGAGAGGATTGTTTGGGCCTCCCGGAACGCGCTGCGGCAAGCTCGGATTACGGCGTCGCATGTTGGCGGTGGGGGTCCAGGTCGGCCATTGGGCTCTTCGTTCAACGATGGCTTCTCCACCCCATCGCTGTCCATCCCGACCGACAGCGATGCCGAAGCGGATCGCCCTGCCTGCGTCTTCGACATAGTACAGGAAGCGCTCCTGCTTGTTGATTAGGATTGTTCCGGCGGTTTCCCTACCCAAGTAAGGCACTGTTTGCCGACGGAATTGCCGGGGGATGCGCGTCTTGTCTACGAGAGGGATGTCAAAAGGCTTATCTGGAATTCTCCCGATATACCAACTCTTTTGGGAAGCTTCCGCATGCCCGGACAGCGCCAGAAATGATATTCCCCCAACGATCACGGATCGTCTGCTCAAAGAATTCACCAAATGAACCTCCGAAATTTAATGACTTCTTGGCTGGTATTTTATGAGCTTCGATGAGCCTGCGCTATCGGGACCAACACTTCTGACATCGGCCTCTCCGCTGAGGGTGCAATCTCTTATGTCATACGAGCGCCTCGTCAGACTGCGTGGTGTTCCCGGCGGGCAGTTCGAACCGGCGCCCAATCTCCAGCTTCGCCAAGGAATGGGTTCACTCTTGTCTTCGACAAGATTACCTCAGCCGAAGACTCCAATCACGTAGTCGAAAGCTGATGGCTGAGAAGGCAATTGTTGGCCAGGAGGCTGTTCAGAGAAGGTTTGCCGTTGTTCGACCGCTCCGCCAACGGAGGGTGCTTGAGGCCCAGCCAGCCCGCCTCCCGCGCCTCTTTGGGCGAGATTCCGAACTCGCGCCTGAATGTCCGGCTATATGTCGAGGGATCCATGAAGCCCCACTCCTCCGCAATGCTCGAAATCGGGCGTCCATCCGCGATGTTTCCGAGCGCGTCCCTCGTTTTCAGCAGCCGCTGTCGCCGGATATAGTGCGAGATTCCTCCGGCTGGTTCGAAAATCCGATAAAGTCGAGAGCGTGAAATGCCGAGGTCTTGCGAGAGCTTTCCCGGTGTCAGATTCCGGTCGGCCAGATTGGCTATTATGATCTTGTTCGCGCGGGCCATGATGACCGCGTCGATCGGCTCCTGTGCTTCGAAAAAGTGATCCCGGGACGGGGAAATGCACGCGGCAAGCAGGCTGGTGGTCGCCGATGCGACATACGGGACGTCGCTTTCCGTGCGATGGGGGAAGGAATGATAGAGCAGCAGAACATAGTCGGCGACGAATGCGGCCATCTCGGGCCGGATATCGAGCGTGAAGGGTTGCGAGAAGGCGAAATCCCGCGGAAGGAATAGCGCAAGGACACCGTCATCCTCACCCTGGTCTTCATGGGGTGCACCCAGGCATTGCCAGCGCAGCTGTCCCATTCTTGGCGTGCCGCCGCCCGCGGGGATTGTCTGGGGCACCGAAAGAGCCCAGTGGTCGAACACCGGACTCTTTCTGCTGCGCCACCGCCGACGGTACCCCATCCCGGGATATTCGATGAAAGCCAGCACGAGGCTCTCCAACCGCCACGCCCGCTCGCGCGCAGAGAACGAGCCGAACTCGTCTCGCAGCAATTCGACGTCGGCTATATTTGAGTGCCAACTCCGGAAAAGGTCGAATTGCTCGGGCGGTGGCGCCTGCGAGGTATCAACGTCTACGACGCATCTTAGAGGTTCTGGGGTCCCGATCGTTTCGCTTTCGCTGACAATTGATGGCTTGTCTTGCATTGAGGCAAACTCATTGCTTGAAAGAGGGTGACGGCAACCCCATGGAATTCTCGATCAAGAGACCAGACGTATCGGGCTCATCCCCGGCGGATGTAGCCGCGGCGAGATCGAGGTTATGGGACTTGAAATCCCGACACCCGCACCTGCTTGGGTGGTATAGAACCAGTCGACAAGAACATCTCGCCCAGCCAGCAGAATCGATGATGTGCGGATGTCGGCAGCGTGTATGGCAACTGCTCCAGCGATCGGCTCGCCAAGAGTATCGCTTCGTACTGTTACCTCCATCACAAGCTCCTATCGAGCTAGTAGTTCAACAATGAACGATGTGCTTTTCGCAAGGAGACGGTCCTGACAATTAAAAACCCAGAGTGGAGTTATCGAAAATCGTGATGCTAATGACGAGGACACGGCCGAGCTTAAACGGTCATCGATTTTTGAAAAATATGCGAGGAATCCATAATATGGGTTTGACGTATATTTCTTGTAGCTTGTGGGATGATCTCCAGGCGCCCCGACCTCTGCCAGGAATCCGTCACTGTCTTGAAGAAAGGGACAATCCCAATGAATTGTTGATCAGAAGGTTGCTCAGGATGCCAGCATCCGCGAGGGGCTCATCCACAGTCAGCCAGGTCGAATGCTTGACGCCCTGCCACCCGAGTTCGCGCGCTTCCCTTGGAGAGATGCCGAACTCTGTTTTGAACATCCGGCTGTAGGTAGACGGATCTTGGAAGCCCCATACTTCGGCAATGCTGGAGATCGTTCGCCTGTCCGAACTGTCCGCTAGAGCGTCGCGCGTTTTCAGCAGCCGCTTGCGCCGCACATAGTTGGACACACCGCCCACCGGCTCGAAAATCCGGTAGAGACGGGAGCGTGAGACACCGACCGCGCGGCAGAGTTTGTTGGGCGTCAAGTCGGGATCGCTCAACCTCTCTGCGATACGCTTGGCAATCCGAGCGGCAGACACCGCGTTCACAGGCCCTTGCGCCTCTGCCAAATGATCTTTTGTCGGCATAAGAGCAGCCGCGGAAATGTTGGCAGTCGCGGTGACGATATGGGGCAGATCCGCTTCTCTCAAATGAGGAAGTGAGCGGTGCAGCAGAACGGCGTAGTGCGCAAGAAAATCCAGTGCCTCGTCGCTGGCTTCGATTTTCGATGATCTGGTTGCCGGCCATGTGCGGGGCAGAAACAGTGTGATGAACAGATCATCGTTGCTCACTCCAACATCGGGCAAGGCCAGACACCTCATGCGGGGCCGACGAGATATCATCTCGCCGGCAGCAGACTGCGAGAACGGCACGGACAGCATCCAGTGATCCAACAGGGACCGTCTGCGATGTTCCCATTGTATCTCGTAGCCGGAGCCTGGGATTTCGATGGAACTCAACGCCAGATCGCCCAACTGCCATACCTGATGACGAGCCGGGAACACGGCGTGCTCGGCCCGAAGAAGCTGTATTTCGGCAACCCCAGCAAACCATGATCGATAGAAATCAAACTGTTCGGCTGGGGGTGCCGACAAGCTATTTACGTCGATGGCGCATCTTAGAGGCTCATCCGCAAAAGGGTCGGTGGGAATGCCGGCAGCGGTTACTCTCGCGTCCATAACAAACTCCTGTCGTACATGAGACGCCGAAGTATAGGCAGCTCAAGAGGTCGGCAGGCCGTTTCCCGCAAGGAAACCGACAATAAAACACACCCTCAACCTGCCGCCGCGGATGAGATTGATTTTGAGGCAATCTTAAGCCGGAGATGCTCCCCTAGAGTGGGCTAGGAATCCCAAACGTAGACAATGCGTTTATTTCTCGTGGAAGCTGGGACAGCGTTTTCGCATCGTATTTACCCTTGCGACTATGGCCATTCTCATCGGCGCCGAGCGCGCCATGTGGAGTGACCTTGCGTTTCTCTTGCTTGCGACCAACCGGTCGGAAGGTTTGTTGCGGCCCCACTGAGGTCGCGCCATCAGAATCTCCTGACGGCCAACCAATTTCTATCCACTTTCCGACGGAGTGCCCGAAAGCTCTCGGATTGGGGTGGTTCAGCAGGCAACTAGGCCGAATGCGGGCTGCACATAGCTGTGATGAGGCCCTACGCGTAGGTGTGTTGTTGGCTTTAGGATTCGCCGACCGCGGGGGATCCGGCATTTCTGCTGACTGCCTCCGTCCACAGGAGCCGACGGCTTCATCGTCTTCCCATCCTGATCAAAATGCCTGAGGCACCGCGTTAACCAGCCTCGGATCGGCAGGTTTGAGCATCCCATCAGTCTGGTGCTGCGTGTCTCCAGAAGCGCCGACGCGCCTCACTGGGGGAGCATCCGAAGATTGACGTATAGGCTCCAGCGAAACGGCCCAGGTGCCAGAAACCAAAGCTCATGGCGATGTCGGTGATCGAGAGGCGATCGCCCTGCGTCAGGATAAGGCCGTGCGCGGCCCGAAGCCGCCGCTCCCGCTCGTAAGCTCGAGGGCTGACTCCCAGACGTTCCTGAAAGGCGCGCTCCAACATTCGCTCGCCAATGCCCAGTACCTCGCAGACTGCACTGACGGAAACAGGGCTATGAGGCCTTGCCTCCAGAATGGCCAGGGTGGCATCAACGATATCGCGCCGATCGCTGGAACCGAGGGCGCGGGGGGATGGTTGCTCCGTGAGGGAAAGCACCCGCGCGAGCGCGGCGCCCGCTTCGCTCGCCGCAACGGCCAGGCCGGCACTTAGGTCATAGCCACGCTGTGCTGCAGCTTCCGCGAACCCGACGGTTCGCAGCAGCCTCTGCTGAAGCTCCAGCTCGGCTCCTGCCGTGAGGCGTTGCTCATGTATCCCTGGCATCAGCGCGGTCCTCTGGCCCAGGTGGGAGGCTGATGCCGTGCGCAGAGACTCGAGCGCGGACCCACGCAGACCGATCCGCATGAGGCGATAGCTTCCTGGCATCTCCAGCTTGAATTCTGTTCCCGGGCCGATGATCCGCAACTGCGGTACTTCACTCCGTTGTCCGTTGAAGGTCGTGCCTTCGCCCCAGAGGAACACCGCCGTCAACGCATCGTCATTGATCGCCCCGGACATGGCGATGCCACCCTTGTCCCGCAAATCGAGGACGAACGCGTCGCCATAGTCTATCGTTGCAAGGCTCGATGCATGGCGCTGCTCGCCAATCTGCTGGATATGGAATTCCGCGTCGGGATCGGACTCGCGGGTGCGCGCGACCACGGAATTATACTGGCGGGCGTACCAGTTAGGAGCCTCCAACAACGAGGGCCTCTCCAAGTCTTTTGTCCGGACTGGAGTTGGACGCGATCGCTTTCGTCCAACTCGATAAGTCAAGCAACCGAGTCCGGCTTGTTTCTGCGGGCGATCTTTATAATCAGAAGAATGATTCCGATAGCAAAGAGAAGACAGCCAACCATGATGCTCGATGGAGAGCCATAGCGATAGCCCGATGCAAAAATGAGAAAGCCTATGAGCAAGAGGCCGATAGCTATCAATTTGTTTGCCAACAAGGCCTTGGTGTTTCCTTCCATTGTAGCAGCTCCTTAAAATTTGACGTTTCGAGGTGGTGTCGAGGGTCTTTCTGGCTTTCGCTCTATTCGGTCTTTTCTTCCGGCTCCCAGGAAGCCGACTGAACATTCGAGTCGAGCGCGAGGTGAGCGACGACGCGTTCGACTGATTGCGCATCATCACGGTTGCTGAACAACGTTGCTTCTATTCTCATGGCGTCGCCCTCATTGATGGGATGGCTGTTAAGGGAGCGTAGGCGGAGGAGGTTTGTATTGATGGTCTGAAGCAGAATCGATCTGAGCAAATAAACATTATCTCGTGAGCATACGATCTCTATAGTGTACGTGTATTCGACGGCAGGTTGTTCCTGAGAGTGCCTTCGAAAGAATCTTGAGAAATTAGGAAGAAGCGAATTGAGTATAATAATGAGCATTGCGGTTTCCGCGGCCAGCAGCAGAAAGCCAAAGCCTACGAAGACCCCGACAGAGCCAGTGCTCCAGATCGTCGCGGACGTACTCAACCCTCTTATGTTGGAACCGTCCCTGATGATCAGGCCGGCGCCAAGGAAGCCAATGCCGGTTACGACCTGAGCCCCCATTCTAAGATCGAGACCTGAGCCAAGAGCGCCCGGCAGCGAGGAGTATGCCGCCGCGCCCAGTGCGACCAGCGCGTGCGTCACAAGTCCTGTATATTGTTGCCGGTACTGGCGTTCCGCACCGATCAGCGCGCCGAGCAGCAACGCAAGCACAAGCTTCAGCAGGATTGATTGAGTTATCGCGACTTCAGCTTCCAAATGTTCATTCCGTCTGATTCAAAATGCAGGGGCTTTCATCACATGGCGCCGATCTCGGACGCCGGCTGCTGGGACACGGATTGCCGGGATGCCGACCGCTTCAGGATTGTGAGCGGCAGATGGAGAACGAGGGAGGCGTTATCGAAGATGATCTGCCGGGTCTCTTCGGCTTTGTCTTCGACCGGCATATCTTCGTTCACGATGAGACGGCGCAGCAGGGGCCCGGACCTCAACAGCTTCATCAGTGTTTCCGACGTTGCAAAGCCGCTGTGGCCGCCGCCGTCCACGTCGGAAATGTCGATAACCTGAATGTCCTTTTTCTGGAGGAGCGGGATATCGAAGCCACTGCCGACTCGTGGCTGGCCACCTGCAATGCGCCGCGACAGGCTCAAGGCGCGATCTCGCCGAGAGACAACGATCGTGAAGGGGTGCGGCAGTTGGGGTATGTCCCTGACTTGGCTGCTGAAGACATCTGGATCGATATCGGGCGCGGCAAGCAAGACGCCGCGGATTCTTGAGGTAACCGCCGCCTTACCTTGCAATACAAGGGTGCGAAGCGCCTCCATTACGACATACGCGCCCATGGAATGGCCGACGATGAAAACACCGCTAGCGTTCGATCGAGCTGCGATTTCGATCGTTTCGGCCAAGCCGTCCCGCGCCTGGAGAGCGCTATCGCGATCGAAAAGATAGGCGCCGATAGATCCCGCCGACGCCCAGGAGAAATGAACCGGAACCGAGGAGATGCGGTAGTCGTGGACGACTTGGGCATTACGAAACAGGCCTTCGGCAAAATTGTTGTTGTAGCCGTGCACGAAGATAAACACCTCGCGCTCCGAAGGCGGACGCTTCGCCAGCATCCCGTTCAACCGACCTGCGAAGGATGCTCTGTTCTCGAAGCGGACAAGATCACGAGCGGAAAAATGGCGCTTCGGATCGGGTGATGTCGATGACGTCTCGACGACGCCCGGCCGGTGTGTGGCCGGCACGACGACAGTCAACTGCGAAAAACTCAACGTCGGGGAACGATCCCGCGAATAGGGCGGTTCGGAGGTGGGGAACCTTGTGCGCGTGGTGGCAATCAGGAAGGAAATAGCCGACATTTTGTTGCTAATTTGTACAGGCGAGGCAAGGCCCGTCACGGCTCTTGGACCGGCGCAGCTTTGCACCAGCAACGCCAGCGAGATAACCAACACAAATCGTCCTGCGGGGTTCTGCATGCTGCTGGCCGCGCCGGCTTATCTTCGTAAACTCACCAGCGTTTGGCCATCCTTGTCCAACAGTTGCACTCGTCCTGTCTGTGGGGCTTCAAAACGATGGACGGACCCGAGTGCCTTCAGAAGACTGCGCTCTTGATCCATGAGGGGCTGATCGCAGATCATCCTGGACGAGCCGGTTTCCGAGATCGTCAGCGCTTCTCCGGTCAAGGCGAAGCCGCCAAAGAACCGATTGCACGAGCCATTCCCATGGATGCGTCCATCTGGCTCGAAGGCAAGGGTGGGTTTCGAATCGGAGACCGTGGTTTCTTCTCGAATTTCGTCCACGAGCCAATCTCCGTGAAGGAGGTCGCCCGGCTCTCCGGCGCAGCCCCCAAATTTCCGGTCGCCAAGGATGACGGTCGCGGTTTGGGGGTATGGCATTCCGCTCATGGTATCGACGCATATTTTGGCAGCGATGGTCAGCGCGAGTTGCCGGCCGTCTACCGTCGCCAGATAGGTGTCGGCGTCGCCTTGCCTTGTGGGACGCGGAGCCGGCTGAACTGTGAAGGTCTCGCCCCCTAAGGCGTTAAAGCTGAGCGCGGTGTCCGAGATGCTGATTTGCCAACCGGGTTCGTTGCCGCGTGCAGCCAACGAGGCAGCCTCCGCATTGCTCGTTGCGGTGGCGTACAGCGACAACACCGCGAGCGAAGCGGCCAACGGCAAGGATGAGCAGGACTCTGGACTCACGGTTGCAGCCTCCAGACGATGCGTCACTGAACTCGAAGGCCGCCCGGAAACCGGCCTCTGGGGGCAACTTCGCCAAATATTGCGCCGAATGTACTTGCATCCGGCCGTCAGTCCATCGCCGCGGTTCGGAGAACGAGTCCATTCGGCGAAGAAATGGACGCAAAGCCAAGAATTGAGATTCCAAGAACATAAATGGTTGCCGCGGGCCATCTCGACCGCCCTTTGGCGAGAACGAACCTCAATGTGATGGTTCGATCGTGTCGAGGCGTTCCGTACGATCTCCCGGACGCCGGGACGACAGATACTCGGTTGCTTTCTGGACGACAAAATAGACGGAGGGGATGATCAACAGGCCAATCGTCGTAGCCGCGGCCATGCCCCCGAAAATTGTGACGCCAACAGCCCGCCGCGCGCCCGCGCCGGCGCCAGTCGACACGACAAGAGGAATGATCCCGAGGATGAAGGAAACCGCGGTCATCATGACGGCCCGGAAGCGCTGCTCGGCCCCGATCCGCGCCGCCTCCATTACGCTTAGTCCCTCATCGCGCCGCTCCTTGGCGAATTCCACGATCAGGATGGCATTCTTCGCCGCCAGTCCGATCAGCAGCACGATGGCGATCTGCACGTAGAGGCTGTTCTGCATCCCGAAGACCTTCAATGCCGCTATGGCGCCGAAGAGAGCCGCTCCGAGCGAAAGGATGACGATCAACGGAAGCGACCAGCTCTCGTATTGGGCGACAAGGAAGAGATAGGCAAAGAGGAACGCCAGCGCAAAGACCAGCCCCTCCTGGCCACTGCCGCGGCGCTCTTGAAACGACAGGCCTGACCACTCGAAGCCATAGCCATTCGGCAACAGTTGGGCCACTGTCTTCTCCATCGCGTCCATGGCGCCGCCGCTGCTGCTTCCAGGTGCGGTAATGGCGTTTATGGGAGCGGCGACCGAGAGATTGTAACGCTGGATGGCGAATGGCGACAGGATCGTCGTCAACGACGCCAGATTGTTCAAGGGCACCATGGTGCCGTTCCGGCTGCGCACATGCAGGTTCAAGATGTCTTCCGCATGGGCACGGAAATCGGCATCGGCCTGCAGATTAACCTGGAACACGCGGCCATTGAGCGTAAAATCATTTACGTAGCGCGATCCGAAGGCCGCGCCGATGGTGGAATAGACGTCCGACACGCTTACCCCAAGCGCTTCGGCGCGCGTTCTGTCGACGTCGACATAGACCTGCGGGACATTGGCGCTGAAGGTGGTGGCGGCCCCGCCGAGCTCCGGCAGATGATTGAAGGCGCCAAGCAGGGCGCCGACGACCTGCGCGATCTCTTGTGGCGGCTGTCCTTCAAGCGCTTGCAGGCGGAAGTCCAGGCCACCGACCGAGCCGATGCCGGCAATCGCCGGCGGCGCGAACACGGCGACGTTCGCGCCCGGAATTTGGGAGAACTTCACCCGCAGCGCCTGCAGGATGCCGGCGAGCTGCAGTTCGCTGGACCTGCGCTCGTCCCAGGGCTTCAGCGCCGCGACCGCCATTGCGCCGCTCGGCGAACTCGTCGACTGAAGGATGCTGAACCCCGCAACCGTGATGACGTCTTGCACGCCTCCGGTGTCGGTCAGAATCTTGCGCACGTCCTCCACGATGGCTTTCGTGCGGTCGAGCGAAGCGGCATTGGGCAACTGGATGTCGACGAACAACGCGCCTTGGTCCTCGTCGGGCAGGAAAGTCGACGGTAGCCCGGTGAAGATCAGATAGGCGGCGGCAAAACAGGCAAGCAATCCCGCCATCGGCACGTACCAATGCCGCACCAGAAACCCGACGAGGCGTCCATAGCCGTCACGCGTCTTGTTCATGAATGCCGTGAACCAGGCCAGCGGGCCACGCTTGAAATGGCCCACATCGCGCCGCAAAAGCAGTGCGGCCAGCGCCGGGCTCAGGGTCAATCCGACAAAGGAGGAAATCACCAGGGCCGAAGACAGCGTCACGGCGAACTGCCGGTAGAGCTGGCCGCCTATGCCGCCGAGAAACGCAGTCGGCGTCACCACGGCAAGCAGCACCAAGGTCGTGGAAATGATCGGCCCAGTGATCTGGTGCATCGCCTTGCGCGTGGCGTCGGCGACCGCGATGTCAGGGGTATCCTCCAGCACATGCTTGACGTTCTCGACGACAAGGATGGCATCGTCCACCACCAGGCCGATCGCCAGCACCAGCGCCAAAAGAGAAATCATGTTCAGCGAATAGCCGGCGGCAAACAGCACCGCCAAGGCGCCGAGCATGGAAACCGGGATGGCAAGCGCCGAGATGAACATGGCGCGCCAATCCTGCAGGAAGACGTAGGTGACTGCGAGAACGATCAGGAACGCCTCAAGCAGGGTTCTGGCCGTCAGCGAGATGCTGGCATTCACGAAGCGGGTCGCGTCGTAGACGATGTGATACTGCATGCCTTTGGGAAAGCGTGACGAGAGGCGCTCCAGTTCGGCGCGGACCGACGCCGCGGTCTGGATGGCGTTGGCGCCGGGCGACTGGTTGATCTGCATCATCGCCGAGGCGTGTCCGGCGAAGCTGGCGCTCGAAGCATAGCTTAGCGCGCCAAGCTCGAGCCGCGCGATATCGCGCAGGTAGACCTTGGCCCCCGCCGAGCCCGTGCGCACGACGATGTCCCCGAATTCCTCGACGCTTCTCAACCGCCCCTGCGCGACCAGAGTGTATTGCAGCTCCGAGCCCTGCGCCTGCGGGGGGGCGCCGGCCTGTCCGAGCGTCGCCTGGATGTTTTGCCGCTGGATGGCGGCCGAGACATCGTCGGGCGTCAGGCTAAGCGCGTCCATGCGCTGCGGGTTGAGCCACACCCTCATCGAGTATTCCGAAGCCCCGGCGACCGAAGCCTCGCCGACGCCCCGCACGCGCGATATCGTGTCGGCGACGGTCGTGGTGATGAAATTAGTGATCGCCAGCGCATCGAGGCTGTCGTCCGGCGAATAGAAAGCGATGCCGAGGATAAAATCCGGCGAGCGGGCACGCACGGAGACACCTTGCTGCGCGACCGCTGCCGGCAGGCGCGAGATCGCCAGCTGAGCGCGGTTCTGCACGTTGATCTGTGCTGTCTCGGGATCGGTTCCGACCTCGAAGGTCACCGATAGCGTGTATTGGCCGGCATTGGAGCTGGTGGACGACATGTACATCATGTGGTCCACGCCATTGATGGCCGTCTCCAGCGGGCCGCCCACCACGTCGGCGATGACTTCCGCGCTTGCTCCCGGATAGGAGGCCGACACCGTCACCGTTGGAGGGGTGATCTGCGGATACTGCTGTATGGGAAGGGAAAACACCGCGATCCCGCCGGCGATCGAAATGATGATCGAGACGACGATCGCGAGCCGGGTGCGGCTGATGAAGAGGTCCGAGATCATTGCGTACCCTCCGCTTCGCGGGGGGTGACCTGCTGACCATCGGAAACGCGTTGCAGGCCCTCGACGACGATCGTTTCGCCGCCTTCCAATCCGCTCGTCGCCGCCCAGCGATTGTCGATGCGCGCACCGGTCGTGATCGCCTGCCTGGTTACGGTATTGTTGTCGTTGAGCACGAAGACGAACTTGCCCTGGCGGTCCTGAAGAACGGACGCCATCGGCACCATCGGCAATTTCCGGGCTTCTTCGTCGACGATTGTTAGCCGGACGAACTGGCCAGGCGCCAAAATGTGGTCGGGGTTGGGGAACAGCGCGCGGACAGCGACGGTACCGGTCTGCTGATTGACCTCGTTGTCGATGAACTGCACCCGCCCCGGCAAAGCAAATTGTGTGCCGTTGGCGAGAGACAGACTCAGGTGGAATTTGTTCGCATCGATCTTCTGGCCACCGGCAAGTTTCTGCCTGATGTCGACCAAAGTGCTGTCAGCGATCGAGAATGCGACGCGGATAGGATCGAGTTGTACGACGCGCGCCAATGATCCGGAGCCGGGCCCCACGAGATTACCGCGCGTCGCCAGGGAGCGGCCGATGGTGCCATTGATGGGAGACCTGATCTGAGCATAGGAAAGATTGAGTTCGGCCGTATTGAGGGCTGCATTGGCGCTTTGAACATCCGCCGCGGCGACATCGAATGCAGCCTGAGCGTCATCCAACGTGGCCTGAGAAATAGTCCTGCGGCTGAGCAGGTCCCTGGCGCGTGAGAGGCTTTGTCGCGCGGCGTTGCGGGTGGCTTCGGTCCTGGCCACTTGCGCCTGTGCGGACATTACCGCCGCCGACAGTTGATCCGGCTCGATTTCGAAAAGCAGATCGCCCTCCTTCACGCGCTGGCCTTCGGAGAACCTGATCTCCTTGAGCAGGCCGGACGCGCGCGCCTGAATGTCGACCGCATCGATCGCCTCGACCTGCGCGTTGTATGTCAGCGGCGCGTTTGCCGGACCGGACTGGACCTTCTGCACGACCACTGGCACCGTCGCCGCGGTCTGCGCACGTGCCGCTCCCGCGAAGCCGCCCACGCCGACTAGCAATGCGGCCGCCACGACCCTGGCTCGAAAGTCAAAATTGCTTTTCATCATCGTCGGATCCTGCTCTCAAGACAAAATCTTCGTCCTGCGCACGCTCAGGGCAATGACGAGATACGCCAGTCCAGCAATCATCATGGAAAATCCGGCCACCAAGCCAGTCGGCATCTCTCTGACGATCGGCCACTTCAGCAGTATGGAGAAAGCAGCGAATATGGCCACGATTCCGGAAACGGCGAACCAATACCAGCCGCCGACTTTCCTGACTTCAGCGGCGATGATTAATTGAAGAACACCGTGGACAAATAGTACAAACGCTATGAACAGTGATATTGCGGCCGATGCTTTGATAGGATTGAAGTAAATCATGATGCCGCCGATGAGCTCGAAGAAGCCGGTCAGTTCCTGCCACACGAAGCCCACCCAACTTTTGATCCAGAGCGATTGGATGACCTTGATGACGCCGACTGCCATCAGGGCCACGGCGAACACGACGTTGGATGCGAAATTGGAAACGCTGGGAACTGCGACTGAAAACACGCCGCCCGCAAGCAGGAGGAGCCCAAAGAGCAGAAACCTGCGCCACTTGCCCTGCTCGATTTCGGCCCGTTCATATGGCGTTGCAGGTGGGTGATCCGATTTTTCTGGCATGTCCCCGTTCCATGCAGGTTCTAAATATCGATCTCGCACCCTGCGGGCAGAGAAGAGAGCCGAGAGCGCTCAATGGAAAGTATCAGGAAGAAGTCTGCCGGACGGAGCGTCAGGAGCCTGTCTGGTTGCCTCGCGGCGAGATTTCCCGATGACGACGACTGCCTAGTCGAGATTTTCTCGCGGCCTTGCTTCGTCAGGACCATGAGGCCGTGTCGGATTAACTGATTGCTGGGAAGTGAAGGCGGCATACGGTTTTCCGCTGACTCTCAAAGGGTGCTCTTGTGAAGCCGGCCGTCCTTCATGATGACGACGAAGTTCTTATTTGGATCCTCGATCAGCCGGATGTCGTCGAGCGGGTTGCCGTCCACGACTAAGAGGTCCGCGAAAGCTCCTTCTTCGATGACGCCGAGCTTGCCCGGATAAGGGTTGCGCAGATTGGAGAGTGCGAGCAGTTCGGCATTGCCGGAGGTGGCCATCTGCAGGACTTCGGCGTTCTTGTACCAGTTGGCCAAATGCGTGAGCATCATGCTCTGGCGCGGACCCAACGCAGGCGAGAACAGCACGTCGGAACCCCAGGCCGTCTTGATGCCGTGCTTGCGAGCGAAGGCATATATCCTCGGCGTCCCTGAGAAAAGCTCCTGGGCGCGGTCGGCGCTAGGTCCCGTCAGCGGGCCGGTGTCCTCCGCCGTCAGGAAGGGCTGGGTGCTTAGCCATGTGCCCTTCTCGGCGATCATCGCCGCCGTGTCCTCGTCCATCAGATGCGCGTGCTCGATCGACTGCACCCCAGCTGCCAGCGCGCGTCGTATCGCGCGAGACGTATAGGCGTGCACGGTAACGTAGGTGCTCCAATCCTGTGCCACCTCGACGCCTGCCCGCAGCTCTTCTTCGCTGAAGGTGACGATGTCCAGCGGACTGCGGGGCGATGATACGCCACCGCCGCCCACCAACTTTATCTGTGACGCGCCTTGGAGAAGCTGCTCCCGGATCCGCATCTTCAGGTCGCCGATATCGTCGACGATGGCCGCTCCCCCCAGGAGTTCACCTTTGCTGAGCTTGCCGCCGTCGCGCGGAATCTCGCTTGGCAGGCGAAGATCGGCGTGGCCCCCGGAGGTCGTGATCATCGCGCCGGAGGGATAGATGCGCGGGCCAGGGATCAGCCCGGTGTCGATAGCCTGCTTGAAGGAGAAGGAGGGACCTCCCAGATCGCGTATGGTGGTGAAGCCGCGACTGAGCGTGCGATCCGCCTCGGCGGTGGACGCTGCGAAGATAATCCCCGGGTCGCCGTTAAGCAGGATGTTGACCGGGACCGCCGCGAAGATCGCATGCCAATGCGCGTCGATGAGCCCTGGCATGAGGACGCCATTGCGGCATTTGATGACGGTGGCGTCCTCCGGGGGAGGGGCGTTCGTCATATCGATTCCGGAAATCCTGCCGCCCTCCACCAGGATTTGCGCTCCGTCCTTCACCGTACCCGACTTGCCGTCGAATAGCCGGACTTCGCGAAACAGGATCTTGGAAGGGGGCGCGGCCGTCTGCGCGAAGGACGGCTTTGTCAGCACCCCGGCGATGGCGGCAGCCCCGAAACCGGAGAGAAAACTACGCCTGGAAAAGGCCTCCAGACGACGAGAGACTCGTTGAAGATCGGGATTGAGACAACCGCAACCAGAACTGTGAACGAGGTGACCGTACTTCGAGCCTAGCCGCAGCATGTCTTTTGCTTTCGGTTGAGCGACACTGACACCTGCCGGACGGCGCTTCGTGTCGCGGTTCTTGTCGTTTCAGGTCCCGTTACTCGACCAACACATCGCCGCCGACAGGATTGGCGCTGTCAAAGATGAGGAATACGATCGGAGTCCCCGACTCCGCTGTTGCATCGGTCCGCCTGGCGCCGACTTCACCGCCGAGAGGCACGGAGTATTCCGCGACGATTTCCCCGAAGGTGTTCCTTTGGACTGCAACTTTCTGTCCGGGCCGAACGGTCTCATTGAGTTCGACCAACAATTCGATGAAACCGCCATGCGTCGCGGTGACGGGAAACATGCCGTCCGCGACGAAAACGCTCGAATCCTTGCTGGTTCTGCCGATAGGGCCTGAAATTATTCCGTGGTGCTTGATGACGTTCATCGTTCCTTCGACGAACAGGGCGATCATGTCGTGATCGAAGATCCGCGGCTTGCCGATCTCGGGCGTGAAGGCGGGAATGCCGGCATCGATGAGGGCATTGGCGAGAAGACCTCGCTCGCCAAAGTTGTCGAAAATCTGATCGACCGGATAGAGTTCCGCCATCGCCCGCACTTCGGGGAGATCCATGCGCGCAAGGTGGAACGCCGTCGCGTCCATGCCCGTGGCGGCTGTATGAAAATCGATCCCGTAGTCGAGGTTTGACCGCAGAAGCCGGTTGAATATCAGGCCGGCGTGGCGCGTCGGCGCGTCGGGAGCGTCCTCGTTGCCAGGGAACAACCGATTGATGTCGATCAGGTCGATCCCGCGCCCCGAATTCGGCCATCTCCGTTCCATGCCTTCCATTGCGGGGCGCGAAATGTCGAGTACCGCCATCACCGATCCCGACATCGCGGCCGGATCGAGCTCACGCATTACGGATTGCACGGTTTGAATGGGGCTCATTTCATCGCCATGCACGCCGCTCATCAGCCCCAGTCGTTTGCCTGGGGCTGCCCCCTTGGCGACCATCACCGAGACGTACCAGTGCTGGCCCGTCGGCATCTGTACGCCCTGGAAATAAAGGCTGTGCTTGCCTGGTTTCAGATCCGAGATGTCAAGCGAACTGATGACCTTCTTTCCGTCGATGACATCGCCGGTATAGACGGTCCCCGACGTCCCTGCGGGAGACGCGCTTGCAGGTGCCGAGCCCGTTTGCGCCTGCGCCGGCCCGGCCATGAGCGCAGCGGCAGCGCCGATGGTAGCGACCGATGCGATCATGAAGTCGCGACGTCCGAGGCCCTCGCTGGTTTCATGCGCCATGGCTGTGTGGTCCCTGCCGATGAGGATCATGCTGCAGATCTCGCGGTGACGCCTGCGAGGGCGGCTAGATCGTCCTTACCTATTCCCGTTGTGCGCGTGGTATCCGGGCATTAGTCCCACAAGACATTTCAGGGAGTACAGCCTCCAACAAGAAAAATGGACTGGTGGTCTATGATTGGGATGCCTTGCATACTGAGTTGAGAGCCACCACAACCGGTCTGATAAGCCTCGGATATCACGCAGCCACCTCCACAACTTCCGTCGGGTACAATTAAGCCCAGTTCACGAATTCCTGGTGGATACCTCAAATGGGCCAGATGGCATGTTAACGATTGATTAACATGCTTCTATGCTGGTAGTAGACAGGGTATTACATCCACCTTCAACATTGCTTGCCGGAGTTGTATATATTAGAATGAACTAATGTTCTTGCAATAACCCGTGTTGCACCAACAAAGACGGATAGTTGCTATGGATGCTATGGTTCATGCCGCCGGGCTATCTGGAGGAGCAGGTGCCGAGAAGTCCCTGCAATGCGCCGTCGACATCGATACCTCCACGGCACCACCTGCTAAGCAATTCGACCTGTTTCGAACCTGGTATCAAGGCGTTGCCGACACTGAACTTATGCAAGAACGGAGCCATTCGTTTCCAGCACATGAAACAGTGTGGGATCTGGGAACGTTGGCTGTCATGTTCCTCGAATTGCCTGGCAGTGGCTACCGCTGTCGCTGGCGGCATTTGAAAAACCCTTCGGTGGACAATTGGTATTTGAGCCTGCCCTTGTCCAAGGGCAGGCTTCCTGGAAGTTGGCAGGTCGTGAGAACGACCCTGCAATCTTTTGCAGAGCCCTACGAATGCGTGATGGAGAACGACGCCCTCCTTGCCGTTTTCCTGCCACGCGACCTGCCTTTCATCCAATCGTCCAGGATTGAAATACGTGAGGAGTCGAAAAGACTCCTGGCAGACTACATGCTTCTGCTGCACCGTTCCTTTTCCGATCTGAGGGCCGTGGATGTGTCGCACATTGCCACTGCCACCACCAATCTGCTGGCTGCGTGCGTGTCGCCATCACATGACCGCATCACCGAGGCGAAGCGTGTGATCGACGCCGTGATCGCCGAGCGCGCTGCCAAAATCATTGCACAAAGTTTGAATGATCAGTCCTTGGCATCCGACAGGCTTTGCCGCGCACTCGGTGTGTCCCGCTCTCGCCTCTACCGGATATTCGAACCGGCCGGAGGTGTTTCGAATTATATTCGCCACAAACGCCTGCTCAAGACACGCGATATACTTTCCGACAGCTTGGATGGGCGCCCGATCTCCGCCATTGCCGGGGATTGGGGCTTCACGGATCCATCGGCGTATAGCCGGATGTTCAGGAAGGAATTCGGCATTACGCCAAAGGAGGCACGCGTGGAAGGCTGGCAAGGCGCCCAGGCTACGAGCTCGCAGCAGATCAGCCAGCCTGACAGCAGGGCGCACACGCTGAGTAGTCTTCTGCTGCGAAACAGCTTTGGGCCCTAGACTGCGATGGCGCCGGCAAGGATGCCGTAGATTGCCGCGACCGCGCCAAGTGCGGCGACGACGAACATCCCCATCTCGGCGGGAGTAAACACCCTCTGCCCCCGCTCCTTCCGAGCCATGACGAAGAGGATCGTGCCCGGTCCGTAGATGACGGCCGAAAGCAGCAGGTGCTTGGCGCTGGCGGCATAGATGAGACCGGCCGTATAGATCAATGCTATCGCCGCCCTTGCGAAGTCGACACGCCGCGCTACGGGGTCGTTCTCGTAGCTCTCGCCGCCCCATGCGAGCTTGACCCCGTAAGCGGCGACAAGAAGATATGGGATGAGGATCATGGAACTGGTCAGCTCAAGAGCGAGCCTGAAGGCCTGTTGAGCAAAAAGCGTCAGGACCAGAAAAACCTGCACGACCGTATTGGTCAGCCAGAGCGCCCGCGACGGCACGCCATGCTTGTTTTTATACGCAAGAAAACGCGGCATTGTCTGGTGATGTGATGCGGTGAACAGGATTTCAGCGGCCAGCAGCACCCAGGACAGATAGGCACCGGCAACGGAGATCAGCAGGCCGAAGCTGACGAACTTGGCGCCCCATGGCCCGACCACCGCTTCCAATACGCCGGCCATGGAGGGATTGCGCAGCGCTGTCAGTTCAGGACGAAGCATGATCCCGTAGGAGGGAATGGTGACCAGCACAAGCAGACAGAGCACGCCGAGAAAACCAAGGAGCGTCGCGACCCCGACATCCCCGCGGTTGCGTGCGTAACGCGAATAGACGCTCGCGCCTTCGATTCCGACAAAGACGAATACGGTCACCAACATGGTCCCGCGAACCTGGCTCGCGATGCTGCCAACGCTGATTTCTTCCCCGCCCCAGAAATTGGCCGTGAAGACATCGGCGCTGAAGCCGTAGATAACGAAGATGATAAAGAGAAAGATCGGAATGATCTTGGCGTAAGTGACAATGGTGTTGATCGCCGCCGCTTCCTTGACGCCCCGCAGGATCAGCGAATGTACGATCCACAGAAGCATCGAGGAAATGACGATCGCCGTGATGGTATTGCCATCGCCGAACACAGGAAAGAAAAGCCCCAGCGTCGACTTTATCAGCACGAAATAGGAAACGTTGCCGAGAACGGCGGCAGACCAGTAACCGAGGGCCGAGAGGAAGCCGAGATAGTTGCCAAAGCCGGCCTTGGCATAGGCATACACGCCCGCATCGAGGTCCGGCTTGCGAACCGACAAGGTCTGGAAGACGAAGGCCAACATCAGCATTCCGACGCCAGCGATGGCCCAAGCGATCATGGCCCCGAACGGACCGGTCTCGCGACCAAAAGCCTGCGGCAAAGAGAAGATGCCCGCGCCGACCATCGAACCGACGACCATAGCCGTCAGGGTCCATATCGAGAATTTTTGCTGAACGGTCGAGTTCATTGAATTTGGATCAACAATTCCTTGGCGGACGGCGGTCCAGCGGCCTCATTGTTACGCCTGCAACCTATCTCGAATCTGGCGCCCACGTGATTGGCATAAAATCCCACTAGTATACCTGACGTCCAAAACCTTTGCCTTGGCTCGTTTAACCGGTTGCCGATATTCGCATTTACTGCTTCTGATCAGACATAACCTTGCTGGACCGAGACGTGTCGGCGAGGCGTCTGATCGCGAACTCTGGTTCGCGCAGCCAGGAGAGCGGTTTATGACTTCAAACGAAAATCAGAAGCTTTCGCTGTTTGCGCTGACCAGCATGGTTGTGGGATCGATGGTCGGCGCGGGCATCTTCAATCTGCCTGGCCGGTTCGCGACTGCGACAGGTCCGTTCGGCGCAATCATCGCCTGGGCAATTGCGGGAACCGGCATGTACATGCTGGCGCGGGTGTTCCAGGCGTTGGCCGAGAAGAGGCCAGACATCGACTCAGGCGTCTTCGCCTATGCCAAGGCCGGCTTCGGCAACTACATGGGCTTCCTGTCCGCCTTCGGCTACTGGCTCGGTAGTTGCCTGGGCAACGTCTTCTATTGGGTGCTCATCGGCTCGACGCTGGGGCGGTTCTTTCCCGGGATCTTTGGGGACGGCAGCAGCGCCATCGCCATCATCGTCTCGTTGATCGGCATCTGGGCTTTCCACTTCATGATCCTGCGCGGCGTCGAGCAGGCGACCTTCATCAATACTGTCGTGACGATTGCCAAGATCGTGCCGATCCTGGTCTTCATCCTGCTCCTGATCTTCTTCTTTCATTTCGGGCAGTTCCGCGAGAATTTCTTCGGCGGCTTGGACATGCCGCCGAAGTCCCTGATCGCCCAGGTGCGCGACACAATGCTGATCACGGTCTTCGTCTTCCTCGGCATCGAGGGCGCCAGCGTCTATTCCCGCTTTGCCAAGGTGCGTTCCGACGTCGGTACGGCGACGATTCTCGGTTTCGTCGGCGTCACAGGCCTGATGGTAGCGGTCACGCTGCTGCCCTACGCGGCTCTGCCGCAATCGGCTGTCGCCGGTGTCCAGCAGCCGTCGATGGCCGGCGTTCTCGAAGCGGTCGTCGGTCACTGGGGTGCGGTCTTCATCTCGATCGGCGTTCTGATCTCGGTGCTCGGCGCCTATCTCGCCTGGTCCCTAATCTGCGCCGAGGTGCTGTTCGCGGCGGCGAAGTCGGAGGACATGCCAAGGCTCTTCGCAGCGCAGAATGGCAACAAGGTTCCCGCTAATGCACTCTGGCTCACCAACATCGTCGTATCGCTCTTCGTGATCTCCACCTACTGGTCGCGGGACGCGTTCAACTTCATGCTCGACATGACGAGCGTCACCGCGTTGCTGCCCTACCTGCTCGTGGCTGGCTACGGCATCCTGCTCGCTCGTAGCGGCGTTGGCTATGAAAAGACGCCGGATCAGCGCGGCCGCGACCAGATCTTCGCCTGGATCGCGGCGATTTACACGGTCTTCATGTTCGTCGCCGCCGGGCTCAAATACGTGCTGCTTGTTGCCGTCCTCTTCGCGCCCGGAACTATCCTCTACGTCTGGGCGCGGCGCGAGCAGAAATTACAGCTGTTCACGCTCGCCGAACTCTTCGTGTTCGCCGTCACGCTCATCGCTGGCCTGATCGGAGCCTACGGGCTGCTGACGGGCGCCATCGCACCTTGAACAGAAAGAAGGAAGGTCATGACAAACAATACTTCATTCGGCGTTCATTCAGAGGTTGGTCAGTTGCGCAAGGTCATGGTGTGCGCTCCCGGCCGTGCCCACCAGCGGCTGACACCCAGCAATTGTGACGCACTCCTCTTCGACGACGTGCTCTGGGTAGACAATGCCAAGCGCGATCATTTCGACTTCATGACCAAGATGCGCGACAGGGGCGTCGAGGTGGTCGAGATGCACAATCTGCTCGCCGAGACGGTCGCCATTCCGGAAGCCAAGAAGTGGATCCTCGACCAGCAGATCGTACCGAACCAGGTCGGCCTCGGCCTCATCGACGAGGTCCGCTCCTATCTCGACGGCCTCTCTAATCGCGACCTCGCTGAAACACTGATCGGCGGGCTGTCGACCTTCGAATTCCCGGAAAGCATCGGCGGCGAACAACTGGCGCTGATCCGTGACGCGGCCGGCGTCAACGAATATCTGCTGCCGCCTTTGCCCAACACGCTCTACACCCGGGACACCACCTGCTGGATCTATGGCGGCGTGACGCTGAACGCCCTTTATTGGCCTGCGCGCCACGAGGAGACCATCCTCACCACATCGATATACAAGTTCCACCCGGACTTCGCCGGCAAGGTCAATGTCTGGTGGGGTGACCCGACCAGGGATTGGGGGCTTGCCACATTCGAGGGTGGGGACGTCATGCCTATCGGCAAGGGCAATGTGCTTATCGGCATGAGCGAGCGCACTTCGCGCCAGGCTATCAGCCAAGTGGCGGCGGCCCTGTTTGAGAAAGGAGTTGCCGAACGTGTGATCGTCGCCGCAATGCCTAAGCTGCGCGCGGCGATGCATCTCGACACGGTATTCACGTTTGCCGATCGCGACTGCGTGCTGATGTATCCGGACATCGTCAACGGCATTGACGCATTCTCCTATCGCCCTGACGGCAAGGGGGGCGTCGAACTCCACAAGGACAAAGGCAGTTTCATTGAGACGGTGCGTGACTCGCTTGGTCTCAAGAAGATGCGCGTCGTTGAAACCGGCGGCAACGACTACATGCGCGAGCGCACCCAGTGGGACAGCGGCGCCAACTTGGTTTGCGCCTCGCCTGGTGTCGTCTTTGCCTACGATCGCAACACGTACACAAATACGCTGCTGCGCAAGGAAGGCATAGAAGTCATCACTATCTCAGGCGCGGAGCTCGGCCGCGGCCGAGGCGGGGGTCATTGCATGACCTGTCCCATCATTCGCGATGCGGTCGACTATTGATAGCAATCCGGCCGGGCTCGATACAGGCGGCCGGTCGGCCCCCAAATAGTCTGAAGGCCATGCCTGTCGGACGGCCTCCAGCACATAAAGACCGTCTACCCCAGAATTGCTCATAGAGCGTTGGAGTCGCTCCCAATCGTTTAGGAACAATCGGCACATTGTTTGGACGGAATGCTCGTTGTTGGCGAGCGGATGTAAATGTACCCAGGAGATGAAACCATGAGAAGTATTATATTCGTTTCTGCTTTGGCTCTGATGGCCGCGGGTTGTACTGCCACGGAACAGCGAACAGCAGGCACGGCGTTGGCAGGAGCCGGAACGGGTGCGGTCATCGGCGGCCTTGCAAACGGCAGTCGAGGTGCCCTTGTAGGCGCGGCGGTCGGTGGCGGCACAGGGGCTGTGGTCGGCGCTGCGACGGCACCGCGCGCGCATCATCGCGAATGCTGGGTTCGTGATCGCTGGGGTCACACGGTTCGCGATCGTCAGGGTCGACCCATCACAAAACGGTGCTAGGCGCGATGCGTAAGATCAGCTTTATTCAGCACGAATCGAGCTGGTAAAGCGATATCGATGAACATTGGTCTGGGCGCTGAGCAAGCTTCCGGACCAATTTCGGAGTTGTCTGTAACGCCATCCAGCCGGCCGGGAACAGACTATACCATGGCGAAGCGAACGCTCTTTGCGCCTACGTATATTCTGGCGGTTATCGCCGTCATATGGGCGCTGCAGGCCGCTGCCTCAATTTTCGCGCCAGTCGTGTGCGCTCTTTTCCTCATCGCGCTGGTGTGGCCATTGCAGCGCAACCTGCAGCGGCTTCTTCCAAAGCTGATCGCACTGGCGATAGTCGTCTGTGTCGTCGTCCTGGCATTCTTCGCCTTTGCATCGATCGCCAGTTGGGGTTTTGGCCGCATTGGCCGATCGGTCCTCGCGGACAGCGCCCGCTTTCAAGGACTCTACAGTCAACTCGCCGAGTGGTTGGAAGGGCACGGTGTCGTGATGGCCGGCGCCTGGGCCGAGCATTTCAATGTCGGCTGGTTCGTGCGGATAGCTCAAGGCGTGACCGCAAGGCTGAATACCGTGATCTCGTTCTGGATCGTTGTCGTCGTTTACGTGCTTCTGGGTCTTCTCGACGCTGAAGCGGCGGCTCGCAATGCTCGTGTAGCGCTGAGCGCCCAGGCGGCGGCCGCACTGATCAATGGCAGCAGTCAGACAGCATCGAAATGGCGACGTTACATGCTGGTTCGGACATTGATGAGCCTTGCGACCGGTTCGATGGTGTGCGCGCTTTCGGCGGCTTTCGGACTGCGGTTTGCCGCCGAGTGGGGCGTTATCGCCTTCACCTTGAACTATATTCCGTTTATCGGGCCGTTCGTCGCGACATTCTTGCCGACGCTTTACGCGCTCGCGCAGTTCGGATCGCCACAGGCCGCCGTCTCGATTTTTGCCGGCCTCAACATCATTCAGTTCGTCATCGGCAGCTACATAGAACCGCGGGTTGCCGGTTACGTGTTGGCGATGTCGCCTTTTGTGGTGCTGTTTTCGGTCTTCTTCTGGTCGTTTCTTTGGGGTGTGTTCGGCGCGTTCATAGGTGTGCCCATCACCATCGCGCTGGTTACTTTTTGCTCGCAATCGCCGGCGACCCTTTGGATCGCTCAGTTGCTTGGGTCCGCCGATCGGCGGAACGCGTGATTGCCGCCAGGAAATTCGATTGGCCGGGCCCCTAGCGACGTCCGGATCCCGCGCCCCGGACGAGGCCGATGATACAAACCGACAGGATGCCGCCAAGAAGGCCGGCAATGCCGACGCCAATCAGCACGCCGGGCGTGAGGGTGCCGACACCACGAGCGGTGGCATCGACAGCATTTTCGACGTTGCCGAGGAAGTTTGCCAAGGCGGGAATCCGACCGGCCAGCCCTGTCAGGGTCAGTCCTCCCACGACGCCAGCCGCCGCGACAGATTTCCAACCCAGCGCAGCCATGCGCCAAAACCAAGTCGTAGCGAAAGCTCCGCCCGCGCCGCAGATGGCTTCAATCAAAAGCAGGGCCGCTGTCTCAAGGCCGGACATGCTTGCATCGCCCACTTACTATCGGGCCATCCATCGCTCTTGCCGACCAGCAGAGTTCCGATTCCGGGATGTTCCGTGACCGCGTCAGGCGGTCGCGGCCGCGCCTTGGCCGGCCATCGCCGAAGCGCGTTGAAGCGCATCGCGCAGAACCTGCTCCTTCGTCTCATCCAGCGACGTCTTAAGCACCACACCGCCAAAGGCCTGGATCTCCTTGAGCACCTTGTCCGCTGTCATCTCGTGCGCGAGCACGAATAGGGCAGCGTCCCCAGGCTGGATGCTGGCTGACAGATCGCGCATGAACGCATCGTTGATGCCCACGTCCGTCAAAGCGCCGCCAAGGGCTCCGGAGGTGGCGCCGACCGCAAGCCCGATCAGCGGATTCAGGAAGAGAACACCGATAAGCAAGCCCCAGAAGCTACCGGATACAGCGCCTGCCGCCGTCGTATTCACAAGTTGATTGAGCTTTATCGCACCCGCCTCGGTCTTGGTGGCAATAACCGCGTCGCCAAGTTTAATAACGTATTCCTTTTGAAGTCCTATGAGCCGTTGACGTACCTCTTCAGCCTTGGCCTCGTTTGGATAGACGATGACGATCAGATCGGACATGGGACCCTCCTAGGCTAAGACTTTCCAAGGGCACGTAATACACATCCTAGAAGGTGAAAGATTGAGCCGGAAATCCGAATAGTGTGCAGCACGTCTCATTTTGCTTGCCTGTCCGACTGGCAAGCCTGCGGTCTCGACATTGGTTGTCGGCCGCTTCGTCCGTTGCGCTCGGCTTTGTCGCGACGAATTCTCGTCCGGAGCCGCCCGAACTTCTCCTATGTGATCAGAGGCGCGCTGCTGGTCTCGAGGGGTGGCTGATCCCGATCATGCGGCATCGTGCGCATCGACGGGCCGTTCGCGACGTCCAGGACAAAATGAAACCCTACGCAAAAAGCTTGCCGCGCTTGGGAACCGTCGCGGCAGGACAGGAGCCAATGCCGCAAAGCGGGTAACGGTCACGGTGAAAATGGTTGGATCATCGGGTCGTATCCGTTGGCCGAAAGCCTGTAACGAGCCAGCCCAGGCCGTGAAGAACTAGGTCGATACCCATGAACGCCCCAATCACCCAAACCCCGGTCGATGGCCATCCGATGAGTATCAAGAAGCCAGCCGCGAGACCGAACAGGCCGGAAACAAGCATCATCCATCGGTCGGTGGACAGGTAGCGCAGGCTCAAAGACATTCTTCCGAGCCCAGATATCACGAGCACGACACCGAGCACCCATGTGAGGATGATAGATCCCAGCACCGGCAAGCTGATGAGCAGGCAGCCAAAAACGACGTACAGGATGCCGAGCATCGTCTGCCAGAGAAAACCACGCCACCCGCCGGCCCAGATGGCGAGGGCGATCTCGACAAAGCCGGCGCATACGATCGCAATTCCCAGGACAAGTGCGCTGATGGTCGTGGCCAGCGCCAGATCGCCCAACACGAAGATCCCTGCCAGGATAAAGACGATTCCGATCGCCGAGTTCGTCCACGCAGATCGTCTGGGTTGCTGGGTCTCGGACAACTGCGTCATTCCCTTGCCTCTCTGAGTCATCTACGAATGCGGTGGAAATCCACCACGCGGCCAGTACGGGCATTCAGCACTATTTCGAAAGTGCTGCCGCCAATGCGACGCGCGTGATAAACAAAATTGCGTCCCCGGCAGTCCACGCGACGCACGTCCCTGAAGCCTCTGCTCTGAATCAATCGCTGGCCTTGAGCGCAAGTAATCGCGCGGCCGTTGTTAAGGTTTGATCCGATATTTATATTTACGGTCACAGCTCCCGCTGGGGACACAGCGGCAAGAGGAATACCAAAGCCGAGTGCGGCACTTAACAGGGCAGCTAGTGCATATCTCCGCATATCTTTCGTCCTCTTTGGTGAATTAAGCCGACATCACGCGCATGCGAACACGTTGTCAATAATTCTGCATGGTGGCTCGGATATTTGGAGACACAATGCCTAGTTTCTGGATTCTTTGCATTTTATGCACTGCCGTCAGAGCGCGTGCGTTTTCGGTATTATTGTCGAAGCGCATCTCTTGGGATTAAAGCGTGTCGCGTCGAAACAGATTCAGGCGACTCGCTTTAAGTCTTTGTTTTGATGCATATCGTTGTCCCAGAACCGCTGCGCACTTCTGGGCGACATGCATTAACCGCTGGTTTGACGGATGGAGATTGTCATGGGTGCCATTGTTCCTGCCGCCGGCCGCGCCGAGGCACCAGGCGTCCAGAAACACTGCAATGCACGAGGAGCCGACGCGTATCTGGATCTCGAAAGCTGCGATGAAATGCGCGACCGAACTGAATAGTCTTCATCAGTTTTCCTGAGGTGGGAGGCTCAACCGCCGGCGCATAGAGATGGCACAGCTCGGCCAACACCCCAGGACAGGCGTCCCTGTATGATGGTCAGCGTCCACTGACCGTTCGAATACTTCGTTCCTTCCGGTCCCTTGGAGGGCAGATCGACCTCGGCCGCGTCGTTGACGGATACAGAAGCGCGATCCCCGAGGAGACGCACTGCCAGACGCGTGCCGTCCTGGCACTCGTAGTGACTGACCGGGTAGGGATTGCCCACGCCGATCGACGTGCCAAACGCGGAATGCTTGAAGCTTACAATCATGATGGCGCTGATTGCCGCGATCGATAGATTTTTTAGCACAATAGTCCTCCCAACTGGCGCATCGACGTGGATGAAAACAGAGAACCATGTCTTCCCTGCGGACCTGCGACTTTCGGACCGAGATTCGTCGCATCGACCAGAACGCCGGACATGTATCAATTGATCGGCAAACGCCTTCGCGGAGATGCTCTTTGAACAGGCGGGATACTTCCGCTGGCTCACGCCAATGGCCCCGCCGGCCTTTGCCAGGCTCGCTTTTGCTCCCGTCCAAGCTTGCATTCAGCCGTTTCAACAAATCCCAGTAGGCTTCCTAGCACCAGCGAGCCCAGAGCGCACTCAGAAGGGCGAGATGCACTGCCGGCGTGGGCCATTGTAGGGCTGCCAGCTATTGTCCGAGACCCGGTAGGAGCGGTACCGCTGCGAGCACCAGTTCACATGGTTGTTCCAAGCGCTGTGATTGTGCTGGCGGGCAGTCGAGATCGCCATCCCGCCGAGCAGCATTCCGCCAATGAGGCCCGCGGCGACGGCGCCGCTATTGTTCCTCGAATGCCGGTGATGGCGTGGCGGACGCGAGGGCCGATAATGGGGCGGCCTGTGGTGCGGTGGCCGTACTCCATGTCCCGGTCGATGGCGGGAAGGCCTCCTTAGGTCGATGTTCGTGACCGTATCGGAAACCGACGGCCTTAGCGCTCCGACGGGCATTGCCCAGGTGGGGGCTGCCATGCTTGCGATGATCGCAGCGACGATGATGCGCCTCATATGCTTCTCCGTGGACTTCATCCCGCCGTGCGACCTGCTGCTGCGGATGGCATCAAAGCCAAGTAATTTAAGGCAGTACCTGGTTTTCTTGGAATATGCGGTGAATCCCAAACGTGGATCGAGCGTTTATTTCTTGCTTGCGGTATGAATGAGGCTAGTCGAACAGCATGTCTTTCCGCCAATGACGCCCGTCGCGACAGGCGCCACCAGTGTTGCTCGAATGCCGGTGGCGATGCGGGACGGAGGGCCAGTGGTATGGTAGCGGTGCGCCGGTCTTTAGCGAGCTAGCGACAGACCCTCTCGACGCCTCGCTTGGACGATAATCACCTCCTGGGGAGGCTCTCACCCTGCGGAAAATCACCGCCCGGAGCGGCCTCTTGGCGTCCCGGCGACAAAGGCGCGCCCAATGCCATGCGCGCTACCTTCAAATGGCCTGCCATGCAATCAACACATAGAGAACTCGCGATGAAATTCGATCTGAAATCGCCGCCCGGCAAGCCCCGGCCCAATGTCGCGTAAACTCCGAATAAATCGGAAGGCACATTCACTTTTTCTAGTGTCGATTTAGATTGTCGTGACATCGCAAATCCACCGAATTCGATGTCACAGAATTGAATAATAATCGAACGTGCAAGTTACAAATTTGCAATATTAGTGAAAATAACTATACATATCGTCTTTATAAATACTATGGAATGAAAATGACAAAACTTTCATGATATGGCAATGATGCCGTAATGTAGGTTCTTCTAACCATCCTGGCCAAGGATGCTCAGTGCATCCCACTCAAAAGGATGAAACCCCATGAATATTGTCCCCAATTCGCATTCCGGAACTCGTCGGCGCCTGGCGGCGGCTGTAGTGTCGCTGAGCGCTGTAGGCGCTGTAGGCGTCGGAGCTGTTGTTTCCGGCACTGCCCCCGTGCTGGCCGACGCGGTGCATGTCCAGGCGCCGCAGATGCCGAGCTTCGCCGATGTCGTCGAGCAGGTTTCGCCGGCGGTCGTCAGCGTCAAGGTCAAGTCCACGGTCCAGCCGGTCGCCGACGACGGTTCCGACGATCAGGATGGTTTCGAGAACCTGCCCGACAACCGGCAGCAGGGCGGCTTCAAACATGGTGACGGCAAGCCGCGCCCGGTGGCACAGGGTTCAGGCTTCTTCATCTCGGAGGACGGATATCTCGTCACCAACAATCACGTCGTCTCGGAAGGCTCGTCCTTCACCATCGTCACCAGTGACGGTAAGGAACTCGACGCCAAGCTGGTCGGCACCGATCCGCGGACGGACCTGGCTGTGCTGAAGGTCGATGGCGGCGGCGAGTTCACCTATGTCGACTTCGCCGACGACTCCAAGATCCGCATCGGTGATTGGGTGGTGGCAGTCGGCAACCCGTTCGGCCTCGGCGGCACCGTCACTTCCGGCATCGTGTCCGCTCGGGGCCGCGATATCGGCGCCGGCCCCTATGACGACTTCATCCAGATCGATGCTCCGGTCAATCATGGTAATTCGGGGGGCCCGACTTTCAATCTCAATGGCCAGGTGATCGGTATCAACACAGCCATCTTCTCGCCGTCGGGCGGCAGTGTCGGCATTGGCTTCGACATCCCGGCCTCGACCGCCAAGCTGGTCGTGAAAGACCTGATGAAGGAAGGCTCCATCAAACGCGGTTGGCTCGGCGTCCAGATCCAGCCGGTCACCGCTGAAATTGCTGAATCCCTTGGTCTGAAATCCGACAAGGGCACACTGGTCTCGAACGCCCAGGACGCTGGTCCCAGCAACAAGGCAGGCATTGCCGCCGGTGACGTCATCACCCAGGTCGACGGCAAGGATGTCGATTCGCCCAAAGACCTCGCCCGCACGATCGGCGCCTATGCGCCGGGCAAGTCGGTCGATCTTACCGTATTGCGTAATGGCAAAAGCCAGACGATCAAGGTCGATCTCGGCACACTGCCGTCCAGCGACAAACAGGCCTCCGGCGATGACGGCAAGCAGGTCGCGCCTGCCAAGGCCGACGCATTGGCCGATCTTGGCCTGACCATCGCCAAGTCAGACGATGGCAAAGGACTGGTCGTCACCGATGTGGATCCCAATAGCGATGCGGCCGATCGTGGCATCCAGCCGGGCGATGTCATCACCGCCGTCAGTTCGACCAAGGTGAACACCACTGATGACGTCTCCAAGGCCATGGCCGATGCAGCCAAGGCTGGCCGCAAGGCCGTACTGATGCAGATCACCCGCGACGACTCGAGCCGGTTCGTCGCGCTGCCCGTGGGCAAGGCCTGACAGAAGGCGGCCTGGAGCCTGTTGGTTTCAGGGCGCCCGCCCCAAATGCTGCCGCCGCGATAGCCGCGAACATCCAGCAATTTCCCGCGGCGATGTCTGCCGCCAAGCCGCTGCGGGAACAAGGAGCCGAGCACGTCAGTCCGTCGTCGTGCCTCGCTCCTGGCGGCAGCGGGCTCCCTACGCCCGCTGCCGTTTTCCGCCATTTACGTCAGTGGCAAATCGACTGCATCATGAGCCTGAACGGATGTCGGGGCTCGCGGTGTTTCTTCTGCTCACCATGTTCGTCAGCACGCCCACGCTCGGCACGGGCCGCACGACGAGACTCCAGGGAGTGGTCCATCTCGGCATATTCGCCATGTTCCTGCTGATTTCGGCCGTGCCCTGAAGCCCCAGCTAGCCGCCTCTGTCGGCCTGTGCTGCAACCTTGCTGGCAAGATGGGTTTTGAGGGCGGCGAGGTCCTGTCGCGACCAGTCCTTCACGCCCAACACCGCACTCCAGGCTTCCACATAGTCCTGCGGCGCGTAGACATGGCCGTAGCCGATCGGCGTGGTTGTCGCCACGGCCATATCGAGACCGAGCTGCAGCATGGTCACCACCGGGTACCAGCTCAGTTGCGGCGAGACGTCCGGCCCGCGCGGCGCCTTCATCCAATCCGGCTGCCGGTAGGCGTCGCGATAATCGAAGAATACGATCGGGTCGCTGGCATATTGCAGGTAGACGATCCTCAGCGGGCCCCAGGGCGTGTCGGGCGCCACCGCCGGGCCGCTTTGGTTCATGAACCGGACCAGGCTGCTATTGCGGAAGATCGGCAGCCACTGCGGCGAGCCGTTGTTGCGCGTATCGCTCACCGAGCGCCAGATGCGGCTTTCGAAGGGCGGGCCGCTCCAGAGTGCGCCGCTGATCGGATCGCTGAATATCTCGAACAGCCCGGCCGATCTTTCGGAGTTCATGGCGCCAAGGCTGAGCCCGTGCAGGTAAAGCCTCGGCCGCCACTGCTTCGGCAGGGTGGTCCAGTAGCCGTAGATTTCGAGGAACAGCGCCCGGGCCGTCTCGGCGCCGTATTCCGGCTGCGCCAGCAGCGACAGCGGACTGCTCAGATAGGAATATTGCGCGGCGACGCTGGCGACATCGCCGCGGCACAGATATTCGAGCGCATCCATCGAGGCCGGATCGATCCATCCGGTCCCGGTCGGCGTGATGACCACAAGCGTGGATTTGCTGAAGCCGCCCGCCCGCTTCAGCTCCTCCAGCGCGAGTTTCGCGCGGGCCTGCGCACTGTCCGCCGCTCCCAGCCCGACATAGACCCGGACCGGCTGTTGCGCCGGCCGGCCGGTGAAGGTCCCTATCTCGGCGGCGGCGGGACCGTCCGCGATGAACTCGCGGCCGGCGCGGCCGAGCTCGTCCCACCTGACCAGCGAGGCGGGGCTTCCGGTCCTGGAGGGTTCGCTCGGCTGCTGGCGCTCCGGTTCCATGAGTGCGTCGAACTTGGCGAACGAGGAATCGAGCGCGCCGAAGATCGCGCGGATCGCAACGTCGCTCACCAGCAACCAGATGAGCAGCACGGCGACAGCGGCGCCGGCGACATTCGCCAGGCGCCGGGGTATGTAGCGTCTCAGTGCCCCGGCGATGGCGCGCACCAGCCAAGCGACAAGGCGCGCCAGCGCGAGCACGACGATGAAGGTGCAAATGGCCAGGGCGCAGACATTGAGGGGATGAGCGCCATCGACAGCCGGCATGCCCATCACCGCGCGGATGGAGTTCTGCCACGCGCCGGATCGCCACAGTGCCACAACGGCAAGGCCGAGGCACGGGACCAGGATAATCGCCTTGGACAGCAAACGCGGCCGTGGCGGCAGTTCCGGAATCTCGAGATATTTCCACAGCCACCGCAAGGCGACGCCAAGGCTGTAGCCGATGGCGAAGCACGCGCCCGCCAGGACGCCTTGCGTCAGGTCGGTGCGGGGAACGAGCGTCGGCGTCAGGGCGGCCGCGAAGAACAGCATGCCGAGGGCCATGCCGACACCGGAGAGCGATCGCCAGATACTAAGGAAACGAGTAGTTGTCACTTGGGTGTTACGCCTCGAGTTGGACCGCAGGATAACGTTGGCCTATGGTTTTTATATCTTCGGAGTCGCGCGTCCGCTATTGGCCTCCTAACCAGTCGGGCTCATGCCCTGGGTCAACATGCATCGACCCCTTTGCGGGACAAGACAGAGATACCACGCGTAGTAAAAACTAGTGCTCCCCCGGTTCTTTAGGTTCGCCAGATCATACCAGAGAATATGAAGGAAACGGGTTGCCGAACCCTCCGCTAACGTCTTGACTTCCAGTAGAAGACGTCGACCCTCCGGGCCGACCATTGTCGTTATCCGCCATTAGGCTACGAAGCGGTTCGCCAAGGCGATTCGAGGCGATGGTCTAGACACTCGCCGATCGCATCGTCTGTGGATGGCAGCTTTGCGCCTCCAACCCGCCGTTTAGCTCCAAACTGCGTGAGCTAGGAAGCAGACGTTGGACTAGCCCGGCCAAAGGCCCTGAAGCCATGTGGTACCGCAGCGCCGGCAATATTCGTGAACCGAGTGCTACGTTTACCCAGCGCGCTGCTTGAGTTCAGGAAAATCTGGTCTCTGCGCCAACCTTGGCCTCAGGAACATCCCCATCTACCGCCGCCTTCTCCGCCACCAGTCAAGTATCCGCAGGCTGTGTGCGCCAGTCATACTCTTGCCGGAACCCAAGGATGTCGCGCAGCTTCCGATTTGAGATCGGTCCCTCAAATACATCCAGGGCGCGTGTGACTGGTATGTTGGGTGCGTGCTTGCTGAGAAATTCCGCCGTCGGCATCTCGGCCACGATGTTGTCGTTGACTGCGTTGAATATCTGGAACCCCAAGCCGTCCTTCTCGATGCACAGATCGACGATCTGGCCAAGATCGCGCACGTCCATGTAGGTCCAGCCGTCGCGCCGCCGTTTCGAGGCGTCGGCCAGGAATTCCGGGAAGCGGCCATAATCCCGCGGTTCGACGACTCCGCCGATCCGCAGGGCATAGACGTCGGCTCCAGTACGGGAGGCGAAAGAGCGCGCAATCTTCTCGCCCAGCACTTTGGAGAGACCATAGCTGTCGGTCGGATCGACGTCATAGTCCTCGTCCACCGGAAACGATGTGAAATCGCGGTCGCCTTCGGCAAAGCACACACCGTACACCGTTTCGCTGGAAGCAGTGACGATCTTGCGGATGCCAAGCTTGGTGGCGGCTTCGATCACATTGTAGGTCGACTGCACATTGGCGGTGAACATGGCGTTATCCGGTCGCAGGAATATCCGCGGGATCGCCGCGAAATGGACCACTGCGTCGACCGGGCCGCGGCTCCTTCCGCCGAAGTATTCGTTGAACCCGAAATGCAGCGTCAGTGCATTGTAGGTCTCGCCAGCGTCCGCAAGATTGGTGATGACGGTGTCGACGCCCTGCACATCGAGCGGCGTCAGGTCGAGATTCAGAACCTGATGCCCGCGCTCGAGCAGGTAGGGTATGACGTGACGGCCGATCTTGCCACTGCCGCCGGTGAAGATGATCCGCTTGCCCATGGCTTCCTCACAACGGATTTGTTTGATCGGGCAGTTCAATCCGCCCGGCCCGGTCGTCAGCTATTCAAAGATGCCGAAGCCTGGCACGGCGTGCTTGCGGACGCCTTCCATGTCGAGTTCGACGCCGATGCCGGGCACGTCAGGCACCACGATGTGGCCGTCCTCGACGATCGACTTCGCGCCGTACGGAAGGCGCACGTAACTGTCCCACGCCTCCCGCTCTTCAAGCGCGTGCCACTCTAGAACGAGGAAGTTCGGAACGCTGGCGCAGACATGGCATGTCGCCATCGTGCCCAGCGGCGTCGACACCAGATGCGGCGCGAACGGCACATAGTACATCTCGGCGAGATTCGCGATCTTGCGGCTTTCCGCAAGGCCGCCGCATTTCGGCACGTCAGGCATGATGACGTCGGCGCCATAGTTCTGGAACAGTTCGCGGAAGCCCCAGCGCAGGTAGAGATTTTCGCCGACGCAGATCGGCGTCTTGGTCCGCATGCGGATCTGCTTCAGGGCCTCGACATTTTCCGCCGGGATCGGCTCTTCCAGCCAGAGAAGGTTGAACCGTTCCATCTCGGCCGCTATGCGGCTGGCGCTGAGCACGTCGTAGCGCGCGTGCAGGTCGATGCAGAGATCGACGTCGGGGCCGATCGCATCGCGGACCGCTGCAACACGCTCGACCATGAAGCGCAACTCGGCGCCGTTGATGGTATGGTTCACCGCGTCGAACTTCGCCGGGTGGCGCAGATTGTCGATGTCGAATTTCAGCGCCGTGAAGCCTTCCGCCACCATGCGGCGCGCGCGTGCCGCGCATCCCTGCGGCGATCCCGATTCCTCATCGCCATCGCCGCAATCTGCATAGAGTCTTATCCGGTCGCGGAACTTGCCGCCGAACAAGCGATAAAGCGGCTGCCCGGCGGCTTTCGCCGCCACGTCCCAGAGCGCCATCTCCAGCCCGGTCAGCGCGATGAGAAAGACGCCGGCTTGCGCACCGGAAAACACATGGTCACGGCGAATCTTGTCCCAGCAATATTCGACATTGCGCGGATCCTGGCCGATCAGTTCCGACTTCAGTTCCGAAATCAGCCCGACGATTGCGGCGGCGCCTGCATCGGGATTTGCCTCGCCATAACCGGAGATGCCGGCGTCCGTATCGATGCGGATCAGGGTCGCCTTGCCGTGATAGGCGACGACCGCTGTCCTGATGTCCGTGATCTTCATCGAAACCTCCTCCCCGTGATGGCGCGCGGCGCCTACAAATGCATATGGTCAGTTAGGTCAACTTGTCCAATAAGCATACAAGATGAGAAGATGGAACGTAAACCCCCTTTGAACGATTTTGCGCGAATACACCTCGCAGCGGCAGGTATCATTGAATCATTTGGGAAATTCGTGGCTCCGCGCCAAGCGCCATAAATCCGCCGGAACCTACTTGTTAGACGAGTATATAAGCGTATAAATTGGACATCAGCAGGGTGATGGCCCTGCCTGCCAATCAGGAGGAACAGGATGCAACAGCGACAGTTGGGATCGTCGCCGGTCAGGGTATCGGAGATCGGTCTAGGCACTTGGGGTATGTCCGGCGCCTTTTGGGGCGCGGCCGACGACGAGGAATCGATCCGGGTGATCCGACGCGCCGCGGAGCTTGGCATAACGCTGATCGACACGGCCGAAGCCTATGGACATGGCCATGCCGAGGAGATCGTCGGAAAGGCACTGGCCGGCCGTCGCGACAAGGCTGTTATCGCGACCAAGGTTGCGCCCAATCACCTCGAACCCGCCGCGATTGAGGCGGCGCTCGACGGTTCGCTGAAGCGGATGCAGACGGACTATGTCGATGTCTATTTTGTCCACTGGCCGAACTCGGATTTTCCGATCGGCCCGACCATGGAGATGATGGAGCGGCTGCGGTCGTCCGGGCGTATCAAGGCAGTCGGCGTCTCGAATTTCAGCACCGCCGACATGGACAGCGCCCGTCAGCATGGCGTCATCGACGTGCTCCAGCCACCCTACAACATGCTGTGGCGCGAGGTTGAGGCTGAGACGCTGCCCTATTGCCGCAAGCATAATATCGGCGTGATGCCCTATAGCGGTCTCGCCCAGGGTTTGCTTACAGGGCTGTTGTCGCCGGACACCAAATTCGTCGAAGGCGATGAGCGCCGCACCACCGTTCTGTTCCAGCCGGGCACCTACGAGCGCGCGGTTGACGCCGTCGACGCCCTGAAGCCGATTGCGGCGCGCTACGGCAAGACGGTTCCGCAGCTTGCGATCCAGTGGCTTACCAGCAGGCCGGGCGTGAGTTCGCCGCTGGTCGGCGCGCGCACGGTCAAGGAACTCGAGGAAAATGCTGAGAGCACAGGCTGGGCGATTTCCGACGCGGACATCGCTGCCATCGACAAGATTACCGGACCGGTATGGGCGGAAATCAAAGACAAGGGCGACATGTTCGGTTTTCGCGCGCGCCAGCGCCAGGAACAGCAAGCAAAAAGCGCCTGATATCGGCCGCGTCCTCCCGGCGCGCAGCGGCGCGGCCAGCCCGATTGCTGGCTGCGCCGCTCGGGAGCATCGGCTGGCGATTTCTTATGGGGGCAGGCCAACGGCCGTGGTGATCTTCAGGTGCCGGCGCATCGCCTCTTCCGCCCGTTTTGCATCACGCGCCACGAGCGCCTCGTAGATCGCTCTGTGCATCTCAGTCGCCGAGGGCAGGGCATGAGGCACCTGGTTGCTGATGCGCCTGCTTGCCATCTGCCACCACCGGGAGGAGTACATGAAGCGGTCGAGGATCCTATTCTTGGCTGCCCGGCAAATCTCCATGTGGAAATCCAGGTCGAGTTTCAGATAGGCGTCCGCATTGTCTTCGCTGGCCGACATCGCTGCCAGCAGAGTGCCAAGACGCTCGAGGTTCTCTTTGGTCATATGCTTGGCCGCGATGGCGGTGATGGCCGGTTCGATGATTATCCGCGTTGCGTGTGCTTCCGCCAAGATCTCGCGGGTCTGCTCGGGCGGCAGCCAGTCGATAAGCAATGGACTGAGATAGTCCCATTCGTCTGCGGGACGCAGCACCACGCGTCGTCCCTGCGCGATCTCGATCATGTCGAGAGACGCCAGGATCTTGAGCGCTTCCCGTGCCACCGCGCGCGAAACCCCGAACTCCTGAAGGATCTGCTGCTCCGACGGTCCCTGGCCGCCGGCGACGCCGCTGCTGGCGATGCGGCGCGCGAGCACGCCGGCCACCTGCTTGGGCAAAGTTTGAAGCTTGACCTCCATGGCATCCATCATTAACATCCACTTGTCTGATAAGCTTATAGGCTGATAGCTAGATATGCAGTCAACTTATCTCATGGTGCTCAGTAGCCTATAACTCGGCCTGCGGGAAGGGAGGATCGAACGGTGCCCGGCGGGCTCGCAAGCGTCGTTCGGGACGTAGTCCAGGCAGTCTCGCTGCGGGAGGAGCAAGCCGCCGCGGATTTGCCGGAAAGGTTGAAGTTATCGGCCGACCCTTGGATGGGCCGACCAATCAAACCAAGGAGGAGATTATGATGTCCGCAAACCTATCGAGACGCAAATTCCTGGCCGCGAGCGCGGCAGTGACGGCCGGCTCGCTAGCCGCGCCATGGATCGCCAGGGCAGACGCGAACGAGATCACCGCACTGCTGATCACCGGCGGCCCGCTCTATCCCAAATACTGGGAAAAGATCGTTCAGGATTTCACCGCCAAGACCGGTATCAAGGTTCGCTACGACTTGCTGGAATTCACCCCGCTGACCGCGAAGGTGGTCACGTTGAGCGCAGCGCGATCGAGCCAATACGACGTCTATAGCACCCATACGGCGCAGATCGATTCCTACTTCAACCATTTTGCGCCGCTGAACAGCTATTTCAGCGACAGCGAACTCGCGGAATTCTACCCGGTCGCTGTCAAGTATCTGCGCGATCCCAAGACTGGAAATCTGGCGGCCATTCCGCGCAACATGGATTCGCGCGTCCAGTACTACCGCAGCGATATCTATCAGGAAAAAGGCCTGAAGCCGGCTGAGACCTGGGAGGAGCTCGTCGACGTCGGGCTGAAACTGACCGGCAATGGCCATTATGGGCTGGTCGTGCCGGGGCAGGGCGATCCAGCACAACGCACCTTCAGCGATCTGCTCTGGCAAGCCGGCGGCGATTGGGTGGACCAGGCCAACAAGCCGGCCTTCAATTCCGAAGCCGGCATCAAGGCCCTGACCTTCTATCGCGATCTCATCCAGAAGCACAAAATCGTGCCACCCGATGCGGTAGGCTATCAGTGGAACGAGAATTCGACCGAATTCTCGTCCGGCACGGTCTATGCGAATTTCGATTGGCCGGGCGCCTTCGCGACCCTATCGAATCCGGAGACCTCACGTGTCGTCGGCAAGTGGTCGACTGCGCCCTACGTCAAGGACAAGGCCGCGATTTCATGCGCCATTTCGCATGCCATGGCGCTCAACGGACAATCCGGACGCAAGGACGCCGCCGTCGAATTCATCAAGTATACGGTCGGTCCGGAGGCGCAGCGGTTGCAGTTCGACCAATTCACCAACTTTCCCAGCAGCCAGGCGATCGCCAAGGAAGTGATATCAGCGGCAAAGGGGCCTCAGGCAGTGTGGCTGCAGCAGCTCGAGACGACGATAGCCAACGGCAAGGAATGGCCGAAGCTAGCCGGCTTCTCGAAAGTCTGCACGCTGATGTTTTCGGCCATCGAACAGGCCTTGACCGACCAGGTCTCTCCCGCGGACTCGCTCAACCAGGCGGCGACGGAGGCTGAGGAGATCATGCGTCGGGCCGGAGCTTACGATTGACGATGCCGTCCGTCGCGCAGCATACGGTGTCGAGGCGTCGGCGACGTTCGCCGCTGCCCTACACCTGGCAGAGAGGATACCTTCTGGCCAGCCCGGCGCTCCTCGTCATGCTGGCCATCCTGCTCTATCCGCTCGGATACTCTTTCACCATGAGTTTCTTCCGCTGGGATCTGAGCGGTTCGGCGCCCTTCATCGGGATGGCAAATTACACCGACGAACTCTTCGGCCGCCAGTTCAACCAGGCACTGCGAAATCAGACCATATTCAGCATCATTTCGATCACGATTGAAGTGGTGGCTGGAATGGCGATCGCCGTGCTCGTCAATGGCAAATTGCGCGGCATGCGGCTCGCGCGCACCTTGCTCCTGGTGCCTCCGATGATCGCGCCCGCAGTGGTGGGCCTGAATTTCCGGTGGCTGTTCAACACCCAGTACGGCCTGGTCGACGCGCTGTTGCGCATGTTCAACCTGCCCGACATTCCATGGCTCAACCATCCGACCTGGGCGCTCGTCTCGGTGATCGTCGCCGATGTCTGGCAGAACACGCCGTTGATGGTGCTACTGTTCCTTGCCGGCCTGCAGTCCTTGCCGCAGGAACCGCTCGAGGCGGCCACCGTGGACGGCGCCACGCCATGGCAGCGCTTCTGGCATATCGTGCTGCCGCTGATGCGTCCGATCATCATGATCGCCCTGATGCTTCGCATCATCGACACGTTCCGGACCTTCGACGTCGTCTGGCTGATGACGCAGGGCGGGCCGGGCGGCGCCACCAACCTGCTCACCGTCTATTCCTACCTGCTGGCGTTTCAGGCGGTGGATTTCGGACATGCGGCGGCCGTCTCCTACATTGCTTTGGGGATGTCGCTGTTCGTGCTCGGGCTCCTCTACGGAATACCGTGGCTGATTGCGAAACGGAGAGCGATATGAGCGAAGCCGCAATCGTTAGCGCACGTCCCAGGCCAAAGCGCCGGCGCCGTCGATTTACGGTGGGAACCGCCGGCCAGTATATGGCGCTGGCCCTGACCGTCGCGTTCACCGTCTTTCCGCTGGTATGGCTGTTCCTAACGTCGATCCGCAGTTCGGCCGACATCTTCTCGGTGCCGGTGCACATCATTCCCGAGACCGCGACGCTAACACAATACGTCTCCGTTTTCGCGGAGTACGACACGATGGACTATGTCTGGAACACCGTCATCGTCTCGGCGGCGACGGTCATCCTCGTCCATCTGCTGGCCATTCCTTGCGCCTATGCCTTGTCGCGTTTCAGGATGCCGGGCGCCATGCTGATTTTCGGGATGCTTTTGATCATGCGCATGATCCCGGTCATAGCGCTTGCCATTCCGCTCTTTGCCGTGTTTGCCGCCATGGGCATTCTCGACACCATCTGGGCGCTGATCCTGAGCCATACGGCGGCCAAACTGCCTGTCGCCATCTGGCTGCTTCTGGGCTTCATCCAGGACGTGCCGAAAGAGATCGAGGAGGCTGCCCAGTCGGACGGCGCCGGCACGGTGCGCACGCTGGTCCAGATCGTGACGCCGCTGATTGCTCCTGGTATTGGCGCCAGCGCGGTCATCACCTTCCTCTTCACCTGGAACGACCTGCTGCTTGCCCTGACCCTGACCTCCAGCAAGGCCGCGCAGACTCTGCCGGTCGGGCTCACCAACTTCGTCTCGCAATTCGGCATCGACTGGGGCGCGATGTCGGCAGCCGGCGTCCTGATGGTCATCCCGACCCTGGTGTTTGTCTGGTTTGCCCAGGGGCTGCTGGTCAAGGGTCTCACCACCGGTGCCGTCCGCGGCTGAATGGCGGACATGCACCCAGAACGCTCGACGGCTTCGACGACGGGATACGCAACTGAGTGACGATCGGTGGGGTCAGGGACCTCGCCGCGCAATCGGAGGATACGGAATGGCAGCTGATCAGATACCGGCGATATCGGACATTTCGCGGCCGCCGAGACAATTGGTCGATGCGCTTGCGGCGATCGGCTCGGCGACGCTGGCCAGCGAACTCTACCACAAGATGGGCATTCGCGACCCGCAGATACGGGGCCCGCGTCCATTGAGGCTGGGCCGCACGGCGGCGGGGCCTGCTCTCACGCTCCAGTGCATGCCGAAGCGCGAGGATCTCTACAACGAGACCGAATATGAGGAGCCGGAGCGGCAGTTACACCGTCACGTGCTCTATCCCACGCAGCCGGGCGACATGGTGGTGGTCGATGCGCGCGGCGATCTGGGAAGCGGCATCTTCGGCGAGATGATGCTGACCTATTTCGCCGGGCGTAGCGGGGCCGGCGTGGTTGTCGACGGCTGCATCCGCGATTCCGCCCAGGCGGCGGCTTTGGACATCGGCATCTGGGTGAGGGACGTCACGCCGAATTTCCACGCCCAAACCAACATCGTGCCGTTCGCCGTCAACGTTCCCATCGCCTGCTCGAACGTGCTGGTCATCCCTGGCGATATCATCGTCGCCGACGATGACGGCGTGGTCGTCGTGCCGGTCGCCCTTGCTCCAAAATTGGTCGAGCTCGCCGGCGCGCATATTGAGTGGGAAGAGTTTTCGCGCTCGCGCCTGGCGCAAGGGGGAGACCTGCGGAAATACTATCCGTTGAGCCCCGAGGGCGAGGCCGAATACCGAGCATGGCGGCATGCTCAACAAAAATGAGTGGTGCCGGACGGGAGAACAATAGGTGTCTGCAATTGAGATAGAACAGCTCGGCAAGAGCTTCGGCGCCGTGGAAGTTTTGCGCGATGTCAATATCGAGATCGCCAGCGGCGAGTTCGTGGTGCTGGTCGGTCCGTCAGGCTGCGGCAAGTCAACGCTGCTACGCATGATCGCCGGGCTGGAAGAGCAGACGACCGGCGAGATCCGCATCGGCGGGCGTGTCGTCGACGAGATGCCGGCCAAGTCGCGCGACATAGCCATGGTCTTCCAGAGCTACGCGCTCTATCCGCATATGAGCGTGGCCGACAATATGAGCTTCGCGCTTCGACTGGCGAAGGTCCCTAGGGAAGAGATTGTCTCGAGGGTCAAGGCGGCGGCCGAAATCCTTGGCCTGCAGGATCTGCTTGGCCGCATGCCGCGGCAGTTGTCCGGCGGCCAGCGCCAACGTGTCGCCATGGGCCGCGCCATCGTGCGCGATCCAGCCGCTTTCCTGTTTGATGAGCCGCTTAGCAACCTCGATGCCAAGTTGCGTGTCAAGATGCGCGCCGAAATCAAGAAGCTTCACCAACGGCTCGGCCGAACAAGCATCTATGTCACGCATGACCAGACCGAGGCGATGACGCTCGCCGACCGCATCGTGGTGTTGAACAAAGGCCGGATCGAACAGATCGGCAGCCCCTCCGAGCTCTACGAGAACCCAGCCAATCTGTTCGTCGCAAGCTTTATCGGCTCGCCGGAAATGAACCTGATCGAGGGCCGCATCGACAACGGCGCATTCGTCGCCGATCAGGGCTTGCGCTTACCCTTGCCGGCGGATGCTCGGATGGGCGACAAGGATGGGGTAGTTTATGGGATTCGTCCGCAGCACATTTCGGTTGGTGGCAACCACTCTCAGGCGAGGGTGCAAGTGGTCGAGCCGACCGGTGAGGCCCAGGAGCTTACATTAAGTGCAGGTGGAGTCGACCTCGTGGCCGAGGTGCGGGATCAGCCGCCCTTCAAACTTGATCAAGAGGTTGGGTTGGAGATCATGGTATCCAAGGTGCATCTGTTCGATGCTCGTAGTGGTACCAGGATTGCTTAGGGCGCGCTGACGGGCGAAAAACAGCCCATCCCATCATGCCCTTCATCAGTTGCCACTTGCTGCGAAACCACCGGTGATCGCCGTTTGCCCATCGGCCGTCACGGCAATCGCCCGCGGCGCTCCGGCATGACCAGGGATCTCGGCACCACGCGTTGTTACGCCACAGAGGAACGGACCGCGTCAGACATAGTGCGAGCGTCGTCCTCGTTGCACCCCGGGCCATTCCGTGCTCCGTTGGCGCAGCGCCGCCGTTGCGGGCACCAAGCTTGCCGGACCGGCCATATCGTCCACACCGTTCGAGGCAATCATATGACCCAGAATATGGAAACCGATCCCTTCAACGTCTCCATGCGCAAGTTCCTGAAGCAGGTCGGCGTGACTTCGCAGCAGGCAATCGAGAAAGCCGTGGCGGAGAAGGGCCTGAAAGGACAGGGCCGACTGACCGTGAGGGCCGTCATCACCTCGGAGCCGGCAGGCTTGCGCCATGTCGTGGAGGGCGAGATCGATCTTGGATGAGAGCTGCGGCTTGATCGGGGTCGGCTGCTACTTGAAGAACCGTATCTGCCCGGCGGGCGATGGATCGTATCCGCCAAGCTCGGCGGCGCGGCTGGCGAAGATTTCCTGCCCTAGCAAAGGCAGGAGCGCCTGGATCGGTTGCTGGAAGTAGGTCCGCTGCCGCATCAGGAGATCGAAGCTTTCCCAGGCCAATGGAACGAAATCGAGGCCAGCGGCGCGGGCGGCCGCGCGCGTGGCAATTCCGCAATCGGCCCTACCAATGCGCACGGCAGCCGCGAGATCGGGTCCGGTCAGGCAGGGCGGCTCCAACCGGTTGACGTCGTCCTGTTTCGCGCCGGAGTCCGCCAGCAATTGCGTGAGCAGCATGTCCGCGCCTGCGCCGCGTTGACGAACCGCGATGCGTGCGCCGGTCGCAAGGACGTCGGTCAGGTTGTTGAGCGATTTTGGATTGCCTGGCGCGAGCAGCAGGCCTTGCTCGCGGCGGGCGAATCCGACCAGCACCGCATCGTAAAGCCGCGGTCTGGCCGCAATCGCGGCGACATTCGGGTCCGGGTCGGGGCTGTGGAAATGAATCGCGGCGACAGATACCTCGCCGCGCAGCAGGCGTGTCACGCCGGCTTCCGTGCCTTCCGTCAGAAAGGCCAGGCCGGAGGCTGATTGGCGGAGAGCCCATTCGAGCAGGTCGTCCTGGCTGCCACCGACGATCGGCGGCGGCTCGGATTGCGTCATTCCTGCGGGCCGGATCAACCCCGACATGACCAAACGGTCGAGTTCATGCCGTGGAAACAGCCACTTGCCCGCCACCTTGCTGCACGGGACACGCTCCTCCGCAATCAGCTCATAAAGCTTGCGCTCACCAATGCGCAGATAGTCGGCGGCTTCGGACGTCGTCAGCAAATCCATCCTGCACTGATATGCATATTCCTGTTCAGGTTCAAGGATTTGACAGTGACGGAGGAGTTGCAGGACATTGACACGGGACAGGACTGCGAGGAGCAATGTCGGAAGGGCTAGGCGCATGGCAACTGATCGCGAGCGGCGACGCCACGCTGTTTGCCATCGTGCGCCTGTCGCTCGCCGTGAGCCTTTTGGCTGTCGCGATCGCCATGATCGCCGGCCTTCCGCTGGGCGCAATTATCGCGCTGGCGCGCTTTCCCGGTCGTTCGGCGATCGTCGTGCTGCTGAACGGTTTCATGGGCCTGCCGCCAGTGGTGGTCGGGTTGACGGTCTATCTGCTGCTATCGCGATCCGGGCCGCTGGGTGAATTCGGCCTCTTGTTCACACCCGCCGCCATGGTCATCGCACAGGCGCTATTGGTGCTGCCCATCATTGCCGCGCTGACTCGCCAGACGGTCGAGGATCTGTGGCGCGAGTACCGTGAGGAACTGACTGCGATGCAGGTCGGGCCGGCGAGCCTGGTCGCCACGCTTTTGTGGGACGGCCGCTTCAGCCTCGTCACGGCTCTGCTCGCGGGTTTCGGCAGGGCGGCGGCCGAGGTCGGCACCGTGATGATCGTCGGCGGCAACATTGATGGCTTCACCCGCACCATGACGACGGCAATCGCACTTGAAACCTCGAAGGGAAATCTGCCGCTCGCCATGGGGCTCGGCCTGATGCTGATTTTCCTCATCTTGCTGATCAACGCCGCCGCCTGGGGCGTGCGAGTTTGGTCCGAGCAACGGGCTGGCTAGGGATGCGGGCTGCTCAGAGCGATCTTCCACTTGTCTTCGATGACGTGTCGCTGGTCGCCGGTGCGACGACCATCCTGGACCGGGTGAACCTGACGATCGGGCCGCGCGCGCCGACTCTGGTCGTCGGCCCGAACGGGTCGGGCAAAACCTCCCTGCTGCGGCTCTGCATGGGGCTTGTTGCACCTTCTGCTGGAACCCTGACTTGGGGGGGACGAACGTTTTCCCCGCCGACACGGCGTGCAATCCTGTTCCAGAAGCCGGTGATGCTGCGTCGCTCGGCAGCCGCCAATGTCGCCTATGCACTGGCTCAAGCGGGCTGTCCGCGCCGGCTCCGGGCCCCGCGCGTGGAGGAACTGCTCGAGCGCGTTGGTCTTCTCGATCTCGCGACACGTCCGGCACGGCATCTCTCCGGTGGCGAGCAGCAGCGGCTGGCCCTCGCCCGCGCCCTGGCGCGCCAGCCGGAAATCCTGCTGCTCGACGAGCCGACAGCCAGCCTCGATCCGGCGGCGACGCGTTTTGTCGAGCAGATCATCATCACGGCTGCCCAATCGGGCACGAAGATCATCATGGCGTCGCACCATCTCGGCCAAGTGCGCAGGATCGCGGCAGACGTCGTCTTTCTGCTCCGGGGGCGCGTTTGCGAGCATGCCGACGCCGACGACTTCCTTGACCGCCCCGCGACCCCGCAAGCCGCTGCCTTCGTGCGCGGCGAGCTCGTGCTTTGATCAACTGGACCGAGATTGAGATGCTGACCCGCCGAATATTCTCTGCGCTTGTGGTGCTTCTGATGCTAGCAGGCGGCGCGCCTGCCCAGGACCAGTCGATAGTCGTGGCGTCGACGACCTCGACCCAGGATTCCGGCCTGTTCGATCACATCCTGCCGCTGTTCGAGAAGAAAACCGGCATCGGCGTGAAGATTGTCGCTCAGGGCACCGGCCAGGCGCTCGACACCGGTCGGCGCGGCGATGCCGACGTGGTTTTCGTCCATGCCAAGGCGCAGGAGGAGAAGTTCATCGAGGAAGGCTTCGGGGTGAAGCGCTTCGACGTGATGTACAACGACTTCGTCCTCGTTGGCCCCAAGAGCGACCCGGCGGGCGTCAGCGGGACCAAGGACATCGCAGCCGCGCTGATCGCCATCAAAGCCAAAAAGGCGGCCTTCGTGTCGCGTGGTGACAGGTCCGGCACCCATTCGGCCGAATTGGGTCTGTGGAAGACGGCCGGCATCGACATCGAGGCGGCCGGGGGCCCGTGGTACAAGGAGATCGGGCAGGGTATGGGGGCGGCGCTCAACGCCGCGGCAGCCATGAACGCCTATACGCTTTCCGATCGTGGCACTTGGCTGTCGTTCAAGAATCGTGGCGAGTTGGACATCGCCGTCGAGGGTGACAAGCGGCTGTTCAATCAGTATGGCGTGATGCTGGTGAATCCTCACAAGCATCCAAGCGTCAAAGTGGAGGCCGGCCAGCGCTTCATCGATTGGCTGATTTCTCCGGAAGGCCAGAAGGCGATCGGAGAGTACAAGATCGACGGCCAGCAGCTCTTCTTCCCGAACGCGCAGCGCGGGCGTTCCTGAAGCTGGTTGCAAACAGGCTCGCGTCTGCTTCAATATCGCGCCATGACGAGAACGTTTTCTTCGACGGGCCCGCTGACTCCCCTGGAAGCGGCGCTCGACGCGCTGCTCGATGGTGTAATGCCCGTCACCCCCCGCTTGGTGCCGCCTGAACAAGCCTTGGGCTATGTCGCTGCCGGGATGCCGCCTGTCGTGCCGGCTCAGCCTGTGCGAGACATCGCTGCCGTCGACGGCTGGGCGTGTCGCGCCCTCGACCTCATGGGGGCATCAGCCTATTCGCCCTTAGTTTTGCCGGTCGCGCCGATCTGGGTCGAGACGGGTGAGGCCATGCCTGAAGATCGCGACTGTGTGCTGCAGGCCGGCCTCGTCGATTGCAGTGGACCGATGATCCAAGCAGCAGCTGAAGCGGTGCCCGGTCAGGGTGTGCGCCGGGCGGGCGAGGATATGGCGGCGGCCCGCCCGCCAATGCTTGAGGGAAAGGCGATCGGCGTCGCCGACCTGCTGGTCGCCCGCAAAGTGGGACTGAGCCAGCTTGCCATACGGAGCCCGCGCGTGCGCGTGATCGATGTCGCTGCCGACAGCCACGAGACATTCTCCATGCGGCTCGTGGTCGAGAGCCTGAGTGCCTCGGGCGTTTCGATCGTCGGTATAGAGACCGTAGAGCGCGACGCGGCATCGATCATTGTCGCTCTTGACGGCGAGGCCTGCGATTTTCTGCTCCTGATCGGCGGTACTGGTGACGGCCACGCCGACGTGACCGCCGAGGCTCTGGCGCGGCGCGGGGTGTTGATTGGGCACGGCATTGCCTTACGGCCCGGAGGGACAACGGCAATAGGCCGGCTCGGCAAGACACCGGTGGTCGCATTGGCCGGATCGCCGCACCAAGCTTTCGCCGGGTTCCTTGCGCTTGTCCAGCCAGTCCTGGACCGCCTGTCGGGCAGATCTGAACGGCCCGGCATCATCTTGCCGCTCTCGCGGAAAATCTCATCCGCGGTCGGACTTTACGAGCTCGTTCTGCTCGGGAAGGAAAGGGACATGTGGACGCCGCTCGCGGTCGGCGACTTTTCGCTGGACGCGATGCGGCTTGCCGACGCCTGGCTTGCGGTCCCGGGCGATAGCGAAGGGTATGCCGCCGGTACGCCCGTCTCCGCCTTTCCGCTCCGCAACTTTTGATCGAGTGAGCCGCTATGACGAATTCTCCATCATCGGCCCGGCAGAACAGCGGGCAGGAGCAGTTCCTGACGATATTGTCGCGCGAAGCTGCGCTGGCTCGCTTCGAGGCAGCGCTGTTTCCCCGCCCGTTGCCGACCGAGACGCGGACGCTGGCCGACGCGCTCGGGCTGGTTCTTGCCGAGGACGTGGCGGCGCCGGTCGACGTGCCGCCCTTCGACCGCTCCAATGTCGATGGCTTCGCGGTACGTGCGGCCGATCTGGCTGCCGCCTCTGAAACCCGTCCCGTTCGGCTTGAGCTGAATGCGGAAGCGATTGCCTGCGGCACGGTTCCGCAACTCCCCGTTCTGACCGGAACCGCCACGCCCATCGCAACCGGCGGGCCGCTGCCGCGTGGCGCGGACGCCATCATCATGGTGGAGCATACGCATCCGGTGGGATTGAGTGCCATCGAGGTGGGGCGCGGCATCTCGCCCGGCCAGTTTGTCTCCAATGCAGGATCCGACATGGCGCGAGGAGAGGTCGTGCTGCGCACCGGAACGCAAATCGGCTCGCGCGAAATCGGCATGCTCGCCGCGTGCGGAATCGCACAAGTGGCCGTGGCGCGCAGGCCACGCGTGGCCGTGCTCTCCACTGGCGATGAACTCGTTCAGCCGGGCGAGCCGCTGCGGGCGGCCGGCATCTATGACGCCAACGGGCCGATCATCGCTGCGGCTGTCACTGAAAATGGCGGCGAAGCGCATTTTCTCGGCGCCTTCCCGGACGACGAGGCAACGCTTGAGACGGCTATGCGCGAGGCGCTCGCCGCCCACGACGTAATGATCCTGTCGGGCGGCACGTCCAAAGGGGCAGGGGATGTCACGCATCGCATTATCGGCCGACTGGGCAAACCCGGCATCATCGCCCACGGCGTGGCGCTGAAGCCCGGAAAGCCGCTTTGCCTTGCGGTGTGCGGGGGCAAGCCGGTCATCGTCCTGCCGGGATTTCCGACCTCGGCCATGTTCACCTTCCATGACATGGTGGTACCCGCCCTGCGGCGCATGGCGGGGCTGCCGCCGCGCGTCGATGCTCAGATCACCGCAAGCCTTCCGTTGCGGGTTCCTTCAGAACTCGGACGGACCGAATTCGCGATGGTCTCCCTTGTGCAAGGGCAGGGAGGATTGACGGCCTATCCGACTGGTAAGGGCTCGGGAGCGATAACATCCTTTACCCAGGCGGATGGCTTCATCCGCATCGAGGCCCTGGCCGATCACGTGCCTGCCGGTGCCGACGTAGCGGTGACGCTGTTCACGCCGCGGGTCCGCGTTCCCGACCTCGTCGTCATCGGCAGTCATTGCGTCGGCCTCGATCTGGTCGTTGGCGAACTTTCGCGTCGCGGGATTTCGGTGCGCTCGCTTTCTGTGGGAAGCCTGGGCGGTCTTGCGGCGGCCAAGCGCGGCGAGTGCGATCTCGCTCCCATCCATCTCTTCGACCCGAAGACGCGGAACTACAACGCGCCCTTCCTCGGTGACGGTCTCGAACTCGTGCCAGGCTGGCGCCGCATGCAAGGTTTGGTGTTCCGCCGAGGGGACGAGCGCTTCGAGGGCCTCGGCGCGGAGGACGCGGTCCGTGCCGCGCTCGCCGATCCCGATTGCATGATGGTCAACCGCAACCAAGGCTCGGGAACGCGTATCCTGATCGACCAACTCCTCGGCGCGGAACGCCCGGACGGCTACTGGAACCAGCCGCGCACACACAATGCCGTGGCCGCGGCGGTAGCGCAGAAGCGCGCTGACTGGGGCGTCACCATCGCGCCGGTCGCGCGTGCGGCCGGGCTCGGTCTTATCCCGTTGACCGAAGAGCACTACGACTTCGCGCTGGTTTGCGCGCGAAAGGATCGGCCCGCGGTGCACGCGTTCCTCGAAGTCCTCCAGGCCGACGAGGTGCATTCGGCGCTGGAGCGCGCGGGGTTCAGCCGGCCGGGTTAGCGGCAAGCAACGCGGCCAGCCGCTCGGCTTCGGCGAGGTCATCGACTGTGTTGGCGTTGAAGAACGGGTCCACCGGCTCTACCGGCCAGGATACGGTGGCAAGGCCGTAGCGACTGGTCCACCGGTCGATCTTGCGCAGGCCCTCGTTGGTCAACGCATGCCGCAATTCGTCCCGCAGGGCGACTTTCCAGAGCCCGATGACCGGATGCGCCTGACCACCGGATGCCGCCACCGCCAAATCCGCCCCCTCGGTCATGCGCGCCCGCTGGAGGCGTGCAACGAGGTCGCGCGGCAGGAAAGGACAATCACCGGCGGCGCTGACCACCCACTCGACGTCGGGCCTGTTGTCCGCCGTCCAATCGAGCGCGGCGAGCATGCCGGCGAGCGGCCCAGGATAATCCTCGATCGTGTCGGCAACGACTGGCAGGCCAAAACGGGCAAAGCGAACGGGGTCGCCATTGGCATTAAGCACGAGCCCGTCGCATTGAGGTCCTAGCCGTTCGATGACATGCTCGAGCATCGTGCGTCCGCCGATCACGCGCGTCGGCTTGTCCCCGCCGCCCATGCGCCGACCCAGACCGCCGGCGAGCACGACGCCCAGCGTCATGGGCCGCTCAGTCGTCATGCTCGGCACCCTTGCGGCGGTGGCGCGGCGCTTCCTCATCGACCGAAGCGATATCCTGGTCGAAGACGATCCGCTCCTGGCCCGAAAGTGCGGTGAAGCGCTTGCCGCGCGCCCGGCCGACCAGCGTCAGCCCCACTTGGCGGGCCAGCGCCACACCCCAGGCGGTGAAGCCGGAACGCGAAACCAGGATGGGAATGCCCATCCGAACCGTCTTGATCGTCATCTCGGAGGTCAGCCGCCCGGTCGTGTACATGATCTTGTCCCCCGGATCGATGGCGTGGCGGTACATCCAGCCGGCGATCTTGTCGACAGCGTTATGGCGGCCGACGTCTTCCATATAGCAGATTGGCGTGCCCTTCCTGCAAAGGACGCAGCCATGGATCGCGCCTGCCTCCAGATAGAGCGACGGCGTGGTGTTGATTTTGTGCGTCAGCTCGTAGAGCCAGGAGGTGCGAAGCTCAGCGGGCGGGAGCGTGATGTCCTCGATCGCCTCCAGCACGTCGCCGAAGGCAGTGCCTTGGGCGCAACCCGAAGTCTGCGTTCGCTTTCTGAGCTTCTGCTCGTAGTCGGTGTTGCGCTCGGTGCGAACGACCACGACCTGGAGGTCCTCGTCATACTCGACGTCCGTCACCACATCGGTGGGCAGAAGCATGTTCTGGTTCAGCAGATAGCCGAGCGCAAGATATTCAGGATAGTCGTTGACCGTCATCATCGTGACGATCTCCTGAGCGTTGAGATAGAGCGTCAGGGCACGTTCGATCGGTACGCGGACCTCTACCGCCGCGCCTGTATGGTCGACGCCCGCAACCAGCTCCGTCAGCCGTTGGTCTTGCGGATCGGGTGTGATGATAGCGTGTTCCGGTTGGCGTAGCATCAAAGGCATGGCAGTCTCCTGACGTCGTATTCTGGCTCGCGCCTGCGCTAGCTTGCCGTATCTTACAGGCTGTTCAACCGAAGCTGATTAAAAAAAGCCGGATTGATGCGATTACGAAGAAGCCGACACGCTCGTAGAGTGGGAATATAAATGGCGCAAATCTCGGATGACTGCTTCGCTTTCGGCGGACAGATGCGGCCCATCGACGAGACTGCCGCGCTGATCGCCTCGAAACTCAGCGCCGTAGAGGAGGTCGAGACGGTCCCGCTCTTGCTGGCGGATGGGCGCGTCCTGGCAAAAGAGATGGTGGCATCGCTGGCGCTGCCGCCCTTCACCAATTCCGCGGTCGACGGCTACGCCGTGCGAGGGGCAGATCTGCCGCAGACCGTCGAGACGGCATTCGCCGTTGCCGGGAGGGTTCAGGCCGGCATGGCGGCGAATGAACCTGTGCGGCCGGGCCAGACGGTACGCATCTTCACTGGCGCTCCAATGCCCGACGGGGCCGACACGGTGTTCATGCAGGAAGACGTGAGCATCGACGGCTCCGGCAGGATCCTTCTCCCGCCCGGCCTGAAAAAGGGTGCCAATGTGCGCCCTGCGGGTGAAGATGTCGCATTGGGCGAGGCCGTCCTCCCGGCGGGCCATCGGATGCGGCCGCAAGATATCGCGCTCGCCGCCGCATTGGGGTTCACGGAACTCCAGGTTAGGCGCAGGATACGCGTCGCAGTGTTCTCGACCGGAGACGAAATCGTCGCGCCGGGAGACATGCGCGGACAGGCGCAGCTTTTCGACTCCAACCGTTTCATGCTGACGGCGATGCTCGCTCGACTCTGCTGCGACATCACCGATCTCGGTATCCTCGTGGACGATAGTAGCCTGATCGCTGAAAAGCTGAGCGAAGCGGCATTGAGCCATGACCTGATCCTGACTTCGGGCGGTGTGTCGACGGGCGAGGCAGATTGCGTGAAGGCCGCCGTCGAGAGTGCCGGAACCCTGGTGTTCTGGCGCGTCGCGATCAAGCCGGGCCGGCCGGTCGCCATGGGGGTGATCGATGGAACCCCGCTGATCGGACTTCCTGGCAATCCGGTGGCGAGCTTCGTCACCTTCGCGCATATTGCCCGCCCGGCAATCCTCGCCCTTGCGGGGGCCCTCCAGCAACCACCGACCCCGATCGCTATGCGGGCCGCCTTTTCCTATAGCAAAAAGCAGGGACGGCGCGAGTATGTGCGAGCAAGCGTACGCGCGGCCGCGGATGGATGCTACGAAGCGACGAAGTTTCCCAGGGAAGGCGCAGGACTGTTGTCATCCCTGGTCGCGACCGACGGTCTCGTCGAGTTGGGAGAGGAGATAGTCCGTGTCGAGCCAGGTCATACGGTCCAGTTCCTCCCCTATTCCAGTCTTATGTGAGCGCCGTCGGATCGCGTCCTCGAAACGAGAGCCGCAACCCAGGCTCGATTGACGCGGCCAGGTCCCGTCGGGCATCATGCCGACCATGATAACCACGGCGAAGCTGGATCTGACCGGGCTTAAGTGCCCTTTGCCCGCGCTCAAGACCCGCAAGGCGTTGAAAGCCTTGAGGCCAGGCGAGCGGCTCGAGGTTCACTGCACGGACCCGCTGGCGGTCATCGATATCCCCAATCTGCTCAACGAGATGGGCGAGCGACTTGAAGCGACGGAGCGCGACGGCGATCGCGTCGTGTTCATGATCGAAAAGACGCAGCCCGCGACGATGTGACGAGTTGCACCCCGTCGGCGGCGGCCCCAAGATTTGCGAGGCAATGCTTGCGCTGGTCGTGCAGGGGACATGTCGTGCCTCATAGTCGACATCCTGGTCCGCGGGGTATCGTTAAGAGGTAAGGGCGTTTCACTCGGGGAGGTGAGCACATGACGATCCAGGAACGACGGCCGCGTGATCGCGGACCAAAGGGCAGGCCGCTGGATGACGCCGCGCTCGCCGAGGTCCAGGCGCTCCTGGGCGCGCGCCAGCGACGGCGCGACTTGCTGATCGAATTCCTTCATCTGATCCAGGACCGATATGGCTGCCTGTCGGCGCGGCATTTGCGGGCGCTGGCGCAAGATATGCGCTTGTCGCAGGCCGAGGTCTACGAGGTGGCGACCTTCTACGACCATTTCGACGTTGTGAAGGAAGGCGAGATCCCGCCGGCGCCGTTGACAATCCGCGTGTGCGATTCAGTGAGTTGCATGCTGGCGGGCGCCGACACGCTCCTGGCCGAATTGCAAGCGGGCGCCGATCCAGCGGCGATCAGGGTCATGCGTGCGCCCTGCATGGGCCGTTGCGCTGGCGCGCCTGCCGCGCGTATCGGTGATCGCGAGGTCGACCAGGCAACCGCCGAGGGCCTGAGGCGCATGGCCGCGGCAGCGGAGACCGGTGTGAGCCTGCCCGATTATGTCGGGCTGGAGGCGTATCGGCAGGCGGGCGGCTACCAGCTTTTGCAGCGGGTACGGATTGGGGCGCTGACCACGGACGAGCTCATCGCCACCCTGGGCGATGCAGGCTTGAGGGGTCTGGGCGGTGCGGGCTTTCCCGCTGGCAAGAAGTGGCAGTTCGTGCGTTCCTATCCGGGCCCGCGTCTGATGTCGATCAATGGCGACGAGGGGGAGCCCGGCACCTTCAAGGACCGCATCTATCTCGAGCGAGATCCGCACCGTGCCTTTGAGGGTGCATTGATCGCGGCGCACGCCGTCGAGGCGGAACGGATCTATCTTTACATGCGTGACGAATACCCTGCGGTGCTCGCCATTCTTCGTCAGGAGATCGCCGCACTCGAGGCCACCGGCATCGTCAAGCCGGGCTTCATCGAGCTCCGCCGCGGCGCTGGTGCGTATATCTGCGGCGAGGAGAGTGCGATGCTGGAAAGCATCGAGGGCAAGCGCGGCATGCCGCGCCACCGCCCCCCCTACATCGCCGAGGTCGGCCTGTTCGGACGACCGACGCTCAACCATAATGTCGAGACGCTCTGGTGGATCCGCGACATCGTCGAAAAGGGCGCGCAATGGTTCGCTGCGCAGGGCAGGCCCGGCCACCCTGGCATCCGCTCATGGTCCGTATCCGGCCGGGTGAAAAATCCCGGCGTCAAGCTGGCGCCGGCCGGCGTCACGGTACGCGAATTGATCGACGACTATTGCGGCGGTATGGCGGACGGTCATGAGTTCAAGGCCTATTTGCCGGGTGGCGCCTCAGGCGGCATCCTGCCAGCAGCACTGGGGGACATTCCGCTCGATTTCGGCGGCGATCTGGCCAAGCAGGGCGCCTTCGTCGGCTCCCATGCTATAGTCGTGTTCTCGCGGGCCGACAATATAAAGCAGGTCACGCTCAACCTCATGAAATTCTTCAAACATGAGAGCTGCGGGAAGTGCACGCCTTGTCGCGAGGGAACCGAAAAGTTGGTGGCTATCTTGCAGGAGCAGGGCCCGATGCCGGAAGATAAGATTCGCGACCTCGAAGCCGTGATGCGCGATTCGTCGATCTGCGGCCTGGGCCAGGCGGCGCCCAATCCGATCAACCATCTGCTGACGCATTTCCGGAGTGACCTCTGATGGCCGAGAGCGTGGTATTCACCCTCAATGGGCAAACCGTGAGCGCCGCCCCTGGCGAGACTATCTGGGATGTCGCCAAGCGCCAGGGAACAAAGATTCCGCATCTGTGCCATGTCGACATGCCGGGCTATCGTCCCGACGGCAATTGCCGCGCCTGCATGGTCGACATCGAAGGCGAGCGCGTGCTGGCTGCCTCCTGCGTTCGCCAGCCTTCCGCCGGCATGGTCGTGAAAACCGATACCGAACGCGCCCGCAAATCGCGCGAGATGGTATTCGAGCTTCTCGCAAGCAACATGCGACCGGCGAGCGACGGTCCAGACAACCAGTCGGCATTCTGGCAATGGGCCGGTTCGATGGGGATTTCGGGCAGCCGATACCGTTCCAAGTTCACCGAGGAGGGGCTAGCGCCAGAATTCGACATCACCAATCCGGCCATTGCCGTCAATCTCGACGCGTGCATCACCTGCGGCGCTTGCGTGCGCGCCTGCCGCGAGGTGCAGGTCAACGACGTGATCGGCATGGCCGAGCGCGGCAATCACTCGATTCCTGTCTTCGATATGCACGATCCGATGGGCCTGTCGACCTGCGTCACCTGTGGCGAATGCGTCCAGGCTTGCCCGACTGGTGCGCTCTACGAGAAATCGCTGATGGACGAGACCGGCAAGACGCGTGTCGTCCAGGCGTTCGACAAGGTCGTCGATACGGTTTGCCCGTTTTGCGGCGTTGGCTGCCAGACGCAGGTCGCTGTCAAGGACAATAAAATCGTCCAGGTTGACGGCCGTAACGGTCCGGCGAACGAGAACCGGCTCTGCGTCAAGGGGCGCTTTGGCTTCGACTATGTGATGTCGCCCGAACGGCTGACGAAGCCGCTGATCCGTCGCGACGACGCGCCGAAGGCCGGCGACATTGATCTGCGCAGTGTCGACCCGCTGACAGTGTTCCGCGAGGCCAGCTGGGAAGAGGCGCTGGAGCGCGCTGCCAGCGGGCTGAAACGCATCCGCGACCAGCATGGTGGCAAGGCGCTGGCTGGCTTCGGCTCGGCAAAGGGGTCGAATGAGGAGGCCTATCTCTTCCAGAAATTCGTCCGGCAGGGTTTCGGCACCAACAATATCGACCACTGCACCCGGCTCTGCCACGCCTCTTCCGTGGCCGCTCTGATGGAGGGCGTCGGCTCTGGCGCGGTCTCGGCGCCTTTCATGGACGCCATGAAGGCCGAATGCGTGATCATCATCGGGGCGCGGCCGGCGACAAACCATCCAGTGGCCGCCACCTATTTCAAGCAAGCGGCAAAGCGCGGCACCAAGCTGATCGTGATGGATCCGCGCGGCCAGGAACTGATGCGCCACGCCAGCTATGCGCTGCGCTTCAAGCCGGGCAGCGACGTGGCGATGCTCAACGCGCTGCTGCACGTCATCATAGAAGAGAGGCTCTATGACGAGCAGTACATCCAGGCCAATGTCTCCGGCTTCGAGGCATTGAAGGCCAAGGTGAAGGATTTTTCGCCCGAGGCGATGGCTCCCGTCTGCGGCATCGAGGCCGGTGTACTGCGCGAGGTGGCGCGCACCTATGCCAAGGCGGAGCGCTCGATGATTTTTTGGGGCATGGGCATTTCGCAGCACACCCACGGCACGGACAATTCGCGCTGCCTGATCGCGCTGGCGCTGATCACGGGGCATGTCGGGCGCGCCGGCACAGGCCTGCATCCGCTGCGCGGCCAGAACAATGTCCAGGGCGCCTCGGACGCGGGCCTCATCCCGATGTATTTCCCCGACTACAAATCGGTGGAGAATGCCGATATCCGCGGCCAGTACGAGAATTTCTGGGGCCAGACGCTCGACCCCAAACGCGGCTTGACCGTCGTCGAGATCGTCGACGCGATCCATGACGGCGAGATCCGGGGCATGTACATCATGGGCGAGAACCCGGCCATGTCCGATCCGGACCAGAGCCATGCGCGCGCCGCACTCGCCAAGCTAGAGCATCTGGTTGTTCAGGACATCTTCCTGACCGAAACAGCGTGGCATGCCGACGTGGTGCTCCCTGCCTCCGCGCATGCTGAGAAGCTCGGCACTTACACCAATACCAATCGGCAGGTGCAGATCGGCCGGCCGGCCGTCAACCTGCCGGGCGAGGCGCGGCAGGATCTCGATCTCATCATCGAGCTTGCCAGACGCATGGGGCTGGACTGGAACTACGGGCACGTTTCGGACGTCTTCGGCGAAATGGCGCAAGTAATGCCGTCGCTGAAGCACATTTCCTGGGAGCGCATCGAACGCGAGGAGTCCGTCGTCTATCCTGCCGATGGTCCTGATGTTCCTGGCAACGAGATCGTCTTCACCACCGGGTTTCCGACCGCGGATGGCCGCGGGCGCATCGTGCCCGCCGACCTCCTGCCTCCCGACGAGGTGCCCGACGACGAATATCCTCTGGTGCTAACCACCGGGCGCCTGCTGGAGCACTGGCACACGGGCGCCATGACACGCCGCGCCGGGGTGCTCAACGCGATCGAGCCCTACGGCATTGCTGCAATGAATCCCTACGAGATCAAGCGCCGCGGCCTGGCGCAGGGAGACGTGATCAACGTGGAGACGCGGCGCGGCATTGTCGAAGCCATTCTGCGGGCCGATCGAGAGGTCGCCGATGGCATGGTGTTCATGCCGTTCTGCTTTAATGAGAGCCCGGCCAACATGCTTACCAATCCTATGCTCGATCCTTACGGCAAGATCCCCGAGTTCAAATATTGTGCCGCGCGGATCGTGGCGGCATCGAGATCGGTCGAAGCTGCCGAATGACGTTTGGAACCTGCCCGCGGAGGTAGTGTTGGGAGACGGCTGACTTGAGGAAGTCCATTGCTCGACGGCCGCCGGAATAGTCGGGCAGGCCGTCGCGAAGGCTCGCGACAGGTGGGAGGGGCTCTGTCGGCGGCCAGATGTCAGCCATAGTTGTGCGGAACGCCCTCAACTCGGCGTTCTTCTCGCGAGGTTTGATTTGGCTGAAGGCGACGCGAAATGCCATCACCGGCCGACCAGCAGCAGCCTTCTGACGAGTGCTGCTGTTAGAGTGTTTCGTTAGGATAGACGCCCCAAAGGCGGGTTTGCCTGACGAAACCTGCCAGCGACTTGACCGCGACCCTGCACCATTGCCCGTCGCAGCGCACCAGTTCGACAATTACTTCCGGCGCCAGCCAGGCGGTGACGAGGCTGGAAACCGAAGGCTTCCCGCGCAGCGCGATCTTGTCCTTGCTCCATGGGGCGGTTACAGCGGTCCTTCGCCCCGAAAGAAGCGGACCGAAGACCCAGCCGGATGTTCCCTGCCAATCTCGCACGCGCCGCCAGTTTCCATATTCCTGGTAGATTTCAAGCGGAATCCTGGGCCGGACATAAACCCATTCGACGTCATATTGGGTGCCCGGTCCGACCCGCATATTCACAGGAGAACTCTTCAACGACGCGAAGCGGGGCAAGGCAATCCCGTTGACAGCAGCTTGAGGGCCGGCCTTTGTGACAGTTGCAACACATAGTGCAGCGATGAGGCAACAACGAAGGACGCTACCCGTGACGAAAAAGCCGCAACCGGTGTCTTGATAAGTCGACGAGACGACGTTGCTCCGAGGCGCACAACCGCGGCGTCTCACAGCGAAGCCCCATGCGAAGGATTGAAGAGGGCTCGAGGACATCTTTCGATATTGCCGCGTGGTCCTGGTGAGACAACGTCGGGAGAGGCGAGTTGCAGCGTTCGCATGGGCGTTCGATCCCACCTACCGAGTGAGCGCGTAGCAATCGATTTTTTTGAGCGCCAGTCGCCCGCAAGCGCGCCACGCTTCCGACTTGTTATCGAAGCCGGCATATCGGGCGCGGTAGTACACATCGCCATCTTTTTCGAAGGCCTCGGTAAAAGCAGAAGTGTTCGAAAGCAGTTTTGGCGCTTTGCGAGCCGCCAGTGAAAGGATTTCACGAGCTGCGGCCTTGCTTGGCATCGATCCAATCTGGATGATCCATTGACCTTCTTGGGTGGAAGCGGTGCTGATCGGATCGATGGCATCGGCAGACAAGGCCTGCTCCCTGGACACATCGCCCATCGCCTCAGCGGCGAAAGCGGCTCGGGAATCGGCCACCCGGGCTGGCTTCCACGTCGGAGTGGGCACCGATGCGTTCGAAGCCGCGGAGGCGACCAATGCGCTTTCTCCGCCACGATCGATCCTGAACCGGTCCGGACCGTTGGAAGCCTTAGCCAGATAGCGGCTGATGAGACGCTTCATGCGTGCATCTCGGCTCCTGACCGTATGTCCGCCCATCACCACCGCGACGATGCTGCGGCCCTGCGCCTCGACGGAAGAAACCAGGTTGAAGCCCGAGGCATTCGTGTATCCCGTTTTGATCCCATCCACGCCCTTCACCCGGCCGAGCAGATGGTTGTGATTGCCGAAGCGCCGACCTTTGTATTTGAAGGATCGGGTGTTGAAGTAGGAATAATAGCCAGGGTGATGATCCCTGAGCGCCAGGCCAAGGCGTGCCATGTCGCGCGCCGTGGTCTTCTGGGCTGTGTCGGGCAGTCCGTTAGCGTTCCTGAACGTGGTGGAGGTCATTCCCAACTGTCGTGCTTTTTGCGTCATGAGACGTGCAAAGCCGACCTCCGACCCGCCGAGGAACTCGCCAATGGCCGTCGCGGCATCGTTGGCGGACTTCGTTACCAGCGCCAATATGACCTGTTCGACGGTGATCGTTTGACCCTGCTTCAGTCCGAGTTTGGAGGGAGCCTCGTTGGCGGCATTGGCCGACACCGGTATCGCCGTGCCTTTCGAGATCCTGCCGCTCTCGAGCGCGTCGAAGATGAGGTAGAGCGTCATCATCTTGGTGAGAGACGCTGGATAGCGCGGAGCGTCCGCATGATCTCTGTAGAGGGTCTTGCCTGTCTTGGCATCGATGACAATGCCTGAAAATCTGGAATTGGCCTGCACGGCGGAAGCAGAGGCGGCGCAAAACACGATGACGACCGAGATCCTCAAGGCGAATTTCAACAATGACGCCGGGAAGGCGACAAGCTTCTCCATTACCAGATACATCCGCCCGCCCGTCGCCGCTCCGTGTAAAATGTGGCCGGGCGAGCCGGCCATCGGATCACGAAGCTAGGCAGGCACCGTTACCAATTGGTTATCGCATTCTTAACGAGAGGCCTCAAATTGTCTCGGCTCTATCCCTCGATTCCGCACCAGATAAGGTCGGCCGCCGTGACGGTTCGCGGAACGCCGCACGGCTCGAGGCGCGCATCGATTGCGGCATCGACTACCAGGATGCTTCCGCGGAAGACAAGTCGATCTTGCTAGAAGATTCTATTCCACATCCTCAGGTCCGTACCCTAAGCGCTTGCTCCATCCTGTCGGCGATCTGTGTGACGATATAGGCAATCACCATGTAGATCACGACGGCAATCACGAAGGCTTCGAGATAGTAGAAATTCAACGCGGCGGTCAGTTGTGATTGCGCGAAGATATCGACAACCTCGATGGCGAATCCGAGTGAAAGCGCCTTCATGATAACCATCATCGAGGTTGTCAGATCGGGAATTGCTGTCAGGGCGACCTGGGGAAATAGCACCCGTCGAAACAATTGGCCCCTTGTATAGCCAAGCGAATAGGCTGCGTCTGCCTGACCGGTGTCAAAGGCGTTGAGGGCTCCTTTGATAATCTCGGCCTGGAACGCGGCGACACAGCCGGTCACCGCAATGACAAGGATAACCCAATTGGGCGTTTGGTGGGCGTTGAAGTCTATGCCAACCAATGAAAACAGAAACTGAAGCGCGGGGGGAAGACCGAAATAGGCGAGGAAGATCACGATCACCATCGGAACGCCCTTGAAGACGACCTTGTAGGCCATGACGAGCTCTCGCAGTGCGGGAATCCGTCTATATTCCACAAGCGCAAACAGGCTGCCGACCATCGTCGAGAGCACGAAGATCGTGAGGGCCATTGCAAGCGTTACGGGTACGGCGCCCAGAATTTCCCGCGAGTCCTGGAGCAGGATATCGGTCTCAAACATGGTCAAATACCCTTGTTAGGTCACACGCTCGCGATCAGTGTGTTCTTGATCTGAGCAGATGTCGTAGCCTCCGGTGCCTGCATCGGGGAACGAAGCTCGAAGAAGCGGACGATGAGCCATGCGATCAGGCACATCACCGAATAGATGACCGCCAGCACGAGATAGGTTTCGAACTGGTACTGATTATAGTCGCGCTCCATGATCAAATGCGCGGTCGCCATGACATCCGCCGCCCCGATGTACATCACCAGCGCAACGTTATGGATCAGGTAGATGACGGAGTTCCCGTAGCCCGGCAATGCGAAGTGCACTGCTTGTGGCCCGATGACCCGCGTGATTTTCTGGCGAAAGGTATATCCAAGACTGTCTGCCGCATCATGCTGGCCGCGATCGACGGCCAGATATGCAGGTCGCAGGACTTCTGACAGGTAGCCGCCGTGATAAAAGCTCAATGCCACCATCGCGGCGATCGTCGGCGAGAAAAAATCTTCGGAGCCGAACAGGATTACCAACAAGGGAAGCCCGTAAAACGCAACGAACAATTGGAGGACGACGGGAACACTCCGGGCATAGGATACGTAGAGATCCGCCAGGTGACTGATCACTGGCACCCTGCGGACCCGGAGTGTTGTCGCAAGGAGAGCTAGGCAGAACCCAGCAATGAGGGCCGTAAAAGTGATGGCCAGCGTCAGCGGCAACGCCGAGAGCAACTCGGGAATTATAGCAGAAACGTTCACTTGGAACACTCCTTCTTGCAGTTCTGCCTCAACGCCGGCTATCCAGATGCAGCTGAGGACGCCTTGTTACTTCATGTATTTCACGATGTCCTCGCCGAACCACTTCTGCGAGAGCTTGTCGATCGTGCCGTCGTCCTTCAGTTCCTTGAGCACCTTGTTGACGTCCTCGGCCAGGATCTTGTTTTCCGCTGACCGGTGAATCAGCATGTACGTGTTGTTGCTGTAGACCGGATCCGATGCGACGATATCGAGCTTCTTGTTGTCGATGACCGCCTGCTCACCGAGGTTAGACGGTAGAACCAATGCGTCGAACTTGCCGTTCTGAACTTCATCCAGGCGGTTCGGGTAGGGGATCCCGGCGCTCGATGCCGTGACGTCGAGCTTGTATTGCGGATTCTCTTTCTGCCAGTTCATGATGAACTTGTAGGTTCCGCCACCGGCTGTGGTCGGAACGATCCTCTTGCCGACTAGGTCCTTCATTTCCTTTATGCCGCTGTCTTTCTTGCTGTAGATTTTCATCAGACTGGCGCCCATCGGGTTCTCTGGAATGATGAATTGCTTCTCTCGCTCGGGCGACTTGTAGTAGCCACCTACGGCGATGTCGTACTTCCCGGTGGCAAGGCCGGTTTCCTGGGCGATGTCGGACACACCTTCCATTTCGAACTTGTACTGCGGCAGCTTCGCATTGATCGCCCTCAGAAGATCGGGCTCATAGCCTTGCGGTTCGACGCCGATGGCGCCCCAGGCCAGCGGCTTGGATTCGGCAGACGTCGCGATCTTGATCGTCCGGACGGTCTGACCATAGCTGGTCCCCGCGGTTGCAAGGGCAATTGCGATGCCACCAGCGACGGCCAGGACATAGCGGCGGGAAAAACCGGATGTGATTGCAGACATTTCTTGGGTTCCCTTCTTGTTGAGCTATTGAAAAGCGAGTTCCGACTGCAGGAATTGAGCCAGTCGTGGACTGGAAGGCGCGTCGAAGATTTCAGCCGGACTGCCGTCGGCGGCAACCACGCCACGGTCCATGAAAACGATCCGGTTCGAGATGTTCTTTGCGAATTGCATCTCGTGGGTCACAAGCAGCGACGTGATCCCTGACGACGTGACATCCTTGATCACCTTCAAAACTTCACCGACAAGTTCAGGGTCCAGCGATGACGTAGGCTCATCGAAGAGGATGACGTCAGGACGCACCGCCAGCGCGCGTGCGATGCCGGTGCGCTGGAGCTGGCCGCCCGAGAGCTGGGATGGATAGCTGTCTCGCTTCGACGAGAGACCGACCCGATCGAGCTCTCTGAGCGCGATTTCCCGCGCCTCTTCCCTGGATTTGCGCTGCACCACAACGAGCGGATCCATCACGTTCTGGAGGACCGTCATGTTCTTGAAGACGTTGAACTGCTGAAAGACCATCGCCGTCCTCAACCGGATCGCCTGGACAGCGGCCTTGTCGGCACGCTGGTAGTCCATCCGAATCTGATCGAACGCGATGGTTCCTGACGACGGCTTGGCCAGACAGTTGATGCATTTCAGCAGCGTGGTCTTGCCGGTGCCACTGGGGCCGATGATCGACACCACGTCACCCCGCTTTACCGAGAGATTGACGCCGTTCAGGACCTGCGTGCTTCCGTAAGACAGCTTTATATCTTTGAGTTCAAGCATTGCTGGTTGGCCCTTCGGAAAGTGTGGGACGGACTGGCTTGACCGGATGCAACGTCATCACCCGCTCTCCGCATGGCCCAGGACGTGCATCAGCCGGTTTGCCCAGCCGAAGATCGCTATGGCGTGGACGAGGTCGATGATCTCGGCATCATTCATGCCGACTGATCGCAGCGAGGCGACGTCGTCTGCCGTCGCTTCCGACGGCGCCGCCGACAGGCGGCGGGCAAAGTTGTAGATTGCCGCATCGCGCGACCCAAGCTTTTCAGGTTTGTCGAGATACAGCGCCGTGACCACTTCATCGCTCTTGGTCAGCTCTGCATGCCGGCGGGCGTGAACGACGGCACAGAATTTGCAGCCATTGACGATCGAGGCACCCAGTGCGCCAAGCTCGCGGTCGGGACGGGCAAGCCCGCCCTCGACGTACATGATCGCGTTGAACAACACCGTGCGGGCAAGATAGCTCTCGGGATCATGCACAAGGGTGCGCACATATTCCGAAACTTTCTTGGCCGACGGCGTAACCTTCATTGCTTCGAGCTGTTCCGGCGTTGCCTCCGATAGCTCGACCGGTGCGATATAGGGATGCCAATTCAGCGGCTTCAGGCGCACCGAGGAAATCATGCCCGCCTCATCAATCGCAAGCCGGTCGCGACCCGGGTCTGGAAGTTGATGAAGGCAATCAATTCGGAGAGTGCAACAATCTGGGGGTTGTCCAATCCGGCTTGGGCGAGCAGGGCAATGTGGCTCGCCTCCGCCTTTTTCGGCGTCAGGGTGATCAGGTCAACATGTCGGGCGATGGTCGCTAGGGGTTCATTCAAATCCGTTTCCCCCCGGGCCAAGGACAGAAGCTGCTCCGTGGGACCAAGCTGAGCCAGTTGCACATCATATTCGGCCATCAGGACGGGATCGGCGTTCAGAGCTGCCATGCGACGGGCCAGAGCGACCCGCAAATTCGGCGCCAGCCCCTGATCGTTTGCCGGCTGCAGGACGGAGAGGCGACATTCCTCAGCCCCTCGCACGAATTCGGGCCGAAACCGCCGTGCAGCGAAAAGGGCATCGTCCGGTGAAAGACCCGCAGCCTTGTCCATTGCGTCGATCACAGTGCGGCCTCCTTATGCAACAAGGGTGTTGAATCGACCCATTCGTCGCCCAGAAGCTCCGGGGTGTCATAGGCGATCAGATTGGCGAAGTGGGTTTCGACGTCTTCGGCGAACAGCGACGCGGCAATGCCGCGGACCAGACGGTCGGCACCGGCGCTGACGGCCGGGATATCGCCGGAGACCTTACCATGGGTCAGCATGGCGGCGTCGTTGAAGCAGTGGACATGCGCCAGCATCGGGCAGGAACCGGGGACGCGCTCGCGGAATTCGAAGGCGGGGCCGAGATCCGGTGCCTCCAACATGCCTGCGCGCGGCGGCCCCATGTCCGGCGTATATCGACCATCCGACCAGGTGCGAATGTGTGGGGCGAGGGCAGCGAATTCCGGGCGACCACTGAAGTCATTTGAAAAGCCGGTCGCAGCGATCATGAAATCGTAGCGCACCGGTCCTTGCGTGGTTTCGACCAGAAGGCCTCCGGCATCTTCCTTTACCGCGACCACGCCGCAGTCGAGAAAGAAGCGGGCATTCGCATGACGAGACACGCGAAGCGTCGATGAACGCGGCGGCGGCGTCTGGGTCGAGGCGGTGTAGTCGAAGAATCTCCACTTCCAGGCGTCAGGCAAATGATACATGCCGAGGATGACACCCTGGCTGCCGATTCCGGTCAGCTTGTTGATGCGCGGCATTTCCTTGCGCCGGATCAACATGTCGACTGAACCGGCGCCCGCCTCGAGCGCCGTCGCGGCATTGTCCATCGAAGAGGCACCGGCGCCGATAACCGCCACACGCTTGCCCTTCAGTGCATCGAAATCGATATCGTCGGCAGAATGGGCCCAATAGGAGCGATCGATGCCCCTGAGGAAATCGGGCACGGCAAAACCGCCGAGACCGGACCGACCGGTGGCTAGAACGAGACGACGGGTGAGAACCCGGCCGGTTTCCGCGCCCTCGACATCGATCGCAATCAGATCGCCAACGGCTGCAACGCCTGTCATGCGCACGCTGTTGCGCACCGGCAGACCAAGAACGTTCCGATACCAGACCAGGTAGTCCATCCACTGGCCCTTGGGGATTTTGTCCAGCGACCGCCATGCCTCGACGCCCCATTGTGCCGTGAACCAGGCGCGGAATGTCAGCTGCGGCAGGCCGAGCGACGGACCGTGCAGCGTTTTCGGCGACCGGAGCGTTTGCATGCGGGCAAACGTTATCCATGGCCCTTCGAAGCCGGCCGGAGCCGCGTCATAGGCGACGACATTGGTTATCCCCGTCAGCACCAGCTTTGCGGTGGCAGCAAGTCCGCACATGCCGGCGCCGATCACAACGACGTCACGGACCGGCACGCCATCGCGCGAACGCGCGGGAACCCATGGCTTGGCAGGCAGTTCGAGAAAATCGAGGTCCTGAGCAAGTTGTGCTTCAAGCGCGGCTAGACCTCTCGGGGGGTGCGAACTGGGGGTGTGCTTCATATTCCCGTTCCGTGATTTGTGCCGGAGGCAGGATCGGCCACCAATTGGCCGGCCAGGGTCGGATCGAGTTTCTTGAAGCCAACGATCGACCGTTCAGCCACCGCCTCGACCGCATCCACCAACGCCTGCGCGACTGGACGAAGGGGGCGTTTTTCGCCAGCCACAACACCCCAATAAAAGAGGACGGTTACGTCGATCGGGCGGATGACGACCCCAGGCAAGCCCACGCCATAGGCGGTGAGGGGATCGATGACAGCCGCAACACCAGTCCGGCGTACGATCTGCAACGCGCCATAGGCGGTATTCGTGCGGATTACTGGCCCGGTGTCGATGCCCCTGGCCGCCAACGCCTTGGAGACATGCAACTGGAAACGCAGCGGGTTGAGCAACGTGGCGACGCGGCGGCCGGCAAAAGCGGAAAGCGGTATGACATCTAGTTCGGCCAGCGGATCATCCTCCCGCACGGCAGCAACATCAGGCGCCGAATAGAGCCGCAGGACATCCAGACCGGGCGTATCGAGCGGCAGGCTTGAAAACCCGACCTCGGCACGTCCGCTGCGCACTTCCTGAGCGACGGTCGAGGGAAGGAACTGCCCGAGATGCGTCTCGTGCGGAAGCTCGGCACCTTGGAGTTCAGCCAAGGCCGTAGGGATCAAGCCGGTGCCGATCGCGGAGGTGGTGACGATCTGCAGGATTCGCCCTCTGCCGGCGGCGATCATCTTGGCCCGCGCTGCGAGTTCGGTGAAGGACATCAGCAGGCGTCGTGCTTCCTCCTCGAACGCGACTCCTTCTTCAGACAACTGCACCCGTCGACCGATCCGATGCAGCAATTCGAAGCCAAGTTCGGCCTCGAGCTCCTGAATGGTGCGCGTCACCGCAGGCTGGGAACGCCCGAGCATGTCAGCCGCCCTGGTGATACTGCCGCTGGCAGCAACCGCAAGGAAGGTCTGAAGGTCCCGGGTTTCCATGTTTCTCCTACATGCGTAATCCGTATGATTGACATCGTCTCATTCGTTTTTGATATATGTCAAGCGGAAACGAATGTTCGTTACGGGCTTTGTGCATATGCCGGCCTCAGCGCCAGAATCCGGGTCGGAGGCGGACAGGGACGTCAGACGCGGCTCCAGCTTGCGAAGCCTCCTGAAGAAAAGAATTCAGGTGACGGCGGCAAGGATTCTCGAACCACAAAGCCTGCGACAGGAGGAATATTATGCGCGTGAGTATTCTGGGCGCCGGAGCAATTGCTTATGGCCTTGCCGCCTATTTGGCAGGATCGGGGCATTCGCCAATGCTTTGGTCACCGTCGGGGCAGCGCACCAAGGGGTTGGCTACCGGCGAATTGTTGAAAGCGACGGGGGACATCGCGGCGACGGTACCGGTGCGCATCGCCAAGGATTGCAAGGATGCCATCGCCAACGCGGACGTGGTGGTGATTGCACTTCCGGCTTACGGCCACAGGATGGTGATGGATGCTGCCGCCCCCCATCTGATCGATGGAATCCCGGTCATCATCAGTTCGCATTGTTCGTTCGGGGCACTGTATCTCTCCAGGCGGTTGGCGGAGCGCAAGGTCAGCTTGCCGATCGTCCTGTGGGGCACAACACTGTTGACCGGGCGGCAACTCGGGCCAACCGAGGTCCATGTCACCACCATTCGCCAGAAGCTTGATGTCGCGACGCTGCCTTTCAAAGCTCAGGATGAAGGATACGGATTTTGCACGAGCCTATTTGGTGATCGTTTTGTCAAGCGCGACGGCATGCTTGCGATCGCGCTCAGCAACCTCAATCCGCAAAACCACTTGGGAATTGCCCTCCTCAACTTGACACGCATGGAAAAAGCCGAGCAATGGAGCCAGGGGGGAAACGTCACCCCTGCCGCTGGCCGCCTTATCGAGGCTCTGGATGCCGAACGGCTAGCCATCGCGGCCCATTTTGGTATCGCGGTTCGCACCGTCCAGGAGCATTTTTCATTGTCGTTTCATGTTCCGAAGGGAACCGTTTCGGAGATGAACCAGGAGATGGATCGTCAAGGCCGTGGCGGCTTTGGTCCGACAACAATCGAAAGCCGCTACATTCTCGAGGATGTTCCGTTTGGACTGCTGCCGACCGTATTGTTGGGTAAGATCACCGAGAAACCGGCGACGCTCCACGAGTCTGGAGTTTCGATATTATCGGCGGCTTACGGTCGCGATCTCAAGGGGGATAACGATATTCTTCCCGCGCTCGGCCTCGAGGGAATAGCAAAGGCGGATCTTGAAAACCTTTGCCGCACGGGGTTTTGAGTGCGCCCGCAGCCGATACGGCATGATCACATTTAGGGGCGCCGCGCTACGTCATCGCGTCGGTGCATTTTAACAGTGGTGCGCAGCGTCAGGGCGATGTCGCTGGCGCCGCGATCGCCAGAACCAGCCATGCAACCGTCGAAAGTAGCGTTCGGGACGCCGCGGGGAATCGAGCATCCTGAATTGACAATATCCCCTCCGGGGGGATAGCACTTCAGAATGAAAGAGCGTCCCCACATTCACGAGACCCATCCCGACATCGTCAAACGGCTGAAGCGGGCCGACGGTCATCTGAGGGGCGTTATTGAGATGATCGAAGCAGGCCGGCCTTGCCTTGACATTGCCCAGCAGCTTCATGCCGTCGAAAGGGCTGTTTCCCAGGCCAAGAAGACGCTCATCCAGGATCACCTAAACCACTGCCTGGAAGATGTCGTGGGGCCGCTGCCGCGTGAGCAGCGCCGCTCGATCGATGAATTCAAGGACATCACCAAATACTTGTGAGACACGCTCCATGATGGACGGCATTCGCGGCTGGTTCGGCTTCGGCCCGGCAGCTCAAGGCTTCGGCGGGCATGGCCATGACCATGGCGAGGGCGGACACGGCCACACGCATGGCGTGGTCGATCCCACAATCGCGACGACCACACGCGGCATCTGGGCGATCAAATGGTCGTTCGTGCTGCTAGCCCTCACAGCGGTGCTGCAACTGGTCATCGTATTCCTCTCGGGCAGCGTGGCGCTGCTTGCCGACACCATCCACAATGTCGGCGACGCGGTCACCGCCATCCCGCTGTGGATCGCCTTCATGCTGGCGCGGCGCAAGCCCAGCAAGACCTTCACCTACGGCCTTGGCCGGGTCGAGGACCTGGCCGGCATCATCATCGTCCTGATTATCCTCTTCAGTGCCATCGTCGCCGGCTATGAGGCGATCGACAGGTTGATCCATCCCCAAGCCATCAGCTTCCTCGGCTGGGTTGCCGCCGCCGGCCTCGTCGGTTTCCTGGGCAATGAGGCTGTCGCGGTATTCCGCATCCGCGTCGGCCGCGAGATAAACAGCGCGGCCCTGATCGCCGACGGCTATCACGCCCGCACCGATGGCTTCACCAGCCTTGCGGTGGTGCTTGGCGCGGCCGGCGTCTGGCTAGGCTTCCCGCTCGCGGACCCGATCATCGGCCTTTTGATCACTGTGGCTATCCTCGCCATCGTCTGGCAGTCCTCAAAGGCGGTGCTGACACGCATGCTGGATGGCGTCGAGCCGGGCATCGTCGAGGAAATCCATCATGCGGCTGAACATGTGAGGGGCATCCAACGGGTCGCCCAGGTGCGGGCGCGCTGGATCGGCCACAGGCTGCATGCGGATATCGCCATCAAGGTGGCCGAGACAGCGAGCGCAAAGGATGTGGTCGGCATCGCGGAGGCTTTGAGAGGGGAGCTGTTCGACCACCTGCCGGCGCTCTCGGAGGCGAACATCCGTCTGGAAGGCGAAGGCGGATCCGTGGCTGGCGGTTCGGCCCACGCCGATCATGCGCCGGAGCCTTTCAAGGTCGTCAGCGACCTGGCAACGGGAACGCTCGAAATCGTCGATACGCCCGCTGGCGAGCGCTTGCGTCTCACCATCGACAGCCATGCCGACGATCTGGGGGCGACCGTGATCATCGACCGGTCCGAAGGTCCCGAGACGCTTTCGCTCGGGCCTGTCGCCGGCAATCACCACCGCCGTGAAAGCAGCGTCGCCCCCGCCGAGCCGCACGAGTTCGAGGCGAGGCTGATCCTGACCTCTAAGGGCAAGCAACAGGTCCTGCCGTTCAAGATGGTTGAGCCGGAAGGCCACCAACACTAGGACGGGGCAGACTTGCGCGACTTGACGCGTTCGCTCAATCGGTGTCGCGTGACGCGGGTCGATGACAGATCTCGCCGCTCACGCAGCTCTGTTCTTCTCAGCAAGGTCCGCCCCCGCTGGAGGTTGCCACAGGTTGGCCAAGTCCGAGCTCATTTAGGGTTGCGCCGCACAACGGTGCAGGAGCAGTACTGCCGGTTTGCCAGCCAACCTATTCGCAGACAGCGATCAAAGCCGCGCCTTGGTGCTCCGGGGTGTCGCCAACAACAGGCTGGTCTCGCTGCCGGTGATGCCGGGGATCAGGCGGATGCGCCGCAGCACGGCGTCGAATTCGGTCAGTGTCTGTGTCCCCAGTTCTATCACCAGGTCCCAGCGGCCGTTGGTGGTATGGATCGTCGAAACCTCCGAGAAGCCGCCAAGAGCGCGGATCACACGATCGGCGGCATGCCCTTCGATTTCCACCATCATGATGCCGCGTACACGCTGGTCGACGGCATCGGCTCGCAGGATGACGGTATAACCGATGATCGCACCGGCTTTTTCAAGGCGCTCTATGCGAGACCTGACCGTTGCCCGCGAGACGCTGACATCCATGGCAAGGTCCGAGATGCTGCGCCGCGCGTCATGCCGCAAAAGCGTGATGAGCTGTTCGTCAAGCTGATCCATGGCTCAGAATGCAATCAAATCATTCCATTTTGATAGCCCATTTCGACAAATTTGCCAATTTGATATGTTCATCCTGCCAGTTATCCGCGCTCCAATGAGGCATCGAAGACGCGCGAGGAAATACGGATGCATTGTACGATCGTCGGGGCACCGATCCAGGTCGGCTCGGGCCGGATGGGTTGCGAGATGGGGCCTAGTGCGCTGCGTACCGCAGGCCTGGCGGCAGCGCTCACTGAACTCGGGCATACGCTGGCCGACCTTGGCACCGTCGCCTCTGCCGATCTGCGCCCGATCAGCCACGGCAATGCCGCCTTGAAGGCGCTGCCGGAAATCGTCGCATGGACGGCGGCGATTACCGAGGCGGCCTATGCAGCCAGCGCCGGCGCCATGCCGATCTTCCTTGGTGGCGACCACAGCATTTCCGCCGGCACGCTGGCCGGTATCGCCCGCCGGGCGGCGGAAGCCGGCCGCCCGCTGTTCGTGCTGTGGCTCGACGCACATCCTGATTTTCACACGCTCGACACCACGACCAGCGGGAATTTGCATGGCGTGCCGCTGGCTTATGCTAGCGGGCAACCCGGCTTCGAAGGCTACTTCCCCAGCCTGGCGGCTTGCGTGGATCCGGCCCGTATCTGCACACTGGGCATCCGCAGCGTCGATCCGGCGGAGCGCGAAGCGCTACGCAAGGCGGGCGTCACCGTGCACGACATGCGGATGATTGACGAATACGGCATGGCCCCGCTGCTTCGCGCCTTTCTCGAGCGGGTCAGTGCCGAAAACGGCATGCTGCATGTCAGCCTCGATGTCGATTTTCTCGACCCTTCGATCGCGCCTGCCGTGGGCACCACCGTGCCGGGCGGCGCCACCTTCCGCGAGGCTCATCTGGTGATGGAGATGTTGCACGACAGCCATCTCGTCACCAGCCTCGACCTGGTCGAGCTCAATCCCGCACTCGACGAACGCAACCGCACCGCAACCCTTCTCGTGGACCTGACCGCGAGCCTGATGGGCCGGCGGATCATGGACCGTCCCACACGGAGTTATTGAACTGTGACCCCCCATCTGAACATCGTGCCCTTCGTCAGCGTCGATCACATGATGAAGCTGGTTCTTGCCGTCGGCATCGATCGCTTTCTCATCGATCTCGCTGCCTATATCGAAGAGGATTTCCGACGCTGGGAATTGTTCGACAAGACCCCACGCATCGCTTCGCACAGCATCGACGGCGTCATCGAACTGATGCCTACGAGCGACGGACAGCTCTACGGCTTCAAGTATGTCAACGGTCATCCAAAAAACACGCGCGACGGGCGCCAGACCGTGACGGCGTTCGGCGTGATGGCCGATGTCGGCAATGGCTATCCGATGCTGCTTTCGGAAATGACCATCCTGACCGCGTTGCGCACGGCGGCGACGTCGGCCGTCGCGGCCAAATACCTTGCTCCCAATGCGGCGGACTGCATGGCAATCATCGGCAATGGCGCCCAGTCGGAATTCCAGGCCATCGCCTTCAAGGCCCTGCTCGGCATCGACAGGCTTCGCCTCTATGACATCGATCGGTCGGCATCCTTGAAGTGCGCGAAAAACCTTGCGGGGTTCGGTTTCGACATCGCGATCTGCGCTTCGGCGCAGGAGGCGGTGGAAGGGGCTCACATCATCACGACGGTCACCGCCGACAAACGCTCCGCGACCATCCTGACGGACAACATGGTCGGATCGGGCGTGCACATAAATGCCGTCGGCGGCGATTGCCCCGGCAAGACGGAATTGCATCGCGATATTCTGCTGCGCTCCGCCATATTCGTCGAATACCCGCCGCAGTCGCGCATCGAGGGTGAAGTCCAGCAACTCGAGCCGGACCATACCGTGACGGAGTTGTGGCAAGTGATGACCGGCAAGGCCGTCGGCCGCCGGGATGCCAGTCAGATCACCTTGTTCGATTCCGTCGGCTTTGCGATCGAGGACTTTTCCGCGCTGCGCTACGTCCGCGACCAGCTTCAGCGCACCGGCCTCTACGAGGAGCTCGATCTGCTGGCGGACCCGGATGAGCCACGCGACCTCTTCGGCATGCTGCTGCGCGCCGACAAGGCCGCCCAGATCACGGCCGTATCCAGCTGAGTTTTCGCAGAACCTGCGGCCGAATGTCCGCCTCGCAATAGCTGCGGCGCCGAGCGGCGCGCGGCTCGATATCCTAAAGCGGTTCATCGTTCGATGGAAATGACGAAGCGCTCTATCACTTTTATGCAATTCTCCAGGGAAAGCGCTACACGCTTTTCCGGGAAGACCGCTCTACACTTTTCCTGGAATTGTTTTAGCTCTTCGGGCTCAAGCCCACTTCAAACCACTTCTTCGACATCTGCGCGAGCGTACCGTCCGCGGCCATCTCGCCGAGCGCCTTGTTGAGGATCGCCTGAAGCTCGGGCTCCTGCTTGCGGATGCCCAGGCAAACATTTGACGCCATGATGGCGCCGACGAGACGCGGACCGCTTGTGATCAGCGTGCCGTTGCTCTTTGCCGCGCGGTCCCTCGCGAAGACGACATTGTCGGTCAAGGCAGGCTGTTTCGTGGCTTGCGCGCCATTAGCAAGGCGGCGGGCGCTGGTGTGCGCCAGACGACTTGATAGGCTTCTACTACATTGCTGGCCGTGACACTGAGCCCGGGAAGCGCGATCCAGGCCGGCGGCTGGCGTTCGAGCAGGCCGAGAATTGTGGCAATGCCCGTAGCAACGCCCTGATCGTGAGGCAGTTGCGCGGCGATGCCCTTGATCAGGCCTCCACCAACGAGGTCCGTGGCGACGTCGTTGCCGAGGTCGACTGTCGTCACCGGAATAGCCTTGCCCGCATCGCGGATCGCCGCGACGGCAGCGATTGCCGGCACGTCCCAGACGGCAAACAGTCCGGCGAGCTCCGGATTGGCCTGCAGCAAGTCGGCGGTCGCGGCTCTCGCTTGCGACACGTCGGCAAACTTGCCGCGAACCAGCGTCAGGTCGGGACGTCGAGCAGCCATCCATTTTCGGAAAGCAATCTCGCGCTCATGCGTCGCGAAGAAATCGATGCCATAGGCCAGAACGCCGACCTTTCCGCCCTGTGGTATATGTGGCGCCAGGAGTTCTGCGCCGATCTGACCGAGACCGAAATTGTCGCTGGAAACAACGCTGACGTAATCCTTGCCGGGCAGCATGCCGGTTGGGGCATTGTCGAGCAGCAACAGCTTCTTTCCGGCCGCCGATATTGCACGATGCGCGTCGGCGGCACGGTTGCTGCCGATTGGAATGGAGACCACCGCATCCACGGCTTCGCCGGCCAGCCGTTTCAGTTCCGAAATTTGCCGCTCGATGTCGAAGCCGCAGTCGACGACCTCGACCACCGCCGCTCCGTAGCGGCCAAGCGTGGTGACGATCCCGGCCAATTCCTCCTTAGCCCAGTCGCTCTTGGTGGTGTGGAGAACGATGGCGACCGAGAAGCGCCGGTTGCGGGCGAGATCGGCGTCGGCATTCGACAACCCGACCTGGTCGGCTGGAACCGCCCGTTCGCCATGCGGCCCAAGGCCGGTGATCGCCATTCCTCAACCCTCCCCAGGTTCACGCGGCCCGGCCGACTTGGCGATGCTATGCAAGCGCTCCTCCCGGTGGCCGTGGCTTTGCCGGGCGAGCGCTGGTTCCGAGTGCGGCCCGCGCGAGAAAATCCTTGAATTCCGGATGCTCACGCGGTGAACCGAGCGTAATCCACCCCTGCAGAAATTTCGCATCGAACAGTGCTTCCGCAACGACTTGGGCGGCGCCGACCAGTCCGGCCGAGCCGCCCATCTGCGAACGGACGATGCGCAGGTCGCGGGTGACGATCGGATGCGACTGGCGATAGACCGCCTCGCGTACGGCTGCCAACAGTATGTCCCCGGTCTGGGCCACGCTGCCGCCGAGTACGATCAATGACGGGTTCAGCAGATTGGCCAATGGCGCCAGTACCTCGCCGACCGCACGGCCGCAACGCCCGAGAAGGTCGATACAGAACGGATCGCCCAATTGGGCGCCGTGGCCAGCGTCGGTGACCGTCACTTCGCCGGCGCGCGCAAGCATCTCGGCCAGATAGGGGCTGCTCCCGCTCTCGGCCGCCTGGCGGGCCTCGCGTCCGAGCGCTTCGCTGCCGGCAACAGCTTCGAGATTTCTGCCCTCGATGAAAGTATGACCGATCATGCCGGCAGCGCCCTGCGCGCCACGGTGCAACGCTCCCTCCGAAACCACGCCGGCGCTGATCGAGCGGCCGAGCTTGACGAAGATCATGTCGGCGAGGCCGCTGCCGGACTTCAGTTCGCCCATCGTCATCGTCTGGACGCCGCTTCGCACCCATACCGGCGCGCCGACAAGCGTGGCCAACTGCTCGACGAAAGGGAATCCATCCCAGTTCTGGAACGCATTCAGCGCCGGCGCGAACAGCCGCTGATCATCGCATTTCTCAACGGCTCCGGGCACCGCCAGCCCGATGCCCCAGATGCTGGCCTCACTGCCATGCTCTTCCAGCATCCAGGCAAACAGCGTTGCTAGCCGCTGGACCACCGGCTCGGGACCTGCGGCCAGTTCCACCGCTTCGTGATGTTCGGCCAGCAGGCGGCCGGACAGGTCTGATACACCGACTGCCAGCGAGGAATGATCGAGCACGGCGGCCAGGATCATGCCAATGCGCGGCCGGAAGCGGACATGGCGTGGTGCGCGTCCGCCGATCGCCGGGCCGAGTTCGCCTTCTTCTATCAGCCCTAGCCGAAGCAGCGTGGCGAGACGATCCGTGACGACGGCGCGCCCCAGTTCCGACTGGTTCTCTAGCTCCTGGCGGGTCGTTGCCGCCTCGGTCCGTATAAGGTTGAGCAGCGTGGCCAGGCTGCCATGCGCGGATTCGCTGGCACGCGGCCGGCCGGCGGCGCGGCGCGGTTGGTCCGACTGTACGGGGTCTGTGGCGCTGCGCTCGTCCATAGTCTTGCCGAGGCTCATCTCCCGATCTCTATCGCTGCCGGCTCAGGGTCATCACGCCGTTAGCCATGGGTACCGTGGCCTCATTTACGGATCAAGCAGGAACTTATGTATTTTACAAACAAAAGTATGCCGACTTTTGCATTTTAATGATTGACGAGCGGCGAAAGGCGGGCATAAGTATCAGCCAGGCTCGGAGGAGGGCTCCTAACGTCGACAGCCCTCGCGAAGGCGAAGGATGTCGCACGTCCGTTGTCCGAATTCTTCTCCAGCCAAAGATGCCGGCCCGCGCTGCGCGCGGTGATGCATCGGCTACAGGCAGGGAGGATACGAGATGTCGGTGAAACTGGCCTATCACGCCAATTGCTGGGGTGCGCTCGGTGGCAACGCCGTCGGCGTCACTTCGATCACCCAGCTTACCTATCGCACCTTCGGTGACATGGAGCAGGCGATCCGCGACATTGGATCGGCCGGATATACCGGAACAGAACTCTTCGACGGCAATCTCCTCGACTATCAAGGACGCAATGGCGCGCTGCGCGCTGCCTTGGACCAGTCCGGCGTCGTGCTCGTGGCCGGCTACTCCGGTGCCAACTTTATCTTCGACGATATCCTTGGCGAGGAGTTGGCGCGGATCGAACGCGGAGCGGCTGCCGTGGCCGAACTCGGCGGCGAGCATCTGGTCGTCGGCGGTGGCGCCAAGCGAGCCAAAGGCCGGCAGCCAGATGATTTCAAGCGCCTCGGCGCGGCGCTCGACAAGGTCATCGACATCGCAGCCAAGGCGGGCTTGCGCGCGCACTATCACCCGCATCTGTCGACCATCGTCGAAGGTCCCGACGAAGTTCGCGAGATTTTCAAACATACCGCGATCGATTTCTGTCCGGACACCGCGCATCTGGCAGCCGCTGGCGGTGATCCGGCCGCGCAGATTCGCGAATTCAGCAAGCGCATCAGCTATGTGCATTTGAAGGGCTGGCAGCGCGATCCCTTCGCCTTCACGCCGCTCGACCGCGGCGACCTTGATATGGAGCCGATCATCCAGGCGCTCGAGGACACCGGATTTTCCGGCTGGATCGCAACCGAGCTGGATGCCTGGCCAGACCCCAAGCAAGGGGCGGAACTCAGCATGAAATATCTGAAGAGCGCTTTGAAGCAGAGTTGAACCGACAGGTACCAAGCCTGTCATCAGGGAGGAGACCCAAATGACACGTTTCAACACAATAGCCGGGACGTTCACGGCGGCATTGCTGGCCGCCAGCCTCTATACCGCAGCTCCCGCTTTCGCCGACCCCGATTCAGCACTCGCCGAACTGCAGAAGACAGTGCTCTCCAAGGGGCCGAACGGCGAAGCTCCAGCGTCGGCGGCGTCCGTCAATCTGACGCAGGAGGAACTGGCCAAGATCAAGGACATGAAGGCGACGGCGGCGATCGTCATGCACTATGGCGGCAATGACTGGTCACGCGCGCAGATCGCCGGCCTCAAAGACCAGTTTGGCAAGATGGGCATCGAGGTGATCGCCACGACCGATGCCGGATTCAAGCCGGAAAAGCAGGTCGCCGACCTCGAAACTGTGATGGCCCAGAACCCCAAGATCATCGTTTCGATCCCCACCGACCCGTCGGCGACGGCGTCCGCGTACAGGGCAGTTGCCGATAAGGGCGTGAAGCTGGTGTTCATGGACAACGTGCCGGCCGGCTTCGTCGCGGGCAAGGATTACGTCTCCGTAGTCTCGGCCGACAATTATGGGAACGGCGTCGCCGCAGCGCATCTGATGGCCAAGGCGCTGGGGGGCAAGGGCGACATTGGTCTGGTCTTCCACGCCGCCGACTTCTTTGTCACCAAACAGCGTTATGATGGCTTTAAGAAGACGATCGCCGACAACTACCCCGATATCAAGATTGTCGCCGAACAAGGCATTGGCGGCCCGGACTTCACCGGCGACGCCGAAAAGGCGGCATCGGCCATCCTCACTTCCAACCCTGCCATCAACGGCATCTGGGCGGTGTGGGACGTGCCGGCCGAAGGCGTCATCTCGGCGGCCCGCACCGCTGGTCGCGACGACCTTGTCATCACCACCTGCGACCTCGGCGAGAACGTCGCAATCAATATGGCGGGCGGGGGCTTCGTGAAGGGCCTGGGCGCCCAGCGTCCGTTTGACCAGGGCGTCACCGAAGCCCTGCTCGCAGGCTACGGTCTGCTCGGCAAGGAGGCTCCGGCCTTCGTCGCCTTGCCGGCGCTGCCCGTCACCAAGGACACGCTGCTCGAGGGTTGGAAAGCCGTCTATCACGCCGAGGCGACCGACAAGATCAAGGGCAGCATGTAGCGCGCCCTGCGGCCGGCGCACTCCCAGCCGGCCGCACCTCTTCTCAATTCGACAGGAGACCATCATGACCAAGACGCTCAACGTGGCGATGATCGGCGGCGGCTTTATGGGTAAAGCCCATGCGCTCGCTTATGCGACGATGCCGATGTTCTTCTGGCCCGCCCCCGCCATCCCCGTGCGCAAGGTGGTGGTCGACATCACCGAGGCACTGGCCGACGGAGGCCGCCGTCGCTACGGATTCGAGGAATCATCCGCTGACTGGCGTTCGGTGGTGACGCGATCCGACATCGACGTCATTGACATCGTCACCCCGAACGACAGCCATGCCGCGATCGCGATCGCGGCCGCTGAAGCCGGCAAGCACATCATCTGCGAAAAGCCGCTGGCGCGCGGCGGCGACGAGGCAAAGACCATGCTCGACGCGGTGAACAAAGCCGGCGTCATCCACATGGTTGCCTTCAACTATCGTCGCACGCCGGCAGTGGCGCTTGCCCGCCAGTACATAGAGGAAGGCCGCATCGGTAAGATTCTCAACTTCCGCGGCACCTATCTGCAGGACTGGTCGGCCGATCCGGATTCGCCTCTGTCCTGGCGCTTTCAGAGGAAGATCGCCGGGTCCGGCTCGATCGGCGACATCGGCACCCATGTCGTCGACCTTGCCCGTTATCTGGTCGGCGAGATCGCCGAGGTCAGCGCGTTGGTGCGCACCTACAACAAAACGCGACCGATCCAACGCGGCAATCTCGACAGGCTCGGCGCGGCAGAGAGGAATACCGATACCGAGCGGGCTGAGGTCGACGTCGACGACGAGGTGATGACGCTGCTGAAATTCGCCGACGGCGCGATCGGTTCGCTGGAGGCGACCCGCAACGCCTATGGCCGCAACAATTTCATCACTTTCGAGATCCACGGCACCAAAGGCTCCATTGCTTTCAACTACGAACGGCGCGACGAATTGCAGGTGATGTTTGCCGATGATCCTGCGGATGCACGCGGCTTCAGGTCCGTCTATTCCGGTCCGGCGCACCCCTATGGGTCGGGTCTGTGGCCAATCCCGGCGCTCGGCATCGGCTATTCCGAAACCAAGATCGTGGAGTGTTTCGATTTCTTCTCGGCTATTGTTTCGGGCAAGCAGCCCTTGCCCAATTTCGAGGATGGCTACAAGACCGAGCGGGTGGCCGACGCGCTGATCGAATCCGGCCAATCCGGCCAGTGGACCAAGGTCCGACCATGACAATCGCGGCGCCTGTTCATGCGGTGGAAATGAAAGGCGTCACCAAATCCTTCGGCGGCGTCAAGGCGCTGGTCGATGTCGACCTGCGGGTAGAGAAAGGCGAAATCCACGCATTGCTCGGTGGCAATGGTGCCGGTAAGTCGACCATCCTGAAAGTGTTGAACGGCGTTCATGTGCCGGACACCGGTACCATTCTAGTCGATGGCAAGCCACTCGCCGAAATCTCGCCCGAAGCTTCAAGGCGGGCGGGCATCGCCATGATCTTCCAGGAAATGAGCCTCATCCCCACGCTGACCGTGGCGCAGAATGTTTTCCTGACCCGCGAAGCCAAGGTCGCGTTCGGCCTGATCGACGATCGCACCGCCGAAAAGCGCGCCAAGGACCTGTTCGACATGCTGCAGGTCGAGGTCGATCCGAAAGCGACGGTCGGCAATCTCGGCGCCGGCCAACGGCAGTTGACGGAGATCGTCAAGGCGATCTCGCAGAATGCGAAAGTGCTGGTCCTGGATGAACCGTCGACGGCGCTGGCGGTATCCGATGTCGAGCGGCTGTTTGCCTTCCTGCGCAAACTGAGATCGGAAGGCGTCGCCATCATCTATGTCTCGCACCGCATGGACGAGATAGCCCGCATCGCCGACCGCGCCACGATCTTGCGCGATGGCCGCAACGTCATCACCGCGCCGATGTCGGAACTGCCGATCGAAACGATGATTGAGCATATTGTCGGCAAACGCTCGCGTGGTCTGTCCGACGTGGTACGCGGCGAATCGAATGTCGGGGCGCCGCTGCTTGAGCTCGACGGTGTTTCAGGGGTGGAGAAACCGAAGAACGTCAGCTTCGTCGTCCACAGCGGCGAAGTGGTCGGCCTAGCCGGGCTGCTGGGCTCCGGGCGGTCGGCGATCGCGCGCGTCATCGCCGGCATAGATCCGATCGTCGAAGGCGAGATCCGCATTGCCGGCGAGCCGGTGGCGATCGCCAGACCAAGTGACGCCATCGAGGCCGGTGTGGCGCTGGTGCCGGAGGATCGGCTACGGCAGGGCGTCATCGCGGAGCATTCGGTCGCCTCCAACATGACGCTCGCCGTGCTCGACCAGTTGAGCAGCAAGGCCTTTGTGTCGACGAAAAAGATGCGCGAGCTGACTGATCGCCAGATCGCCCAGCTGCGGATCAAGACTGCATCGCGCGACAGCCCGGTGCGCACACTTTCGGGCGGCAACCAGCAGAAGGTCGTCATCGGCAAATGGCTTTCGAGGAATCCGGAGATCCTGGTCCTCGACGAGCCGACCTCCGGCATCGATATCGGTTCGAAGTCGGAAATCATCCTGCTGGTTCGCCAGCTCGCCAACGCCGGCAAGGCAATCATCATGATCTCGTCGGAGCTGTCCGAGATGCTGTCGGCCTGCGACCGTATCATCGTCGTCTCCGAGGGGCGCGTCGTGAACGATGTCAGCCGCGCCGATCTCGACGATCCCTCGGCGCCAAAGAACGATCCGGTTGCGCGACTCCAGGCGGCCGAGCGCAAGCTGCAGATCGTCATCCAGAAAGCGCTGAGCAAGAGCCAGGGAGGAATACATGTCCACTAGTCAGGCTGCCGCGTCCCAGTCCTCGCTGGCAGCGAGGCTTGGGCTCACCAACTGGCGGCAGAACATCATCTACATCGGTTTCGTCGTCATCTTCATCATTTTCGCGATAACGTTGTTCGACAAGGGCTTCCTCAACCTCAACAACCTGCTCAACATCGTGCGGCAGACGGCGATGATCGCGGTGATGGCGATCGCCATGACCTATGTTCTGTCGGCAGGCGAGATCGACCTGTCCGTTGGTGCCGTCGCGGGTCTCGCCTCGGTGACGACGGCGATGGCGATCGACGCCGGCGGACCGATCACCGGTGTGATGGCGGGGCTCGCCACAGGCGCCGTCGTCGGCACCTTCAACGGCCTGTTGACGACGCGGGTCGGAATTCCATCCTTCCTTACCACGTTGGCTATGATGGGCATCGCTACCGGCACCGCAATGTGGATCAGCGATACGGCTGCGGTGCCGATCATCTCGAAGAGCTACTCCTGGATCTTCGGCGGCGGCAATGTCGGGCCGGTGCCGGTGCTGCTGATCTGGATGCTGGTGCTGGGAGCCGTCGGCCACGTCGTTTTGAGGCGAACGAGCTTTGGCCGCCGCGTGCTGGCCACCGGCGGCGGCGAGATCGCGGCGCGTTATTCCGGCATCGACACCAAGTCGGTCAAGTTCCGCGTGCTTACCATCTCGGCCATGGCGGCGGCGCTGGCCGGAATGCTTTACGCCGGCCGGCTGCAATCGGGGCGCTTCCAACTCGGCCAAGGCGACGAACTGTCGGTGATAGCCGCGGCGGTGCTTGGCGGCACCAGCCTGTTCGGCGGCTCCGGCACGGTGATCGGGACAATTGTCGGCGCGCTGATGATCGGCCTCATCAATAACGGCCTGATTCTGATGGGGTTGGAGTTCAGCCAGCAGCTAATCGCGCGCGGCGCCATCATCATCCTTGCCGTTGCACTCAGCCAGGGGAGGAAATGAGATGACGGTTCCCTATACGGTCATCGGCACCGTGGTTGCCAAACCCGAAACCCGCGATGAACTGCAAAGAATCCTGTCGGGCCTCGTCGAACCGACACGTGCCGAGGAGGGCTGCATCAACTACGACTTCCATGTCGACCCGGCTGACCCCTGCGTATTCATGTTTTACGAGAACTGGCGTTCGAAGGACGATCTCGACAGGCACCTCTCCATGCCACATCTGATGCCGCTGTTCGGGAAGCTCGACGACCTCGTTGCGCGGCCGGTGGATGTCCGTCAATTCGTTATGCTCAGCCAGCTGGCGCTGGCATCGCATGAGCGATCGTTTCCAACCCCGCGCGGTGAGAGCAGATCCGATGGAGACAGGTAAAGCGCTCGGGACGCGGGTGACAGCTGAAAGTGCCAGCTTTTGACGGAACGCCAATGGCCTCAGCCGGAAACCAGGTTTGTCAGCATGGTTGCCGCCTCGGTGCCGGCCAAGCCGAGGTCGAGAACGCTGCTCATGTGATTGGCTCCAGGAAGGGCGGTCTGCGAGACCTGTAGTCCCTGCTCCTTCAGATGCCGCGCAAACACCTCGGCCTGCCTGTGGAATGGCGGCGTTTCGTCGGCGCCGACAGCGATCTCGACCGACACTGACGGATCGAAACGGCGGGTGAGCGGCGAGAACCTGGCTGCATCCTCGTCCGTGATCGCGATCTCGGCGGCAAGGAAGGAGGTCTGAAGCGGCTTCAGGTCGTAGAGCCCGCCAAGCAGCAACGCGCCTTTGATTGTCGATGTCCGGCCGTCGTCATTGAAAAGCATCGTCGCAAGTTGGGCGCCGGCTGAATGTCCGCTCACGGTCAGGCGCTCGGTATCGCCGCCGTGATCGCCGATATGGTCGAGCACCCAGCTTTTGGCGCGCCGCACCTGGTCGACGATCGTGGCCATCCTCACAGCCGGCATCAGCGCATAATCGACGATGACCGCGATTGCGCCGGCGCGCGTCACCGTCTCGGCGACATAGGAATAGTCGCGCTTGGAGAACATGCGCCAGTAGCCGCCATGGATGAACACATGGACCGGCAGGCGGTCGCGTTTGCCCTCCGGAAAGAACAGGTCGATGGTCTCGGTGGCATCCGCTCCATAGGCGATGTCGGCAACCATCGGTATTGTTGCGCGCACCTCCGTGCTGCGACGAACGATCTCGGCGACGATGTCGTCGAACTCGGCGACGTGGTCGCGGATGCGGAAAGGATCATTCTGCATGGGGTGCCCGTTCACATGGTCACGGCGATGTACTTCGCCTCCATGAACTCGGCAATGCCGTGCTTCTGTCCGCCTTCGCGGCCAAGGCCGCTCTGCTTGACGCCGCCGAAAGGTGCCGCCGGATCCGACATCAGGCCGCGATTGAGCGCGACCATGCCCGTTTCGATCTTCGATGCCACGTGCATGCCCCTGGCCAGATCACGCGTGTAGATGTAGGCGGCAAGGCCGTATTCCGTGTCGTTGGCGCGCGCGATGACTTCGTCCTCGTTCTCGAAGCGGCTGATCGGGGCCACCGGACCGAATATCTCCTCCTGCGCCATCTCGGCATTGGCGGGCACGTCCCGAAGGACGGTCGGCGGATAGAAATAGCCCTTGTCGTCGGCGACCGCGCCGCCGCACAGGATCGTGGCCCCACGGGCGACCGCGTCCTTGACCAGCCGATCGATCTTGTCGACGGCCTTCCTGGTAATCATCGGACCGCATTCGGTGTCCGGGTCGGTGCCTGAACCGAGCTTGAGCGCGGCCATGCGTTGGCGCAGACCTTCGGCAAAAGCGTCATGGATGCCGGCCTGCGCGTAGATGCGGTTGGCTGCCGTGCAGGCCTCGCCGGCGTTTCGCATCTTGGCGACCATCGCGCCGTCGAGGGCCGCGTCCAGATCGGCGTCATCGAAGACGATGAACGGGGCGTTGCCGCCGAGTTCCATCGAGCATGAGATGACGTGCTTGGCGGCTTCGGCCAGCAGAACACGACCCACGCCGGTCGAACCGGTGAAGGATAGCTTCCGGACGCGCGGGTCGGCGAGCATGGCGGAGGTCACTGGTCCGGGGTTCGAAGTGGTGAGCACATTGACGACGCCGGGAGGCACACCCGCCTCCTCGTACAGCGCGGCGAGCGCGTAGGCGGTCAGGGGCGTCTCGCTGGCGGGCTTCAGAATGACGGTGCAGCCGGCGGCCAGCGCCGGCGCGATCTTGCGTGTCGCCATGGCGGCGGGGAAATTCCAGGGCGTTATGAGCACGCAGATGCCGATCGGATGATAATCGACGACGATCCGGTTGGCGCCTGACGGCGCCAGGCCGAACTCGCCGCTGATGCGCACCGCTTCCTCGGCATTCCAGCGGAAGAATTCAGCCGCATAGGCGACCTCGCCGCGCGCGTCGCGCAGCGCCTTGCCGTTCTCCAGCGAGATCAGCGCCGCCAGCGTATCGGACCGTTCGACCATCAATTCGAAACAACGCCGCAGTATTTCCGAACGCTTGCGCGGCGCGGTTGCGCGCCAGCCTGCCGCCGCCTTCGCAGCCGCCTCGACGGCAGCGGCGGCATCGGCAATCGTGGCGTCCGGGACAGCCGCAATCACGGCCTCCGTGGAAGGATCGATCACCTCAATGAGACGACCGTCGGAAGACGGTCGCCAGTGTCCGTCGATATAGAGGCCGTGCGAGAATGTGGTGTAATCGAACATGTCGGGATCTTCGTTGAGTTGCCCTTGGGGTACGTTCATCTCATCACCTCTGGTCAGACTGAGCTTGCGGCCATGTCGCCGTCATAGGCGGCCCTCACCAGCCGCCGCATCGCGGCGATGTCGAAAGGACGAGGGTTGTTCTTGATCAGCCGATCGATGCCGAGCGCCTGCTCGGCGGTCCAGTCGATCTTGTCGTGTGGAAGACCCAGATCGGCCAGCGTGCGGGTGATGCCGATCGCCGCGAACAGCCGGGCCACCTCATCGATGGTGGCGCGCGCGGTCGCCTCGGCGCTCTTTGTCTCCGTCACCCCCAGAGCGGCGCCGACCGCCGCTATTTCGTCGGTCGCGGCGGGCAGATTGTAGCTCATCACGTAGGGAAGCATCGTCGCCACGCCTAATCCGTGCGGCGTGTGGGTAAGCGCGCCGACGGGATATTGCACGGCGTGGGCAGCCGCCGTTCCGGCCGTGCCGAAAGCGCAGCCGGCCGCCAGCGCTCCCATCATGACATCGGCGCGTGCGTCTTCGTCCGAGCCGTCCCGGTAAGCCTTTTCGAGACTGCGGCCCAGGAGTTGGATGGCCAGCAGCGCGAAATGATCGGTCAGCGCGCTCTTGCCGACAAAGACATGCCGCTGCGGCAAGTGCGGATCGGAGCCGCGTTTGGCGGACGTGAAGGCTTCGATCGCGTGGGTGAGCGCGTCGGCTCCGGCGATTGCCGTGAGGGAGGGCGGGCATGTCGCGGTGAGTTCCGGATCGCAGAGCGCGACCGCGGCAATGAGATGGGGACTGGAAATGCCGACCTTCAGTGTTCGCTCCGGATCGGAGATCACCGCTACCGGCGTCACTTCCGAACCGGTGCCGGCGGTGGTCGGGACCGCGATTACCGGGAGCGTGGGGCCGGCCACCTTGAACTCCCCGTAGTAGTCCTGAAGCCGCCCGCCGTGGCTAATCAGCAACGCGGCGCTTTTGGCCATGTCCAGGCAGCTGCCGCCACCGATCCCGATCACCATGTCCGGCTTGAAGTCCTTCGCATGGGCGGCGCAGACGGCAACGCTGTCACGGGGGACATCCGGGAGGATGCGATCGTACACGAGCGTTTCGATCGAGCCAGCTCTCAGTGCCGCGCTGATTTGCGCGAACATTGGCGTTCCGGCGAAACGCTCATCCGTGCAGATGAATGCGCGCCGGCCATATTTGGCGGCAATATCAGGCAGCGCATGGCGCTGGCCTTTGCCGAAAAGAATCTCACGCGGCAACCGGACTGCTGCAAATAGCGTCATGAACTGTGTCCTTCGAATATGGATTGGGGAGCGGGGGATCGGAGATCACCGCTTGCCCAGCGTGCGTGGCGTGGTTCGGGCAAGGCACGGGCCAGAGCCGAAGTCGAGTTTTCCTGCCTCACGAAATATCCTCTATAAAATCGTATAGGATATAGGATTGAATTGCGCGGAGCATCGTGTTAGAGGTCGCCCCTGTCAAGAGGCAAAACATGCAGAATCCAGACCTTACTGCCGACAACGACGCTCGGTTGACGGGCCGCATCCAGCGCGCCAACAGCCTGTCGGGCGACGTCTACGAGGCGATCTTCCAGCAGCTGATGTCGCTGAAGATAGCTCCGGGATCGCGGATCACCGTCGACAACCTCGTCAAGGAGTTCAACGTCTCGCATACGCCGATCCGCGAAGCTCTTGGGCGGCTGGAAGGCGAGGGCCTGGTGGTGAAAACCCATCTGATCGGGTACCGGGCCGCGCCCCAGATCACACGGCGCCGTTTCGACGAACTCTATGAACTGCGCCTGCTGCTCGAACCTGCAGCCGCCGCCAAGGCAGCCGCTGCGCTCGACGAAGCCCGGCTGATGATTTTGCAGGAGGCGGCTGGCGTGATGGCCAGGCGCGTGGGCAAGGACGAACGCCTGCGTTATTCGAACTTCGCCCGCCAGGATGCCATCTTCCACGACAAGGTCATGGAGTTCGCGCAGAACGAGCTCATCCGCGAAACGCTGAACCACCAGCACACCCACTTCCACATTTTCCGCCTGATGTATCACTCGCGGGTCACCGAGGAGGCGCTCGACGAGCACGAAGCCATCCTCGCCGCTTTCGCGGCCAGCGATCCGGTTGCCGCCGAAAAGGCGATGCGCGTGCACATAGAGAATTCGCGGGACAGGCTCCTGCCTGCATTCGAGTAGGCCGCGATGTTAGTTGCCACTCGCATCGACGGAAGCGTCACCGCTTTGCCGCCGGAGCCCACACAGGCTGTGGCTCCGGTGCTGCGCGCGGAAGGGCTTTGCAAACAATACGGCCCGGTGACCGTGTTGTCGGACATCACGCTGGATATTTTCCCTGGCGAGATCCATGCCGTCATCGGCGAGAATGGCGCCGGCAAGTCGACGTTCATGCGCTTGCTTTCCGGTTACATCGAGCCAACCGCCGGCAGCCTGTCCATGGCCGGTGACCGCGTGAGTTTCAGGACACCTCACCAGGCGCAGGCGGCAGGCATCGCGCTGGTGCATCAGGAAATCCTCCTGGCCGAAGCGCTCACGGTGACCGACAATCTCTTTCTCGGCCGCGAGCTCTCCAGGCGCGGAATCGTCGATGATGGCGCCATGCGCCGCATAGCGGCCGCGAAACTGGCCGAGATCGGTTGCGAGGTGTCGCCGACCGCGCTGGTCCGAGACATTTCGCTGGCGGATCGCCAACTCGTGCAAATCGCCCGCGCGTTGCTCGACGACCACAGGGTCGTCATCTTCGACGAGCCAACAGCGGTGCTGACCGGTGGGGAGGTCGAGCGTTTGCTCGCCATCATCTTCGGGCTCAGGGCGCGGGGCATCGCGGTTCTCTACATCAGCCATCGCCTCGACGAGGTGCAGCGGCTGGCGGACAAGGTCACGGTCCTGCGCGACGGCAAGATGATCGGCACCTATCCCGGCCATGCGTTGAGCCAGGCCGACATGGCGCAGCTTATGGTCGGGCGCGAACTCGCCGCGCTTTATCCTCACAAGCGCGAGGTCCAGACGAGCCGGCCCATGCTGACCGTCAGAAACGCGACTGTTCCAGGTTATGCACGGGACGTGTCCTTTACCGTTCACAAAGGCGAGATTCTTGGCTTCGCCGGCATGATCGGGGCGGGGCGAACCGAGTTGTTCGAAGGCATTGTGGGGCTTAGGCCGGCGACGGCTACGATCGAGCTCAACGGTTCGCCGATACAGATACATTCACAGCGCGAGGCCATAGAGGCGGGCATCGGCTATCTGACGGAAGATCGCAAGGGCAAGGGCCTGCTTTTGCAGGAGCGGCTGGCGCCGAACCTGACCCTCTCGTCGCTTGGCCTTCTGCATCCGGGACTTCTGGTTCTGCGCGGCCGCGAATCCGAGGCGCTCGCGCGGGCCGTCTCCAGCTACGACATCCGGGTGAAGAGCCACAACGCCAGGGCAGGGCAGCTTTCGGGCGGAAACCAGCAGAAACTTCTGCTGGCCAAGGTGCTCCTGACCAATCCTTCGGTCGTGATCATCGATGAGCCGACGCGCGGGATCGACATCGCCAACAAGGCGCAGATCTACGCCTTCATCCAGGAACTCGTGGGCCAAGGCAAAGCCTGCATCGTCATCTCGTCGGAGATGCAGGAACTGGTCGGCATCTGCGACCGCGTCCTGGTCATGCGCGAAGGCAGGATCAGCGGCGAGGTCTCGGGCGAAACGATGACCGAAAGCAACATCGCGCTGCTGGCGACCAGTGACAAAGGCCATGGCACGGCCCAAGGAGGAAGACAGTGACGGCGCTTACCCATTCCATGTCTGCCCGAAGCGACAGGCAGCACCATTTCTCGTGGACGGATGCCGGCCCTTTCCTTGCACTGTTCGCACTACTGGTGGCGGGATTCCTCATCAATCCGGATTTTCTTTCCGCGACAAACCTGGGCAACGTGATCACGCGCAGCGCTTATGTCGCCATCATAGCCGTCGGCGCCACATTCGTGATCTCATCAGGCGGGCTCGACCTTTCGGTCGGCTCGATGGTCGCCTTCATCGCCGGCGTCACGATCATGTTCATGAACATGATGGCCCCCAGCCTCGGCCTTTGGGCCATCCCGGCAGGCATGGTGATAGCAGTCGTCGCGGGGCTTCTATGCGGCCTCGCGAACGGTCTCATCGTCACGGTCGGAAGGATCGAGCCGTTCATCGCCACGCTCGGCACAATGGGTATCTTCCGCGCACTGATCACCTATATGACCGATGGCGGCACGATCCCGATCGATCGCTCGCTGCGGGACGCGTACCGGCCGGTCTATTTCGGCGCCGTCGCGGGCATTCCGGTGCCGATCCTTCTGTCGGCGCTCGTTGCGGTGGTCGGCGCATTTGTCCTCTACAAGACCAAATATGGCCGCAAATGCGCGGCGGTGGGCGCGAACGAGGACGTCGCCCGCTATTCGGGCATCTCGGTCGTCAAGACGCGCACCATTGCCTATGTCATCCAGGGTGCATGCGTGGCGGTCGCCGCCATCTGTTACGTGCCTCGTCTGGGAGCCGCCACCCCGACCACCGGACAGCTTTGGGAGCTGCAGGTGATAACGGCCGTTGTCATTGGCGGAACGGCGCTGCGGGGCGGCAAGGGCCGCATCTGGGGCACCATCGCCGGTGCGGTGATCCTGGAGCTGATCGCCAACCTGATGGTGTTGTCGGATTTCGTTTCCGAATACCTCGTCGCCGCGGTGCAGGGCGTCATCATCATCATCGCCATGCTCGTGCAAAGATTTTCGAAATAGCTCGTCTTCGGACCGGACGGGCGCCTGTTGTGTGGTCCATATCTCGGGAGGTATTTATGTTTAGCAGGAAATGGGTTGCCGTCGCGGCAGTCGGCGCACTGATGGTGGCCGGCCAGGCGCTTGCAGCCGACAAGAAGGTGGTCGCGGTGTCGATCCCGGCGGCGGATCATGGCTGGACGGCCGGCATCGTCTATCACGCGCAGGCCGCCGCAAAGGAAATCAACGCGGCCTTCCCGGATGTCGAAGTCGTCGTGAAGACGTCGCCCTCGGCGGCCGACCAGGTAAGCGCGCTGGAGGATCTGTCGGCCAGCCGCAAGCTGGATGCGCTGGTGATACTGCCCTACACCTCCGAGGAACTGACCCAGCCGGTGAAAGCCATCAAGGAGATGGGTACGTTCATCACCGTCGTCGACAGGGGATTGACCGACCCTTCCATTCAGGACCTGTATCTTGCCGGCGACAACATCGCGGTTGGCACCAATACGGCGAAGTTCATGATCGACAAACTGGGCGGCAAAGGTGACGTCGTCGTGCTGCGCGGCATTCCCACCGTCATCGACGACGAGCGTATCAAGGGCTTCGAGGACACGATCAAGGGTACCGGCCTGAAGGTGCTTGACATGCAGTATGCCCACTGGAACAGCGACGAGGCCTTCAAGCTCATGCAGGACTACCTGGCCAAGCACCCGCACATCGATGCGGTCTGGGCCAACGACGACGACATGCTTCTCGGTGTGCTCGAGGCCGTCAAGCAGTCCGGCCGAACCGATATCAAGCTAGCGCTCGGCGGCAACGGCATGAAGGACATCGTGAAGAAGGTGATAGACGGGGATGCGATGACACCGGTCGAGACGCCGTATCCGCCGGCGATGATCAAGACCGCTATCTACATGACCGTGGCCAACTTGATCGGTCAGGCTCCGGTTCGCGGTGCCGTCAAACTCGACGCCCCGCTCATAACCCAGGCCAACGCCAAGGAATATTACTTCCCCGACTCCCCGTTCTGAGGCCCGCAATCCGAATGAGGCAAGGCGCGTGATGCGCCTTGCATGCCAACAACAGAGAGGAAGAGCTATGCCAGGCAAGAAGATATTGATGCTGACCGGTGAGTTCACCGAGGAATACGAGATTTTCGTTTACCAGCAAGCGATGGAAGCCGTTGGTCACACGGTCCATGTCGTCTGCCCCGACAAGAATGCGGGCGACCTGATCAAGACCTCGCTGCACGATTTCGAAGGGGACCAGACCTACACCGAAAAGCTCGGGCACTACGCGCTGATCAACAAGACGTTCTCGGATGCGGAAAGGCAGCTCGACCAGTACCACGCGGTCTACTGCGCGGGCGGACGCGGACCGGAATACATCCGCACCGACAAGCGGGTGCAGACGATCGTTCGACACTTTCACGAGACCAAGAAGCCGATCTTCACGATCTGCCATGGCGTGCAGATCCTGATCGCGGTCGACGGTGTCGTGCGCGGCAAGAAGGTTGGTGCGCTGGGCGCTTGCGAGCCGGAAGTCACTCTCGCGGGCGGAACTTATATCGACCTCTCGCCGACGGAAGCCTATGTCGATGGCACGATGGTGTCGGCCAAGGGATGGACGGCGCTGGCCGCCTTTATCCGTGAGTGCCTGAAGGTGCTCGGCACGGAAATCCGCCACAACTGACCCGCTAACCAAGGCGGAGGCCGGCGCGCTGCCGTGGCGTGTCGGCCTCCACCAGTGATGCCGAGACCTTCGCCGATGCGGACGACTGTATCGACCGTCGTGCAAAAGGTATGCGCGGTGCGTCCTGCCGGTTTAGCGGCCGCTGCGCCGGACAGGTCCAGCTTTTTCCTTACGCAATCGCGAGCGGAAAAACGTTACCCACTTTCCTGGGGTTGCTTCAACGCGCGGCGGCAATCCAGTCGGCAAGGCTGCGGGCGAAGCTTCGCGGCACGATCAGGTCGCAGCTGCTCTCGCCTGTTCGCAGATAGAGCGCCGGCACGTGATGGACGGACGTCTGTACGGCACGGCCGGGAGCCGAAGCGGCGGACGACCAGTCGACCGGCATGCAGGCAGAGAGAATGTCCTGAAGACGCGCACCCTCCATCCTGAATCGCACCCGGCCTTCGCCGAGCAGAACCGAGCAGCCCAATTCAGGATCGATCGCAATGGCCGGCGGTTCCGCACCTGTCTCGACGATCAGCCAAAGACGGCGGGGGGTGATCCTGACGATGAGGGCGCCAGCATGCCGAACCGTCTCGCCGACGTCGGCAGGGAGCCTCGCGCCCAAGGCCTGCGAGACGCTCGTTTCGAATCTTGTCAGCGTTTCTTCCCAGCCCTCGATCTGAACGATCGGGCAATCGGAGGCCCACAGGTTGAAGTCCTTCGACAGCACAGGCTCAACCATGCATGCGCTCTCCCTTGGGATCTAGGAAAACAGAAGGCACGACGCGGGCGCGAACCGTCTCTGTCCGCATCGGGTAGACCGCGATGACCTCGTCTCCTTCGGCCGCGGCATTGCCCGCGAACAGCGCCAGTCCGACATAGTGGCCGAGTTCCGGGCTGAAGGTAACCGACGTGATCCGGCCGCGCCCGTGGCCGGTGACGGCATCGCCAGGCAGGAACAATATGGCGCCTCCGCGCAGCCGCTTGCCGTCCTCGATGCATTCCAGCCCGATGAGGCGCTGGCGGTCGGGCGCCTGAAACGCCGGGCGGCGTCGGAGGACGTCGCCGACGAATCCGCTGCGTTTGCCAACCATGCGGCCGAGGCCGAGATCATCGAGCGTGGTGCGGCCATCGATCTCGGGCCCGGCGACATGGCCCTTTTCGACGCGCAGCGCACCAAGCGCCTCGACGCCATAGGGCTTGAGGCCGAACGGCGCGCCTGCTTCGATGAGACGGCTCCAGGCCTGTTCGCCGGCGCTGGCGCCGACATAGATCTCGTAGGCGCGCTCGCCGGAATAGCTGAGGCGAATAACGCGCAGGGCCCGTCCGTCGAACCCGGCTTCGATGACGCCCATATGCGGCAGCGTCTCGTTGGAGACATCGAGCGCGGGAAAGGCGGCGGCAAGGACATCGCGGCTTCGTGGCCCGGCGATCGACATCGCCGCCCACTCGTCGCTTACCGAAGAGACCGCGACACGCAAATCCGGCCAGGCGGTGTCGAGCAGGAATTCCAGCCGCGACAGGACATCGGCGGCCCTGGCGGTAGAGGTGGTCATGAAGAAGCGATTTTGCGACAAGCGCGTGGTGGTGCCGTCGTCGAAGACGACGCCGTCGTCGCGCAGCATGACGCCGTAGCGCGCGCGGCCAACCGGAAGCTTGGCGAAACCGTTGGCGTAGACACGGTCGAGGAATATGGCCGCGTCCGGCCCCTGCACGTCGATCTTGCCGAGGGTGGAAATGTCCATCAGCCCGGCGCCGCCGCGCACGATCCGCATCTCCGCGACATAGGCTTCATTCACGTCGCGTCCGGCATCGCGATAGAAATACGGACGCATCCAGAGACCGACCTCGAGCATCTCGGCACCGTTTGCCAGGTGCCAGTCGTGCATCGGCGTGCGACGGACCGGCTTAAAGTGATGACCGACGGCGCGACCGGCCAGCGCGCCGATCGCGACCGCCGCGTAGGGCGGGCGAAAGGTCGTGGTTCCGGTTTGCGCAATCGTCGCCCGGCGCAGCGCCGCCATGGCCGAAAGTGCTGCGAAATTGCTGGTTTTGCCCTGGTCGGTCCCCATGCCGAGCGTGGTGTAGCGCTTCAGGTGTTCGACCGATTCATAGCCCTCGCGATGGGCGAGCTCGATGTCCTTGGTGGTCACATCCATCTGTAGATCGACGAAGGCCTTGCCGCGCCCCGCGGAAGAGATCGCACGAAAGGGAGCGGCCGGGGCCCCTTCGAGATCGAGTTCATCCGGCGCCGGCATGGCCGCCGGTTTTCCACAGAAGCATGCCGCTTCGACGCCGGCGCGGTGGCCGTCCTCGATCGCGTCGGCGGTCGAGAAGCGCCCCATCATCGCGCCGGCGCCGAACTGGCCTGCCGGAAAGCCGCCCGGAACGAAGCCGTCGATGTCGTCGCGATAGACGGGCCTGACGCCAAGATGCGAGGTGAGATGCACGGTCGGCGACCAGCCGCCGGAGACGCAGACGAAATCGCAGGCGATTTCCGATTTGGCGCTCGGGCCGGCAAGCCGTACGGCCTTCACCGCATGGCTGCCGCGCAGATCGGCGATCCGGGTTCCGGAGCGGATCTCTACGTTCAGGCGTCCGGCTTCCGCCGCCAGACCGGCGGGCGGAGCGCCGCGCTGGTCCGCGACCGTCACTCGCGCGCCGGCGGCGGCGAGGTCGAAAGCAGCGCGATAGGCACCGTCGTTCATCGTGGCCACGAGGATATTCTTCCCCGGCAGCACGGCGAAGCGGTTGAGATAGGTCCGGGCGGCGGACGCCAGCATGATGCCTGGCCGGTCGTTGTTGGAGAACACCAGCGGCCGTTCGATAGCACCGGCCGCAAAGATGATCGAGCCGGCGCGAAGCACGATGAAAATCTGCCGAGCAGCGCCTTGCGCGACCTGGCCGTCATGCCTCTCGATCAGCCCCAGCGTGTTGCCGTCATAGGTGCCGAACGCCATTGTCTTGCGCATCAGGGTGACGTTGGGCTGGCCTGCAAGCTCCGCCTCGATCTTTGTCAGCCAGGCTGCCGCCTTGCCATCGGTGCGCTCGGCAAGAAGTTGGCCACCGAGCAGAAAGTCCTGTTCGACGAGGACGACCCTGGCGCCGCTGGCTGCCGCGGCGCGCGCCGCCGACAGGCCGGCAGGGCCGCCGCCGACGACTGCAACATCGGCAAATGCATGCCGGGTCTCGTAACGGTCGGGATCGGGTTCGGTGCCGGCCCGGCCCAATCCCGCGGCTTTACGGATGAAATGCTCGTAGAACATCCAGGCGCGGCGGGTCGGACCCATGAAGGTCTTGTAGTAGAAGCCGGCAGAAAGAAGGGGCGCAAACAGGCCGTTGACGCTCTGCACGTCGAAGGCAAGGGACGGCCAGCGATTCTGGCTTTCGGCAGTCATACCTTCAGCCAGTTCCAGTGTCGTGGCCGGAAGGTTCGGTTCGCGCCGTCCACCGCTTCCGAGCGTAACCAGCGCGTTGGGTTCTTCCGGGCCGGCCGAGAAGATGCCGCGCGGCCGATGGTATTTGAAGCTGCGGCCTGTCAGCATGAGCCGATTGGCAAGCAGCGCGGAAGCAAGCGTATCGCCTCGATAGCCGCCCAGCTCGCGGCCGTCGAATGTGAAGCGGAGCGGCTGCGTGCGGTCGATGCGGCCGCCGGCGGCCAGACGATTTCCAATCATTTTCATGCTGGCATTTTCCTGGCGAAGCCGACCGATGCGATAGCGTGGTTCCTCGTGTCGCGCTCGATGACCAGCCATTGCCGGCAGCCGGTCACATGCTGCCAGAATTCACGGTGCGGTCCCGCCGGGTTCTTGCGCACGTAGACATAGCGATACCACGCCTCCGGATCGGGATCGTCATGCGCCGGACGCACCGCGGAAGCGTCGCCGCCATAGCGGAACTCGTCATGGTCGCGCAGGCCGCAGCATGGGCAGTCGATGCGAAGCATTTCTCTCGTTCTCTATTGCAGCCAGGCCGAGGGGCCGGCGCCGGCTTCGTCGAGCGTGTGGCCGGTCCGGAAACGGTCGAGCGCGTAGGCGGCGGTCAGCGGATGCGGCTTGCCGGTGGCCAGCATATGGGCAAAGCACCAGCCGGAGGCCGGCGTCGCCTTGAAGCCGCCATAGCACCAGCCGCCATTGAGATAGAGCCCTTCTATCGGGGTCGGGCAGATGATCGGACTGGCGTCCGGCGTCATGTCCATGACGCCGCCCCAATGGCGCAGCAGCCTGACACGCGAGATGCAGGGCATCAGGGCTATCGCCGCCTCCGCCACTTCGCCCACGACGCCGAGATTGCCGCGCTGGGCGTAGGAATTGTAGCCGTCGAGATTGCCACCGAAGACCAGCCCGCCCTTGTCCGACTGGCTGACATAGAAATGGTCTGCGCCATAAGCGACGACGTGATCTACCAGCGGCTTGAGCGGCTCGGTGACGAAAGCCTGGAGCACGTGGCTTTCGATCGGCAGTTCCAGGCCGGCCCTGGCGGCGAGGAGCGAAGTATGGCCTGCGACGGCGAGGCCGACCTTGCCGGCGCCGATGCGGCCCTTGCTGGTCTCGACACCGACGATCCTTTCGCCGTCGCGGACAAAGCCGGTCACCTCGCAATTCTGGATGATGTCGACCCCGTGGCCGTCGGCAACGCGCGCATAGCCCCAGGCGACGGCATCATGGCGGGCGGTGCCTGCGCGGCCTTGCAAGATCGCGCCATGGATCGGAAATCGCGCGGTTTCGGAGAAATCGAGATAGGGTACCAGCCGGCGCACAGCGTCGCGGTCGAGTATGTCGGCGTCGATGCCGTTCAGACGCATGATGTTGGCGCGATGGCTGAATGTGTCGAGTTGATCGACCGAATGGGCAGTGACGATCTGGCCGCGCTGCGAAAACATCACGTTGAAGTTCAGCGCCCGCGACAAGCCTTCCCACAGCTTGACCGAGAATTCGTAGAACTGGGTGTTGCCGTCGAGCAGGTAGTTGGAGCGGATGACGGTGGTGTTGCGGCCGACATTGCCGCCGCCGACATAGCCCTTTTCCAGAACGGCGACATTGCGGATGCCGTGGTTCTCGGCGAGGTAGAAAGCCGTCGCAAGGCCATGCCCGCCCCCACCGACGACGATCACGTCATAGGCGGGCTTCGGCTCGGCCGCGCGCCAGGCGCGCCGCCAGTTCTTCTGGCCGGAAAGGGCATTGCGGAAAATCGAAAACGCCGAATAGCGCGCCATGTTCATGGTCTAGCGGACGATCGGGCCGGCCGGGGTGCGGGTCAGCACTTCGGCCCCCGCATCGGTCAGCAGCACGGTGTTGGAGATGAAATGGTCGCCGCGGCCGGTGCCCATCAGCCAGGACAGGATGTGGAAGCTCATCCCGGTCTCGATTTCGAGATCGGAATCGTGCCTGAGGCCCGTCACCGAATTGCCGCCGGTCCATGAGGGCGGCTGGCCGATGCCGACGAGATAGCCGCAATGATGGCGGCGATAATGCGACAGGCCGGCCTCGTCGGCGACGCCTTGCCAGGCGGCGTAGACATCGCGCGCCCTGGCACCTGGCTCGAGCGCCCTGACGACGGCCTCGAATGCCTTGGCCGTGACCTCGGCCATGGCGGCATCTTCGTCCTTGATGTTGCCGATGCGGATCAGCCGGCCAAGCGGCGCGTGATAGCGCGAGACACAGCCCGACAGTTCGACGAAGACCGGCTCGCCGCTGCGATAGATGCCGTCGCCCCAGGTCGTGTGCTCCTCGCCGAGCCGGGCGGCGGGCCGGATGAACGGGCCGAAGCCCGGCGCGTGGCCGCCGGCGCGCACCATCGCCGCCACGCATTGGGCGGCAACCTCCTGCTCGGCGGCGCCGTCGGAGATGGCAGCGATGGCGGCACCTGCCGCAGCATCCGTGACCTTGGCGGCGCGGCGCATCAGCACCTGTTCCTCGGCGCTCTTCACCAACCGCATCTTGTCGACCAGTCCCGAGACGTCGCTCCACTTGGCGTCGGCCTGCGCCTCAAGCTTCAGGGCGAGGCCGTGGCTGAGGCCGGACGTCCAGTTTTCGATGCCGATCCGTTTGCCGGCCAGGCCGAGTTCGGAAATGACGCGCGCGGCGAGGTCGGCCGCGGTCTCGCTGTCGGAGTGACCGCGGAATTCTGCTGCCTTCACCTGATTCTCGATCGTCACCTTCTCCATCGACCGGGTGACCAGGATAGGACGCCGGTCGAGCGTGACGATCAGGAGGTGCGGCGCGAAATAACCCCAATGGTCGAGGCCGGTGAGATAGAAAACAGTCTCCGGCGAGGCGAAGACGGCGGCGTCGAGCTTGCGCTCTGCCAATGCCGTGCGAACTTTCGACAAGCGGCCGGCGATCTCGGCTTCGGAAAAGGGATTGCGGTCCATTGAGGTGTCCTTGAGTTGCCGGTCCTGGGCTGATGGTCAGTCGATGAAGATGGGATCGCGGGTCACGTCGCAGAGCCGCTCGCCGCCGCCTTCGCTGGCGCTGGGATCCTGGCAGATGATTGAGATCGAAGCCGGCCTTTGCCATGCGTTGCTTCACGTCGGCCAGGCGCCGCGCGTATTCCGCCTTGGTGGGCCCGCCCGACGCGTCCAAAGCCGTTTTCCTTCCTGCCCTCATCCAAAGGCGGTTCGTATCGCATCGAGAAAGCACACCTTAATTGTGCACAACTTGCGCATCACAAAGCCGCACAATCAAGCCCAATGGCGATTTTTCCAGATTCGTACAGTGCGTCTTGCGATATGTCCAGATGAGTTGTATACGTCTTAGTGCGCTTGACGCGATGGTGGAGAAACATCGTTCGAGCCCGATAATTATCGAAGAAGAAAAGGGGAAAGCATGTTCACGTCACAGATATCCCGCCGCGCGCTCGTGAAGGCCGCCGCCTGTCTTGCGCTCGCCGCGACCGCATTCACGTCACTGCCGGCCCATGCCGAAACGACGCTCGAACGCGCCAAGAAGGACGGCTATATCCGCGTCGGCTTCGCCAATGAGGCGCCGTTCGGTTTCGCCACGCCTGACGGCAAATTGACCGGCGAAGCGCCGGAAGTCGCCAAGGCGGTGCTCGCCAAGATGGGCATTGCGCAGGTCGACGGCGTGCTGACCGAATTCGGCTCGCTCATTCCGGGTCTCAAGGCCGGCCGCTTCGACATCATCGCCGCCGGCATGTTCATCAATCCCAAGCGCTGCGCCGAGATCAATTTTTCCGAACCGTCCTATGGCATCGGCCAGGCCATGCTGGTCGCGAAGGGCAATCCGAAAGGCGTGAAGGACTATTCGAGCATCAAGGACAATCCCGATCTCAAGCTCGCCGTGATGGCGGGCGCCGTCGAGGGGGGATATGCGAAGGACGCCGGCGTTGCCCAAGGACAAGTCGTTTCCTTGCCCGACCAATCCAGCCTGGTCGCCGCGGTCCAGTCTGGCCGTGCCGATGCTGCCGCGCTAACCGCGCTCTCGATCGCCGACATGGCCAAGAAGGCCGATGGCGTCGAATCGACCAAGCCCTTCGGTGAAGTTGCCGGCAAGTCGGTGAAGGGCCATGGCGGCTTCGGCTTCCGCAAGGAGGACACCGATCTGCAGGAAGCGTTCAACGCCGAACTGAAGAAGTTCCTCGGTACGCCGGAGCATATCGCGCTGGTCGAGCCGCTCGGCTTCGGCAAGGACTATCTGCCGAACAAGACGACTGCAGAGCTCTGCAAGGGCGAATAAATTCCCAACTGCTGGGCGGCGTGAAAACGCCGCCCTCTTTTTTCCTCGGAGAAGCAGATGGGTATCCGCACGCTCGTTGCCATGCTGGTCGTTTCGCTGGCCGTGATCGCGGTGCTGGCGACGCAGGAAACATACAGGCTGTTCCTACCGGGACTATTGCAGGGTGCCGTCCTGACGATCGAGATCGCCGTCCTCGGCAGCCTGCTGGCGGTCGTGATGGGGGTGCTCGCCGCGCTGGCGCGCATGTATGGTCCAGCGCCCCTCAGATGGCTGGCGACGGTCTATGTCGAAATCTTTCGCGGCACCTCGGCGCTGGTGCAATTGTTCTGGCTGTTTTTCGTGCTGCCGCAATTCGGGGTCACGCTCGACGCGTTTCCCGTCGCGGTGCTGGCGCTTGGCTTGAATGTCGGCGCCTATGGATCCGAATGCGTGCGCGGCGCAATCCAGTCGGTCGCGCGCGGCCAATGGGAGGCGGGAACGGCGCTCAACATGAGCCGCGCGCAAATGCTGCGCCGGATCATCCTGCCCCAAGCCTTCGTAGCCATGATCCCGCCCTGGGGCAATCTGTTCATCGAGCTTTTGAAATCGACGGCGCTGGTTTCGCTGATCACGCTCACGGACCTCGCCTTCAAGGCGCAGCAGATGAACCAGAACACCTTCAAGACCATTCCTATCTTCACGCTGGTGCTTTTGATGTATCTCGCCATGTCGCTCACCGTTTCTATCGGCATGCGGCTTCTCGAAAGGCGGGCCTCGCTCGGTCTGGCGCGGGGGAGGGCGGCGTGATCTGGGATTGGAGTTTTGCCGCCGAGATCCTGCCGGTGCTCGCACGCGCCGCCGTCGTCTCGATCGAGGCGACGCTGCTCGGCTTCGTCATCGCGGCTTTGCTCGGGCTGGTCCTCGCGGTAATCCGTATCGCGGTGCCCTGGACCGGCTGGACGATCTCGGTGCTGGTCGAACTGATCCGCTCGACGCCGCTGCTCATCCAGATCTTCTTCCTCTATTTCGTCTTTCCGAAATTCGGCGTCGTGCTCGACGCATTCACGGCCGGCGTTCTGGCCATCGGCATTCACTACGCCGCCTATTGCTCGGAAGTCTACCGCGCGGGCTTCGACAACATCCATCGCGGCCAGTGGGAAGCCTCGATCGCACTCAACCTCTCCTCCTGGACGACCTTTCGCGACATCATCATCCCGCAGGCGATACCGCCGATCGTGCCGGCGCTCGGCAACTATCTCGTCGCGCTGTTCAAGGAGACGCCGCTGCTGTCGGCCATCGCCGTGCTGGAACTCATGCAGACGGCCAAGATCATCGGCTCCGAGACTTTCCGCTACACCGAACCGATCACGCTGGTCGGCCTGTTCTTCCTGGCCATGAGCCTGGTTTCGGCCGCGCTCATCCGTGCCCTCGAACGCCTGCTCAACCGAAGGACCGCGCGATGACCGAACAACCGATGGTCCGTTTCGACAATGTCTCGAAGCGTTATGGCGCGCTCACCGTGCTCGACGGGCTGAACCTTGAAATCGCGCGCGGCGAGAAGGTTTCCGTCATCGGACCGTCCGGTTCCGGCAAGACCACGGTCTTGCGCATGCTGATGACGCTGGAGACGATCAATGACGGCGTCATCTGGGTCGAAGGCGAGCCACTGACGCATATGAAGCAAGGCGGAAAGCTGGTGCCCGCCAATCTTGCCCATATCCGCCGCATCCGGGCGAAGATCGGCATGGTGTTCCAGTCTTTCAACCTGTTTCCACACATGACGGCGATGGCCAATTGCATCGAGGCGCCGATGACCGTGCTTGGCATGAAGCGGGCCGATGCCGAGGCACGGGCGGCCGAGCTTCTCGACATGGTCGGGCTGTCGCAGAAGAAGGATCATTATCCTTCCCAGCTTTCCGGCGGCCAGCAACAGCGCGTCGCCATTGCCAGGGCGCTGGCGATGCGGCCCAAGATAATGCTGTTCGACGAGGTGACGTCCGCGCTCGATCCGGAACTTGTCGGCGAAGTGCTGCAAGTGATAAGGCAAATCGGCCGCGAGCATGATCTGACGATGCTCATGGTCACCCACCAGATGGGCTTCGCCAAGGAATTTTCCGATCGCGTCTGCTTCTTCTACCAGGGCAAAATTTGCGAGCAGGGGCCGCCAGCAGAGCTTTTCGGCGCACCCAAGAATGAGCGGACGCGGCAGTTCCTGCACGCTGTCCTGGAGGCTGGATGACGCTTGATACGGATGCCTCGGCCAAGACAGTGCCGCCTTCGCGTCCGCTTTCGGCGCGCGAACGGTTCGAACGCATCTACCTAATCCTGCGCGACCGTATCTGCCTGCTCGATTATCCGCCGGGGAGCCGGCTCTCCGAAGAAGAACTCGCCCAGGAATTCGAGATCAGCCGCACACCGGTCCGACGCGTGCTGGCGCGGCTCGAGGCCGAAGGCCTTGTGCAATCGGTTCACGGCGTCGGTACGATCGTCACCGACGTCGACATCGAGGAGTTGCAGCAGGTCTATCATCTGCGACTGGAACTCGCGCTGCTTGTCGGCAAGCTTTCGCCAATTCCCCGAACGGCGGTCGACCTCGATCGCATCCGAGCGCTCATCGCGCGCTGCGATTCCGATATGCTCAACCCGGATCAGCGTGCCTTTCTGCAGCTGAACATGGACTTCTTCACTGAACTATCCGGCATGACCGGGAACCAGCCCCTGCGCGAAATAAGCGAAAGACTGTATTTTCAGGTTGCGCGCGTAGTCCTCAAGATGATGCCGCAACTCGGCCTTGTGGAGGAGTTCACGGCCTTCCGGCGCGAAATGGAGGAAGTGCTGGCCGCGGCGGAAATCGGGGATTGGGAATCGATCGGGCACATCAGGCGAGCCCATATCTCGATGAGCTTTCGGCGCATGGTGCGCCATGCCGGCCGACATGATGAATTTGACGGCAAGACCTGACGGTCGTCCTTTGGCACGGTGACGCAGCTTGTCATCCCGGCGCCGAGAAGCGCTGCTGCTCCGTCCTCTTTATTTAGGGTGCCGCTGTTCAGCCACGGCGTCAGGCACCACCACCAGCTTGCCGACGAAATCCTTGGCGATGAAATCGGCTTGGGCGCGGTGGAAATCGGAAAGCCTGTAGACGCCGCCGACCAGCGGCCGGATCTTGCCTTCCTCGATATAGCGCACGATACGGCGGAAATCCGCACGTGTGCCCTGGCTCGAGCCGTGAAGCTGAAGCTGCTTGAGATACATGGTCCTGAGATCGAGCTGGACGACCGGGCCGGCGATGGCGCCTGCGGTGGTGTAGCGGCCCTCGGGCCTCAGGATGCGCAACAGATCGTTGAAGATCGCGCCGCCGACAAGGTCGGCCACGACGTCGATGGGCTGGCCGCCGGTCACCTTGGCCACGGCTTGCGGCAGGTCGGCCACGCCACGGGTGATCACGGCTTCGGCGCCGATGTCGAGCACTGCCTGCTCCTTGCCCTTGCCGACGACGGCATAGGGAATGGCTCCGCGCGCCCGCGCCAATTGCACGATGCCGGAGCCGACGCCGCCCGAGGCGCCGGTGACCAGCACGCGTTCGCCGGCCTTGAGCCCTGCACGTTCCAGCATCTGCTCGCCGGTGAGATAGGCGCAGCAGAAGGTGGCGAGTTCGAGGTCGCTCAAGTCGGTGTCGACGACATGGGCGTTCTCGGCCGGCACAGCCTGGTATTCGGCGTAACCGCCGTCGCGGCCGTGGCCCATATAGTCGATGTCGGCGAGCGAATCGTCGTCGCGATTGTAGATCGAGAAATCGACCATCACTCGCTCGCCGATGCGATCCGGCGAGACGCCTGCGCCAACGGCGGCGATGGTGCCGACCGTGTCGGTGCCCTGGATGCGGGGGAAGGTCAGCGTGTTGCCCTGACGCCGCCATGTCGACACGGCCCCTGCGTCCTCCTCCGTGCCATAGGCGCCCTGGCGAACCCAGACGTCGGTATTGTTCATGCCGCAGGCGGTGACCTTGACCAGCACTTCGCCGGCGGCGGGCACAGGCACTTTCACGTCGGTGCGGTAGACGAGCTTTTCCGGGCCGCCGTGGCCGGTAAGCTGCACGGCCGCCATGGTGGCGGGGAGGGTGGGATGAGAGGTCATCGCGTTCACTTCCGAATACTTTGTACGTTGGCGCTGCCCCTCACCTTTACCCTCTCTCCGTGAACGACGAGAAGGTGCCGGCAGGCGGATGAGGGGCAGCGCCGATCTCGACAATTAGAGATTGGCGAACACGCTCCTCACGGCATCGGCGGCCTTGGCCACCACGGTGTCAGCCTCCTCGCGCGTCAGGCAAAGCGGTGGGGCGAAGCCCAGAATATCGCCCTGCGGCATGGCGCGGCCGATGACCCCGCTTGCGGCGAGGGCCGTGGCGATCTGCGGTCCGATCTTCTGCGCCGGATCGAAGAACACACGGTCGTCCTTGTCGGCGACGAACTCGACCGCCGCCAGCATGCCGTCACCGCGCACCTCGCCGACGTTTTTGTGGCCGCCGACGGCCTTGGCCAATTCGGCGCGGAAATAGGCGCCGGTCTCGCCGGCATTCCTCACCAGATCCATCTCATCGATCAGTTCGAGGTTGGCCACACCCGCGGCGACGCAGATCGGATGCGCCGAATAGGTCCAGCCGTGCCCCAGCGAGCCGAGCTTGTCGGAGCCCTGCACCAGCACCTGCCACATCTTGTCGGCGACGATGACGCCCGACAGCGGCGCGTAGGCGGAGGTCAGGCCCTTGGCGATGGTGATCAGGTCCGGCTTGATGCCGTAATGGTCGGAGCCGAACATGGTGCCCAGCCGGCCGAAGCCCGTCACCACTTCGTCGGCGACCAGGAGCACGTCGTACTTCTTCAGCACCGCCTGGATTTTCTCCCAGTAGCCGGCGGGCGGCGGCACGATGCCGCCAGTGCCGAGGATCGGCTCGCCGATGAAGGCGGCGACGGTCTCGGGGCCTTCGGCCAGGATCATCTCTTCCAGCTTGTCGGCGCAATGCTGCGAGAACTGCTCCTCGCTCATCGAGCGGTCGGCGCGGCGGAAATAATAGGGCGCCTCTGTGTGCAGGATCGGCGCGCGCGGCAAGTCGAAGGCATTGTGGAAAAGATCGAGCCCGGTCAGCGATCCCGTCATGATGCCGGAGCCGTGATAGCCGCGCCAGCGCGAGATGATCTTCTTCTTCTCCGTGCGGCCAAGCACGTTGTTGTAGTACCAGATCAGCTTGATGTTGGTTTCGTTGGCATCCGAACCGGAGAGGCCGAAATAGACCCTCGACATGCCCTTCGGCGCACGGTCGATGATCATCTTCGACAGCGTGATCGAGGCCTCGGTGCCGTGGCCGACATAGGCGTGGTAATAGGCGAGGTTCGTGGCCTGGGCGGCGATGGCGTCAGCGATCTTCTGGCGGCCATAGCCGACATTGACGCAGTAGAGGCCGGCGAAGGCATCGATACTTTTTCTGCCGTTGCTGTCCCAGACGGTGACGCCTTCACCGCCGGCCATGATGCGCGTCGGCGATTCACCGCGCGCGTGGGTGCCCATATGCGTCGAGGGATGGAAGAAGTGATCACGATCCCAGGCGGCGAGTTCGTTGGACTGGTCGAGCATTCTTTTGACTCCTTGAGGAACGTGGACGCGGCTTAAGCGACGTCCAGGCAAAGATATTTGAGATCGGTGAAAGCTTCGAGCCCCTGACGCGAACCCTCGCGGCCAATGCCGGACTGCTTGACGCCGCCGAACGGGATCGGCGCACCGGTGATCTTGACGCGGTTGATGGCGACCATGCCGTAGTCCAGCGCCCTGCCCAGGCGCTGCTGGCGGGCGCCGTTCTCGGTCACGACATAGGCGACCAGACCATATTCGGAGGCGTTGGCGCGCGCGGTCACCTCGTCCTCGCTGTCGAACGGCGTCACGGCTGCGACCGGACCAAACGTTTCTTCGCGCATGATCAGTGCCTCGTCAGATACGTCAGCCAGCAGCGTCGGCTGGTAAAACAACGGGCCGGCCTGGTGCCTTATGCCGCCAACGAGGCAGCGGGCGCCATGGGCGAGCGCGTCGGTGACCTGCTCCTCGACCTTCTTGACGGCGCGCTCATGCATCAGCGGGCCGATGTCGCTTTCGTCGGCAAGGCCATTGCCGGTCCGCAGCGCCTCGATGCGCTTGGCGAAGGCGGCGCAGAAACGATCGTAGATCGGCCGCTGGACATAGATGCGGTTGGCCGCGAGGCAGTCCTGGCCGGACGTGGCGAATTTGGCGTCGACGGCGATGCGCACGGCCTTGTCGAGATCGGCGTCGGCAAAGACGATCAGCGGCGCGTGGCCGCCAAGCTCCATAACCAGCCGCTTCATCGTCGGCGCGCTCTGGGCCGCGATCAGCCTGCCGATCTCGGTCGAACCGGTGAAGCTCATGGCGCGCACGCGCGGGTCCTCGCACATTCGCCCGACTATGATCGACGCCTTGCCGGTGACGACGTTGAAGACGCCGGCGGGCAGGCCGGCGCGCTCGCCGAGTTCGGCCAGCGCCAGCGCCGAGAGCGGCGTTTCCGAAGAGGGGTGCGCGACGATGGTGCAACCGGCGGCAAGGGCCGCAGCCGCCTTGCGGGTCAGCATGGCGGACGGGAAGTTCCACGGCGTCACGACGCCGACGACGCCGAGCGGCTCGCGCCGCACCGTCATTTCCGCCTTCGCCAGATGGCTAGTTACGCTTTCGGCGTTGAGGCGCTTTGCTTCCTCGGCATACCATTCGACGAAAGAGGCGGCATAATCGATCTCACCGAGCGATTCCTTCAAGGGCTTGCCCTGTTCCAGCGTCATCAGCAGAGCGAGATCGTCTTTCGCGGCAATGATGAGGTCGAACCATTTGCGCAAGATTTTCGAGCGCTCCTGCGGCAACAGCGCCCGCCAGGCAGGGAAAGCGCGCGCCGCCGCATCGATCGCACTTGCCGTCTGGCGGCCATCGAGCGCGGCGACAAAGGCCACCGTGGCGCCGGTCGCCGGGTCGGTGACCTCGAAGCTCTCCGCCGCCTCGCTTGCCGTCCAGTGCCCGTCGACATAGGCAAGCTCGCGCAGCAGCCGGCGGTCGGCGAGGCGGTCGAGCGCCTCATGGCGGTGCGAACGGGCAAAGTGCGCGGACATCATCGATTGCTCCCGATTGGGGTGATGCCGCAAGACTAGGGGCGTCGGCGCGAAGGATGAGGCTGTTTAGGTGCAGCTATATAGAGAGATTCTCTCTATTCGGCTGGGGAGCAGGACGATCTGTCTAGCCGCAGGGGTGGGGCGGGTGCTTTCGCGCATTCTCCGAGCGTACGGTGCCAGATGAACGCTGGTTTCGATCTCAGGACTGCACCGGCAACAGATCGGCAAGCGGTAGCACGGTCTCGTCCTTCACCGTCTTGATGACGATGTAGGTGAAGTAACGATCGATGCCGATTTCGCGTTCGAGCAAGGCATCGACCAGCCGCTGATAGGTATCGATATCGCGCGCCATCACCTTCAGAACGTAGTCGACGCCGCCGCCCACCGACCAGCAGGCTACAATCTCAGGTATGTCGCGGATGACACGCTCGAAGCGGTCGAAATCGGCCTGGCGATGGCTGGCCAGCGTCACCTCCATCAGCACGGTGGCGACGGGTGCGACGACGCGCATGGCAATCGAGGCATGATAGCCGGAGACGATGCCGGCCTTTTCCAGCTTGCGCAGCCGCATCCAGCACGGCGTCGGTGACAGGCCGACCTTGTCGGCCAGCGCCAGCTTGGTGATGCGCCCGTCACGCTGGATCGCGTCGAGGATTCTGAGGTCGATCGGGTCGAGTTTCGCGGCGGCCATCTGTATCCACTTTTTGGTCCCACCGTACCATGACGGCGCATTATTTCGATTGTCAATTGCACTGATTTCGATCTCTAATAAGTCATGACATTATGGCAACCTGATCCCGCGCTCATCCGGCGGCCCGCCTACCAGTCGCTGGCCGACCAGTTCGCACGCGCCATTCATGATGGGCGGCTCGCCAACGGCGCGCGGCTGCCGACGCATCGCCGGCTGGCCGACGAGTTGAAACTATCGGTGCAGACGGTCAGTCGCGCCTATGAGGAACTGATTCGCCGCGGCCTGATCTCGGGCGAGATCGGCCGCGGCAGCTTCGTCCAGACGCAGCGGCGCGAGCCTGAGCCGCCCTATCTGCCGGAGCGGCTGGGCGAAGTGATCGATCTCTCGATCCTGAAGCCGGTCTGCGAGCCGATGCATCTGGAGCGGCTAAAGCAGGCGCTGGGTTGGCTGGCCGACAACCTGCCGTCGAGTTCGGCGCTGTCGTTCCGGCCCAACATGGTGTTTCCCCGTCACCGCGCCGTGGCGGTCGAGTGGCTGAAGCTGTGCGGTCTCGATGCCTCGCCGCAGAATATCAGCCTGACCAATGGCGCTACCGCCGGCATGACGGTGGCGCTGATGAGCGTGGCGCCGCCCGGCTCGACCGTCGCCACCGAGGCGATCGGCCACCATACGCTGGTGCCGCTCGCCCGCTATCTCGGCTTCAACCTCGAAGGCCTGCCGATAGACGGCAATGGCCTTATCCCGGAAGCGCTGGACGAGGCCTGCCGGATCTCCGACATCCGCGCCGTGTTCGTGCAGCCTTCGGTGATCAACCCGACGGCGACGCTGATGGATGCGGCGCGGCGCGAGCAGATTGCGGCGGTTGCGCGCAGGCACGACATAGCCATCATCGAGAACGATGTGCTGGGGCCGCTGGTCGAGGACCGGCCGCCGCCGGTCGCCGCCTTCGCGCCTGAACGCACGCTCTACGTCACGTCCTTCACCAAGATCGTGGTGCCGGGCCTGCGCATCGGCTATCTCGCCGCACCCGACCGCTATGTCGCCGCGGTCGCCAACCGGCATCTGGTTTCCAACTGGATGGCGACGCCGCTGGTGGCGGAAATCGCCACCAAATGGGTGACCGACGGCACCGCGATGGAACTGGTGCGCTGGCAACGCACAGCATTGCGGCGACGCCAGGACATCGTCGCCGAGGTGCTGGCCGGCGTCGACTATCGCACCCGGCGCGACGGACTGCATGTCTGGTTGCAGTTGCCGGCCGACCGTGCCGAGGAGAGCTTCGTCGCCCAGGCGCGCCTGCAAGGCGTGGCGATCGCGCCCGGCGCTTCCTTCCGCATCTCGCAAGCGCCCTGGCAACCGGCGGTGCGCATCTCGCTGGGCTCGACCACCGAAGGGGAACTGCGCGCCGGCCTCGGCGTTGTCACCAAGCTGCTGCTTGGCGACCCCGAGCATCTGCTGCTCGCAATCTAGCGAGATGTGCTGCTATCCAGACGATGCCGACCGCCAAAGGCGTCCCCGGTGCTGTCATTTTCGGGTCGACTTGATTTCGATCTCGGCACATTGCTAGGCACTGAATGCCCAAGAATTGTGCGGGATCAGAATAATTGTCATGATATTATTTTCCCAATTGACATGATTTGGCGGGTTCCGCATCGTTAAGGGCATAGGCTTCTCCAGCACGGGAAATTCGTTTGTCCCCATCCGCGCCTATCATCAAGGTCGATGGCATTTCGAAAAGCTTCGGCACTTTCAAGGTGCTGGACGGCCTGTCCATGCAGGTCATGCCCGGCGAGAAGCTGGCGCTGATCGGCCCGTCCGGCTCGGGCAAGACGACGATCCTGCGCATCCTGATGACGCTGGAGCGCATCGATGGCGGCCACATCCAGATCGACGGCGAGCATCTCTATCACATGGAGCGAAACGGCCAGCTGCTGGCCGCCGACGAGCGGCATCTGGCCAGGATGCGCCAGAAGATCGGCATGGTCTTCCAGCTGTTTAATCTGTTCCCGCACAAATGCGTCATCGACAATGTCACGCTGGCGCCGATGCTGACCAAGGGCACGCCGCGCGCTGCCGCCGAGAAGCGGGCGATGGAATTGCTCGACATGGTCGGCATGGCCGACAAGGCCAAGGCCATGCCGGCACAGCTTTCGGGCGGCCAGAAGCAGCGCGTCGCGATTGCCCGCGCGCTGGCGCTGTCGCCCCGGATCATGCTGTTCGACGAGGTCACCTCGGCGCTCGATCCCGAACTGGTCGAGGAGGTGCTCAACGTGATGCGCAAGCTCGCGGCCGAAACCGACATGACGATGCTGCTCGTCACCCATGAAATGGGCTTTGCCCACGACTTCGCCGACCGGGTGCTGTTCTTCGACCGCGGCCGCATCGTCGAGGAGGGCAAACCCGATGAGATTTTCCGCCATCCCAAACAGGAGCGCACGCAAGGTTTCCTGAAGAAGATCATCGCGGCCGGACATCGCGTCTGACCGCCATGCCAGAGGCGGCGACACCGTCCGCAAGGGCGGCATTGCCGTCCTGAAATGACTGCAACCAAGAACACAAACATGGAGTTGGGAACAATGAAAAAACTTGGCATTCTGGCCGGCGTCGCCGGTCTTGCGCTGACCGCGGTGCTCGCGGCCTCGAACGTCGGATCGGCCGACGACAGCAAGCTTGAGCAGCTGAAGGCGCAAGGCTTCGCCCGCCTCGCCATCGCCAACGAGCCGCCCTACACGGCGGTCGCCGCCGACGGCAAGGTTTCGGGCGCCGCGCCCGACGTGGCACGGGAAATCTTCAAGCGGCTGGGCGTCGCCGACGTTGCCGCGTCGATCTCGGAATATGGTGCCATGATCCCCGGCCTGCAGGCCGGCCGTTTCGATGTCGTCACCGCCGGCCTGTTCATGAAGCCGGAGCGTTGTGCGGCGGTTGCCTATTCCGAGCCGGTGCTGTGCGACGCCGAGGCGATGCTGGTGAAGAAAGGCAATCCGAAGGGCTTCAAGAGCTACGAGGATGTCGCCAAGGACACCTCCGCCACCATCGGCGCGCCCGGCGGCGGCACCGAGGAGAAGCTCGCGCTCAACGCCGGCGTGCCGCGTGACCGCGTCATCGTCGTGCCCGACGGCCAGAGCGGGCTGAAGATGGTGCAGGACGGCCGCATCGACGCCTATTCGCTCCCCGTCCTGTCGATCAACGATTTGATGAAGAAGGCCAATGACCCGAGCCTCGAAGTCATAGCACCCGTGCAGGGCGCGCCCGTCTATTGCGACGGCGCCGCGTTCAAGAAGGGTGACGAGGCGCTGCGCGACGCCTTCGACGTCGAGCTCGCCAAGATGAAGAAGTCGGGCGAGTTCGCCAAGATCATCGAGCCCTACGGCTTCTCGGCGGCGGCGGCGATGTCGACGACGCGCGACAAGCTCTGCGCGGCGAAATAAGCCCTTTTCCTTCTCCCCGTCCACGGAGAGAAGGTGGCCCGAAGGGCCGGATGAGGGGCAGCGCGCGTTTCTGCGAGCTTGGAGCCGCCTCTCATCCGCCTGCCCGTCCTTCGCGGCAGCTGCGCTGCAGCTAAGAGGGTGAACCTGCATCTTCTCCCCGTGAGAGGGGGAAGTTGTTAAAACCAAACGTTGGAAGCCTCTGATACATGACCCAGTGGTCCGGCTATCTCGGCCTGATATTGCAGGGAGCGCTTGTCACCATCGAGCTGACGCTGATGGGGTCGGTGCTGGCCCTCATCATGGCCTTCCTGGCCGGCATGGGGCGGCTGTCGCGCTTCTTCGCGTTGCGGGCGCTCGCCACCGCCTATATCGAGTTCTTCCGCGGCACATCGATTTTCGTACAGCTGTTCTGGGCCTATTTCGTGTTGCCCCTGGCGGGCGTCGAGCTCACTCCGCTGCAAGCCGGCGTGCTGGCGCTGGGCCTCAATGTCGGCGCCTATGCGGCGGAAGTGGTACGCGGCGCCATCCAGTCGGTCGGCGCCGAGCAATACGAGGCCTGCACGGCTCTCAATCTCGGCCGCTGGCAAGGCATGCGCCATGTCATCCTGCCGCAGGCGCTTCTGGTGATGCTGCCGACCTTCGGCAACAACGCCATCGAACTGCTCAAGGCGACATCCGTCGTCTCGCTGATTTCGCTCGCCGATCTCACCTTCCAGGCGCAGGTGGTGCGCTCGCAGACCGGCAGCACGCTGATGCCGTTCACCACCATCCTGGTGATCTATTTCGCGCTCGCGCTCGTCATCTCCTGGGGCGTGCGGTCGCTGGAGCGGCGCATGGCGCGCGGCCTCGACGGAGTGCGCGTCTGATGGATTGGGCCCTGTAATGGATTGGGACTGGGATTTCGTCCGGCAGATCCTGCCGACGCTGATCGAGGGGGTGAAGATCACCATCCTGGCGACGGTGCTCGGCTCGGTGCTGGCGGCAATCGTCGGGCTGGGCATCGCACTGGCCCGCCGCTCGCCGAACAAGATCATGTCGCGCACGGTCGGCTGGGCGGCCGAATTCATCCGCGGCACGCCGCTGCTGGTGCAGCTCTACTTCATTTTCTACGTGCTGCCCGATTTCGGCATCCTGCTGCCGCCGCTGGTGGCCGGCGTCATCGGGCTTGGGCTGCACTACGGCACCTATACGGCGGAGGTCTATCGCGCCGGCATCGAGAACGTGCCGCGCGGCCAGTGGGAGGCGGCCAAAGCCTGCAATCTCAGCGCTCGCCAGACCTGGACCCACATCGTCATACCGCAGGCAATCCCGCCGATGATCCCGGCGCTGGCCAATTATTTCATCGCCATGTTCAAGGAGACGCCGCTGCTGTCGGCGATCACCGTGCTGGAGCTGATGAACCAGGCCAAGAGCGTCGCCAACACCTATTACCGCTATGTCGAGCCGATGACGCTGGTCGGCGCCTTCTTCCTGATCATCAGCCTTTTCTCGGTTATGCTGCTGCGCTGGCTGGAACATCGCTACGGCAAGATCGAAAGGTAGTTCCCATGAAGCCGCTTCCCGAAATCAGGCTGATGCCGACAAGGCCCGCACTCGAGGTGCGCCCGTTGGAAAAGCGCGTCGGCCTGATCATCCTGGCCACCGACCACACCAGCGAGCCGGACTTCCGTCGCATGGTGGCGAGTGAGAGGATCGGCATCTATGTCGCCCGCATCCCCTATAAGAATCCGACCACGCCTCAGAATCTGCGCAAGATGCAGCCCGAACTGACGGCTGGCGCGGCGCTGATCCTGCCGGACGAACCGCTCGACGCCATCTGCTACTCCTGCACGTCGGCCTCCGTGGTGATCGGCGATGCCGAGATCGAGGCGGCGATCCAGGCGGCCAAGCCTGGCGTGCCCGTGGTCACGCCGCCGATGGCGGGCGTGCGCGGACTGAGGGCTCTGGGCGCGAAGAGGATCAGTATTCTCACCCCCTACACCGTCGAGACGAGCCGGCCGATGGCGGCCTATTTCGCCGAACGCGGCTTCGAGATCGCCAGCTTCACCTGTCTCGGCTTCGAGGATGACCGCGAGATGGCGCGCATTGCGCCGGCAGCCCTCGTCGATCTGGCGCGCGAGGCGACTGACCCGCAGGCCGAGGCGTTGTTCGTGTCCTGCACGGCGCTGCGCTCGGCGCTGGCGGTTGCCGCGATGGAACAGGCTATCGGCCGCCCGGTCGTCACCAGCAACCAGGCGAGCGCGTGGAATTGCCTGCGACTGTGTGGCGATGATGTGCCGCGTCCGGAGTTCGGGCGGCTGACGACCTTGCCGCTTGGACAGTAAGGTCATGTCCTGCATGCACGAGCGACCCATGACGCACGCCGTCGCCCTTTCAGACATCCGCGCCGCGCGCCAACGCATCACCAGCAAGGTCGAGCCGACACCGGTCGTGCCATCCGAGAGCCTGTCGGAGCGGCTCGGCCTTCCCGTTCACCTCAAGCTGGAGCACCGCCAGATCACGGGCAGCTTTAAGCTGCGTGGCGCCTCGAACGCCATTGCTTCGCTCAATGCCGAGCAGCGGGCACGCGGTGTTGTCGCGGCTTCGACCGGCAATCACGGCCGCGCACTCGCCCATGCCGCCAGGCTCGAAGGCATGCGCGCGGTTGTCTGCATGTCGCGGCTGGTGCCTCGGAACAAGCTCGATGCCATCCGCTGCCTCGGCGCGGAAATCCGCATTGTCGGCGACAGCCAGGACGACGCGCAGCAGGAGGTCGAGCGGCTGGTGGCGCAAGAGGGTCTCGTGATGCTGCCACCCTTCGACCATCCCGACATCATCGCCGGGCAGGGCACGCTCGGGCTGGAGATCATGGAGCAGGTTCCTGACGCCGCTCTGGTGCTGGTGCAGCTCTCCGGCGGCGGGTTGGCCTCCGGGATTGCCGCAGCGGTCAAGGGCGTCAGGCCGAGCACAAAGGTCGTCGGCATCTCGATGGCGCGCGGCGCGGCGATGAAAGCCAGCCTCGATGCGGGGCGCCCGGTGCAGGTGGAGGAGCTGCCGACGCTGGCGGATTCGCTCGGCGGCGGCATTGGCCTCGACAACCGGCTGACCTTTTCCATGTGCCGAGACCTGCTCGACGACGTCGTGCTGCTTTCCGAAGACGAGATCGCCGCCGGCATCCGCCATGCCTATGAACAGGAGCGCGAGATCGTCGAGGGCGCCGGCGCGGTCGGTATCGCTGCGCTGCTTGCCGGCAAGGTGAAGCCAAACGGACCGGTGGTCGTTCTGCTTTCCGGTCGTAATATCGATATGAGCCTGCACAGAAAGATCGTTTGCGGCGAAGTAGTTGCGGAGCGCGCCTGATGAACCGGATGACCATCCTTACCGAGAAAGAACTACGCGAGATCGTAGCTCTCGATCTCGACGCCGTCGCTTGCGTCGAAAACGCCTTCCGGGCGCTCGCTACCCTGCCGGTGGCGATGCCGCCGATCCTGCGGCTCGACATCCCCGAGCATCGCGGCGAGGTCGACGTGAAGACCGCCTATGTGCCTGGCATCGATGGCTTCGCCATCAAGATCAGCCCCGGCTTCTTCGACAATCCCAAGCTCGGCCTGCCCAGCGTCAACGGCATGATGGTGCTGCTGTCGGCAAAAACCGGTCTGGTCGAGGCGTTGCTGCTCGACAATGGCTATCTCACCGACGTCCGCACCGCAGCCGCCGGGGCGGTCGCCGCAAAACACCTGTCGCGGCCGGACTCATCCATTGCCGCCATCTTCGGCGCCGGCGTGCAGGCCGGATTGCAGCTTGAGGCGCTGCGCCTGGTGCGGCCGATCGAAGAAGCCCGCATCTGGGCGCGCGACGCGGCCAAGGCGCAAGCCGCGGCCGGCGCCTTGAGCGAAAAACTGGGCATCGTGGTGCGCGCAGAACCGGATGCGGCCAAGGCGGTCGCCGGCGCCGACATCATCCTCACCACCACGCCCTCGACAGAACCATTGATCAAGGCCGGCTTCGTCTCGGCCGGCCAGCACATCACCGCCATGGGCTCGGACGCCGAGCACAAGAACGAGATCGCACCGGCAATCCTGCGCATGGCCGATCTCTATGTCGCCGACAGCGCAAGGGAGACGCGCCGGCTCGGTGAATTGCACCATGCCATCTCCGCCGGCGTGATGGCGGCGGACACGGAGGTGGCCGAACTCGGTCAGATCATCGCCGGCGAACGGCATGGCCGGCGTGCGGCGGACGACATCACCATCGCCGACCTGACCGGCACCGGCGTGCAGGACACCGCGATCGCCACGCTAGCCCGTGACCGGGCCCGGGTCGCGAAAGCCGGAACCATTTTTGAAAGTTGATGCTGGCCGCAAGAGCATGATCCGGAAAAGTGGGAACCGGTTTTCCGAGGAGATCATGCTCAAACAAAAAATTACCTGGAGCCAGATTCAACGGAAGTTGAAGCGGGTTCCAGGGCCCAACAAACGAGGACCAACAAAATGCAACCGAATTTGAAATTCTCGCGAAGCGAGTATGCGGATCGCCTCGCCAAAACGCGGAAAGCCATGGCGGCGAAAGGCGTCGATCTGCTTATTGTCAGCGACCCCTCCAACATGGCCTGGCTCACCGGCTATGACGGCTGGTCCTTCTACGTGCATCAGGCCGTCATCGTGCCGCCGTCGGGCGAGCCGGTCTGGTATGGCCGCGGTCAGGACGCCAACGGCGCCAAGCGCACCGCCTATCTCGCGCATGACAACATCGTCGGCTATGCCGATCACTATGTGCAGTCGACCGAGCGCCATCCGATGGATTTCCTGTCGAGCGTGCTTGCCGATCGCGGCTGGGGCAAGCTGACCGTCGGCGTCGAGATGGACAATTACTGGTTCTCGGCCGCCGCCTTCGCCTCTTTGCAGAAGCACCTGCCCAATGCCCGTTTCGTCGACGCCACCGCGCTGGTCAACTGGCAGCGCGCTGTGAAGAGCCCGACCGAGATCGACTATATGCGCAAGGCCGCCCGCATCGTCGAGGCGATGCACCAGCGCATCGTCGACAAGATAGAGGTCGGCATGCGCAAATGCGATCTCGTCGCCGAGATCTATGATGCCGGCACGCGTGGCGTCGACGGCATCGGCGGCGACTATCCAGCGATCGTGCCGCTGCTGCCGTCGGGCGCCGACGCCTCGGCGCCGCACCTGACCTGGGACGACAAGCCGATGAAGTCGGGCGAGGGCACGTTCTTCGAAATCGCCGGGTGCTACAACAGGTATCATTGCCCGCTGTCGCGAACAGTGTTCCTCGGCAAGCCAACACAGGAATTCCTCGATGCGGAGAAGGCGACGCTCGAAGGCATGGACGCGGGGCTCGCGGCAGCCAAGCCCGGCAACACGTGCGAAGACATCGCCAACGCCTTCTTCGCGGTGTTGAAGAAATATGGCATCGTCAAGGACAACCGCACCGGCTACCCGATCGGCCTTTCCTATCCGCCGGACTGGGGCGAACGCACGATGAGCCTGCGCCCCGGAGATCGCACCGAGCTGAAGCCCGGCATGACCTTCCATTTCATGACCGGCCTGTGGCTGGAGACGATGGGGCTGGAAATCACCGAATCCATCCTGATCACCGAGACGGGCGTCGAGTGCCTGGCCAATGTGCCGCGCAAGCTGGTGGTGAAGAATTGAAACCGATGTCCGACCTTCGTCCGTCGCCGGTCTCGCCCTCGGTCGATTTCGATCGCGACGGCGCACAGCACGGTTTCCTGCGCCTGCCCTACAGCCGCGACGATTCGGCGTGGGGCTCGGTGATGATCCCGATCTGCGTCCTGCGCAACGGCAAGGGGCCGACGGCCCTGCTGACCGGCGGCAATCATGGCGACGAATATGAAGGGCCGCTGGCGCTCTATGATCTGGCGCGCACGCTCGATCCCGCCCAAGTCAGCGGCACGGTTATCATCGTGCCGGCGATGAACTATCCGGCCTTCCGCGCCGGCACGCGCACCTCGCCGATCGACAAGGGCAACATGAACCGCAGCTTTCCAGGCCGGCCAGACGGTACGGTGACGGAAAAGATCGCCGATTATTTCCAGCGGGAGCTGCTTCCCCGCGCGGATATCGTGTTCGACTTCCATTCCGGCGGCAAGACGCTGGACTTCGTGCCGTTCTGCGCCGCCCATACGCTGCCGAACAAGGCCCTGGAGCAGAGGGCCTTCGCGGCGGTCGAAGCCTTCGCGGCGCCGTTCTCGATGCGCATGATCGAAATCGATGCCGTCGGCATGTACGATACCGCCGCCGAGGACATGGGCAAGGTGTTCGTCACCACCGAGCTCGGCGGTGGAGGCACGTCGAGAGCCGAGACGGTGCGGATCGCCCGGCGCGGCATGCTCAACGTGCTGAGGCATGCCGGCATCGTTGCCGGTGCGGTCGAAAAGACGCCAACCCAATGGCTCGACATGCCGTCCGGCGATTGCTTTGCCTTCGCGGAGGAAGACGGCATGGTCGAGACGATGGTCGATCTCGGCGAGCCTGTCGAGAAGGGCGCGGTGCTGGCGCGCATCCATTCCACCGGCCGAACCGGCATCGCCCCCCAGGAGATCCGGGCAAAAATGTCGGGCATGTTGGCGGCGCGGCATTTCCCCGGCCTGGTCAAGGCCGGGGACTGCGTCTCGGTGGTTGCCGCATTGGTCGACTAACGGAAGGGTCGGCCTGCACGGCGGGCAGGATTGGACCTATCTCGCATTCTTCCACCCTGGATCCAGATAGCGGCCGGCGAGCCAGCCCGGCCGCGCTCACGGCTCCGGCCGGCGCGTCGCGGCGGCACGTGCCTTGCCATCGCCTCAGACATCCAAAGCCACCGTCATCGAAGAGGCGCCGGCGCGACGACTTGTTCCGGCGCGAACTCGGGTATCAAAGAGTATGACTTTGCTGCCATACTCGCGATAAAGAGGGTGTCGGAATGCAACAAAAATGGGATTTCTGGATCGACCGCGGCGGCACGTTCACCGATGTCATCGGCCGTGATCCCGAGGGCGGCCTGCATCCGCGCAAGCTTCTGTCCGAAAATCCCGAGGCCTATGCCGACGCGGCCATCCAGGGCATTCGCGACCTTCTCGGCCTGCGCCCCGGCGAGCCTATACCCGCCGGGCTGATAGGCGACGTAAAGATGGGCACAACGGTCGCCACCAATGCGCTGCTGGAGCGCAAGGGCGACCGCGTGCTTTTGCTCATCACCAAGGGATTTCGCGATGCGCTGAGGATCGCCTATCAGGCGCGGCCCGACATCTTCGCCAAGGAGATCGTCCTCCCCGAACAGCTCTACGAGCGCGTCATCGAGGTCAACGAGCGCGTGCTTGCCGACGGCTGCGTCGAACGGCTGCTCGACATCGCTGCCTGTCGCCCGGCGATCGAACAGGCAAAGGCGGACGGCATTGATGCGGTCGCCATTGTCTTCATGCACGCCTGGAAATATCCCGATCACGAAAAGGCCGTCGCAAAGGTCTGCCGCAAGCTCGGTTTCGGCCAGGTTTCGGTCAGCCACGAGGTGTCGCCGCTGATCAAGCTGGTCGGCCGCGGGGACACCACCGTGGTCGACGCCTATCTGTCTCCGATCCTGTCGAGATATGTGCAAAGGGTAGGCCAGGAACTCGGCGTTCTCTCCCCCCTCGAGGGAGAGATGTCAGCGAAGCCGGCAGAGGGGATCGCCGCAGAAGGCACCACCAAGACGTCGAACCCCGTCGATCCGACCCGACCCGGCGGCTTCGCCGCCACCCTCCCCTCGAGGGGAAGGGAAAATCCCCGCCTGATGTTCATGATGTCTTCTGGCGGGCTGACCGCCGCGGACCTGTTCCAGGGCAAGGATGCGCTGCTGTCTGGCCCGGCCGGCGGGGTCGTCGGCATGGTCGAGACGGCAAAGATCGCCGGCTTCGAAAAGGTGATCGGTTTCGACATGGGGGGCACCTCCACCGATGTCGCCCATTATGACGGCGAATATGAGCGCGCCTTCGATACCGAGGTCGCAGGCGTGCGCGTGCGCGCGCCGATGATGCGCATCCACACCGTGGCGGCCGGCGGCGGCTCGGTCCTGCACTACGAAGCAGGCCGCTTTCGCACCGGCCCGGACTCCGCCGGCGCCAATCCAGGCCCCGCCGCCTACAGGCGCGGCGGCCCGCTCGCCGTCACCGACGCCAACGTCATGCTCGGCAAGCTGCAGCCGGATTTTTTCCCGACCATCTTCGGCCCCGGCCAGAACGAGCCGCTCGATGTGGACACCGTTCGCCAGAAATTCACCGCGCTCGCCGCCGAAATCGGCGACGGCCGCTCGGCCGAAGCGGTCGCCGAAGGTTTCGTCACCATCGCGGTCGAAAACATGGCGAACGCCATCAAAAAGATCTCGGTGCAGCGCGGCTACGATGTCACCGAATATCTCCTGAACTGTTTTGGCGGCGCAGGCGGCCAGCACGCCTGCCTGGTCGCCGACGCACTCGGCATGGAGGCGGTGCTGATCCATCCGTTTTCCGGCTTGCTGTCGGCCTACGGCATCGGCCTGTCTTCGGTCTTTGCCTCACGCCAGCAGGCCTTGCTTGCACCGCTCGCGGAAGAATCCAGGCCGGCGATCGAAGGCCTGATCGCGGCCTTGCAAACCGCCGTCGTCGCGGAACTCGCCGCGCAAGGCATCGCCGAGGACGCGGTGGCCGCCAGACCGGCGCTGCAGATCCGCTATGACGGCACCGACACCGCACTTCCGGTGCATTTCGACCATGGCTCGATGTTGCGGGCGAGGGCCGATTTCGAGGCTGCCCACAAGGCGCAATTCGGTTTCGTCTATGAGGACAAGCCGATGATCGTCGAAGCTGTGAGCGTCGAGGGGACGGAGGCGGGCGGCGAGCAGAATACCGAAGCCTATGCGCAGGCGGGGCAGCCATCAAAAGCCAGGGCCGAGGAGGTCCGACGGATCTATACGGAAGGAAAATGGCACCAAGCCGACGTCTGTCGGCGCGAGGCGTTGCGGCCGTCCGATCGGGTCGCCGGCCCCGCACTGATCATCGAGCCCAACCAGACGATCGTCGTCGAGCCGGGCTGGCAGGCCGAGATCACAGCCAGGAATCATGTGCTGATGCGGCGCACCAGCAAGAAACGCCGGCAGGCGGCACTTGGCACCGAGGCCGATCCGGTGATGCTGGAAGTGTTCAACAATTTGTTCATGTCGATAGCCGAGCAGATGGGCGTGACGCTGCAGAACACCGCCTATTCCGTCAACATCAAGGAAAGGCTGGATTTCTCCTGCGCCGTTTTCGACCGGAACGGCGCGCTGGTCGCCAACGCGCCGCATATGCCGGTGCATCTGGGCTCGATGGACCGCTCGGTCGAGACCATCATCCGGCTGAACTCCGGCGACATTCATCCCGGCGACGTCTTTGCGCTCAATGCTCCCTATAATGGCGGCACGCATCTGCCCGATATCACGGTGGTGACGCCGGTTTTCGAGCAAGAGCAGCCGATTTCCCCGACAAGAGGGGAGATTGGCCAATCGCCCAAGATCCTCTTCTGGGTGGCCTCGCGCGGCCACCACGCAGACATCGGCGGCACCGCGCCGGGCTCGATGACGCCACTTGCCACCACGGTCGACGAGGAAGGCGTGCTGTTCGACAATTTCCGGATCGTCGATCGCGGAAAATTCCGCGAGACCGAGCTGCAGACGCTGCTCACCGATCACCGCTATCCGGCCCGCAATCCGCACCAGAATATCGCCGATCTCAAGGCGCAGCTCGCCGCCAACGAAAAAGGCGTGGCGGAGCTGCGCAAGATGGTGGCGCATTTCGGGCTCGACGTCGTCGAAGCCTATATGGGCCATGTGCAGGACAATGCGGCCGAAAGCGTGCGGCGCGTGATCGAGCGGCTGCCGGATACATCGGCCTATGAATATCCCACCGACACCGGCCAGGTGATCAAGGTGAAGATATCGGTCGACCGGCAAAAGCGTGAGGCGACGGTCGACTTCACCGGCACGTCGCCGATGATGAAGAACAATTTCAACGCGCCAGAGCCTGTCGCCCGGGCCGCGGTGCTCTATGCCTTCCGCGTCATGGTCGAGGACATGATCCCGATGAATGCCGGTTGCCTGAGGCCCATCAACATCATCATCCCGGATGGCTCGATGCTGAAACCCGCTTATCCCGCCGCCGTCGTCGCGGGCAATGTCGAGACCTCGCAGCACGTCACCAACGCCCTGTTCGGCGCCATGGGCGCCATGGCCAATGCGCAAGGCAGCATGAACAATTTGACCTTCGGCAACAGCAAGTACCAGTATTACGAAACGATCTGTTCCGGTTCGCCCGCCGGCCAGATGAATTCCGGCCGCGGCTTTGCCGGCACGTCGGGCGTTCACACCCATATGACCAATTCGCGCCTTACCGACCCCGAAATACTGGAGCTGCGGTTTCCGGTGATGCTGGAGGATTTCCACATCCGCGAGGGCTCCGGCGGCAAGGGCAGGTGGAATGCCGGCGACGGCACGAAGCGCACCATCCGCTTCCTGGAGAAGATGGAATGCGCCATCCTGTCCTCGCATCGCAACCGGCCGCCGCAAGGGCTGGACGGCGGTGGCGATGGCGAGGCCGGCTCGACCAAGGTGCGCCGCAAGGACGGCACGGTCGAGGTGCTGAAAGCCTGCGACCAGACGGTGCTTCAGGCCGGCGACGCCGTCATCGTGACGACGCCGACGCCCGGGGCGTTCGGAAGGCCGGAGCCAGGGCCGTCCAACGTTTGATAGAATCGCGGAACCGCTCTATCCGTTTTTTGGAATCCGCATTTCCCTTGCCTTTCACACGGGGCCTTCGCCATGCCAAGCAAATCCCCATTGAAGACACTGGCGCCCGATGGACTCGGGCCGACCGTCACCGTCGGCGAGATCCTGGTGGAGATCATGGCCACAAGCCGTGGCAATGGCTTTCTCGAGCCCATCGAGCTGACCGGACCTTATCCGAGCGGGGCGCCGGCGATCTTCATCGACCAATGCGCCAGGCTTGGCGGGCGGGCCGGCATCATCGCCTGCGTCGGCGACGATGATTTCGGCAGGATCAATGTCGAGCGCCTGCGCCGGGACGGTGCGGATGTCACGGCCATCGCCGTCAGCCCCGACTATCCGACGGGCAGCGCCTTCGTGCGCTACCGCGAGGACGGTTCGCGCGACTTCGTCTACAATATCGGCAAATCGGCCGCGGCGCTGGTCGGCTTGACCCCTGAGGCCAGGGCGCTGCTGGCGCGTTCAGGCCACCTGCACGTCATGGGCACCGCACTCAGCATTCCCGCCATTTGGCAGGTGCTCGACCATGCCATCGATGTGGTCAAGGCGCGTGGCGGAAGCATCTCGCTCGATCCCAATCTTCGCAAGGAACTGCTCGGCCATGGCCAGACGCGCGAGCGCTTCGCGCGGCTTCTCGACATTGCGGATCTGATCCTGCCGTCGGGTGAGGAACTCCACACCGCTTCGGGCAACGACAATGAAGCCGACGCGCTCGCCTCGCTGTTTGCCCGCGGCGCCGGCGAGGTCGTCGTCAAGCGCGGCGCGTTGGGCGCGTCCCTGTTCGGCGCCGACGGCAGCCGCGTCGAGTCGCCCGGCTTCCTGGTCGAGGAGATCGATCCGACCGGCGCGGGCGACTGTTTTGGCGGTGCCTACATCGCCTGCCGCAGGCTCGGCATGCCTGCCGTGACCGCGCTCGATTACGCGAATGCGGCAGGCGCGCGCAACGTCACGCGGCAAGGCCCGATGGAAGGAGCCGGTACGCGCGCCGAACTCGATCTGTTCATTGCCAACACGCCGAGGCGACGCCCGTGACCGATCCATTGCTGAAACTTGCAAATTCCCGGCGGCGGGGCGCGGCGGAAGGCATCACCTCCGTCTGCTCGTCCCATCCGGTCGTGATCCGGGCCGCAGTGCGCGACGCCGCGCTGTTCTCGCGGCCGCTGCTGATCGAGGCGACCTGCAACCAGGTCAACCAGTTCGGCGGCTATACCGGCATGCAGCCCGCTGACTTCGTCGCGGCGGTGACCGCTATTGCAGGCTCCGAAGGCCTTGCCCCCGAGCGGGTCATCTTCGGCGGGGATCATCTCGGTCCCAATCCATGGCGAAAGGAAGATGCCGGCGCGGCGATGGCGAAGGCCGAGGACATGGTGTCCGCCTATGTCCGGGCCGGTTTCCGCAAGATCCATCTCGATGCCTCCATGGGATGTGCGGGCGAGCCGGCGGCGCTGGATGACGCTACGATTGCCAGGCGCGCCGCCCGCCTGGCGCGCAAGGCCGAGGACGCCGCCAGCGGGACCGACCGGCCACTCTACGTGATCGGCACCGAGGTTCCGCCGCCGGGCGGAGCGGATCATCTCATCGGCGAAATCAGCCCCACAAGCCTGTCCGCGGTCCAGCACACACTGGCGGTGCATCGGCAGATATTCCACGAGAACGGCCTCGCAGACGCCTTCTCGCGGGTCATCGCCGTGGTGGTGCAGCCGGGCGTGGAGTTCGGCAACGAGAACGTGGTCTTCTACGATCGCGCCAAGGCGCTGCATCTGCGCGAATTGCTCGAACAGGAAGCGGGCCTGGTCTACGAGGCCCATTCCACCGACTATCAGACGCAAGCGGCCCTGCGCGAACTGGTCGAGGACGGCTTTGCCATCCTCAAGGTGGGGCCGCAGCTGACCTTCGTCCTGCGCGAAGCGCTCTACGGGCTGGACCTGATCGCCTCCGATCTGTTGCCCGACTACGGCGCGCGCCCGCTTTATCAGACCATGGAAACGCTGATGACGGCCGATGCCAAGGACTGGCACAGCCACTACCACGGCTCTGCGGCGCAACAGCGCGTGCAGCGGCACTATTCGCTGTCGGACCGCATACGTTACTACTGGAACCATCAGGAGGCGATGGAAGCTGTCCAGCGATTGATGGCCGCTTTGTCCGGCAAGGCCGTGCCGGTGACGCTGTTCCATCAGCATCTGCCCGCGCTCGACCGCTTTGCCGGGCAGCCGCTCGATCCGGAGGCGGTGTTGGTGGCCGCGGTTCAGCAGGCGCTGGAGGGCTACCGCTTCGCCTCCAGCGGTTGAGCGGCCGATAGCCAGGGGACGCAGTTCGGTCATTTCGACGACTTGTCGGCTTCCTTGCTTGAGGTGAGCCTGCACCGGAGTAATAGTCGCGACGGAATGGCGAGGAGGAGAAGATGACGCTGAACTTCGACCCGAGGGCGAAGGCCGCGACGCTCTACCATGGCGAATTCCGGCCGATGTTCATCGGCGGCAAATGGGTCGCGGCGCGGTCCGGACAGGAAATGCAGGCGCTCAACCCGGCGACGGGGCAGGTGCTGGCGACGGTGCCGCGCGGAGGCGCCGCCGACATCGACGCGGCGGTGGCGGCTGCGCGCACCGCTTTCGAAGGTCCGTGGTCCGGATTTTCGCCTTACGAACGGCAGTGCGTGCTGCTCAGGATCGCCGATCTCTTCGAGAAGAACTGGGAAGAGCTCTGCGTCTCCGACACCCTCGACATGGGGCTGCCGATCACGCGCACGCTCGCCAACCGGCGCCGGGTCATCGGCATGCTGCGCTTCTATGCCGGGATGGCGACCGCGCTGCATGGCGAATCAATCGACAATTCGATCCCGGGCGAGATCGTCACCTTCACCCGGCGCGAGCCGGTGGGCGTGGTCGGCGCCATCATTCCCTGGAACGCGCCGACCGCCGCGTCGATCTGGAAGATCGCGCCGGCGCTGGCTACTGGCTGCACGATCGTGCTGAAACCTTCCGAGGATGCATCGCTGACGCCGCTTTTGATCGCGCGGCTGATGCAGGAAGCGGGCGTTCCCGACGGCGTTGTCAACATCGTCACCGGAACCGGGGCCGAAGCCGGCGCGCGGCTTGCCGAACATCCCGACGTCAACAAGATCGTCTTCACCGGCTCGACGCTCACCGGCCAGGCGATCGCCCGGGCGGGTGTTGCCAATCTAAAGCGCGTTTCATTAGAACTCGGCGGCAAGTCGCCGCTCATCGTGTGCCGCGACGCCGATATCGACAAGGCCGTTCCGATCGCGGCGATGGCTGTCTTCGTGCATTCGGGCCAGGTCTGCATCGCCGGTTCGCGGCTGTTCGTGGCGCGCGAAATCCATGACGAGTTCGTGCGCCGGCTCGCTGACTTCGCCGGCAGGCTGCGCATCGGCCACGGCATCGAAGCCGAAACCGAAATGGGGCCGCTCATCAATGCGCGGCAGGCCGGCAAGGTTGAGGGCTACATCAAGGCCGGCAGCGAGGAGGGCGCGGAACTGGTCGCCGGCGGATCGCGGCTGACCGGCGGCCTCTATGACGGCGGCAACTTCATCGCGCCGACCGTCTTCGGCGCAGTGTCCGACCAAATGACCATCGCGCGCGAAGAGATCTTCGGGCCGGTTATCTCGGCAATGCCCTTCGATACGCTTGACGAAGCCGTCGCCCGCGCCAATGCGACGCCCTATGGGCTGGCCGCCGGCATCTTCACCACCCATCTCGGCACGGCGCACAAGCTTGCCCGCCGGGTCAAGGCGGGTTCCGTCTGGGTCAACATGTACCACGCCATCGACCCCGCCGTGCCGTTCGGCGGCATGAAAATGTCCGGGTATGGCCGCGAGGGCGGCATCGAACATCTGCACGAATATCTGGAGACCAAGTCGGTGTGGATCCAGACCGACTAAGGCTTTTGTCGGTTTGTCAGGCGAGCCGGCCTGCGCCGCCGGTTCTCACGCTGCCGCTCATGCACGCCGGCTGCAAATCAACCGGCGCCCGTTCTCAGGAACTTTTCTTTATCCGGCGATTTTTGGATATAAGATGAAATCCGGTTGGCCAGGAAGGTGTTGTCGATGACGACGAAACGCTTCGCGATCTGCGCTCTCGCCCTTGTGATGGGCTGCGGCATCGTCTCTTCGGCGTCCGCCGGGGCCAGGCACCGCCACCACCAGGGCGAACCCGAACGCTATGTTCCCGCTGACGGCGATATTATTGACATACTGTTCGGCGGCCCGCGCTACTATGACCGGCAGCTTGTCACGACGGCCGCCGGCGCCTGTTCCTACCACCGGGTGGGGCCGGATGCGAATGCGCTGAACAAGATCAACGATCACCATTGCGGAAAATAGCGGGCCGACCGCTCCGCAAGCAGGCTCATGACGCTTCCCATCCGGGAAAGCGGTCCGGCCGCAGCCATGTCTGGGCTGGGCTGCCATTGCCGGAAAACACGGCGTCAACCAGCCAGCGCGCGGTGGCGGGGGCGGCATGCATGCCGATGGAACCCATGCCGCCATGCACGAACAGGCCCTCGACGGCCGTCCTGCCAGCGACCGGCAAGCCATCGGACAGCATCGGGCGGTTGCCGGGATAGACGTTCCTGACCTGCGGCGCGCCGAGGCCCGGCAGCATGCGCAGCGTGCGGCTGGCGATCCGGCTCGCCATGTCGGTGTTGCGGACGAGATCGCGGAAGGCCGGCTGGACGGAGGCGCCAAGCCTGGCATCGCCGCCGCCCATGGGGTTGAGGCAGATGGCTTCCACCGCCGGCTGGTCGTCGCGCTGCGCGGCGACATCGGCAAGGCCGTCGAGCCTCATGCGCCGGCCGAGCTCTTCCTGATCCGGCCAGGTCAATTCCTCGACGATCCAGGGCAGCTCGAAGTCGAGTTTTCCCAACTGGATCAACCAGCCGCGGCCGGCGGTGAAGGGCAGGCCGGGCAGCGGTCCGTCGCCGACGGTGCGGCGCAGAAGGTCCGACATCCACAATCCGTTGGCGATGAAGATGAGATCGGCGGGAACGATCCCCTGGTCGGTCAAGATACCCTGGACCTTGCCGCCCCTGGAGAAGATCTGGGCGACGCGCAGGCCGGTGCGGATCGTCGCGCCGGCCTCACGGGCGGCGTGGGCGAAGGCATGTGTCGCGCCCATGGGTTCCAGCGTCCATGCACGGCCGACGGAATAGGCGCCTGCCACGTTGAAGCCGACACGAGGGTGGTCGCGCGCCAGTTCCTTGCCCGTGATCTTTTCCATTGCCACGCCGGCTTCCCTGTAGCGGTCGGCCACGGCGGCAGCCGCCTCGAAACTCGCCTCGTCTTCGGAAATCAGCAGATGTGCGATGGCGGCGAATTCGAAGGGAACGGGTCCGTCGGCAAGCTCGGCATAGATCGCGACGCTGGCGTCCAGCAGTTCGACGACCTTTTTCTGCGGGCCGGTGAGCAAGGTGCCGGTGTTTCGTCCTGAGGACTCGGCGGCGATCATGCTCTGCTCGAGGATCGTCGTCTTGAGACCGTGGCGGGCCAGTTCATAGGCGAGCGTGCAGCCGGCGATGCCGCCGCCGATGACCACGGCATCCATTGGTGTCTGGACGCGAGTCGAGTTGAAGGACATGGAGCGCAGCCTCCTCCCAATGAAAGCATCTCGTATACTCGTATACGGGATGCTTTTCAAGTATGCCGCCCACGACTGCCGCAAGTGCCGCCACGATATCGTCTTCGGTCCGAGCCGGGCGCAGGCCAGTCGGCGATTTCCTCAGCAAAGGCGGGTAGCCTATTCAACGACTTGCGGCTGGATCCGCAAGTTCGGCACGAATCTCCGCACCATGTTCGTCGCGTGCCGGACTTTTCGCCGGTGCCTTTGCCGTCCGTTTGGAAAAACGGGGGGCGGAGGCAGCTTGGAGGGCGCCATTCTCGACCAACCAGGAGCCGCGTGCGGCCATGTGCGGATGCAGCGCCGCCTCATGCGGGCTGAGCACAGGCCCGACGCAGGCATCCGTTCCTTCGAACAATTTCATCCACTCGTCTCGGGATTTTTCGGCAAAGATCGCTTCCAGCCGGCTGCCGAGCTCAGGCCAGAGGCCGCGGTCGAACTGAGCGGCGAACTGCGGATCGCCGCCCAGACCAAGCCTGTCGAGGAACAGCGCATAGAATTTCGGCTCGACGCACTGGACGCTGATGAAGCCGCCATCAGACGTGCGGTAGACGCGGCACCAATGCGGTCCGTCCAGAAGGCTCCGGCCACGCTCGGCGGCAAGCCCGCCGGATGGTGCGAGCGACATCAACAGGTTCATCATATGGGCCGAGCCGTCGACGATCGCCGCGTCGACGACCGTGCCTTCACCACCGGCGCGGGCGTTCATGATGGCGGCCAGCATGCCGATCACCAGATAGAGCGCGCCGCCGCCTATGTCGCCGACCAGCGTCGGCGGCGCCATTGGCGGCTCGCCCGGCAGGGAAGCATACCAGAGTGCGCCCGACACGCCGGTATAGTTCATGTCGTGGCCGGCGGTGCGGGCGAGCGGGCCTTCCTGCCCCCAGCCGGTCATGCGGCCATAGGCCAGGCGAGGGTTGGCGGCCAGACACACATCTGGACCAAGCCCGAGACGCTCCATCACGCCCGGCCGGAAGCCCTCGATCAGGCCGTCGGCGGTGGCGATCAGGCGCATCAGCACGGCAACGTCCTCGGCATCCCTGAGGTCGAGCGCGATAGAGCGCTTGCCGCGATCGAGCAGCGAGCGCTCGGGAAGGCCCGGCACGGATGCATGCTTGCGGTGGACGACGATCACGTCGGCGCCGAGATCGGCGAGCAGCATGCCGGCAAAGGGCGCCGGCCCCAACGCCTCGATCTCGACGATGCGGATTCCCCTGAGCATCCCACCCTCCACGGCATTCAAACTTTCGGTAAGGCACACTTTTGGTGTCACGCAGGGGCGACGGTGTGTAACCCTGCTCTTTTGGCATTGAAGCACGTGTCGCCGGTATATACGTCAGGGCCATGAAAAAAATCGGTTTCCTGTCATTCGGGCACTGGACGCCCTCGTCGCAATCGCAGGTGCGCTCGGCGTCGGACGCGCTGTTGCAATCCATTGATCTCGCCGTCGCGGCCGAGCAACTCGGCGCTGACGGCGCGTATTTCCGCGTCCACCATTTTGCCCGACAGCTCGCCTCGCCATTTCCGCTGCTGGCGGCGGTCGGCGCCAAGACCAGCCACATCGAGATCGGCACGGCGGTCATCGACATGCGCTACGAGAATCCGCTCTACATGGCGGAGGACGCAGGTGCCGCCGACATCATCGCAGGCGGGCGCCTGCAGCTCGGCATCAGCCGGGGCTCGCCCGAACAGGTCATCGATGGCTGGCGCTATTTCGGCTACGCGCCGCAGGAAGGCAAAAGCGACGCCGACATGGCGCGGCATCACGCCGAGGTCTTCCTCGACACGCTGCGCGGCGAGGGCTTCGCCCAGCCCAATCCGCGGCCGATGTTTCCCAACCCGCCCGGCTTGCTGCGCCTGGAGCCGCATTCTGAAGGCCTGCGCGAGCGCATCTGGTGGGGTGCCGCCACCAACGCCACTTCGGAGTGGGCGGCGAAGCTGGGCATGAATTTGCAGAGCTCGACCCTCAAATTCGACGAAAGCGGCAAGCCCTTCCATATCCAGCAGGCCGAGCAGATCCGGATCTATCGCGAGGCCTGGAAGGCGGCCGGCCATGAACGCGAACCGCGCGTCTCGGTCAGCCGCAGCATTTTCGCGCTGGTCGACGACCGGGACCGCGCCTATTTCGGGCGCGGCAATGAGGGCCGCGACCAGATCGGCTTCATCGAGGAAAACACGCGGGCGATCTTCGGGCGCAGCTATGCCGCCGAGCCGGACGTGCTGATCAAGGAGTTGGCCGAGGACGAGGCGATCGCCGAGGCCGACACGCTGCTGCTCACCGTGCCCAACCAACTCGGCGTCGACTACAACGCCCATGCCATCGAGGCGATCCTGACCCATGTCGCGCCGGCGCTGGGTTGGCGCTGACAGCCGAGCCGTGTAACCATCGCTGCTGCGGACAGTTCAGGAGGTTCACTGCATGGCAAAGAAGGCCTTGATTGCCTGGGGTGGGTGGGAAGGCCATACGCCCCAGCGCAGCGCCACTGTGGTGCGCGACATGCTGGAGCGCAATGGATACACGGTCACGCTCGGCGAGGGCACGGGGATGTTTGCCGATCCGGAGCTGAACTCATTCGATCTCATCGTGCCCGTCATCACCATGTCGAAGATCGAAAAGTCCGAGCTGCAGAATCTGACGCGCGCGGTTCGACAGGGAACGGGACTCGGCGGTTTCCACGGCACGATGGGCGACAGTTTCCGCAACGAGCCGGACTATCAGTTCATGACCGGCGGCCAATGGGTCGCGCATCCCGGCGACATCATCGACTATCGCGTGGTCATCACCAAACCGGACGATCCGATCACGAGAGGCATTAGCGACTTCGCCTACCGGTCGGAGCAGTACTACATGCATGTCGACCCGAGCAACGAGGTGCTGGCGACGACCACCTTCACCGACGAGCATTTCCCGGGCATCGGCGGCGTCGACATGCCGGTTGTCTGGAAGCGAAGATATGGCGCAGGCAAGGTCTTCTACAGTTCGCTCGGACACACGGCGGATGAGTTCGCGATGCCGGAAATGGCTGTCATCGTCGAGCGTGGTTTGCTCTGGGCCGCGCGGGGGTAGCTGCCCACTGAAACCGCGACAGCCTACCAATCGGCGACGCGATCGCCGCCTGTGAATTGCGCGCTCTTGCCGGTGTATTCGAACAGTTCGATCTTCACGCCGTCGGGGTCGCGCAGCCAGGCCTGATAGGTGTCGTCGCAGGCGAGTTTTTTCGCGGTGACCTCCACGCCCCTGGACGCGATATGCGTGATCGCGGCGTCGATATCCTCCACCTCCAGGCAGAAATGGTTGATCTGATTCGTCTCGCTGAACCGCGCACCCTCTTTGTGAAAAACCTCGATATGGCTGCGGCCGCCGCAATTAAGGTAGAAACCGAAAATCTTTCCGTCGCGCAGGAAATTGAACTGGATATCAATGCCCAGGACATCCTCGTAGAAGCGCCGTGTCTCGTCCAGATCATTGGCGAAGATGCAGACATGGGCGAGTTGTTTGACCTTGATCATGGCTGGCTCCTCATAATTTCGCAGGTTCATATAGCCCGGCGCGAAATTGGCCCGCGTGGGCTCATCGTCATTCAATCCCGCCGGTGACCACATAGGCGCCCGCGCTGCGTCCATCCCGCAGCCGCATCACTGCCGTGACGATCGAGCCGTAGGGGCCGCGCCAGACGCTGTGGATCCGTTGATGCTCCGCGGCCGGGACAAACGCCCGGCCGGTCAGACGCGCGCCGGCTCGGCGCATCGCGACGGCATCTCCGTTGACGTGCACCTTGATGCTGGCGTGCTCCGTCTCGGTTGCGTCGACGGGGAGGTCGAGCGTGATGACGATCTCGTCCTGATCGCCGCTGTCGCGCGTCTCGGCCGCAAGCTTGATTGCGAGCGCGGGCGCCTCGCCATTGCCGGCTTGAGTGGGCCGGCGCGAAAACACATCGTCTGCCAGTTCCGGCGTGCGCGGCGGCTGGGTGCGGCGCTGCGTGGAGCGTTCGAAGTCGCCGGCCATGCGCAACAGCCTTTCATCGTCATAGGCCTTGCCGGCGAAGGTCAGGCCGACCGGCATGCCGATGTCGGCCATGGTGCCCATCGGCACGGTAACGGTCGGGATGCCGAAATGCCGCCACACCAGATTGCCGTTGGCGACCCAGGTGCCGTTGCGCCAGGCAAGCGCCGCGGAGGCCTCAGTGATGTCGGCATCGGCGGGCCCGACATCGGCGACGGCAGGCAGCACGACGGCATCAAGCCTGTTCGCGTCCAGCCAGTCCTCGAAATCGAGCCGCCGCGTCGCTTCCAGCCCTTTCAGCCCGTCCTCCATCGTCGGAATGGCCCGGAACGGCGTGACGCCTGATTTCGCGCGCTCGACATACTGTGCCAAGTCGAAACCGCCTTCATAACGGTCGGGCAGCGTGCCCGGTGGCTGCGGAAAGATTTTCGGGCCGTCGACCGAAACGAGATCGGGAATGTTCAGATCATCGTTCGCGCGCAAAAAATCATCCCAGGCTGAGATGCAGAGGTCCCAGATCTCGCGATCGGCGAAGTCCGGCGGCACCAGAGCGCGGTCGACCATGGTGCGCGCGCCGGGGCGATCGCGCTCGTAGTTGGAGACGACAGGAAAATCGACCTCCATCACCTCGGCTCCAAGCCGTCTCAGGTCCGCCGCCGCTTGCTCCCAGAGATCAAGCACGGAGGCGCGGGTTTCGATCGGCCGGTCGGCGCCGCTGTCGCGGCCGATATACATTTTGGGCACGCCAAGCCGCATGCCTTGCAGCGACCCCGCTAGCACCAGATCGGTATAGCGCGGCGGTCGGATTTCGGAACTCTTCGGCAGCGCGATCCAGGGCTGCGCGCGCCAGAAATCGCCCCGCGTCTCGGGATCGTCGGCGACGATCACATCCAGCAATTCGAGCATGTCGGGCACGCTGCGCGTGTGCGGCACGACGACATCCATGGTCGGCACCAGGGGCCAGTTGCCGCGCACCGAAATGACACCGCGCGACGGCGTGTAGGCGACCAGCGCGTTGTTGGTGGCCGGCGCACGGCCTGACGACCAGGTCTCCTCCCCAAGCCCAAAGGCGCAGAAGCTCGCCGCCGTAGCGGTGCCAGAGCCGTTCGAGGAGCCGGACGCGAAGGCGGCGGTCAGGTAATCGGCATTATAGGGGCTTTCGGCGCGGCCATAGACGCCGCGCTGCATGCCGCCATTGGCCATGGGCGGCATGTTGGTGAGGCCGATCAGCACCGCGCCGCCGGCGCGCAGCCGGGCGACGGTGAAGGCGTCCTCGTTGGCGATGAGATGCTCGAAGGCCGGAGAGCCGGCGGCAACAGTCAAGCCAGACACCTTGTAGCTGTCCTTGGCGGTGTAGGGAATGCCATCGAGCGGGCCGAGCGTCTTGTCCTGACTGCGGCGCCGGTCCGAAGCCGCGGCTTCCTCGAACATATCAGGATTGAGAACCGGCACCGCATTGAGGCTGATGCCGTGCCGGTCGAAATGCGCGATGCGCCTGAGATAAGCACCGACAAGTTCGACGCTGGTGACAAGGCCCTCCTCAAGGGCGCTCCGCAACTGTTCGATCGTCGCTTCGACGATGTGAAAGCTGGCATCGGTCATCTTCTAGCCCCTGGCGGTCGTTTCCAGGCATGGATGAGCGAGGCCGCCGGCTTCGGCAAGGGCCAATCGCGATTGACGGTGGTCCTGGCGGGTCGGGCGCGGTGCCGCGATTGCATATCCCGGTTGGCAAAAAGCGGCTGACCGATGCAACCTCTAATAGAGACGGCGCGTCAGGTGCCTTCTGGAGCGGCGAGGTCCGGATCCGGCAACGAGGAGTTGCGCCTCTGGTGTCGTCCGTGGGCAACTATTCGCCAAATAGTGAATATCAGTCCCTCAAAACGACTTGCAAGCTTAAGCTGAAGCTCGCAAAAGTTGCGGCAGAAGCATGCATTGAAGAAAACTCATGCCGCCCCAGCATGAAAGGGGGATCATGCCTGACCAGAATGCCCTGATCCGCGCTGCCATTGGGCGGCTGCTCTCCGAAAAAACCGGGGTTGCCGCCATTTCGATGAAGGAAAGCATTGACGAACTGCTGGAGAGAACCGGCGAGACGATGACCGAGGACCGCCTGCGGGACCTGCTGCTCGAGATGGCCGAGGTCCGTGGAATGACGGTTGTTCTCGACGTTTAGCGAAGCCGTTCCGCCACAGCCCGGGCGTGGCGTGCCGGCTCGCCCCGATCGGCCATCCGGCCTGCCTCACCCCAGCAAATTGCGCGCCGTGCGCATGAAGATCCTTGAGCCGATCGGGATCAAATCGTCGGGGAAATCATAGTCGGGATTGTGCAGGGCAGGGTGGCGCTCGCCGGCCCCGAGGAAGAACATCGCCGACGTCGCGCTGTGGCCGAACAGGCCGAAATCCTCCGAGGCGCGCATCGGCAGGGCCTCTTGCGTGTGTGCGACGCCCTCTTCGTCGAGGGCGCGTTGGAGATGCTCCACCGCGTCCGGCGCGTTGACGCTGGCGACGAAGATCTCGTGGTAGTCCCAGCTTGCGGACAGGCGATGCTGGCCGGCGATCTTCGTGACCAGCGCTTCCGCGGCGGCGCACAGATCCGCCATGCGCTCGTCGCGCCTGGTGCGCAGCGTCGCCCAGACCTCGGCGTGGGCGGGCGCGATGCCGAACACGGCTTCGCCCATCTCGGCGTGGGTCACGGTGACCATGCCGAAATCGTCGTCGGCGAACGTTCCGTGCCCGAGCGCGGGCAGGGCAGGCATCAACGCGCTGATCGCCGGCATCGGCGAAATTCCGGTCTCGGGCATGGAGGAATGCGCGGTCTTGCCCTCCAGCACGATGCGCATGCCGCGCGAGGCACAGTTGACCACGCCGGGCTTGAGCCGCACCTCGCCGAACGGCACGCCGGGCAGATTGTGTAGCGAAAAGGCGAAATCGGGCGCGATCTCGCCGAAACGGGGGTCGGCGACGACACCGGCGGCGCCATTGCCGGTTTCTTCCGCCGGCTGGAACATCAGCACGACGCGACCGCTTGCAGGCCGCTCGCGCCCGAGCTGGCGTCCGAGCGCCGCCAGGATCGCGGTGTGTCCGTCATGGCCGCACATATGCGACTTGCCCGGCACACGCGAGGCATGCGGCACGCCGGACAGTTCTTCGATGGGCAGCGCGTCGAGTTCCGAACGAAACAGGACGGTTGGTCCGTTTTTGCCGCTGTCGTAGACGGCCGCGACACCATGGCCGCCCAGTCCGGTCAGCACCTTGTCGGGATTGGTATCGGCGAGGAAGTCGACGACGGCTTTTGCCGTCTTTTCCTCCTCGTTCGAGATTTCCGGCTGCTGGTGCAACTTGCGCCGCCACTCGGTCAGCTCGACGATGTCCCGGTTGGTGAGAGTCATGATTTTGGCCTCCGCTGTATCGCTCACGACGCGCCTGATCGACCGGGCGCGTCGGAAGGATAGCTAGCGGCAAATGGCTGAAACCGCCACCTCCTGGCCTATTGATTTATCTCGGGCTCGACGAGCTTTGCCAGGTTCCGCAGCGACTCCTGCCAGCCGAGATAGCAGGCCTCGACCGGGATGACGTCGGGAATGCCGGCCTGGGTGATGTCGATCTCGGTGCCGACAGATACTTTTTTCAGGGTTACGGTCACCTGGATCTCGCCCGGCAGATTGGGGTCGTCGAACCTGTCGGTGTAGCGCAGGCGCTCACCGGGAACGAGTTCGAGATACTCGCCGCCGAAGGCATGGCTGTCGCCGGTGGTGAAGTTGCGGAACGACATCTTGAACGTGCCGCCCACCTTGCCCTCGAAGTGATGAACCGTGCAGGTGAAGCCGTTCGGCGGCAGCCACTTCGCCAGCGCGTCGGCCTCGACGAAGGCGCGATAGACTTTTTCCGGGCTGGTGGTGAGAACACGGTGCAAACGTACGGTGCCGGGCATATCATATCCTTTCATAATGCCTGTTCGATGCCCCAAGGACGAGCGGGGCCCGGCCAGTCCGACACCGGCTCCCGGAATTTTTTCAGAGCCTCGGCCGCGGCCTACGCGACTGGCTTACGCCAGTTCAGCCTGGGTTGGGACTCGATTTTGCGGCGGCTGGCCCAATCGTCGAAAATGACGAACCGGATAGCCATTATGAGGAGACTGTTTATAACGGTCGCTGAGATCGCTGTGACCAAGGGGAGACGATGCGCTACATACGTCCACTTTCAATCGAAGATGCCGTTGGCCAGTTGGCCGGATCGGCCGGAACGGCGGCCATTCTCGCCGGAGGCAGCGACCTGCTGGTGAGGATGAAGGGCGGCTTCATCGAACCCGAACTGATCGTCGACATCAAGGCGATCGCGGCCTTGAGCGAAATCAGGGAAACGGCCGACGGCTTCAGCATCGGTGCGGCGGTGCCCTGCGCGGTGCTGGGAGAGAACGCGGCCCTGAAGAAGGCCTGGCCCGGCGTCGTCGAGGCGGCCAAGCTGATCGGCTCGAAGCAGGTGCAGGGACGCTGCACCATCGTTGGCAATCTGTGCAACGCCTCGCCGGCGGCCGACAGCGTGCCGGCGCTGGTGGCGGCCGGCGCCAGGGCGGTGATCGTCGGGCCCGCGGGCCGGCGCACCATTGCCGTGGAGGCGGTGCCGACCGGACCGGGCAAGACGTCGCTCGCCAAGGGCGAGATCATCGAGGCGATCCTGCTCGACAGCCAAGCGCCGCGCTCGGGCGACGCGTATCTCAGGTTCATTCCCCGCACCGAGATGGATATCGCGGTGGTCAGCGCCGGCGTGAACCTGACGCTCGACGAGCAAGGTGTCGTCAAGGCGGCCCGCGTGGCGCTGGGCGCCGCCGCGCCCACGGTGCTTCTGGTGCAGGAGGCCGCCGAGGCCCTCATCGGCAGGACGCTGGACGAAGCCGCGCTCGAGCGGCTCGCCAAGGTCTGCTCCGGGGCCTGCCGGCCGATCGACGACAAGCGGGGCACGATCGAGTTCAGACGGAAAGTCGCGGGCGTGCTGGCCAGGCGGGCCGCCACGTCAGCCTACAAGCGTGCAGGAGGCAAGTGATGGCCGGTGTAGCAGTTTCAACCACGATCAACGGCGACAGCGTCGAATATCTCTGCCAGCCCGACGAGACGCTGCTCGACGTGCTGCGCGACCGGCTCGGGCTGACCGGCGCCAAGGAAGGCTGCGGCACCGGCGACTGCGGCGCCTGCAGCGTCATCCTCGACGACCGGCTGGTGTGCTCGTGCCTGGTGCTGGGCGCGGAGGCGCAAGGGCGCCGCGTGGAGACTGTCGAGGGCATGGCGCATGGCGACCAGTTGCATCCGCTGCAGCAGAAGTTCCTGGAGCACGCCGCGCTGCAATGCGGCGTTTGCACGCCGGGCTTCCTGATCGCGGCGAAGGACCTTTTGGCCAAGAATCCCGACCCGACCGAGGAGGAGATCCGCTTCGGGCTGGCCGGGAACCTGTGCCGTTGCACCGGCTATGACAAGATCGTGCGCGCCGTCCAGGACGCGGCAAGCGTGATGAAGGGAGCCTGACGATGAATTTCGATCCGCGTTTTTCCAATCGCAATTTCGCTTCGGTCGGCACGCGTCCCATCCGTCCCGACGGCGTCGACAAGGTGACCGGCCGCGCCCGCTACGGCGCCGACTTCAACATGGCCGGCCAGCTGGTCGGGCGTGTGCTGCGCAACCCGCACGCGCACGCCAAAATCAGGAAGATCGACACTTCGAAGGCGGAAAAGCTCGCCGGCGTGAAGGCGGTGATCACCGCGGCCGACCTGCCCGACCTCACCGATGGCGATGCCGCCATGTACGACATCCTCGACAATTGCATGGCGCGCACCAAGGCGCTCTATGACGGCCATGCGGTGGCCGCTGTCGCCGCGATCGACGCCCGCACCGCCAGGCAGGCGCTGAAGCTGATCGAGGTCGACTACGAGGTGCTGCCGCATGTCACCGATGTCGACGAGGCGATGCAGCACCACGCGCCGCTGATCAACGAGACCGTCTTCACCGAGGGGCTGGAGGAAAAGCCGGTCAAGCCGTCCAATGTCACCAAGCGCAGCCAGTTCGGCCATGGCGACGTGCATCAGGGCTTTGGCCAGGCCGACTTCATCGTCGAGCGCTCCTTCAAGACCGAGCAGACGCACCAGGGCTATATCGAGCCGCATGCCTGCGTGGCCAATGTCAGCTCAGACGGCACGGCGGACCTGTGGGTGTGCACTCAAGGGCATTTCGTCTATCGCCAGCATTGCGCCCAGCTGCTGGGCATGGAAGCCTCGAAGCTGCGCGTCACCTCCTCGGAGATTGGCGGCGGCTTCGGCGGCAAGACCCATGTCTGGGCCGAGCCGGTGGCACTCGCTCTGTCGCGCAAGGCCGGCCGGCCGGTGAAGCTGGTGATGACCCGCGACGAGGTGTTCCGCGCCTCGGGCCCGACCAGCGCCACCTCGATCGACGTCAAGATCGGCGCCCGCAAGGACGGCACGATCACCGCCGCGGAAGCGACGCTGCGCTACACCAGCGGCCCTTATGCCGGCACCTGGGCCGAGATCGGCGCCATGACGGCGTTCGCCTGCTACAGGCTGGAGAACGTCAAGACCGTCGGCTACGAAGTGCTGGTCAACCGGCCGAAGACCGCGGCCTACCGCGCGCCGTCGGCGCCGATGGCGGCCTTCGCGGTGGAAAGCGCCGTCGACGAGCTCGCCAAGGAGATCGGCATGGACCCGGTCGACTTCCGCATCAGGAATGCGGCGCAGGAAGGCACGCGATCGTCCTACGGCCCGGTCTATGGCCCGATCGGCATCGGCCCGACGCTGGAGGCGGTGAAGAACCATGCCCACATGAAGGCGCCGCTGGGTAAGAACCAGGGGCGCGGCATGGCCTGCGGCTTCTGGTTCAATTTCGGCGGCCAGACCTGCACCGACCTCAACATCGGCATGGACGGTTCGGTCTCGCTTGCCGTCGGCACGGTCGATGTCGGCGGTTCCCGCGCGTCGCTGTCGCTGGTGGCGGCGGAGGAGCTCGGCATCGACTATTCGCAGGTCAAGGCCGTCGTCGCCGACACGTCCAGCCTCGGCTACAACGACATGACCGACGGCAGCCGCGGCACCTTCTCCTCCTCCATGGCGACCATCTCGGCCGCCCGCAACGCCATCAAGGTGCTGCGCGAGCGCGCCGCCCAGATGTGGGACATTTCGGTCGACGACGTGGTCTGGGAACAGGGCCATGCGGTGGCCAAGGGCGAGAAGCACGGCAATCTCGGCAAGCTGTCGCTGAAGGAGATCGCGGCGCAATCCGGCAAGACCGGCGGGCCGATCGCCGGCCATAGCGAGCTCGTCGCCGACGGCGCCGGCGTCTCCTTCGCCACCCATATATGCGACATCGAGGTCGATCCCGAGACCGGCTCGACCAGGGTGATCCGCTACACGGTGGTGCAGGATGCCGGCAAGGCGGTGCACCCGACCTATGTCGAGGGCCAGTACCAGGGCGGTGCCGCGCAAGGCATCGGCTGGGCGCTCAACGAGGAGTATATTTACGGCAAGGACGGCCGGCTGCAGAACGCCGGCTTCCTCGACTACCGCATCCCGGTCTGCTCCGACCTGCCGATGATCGACACGCAGATCCTGGAAATTCCCAACCCCAACCACCCCTATGGCGTGCGCGGCGTCGGCGAAACCTCGATCGTGCCGCCGCTGGCGGCGATCGCCAACGCGGTGTCGAACGCCGCCGGCGTGCGCATGACGCACATCCCGATGTCGCCGCCCCGCATCCTGGCGGCGATCGAGGCGGAACGGGAAGGCTGATGGTGCAAGTGACGCTCTGGGGGGCGCTTGCCGCGACCGCCGGAGGCCAGAGCAAGGTCGAGGTCGAGGCCAAGGACATAAGGGAACTGTTCAGGAAACTGGCTGAACAGTATCCCGGGCTGGAGCCGCTGATCGACCGGGGGATCGCGGTGGCGATCGACGGGGTGATTTACAGGGATACGTGGGGGAAGAAGCTGCCGCCGGGGGCGGAGATTTTTCTGCTGCCGAGATTGGCTGGGGGGTGAGGGGATTACTGCGCGACGTACCGGATAAGCAGCTTTGCACCCGATTCATGCCGTTCATCCCTGTTCTCAACAATCTCGGAAGCCGCCATTCCTTTGGGATTGAGCTTCGAGCGGTCTATGGCGGGAGTGAGCACCCAGCCCATGCAAACGTGATGGGCTTAACGCGCCGCACCGATATCGAACTTTATGAGATGAAGACTTCGGGCCGATGGTGCTCCATATACCGGCGCTGACCGTCACTTAGCCCTGCATTCCCCCAAGGCGTGGGGGCCTCTTCAAATCCCAACCGCTCGTGAACCAAATGCTCAAAACCAAGCCGACGCATGTCGGCGTGCTGTACACGCTGTGATACCAGTACACCGCCCTCGTTTGAAAAACTTATGAACCCACGGTCGAAAAGAAGGTCGGCGTCGGGCGTGAGAAGAAGGCCGTTATGTCCGTCAAGACGCTCCTGCGCGGAGCTGCAATTACGCCACGGCTTTATGTGACTCGCAATAAGCAGCGAGGGGTTTGTAATCCCTGTAAGGCGACAAGACCGCTCTATCCGTTCAACGTTTGATCTGAAGACGCCTTGCCCCCGACGCGCCATGACCACGCTTCTCCGCACCGTGTCGTCTAGCGTCAAGTCGACCGCGACACGTCGCTCTACAGCATCATCGAGGAGCTCACTCACCACCTCGAAATTCAGGCTGTTTGATCCGCCACGCGCAAGGACAATGTGGTCGAACACAGCGCTGGCAACGATCACATCGAATGCAGCTCGCGGGATCTGGGCGAGGTATGCCTTTTGATTGCCATTTCCTGTAATAGGGTGAATTGGCGAATATCGAGTGGGCAGGTGTTGGCCCAGAGAGCTAATGAGTGTTTTCGGCCGAACGGCTGGAGTGAGCGGGGTCCAATAGACCGGAAGCAGCCATCCGTCACGATTCCAATAAACGCCGGCGTTACCGAATTCCTCCGGCTTAGGTGCATTGAACGCGAACTCGGCAACCCTACCAACGTAGCGGATTTCCTGGTTGGCATAGGAAAGCACAAGGTCGCCAGGCGATGCGCGGCGCATATTATTGTAGAATTGGCTCCGCTTTCCGTCACTCTCTGTTTTCGGTGACCATAAGTAGCGGCCTTCGATCTCTTGTCGAGCTGTCTGCTTATGATTTACCCACCAATAGTTTGGCATTCTGGCTAGACATCAAGCATCGGCAGTGTCGCCGATCTAGCTTTTTCGTGGAGCGGGCGCTCCAGTGAAATCAAGTCCAACCCGGGTCATAGCGGCGCCAAGTCTATGGGTCAGATTCAATGCATATTCATATCGCAGTTGTCCGACTACCTTGGCATGTTGTTTTTCCGATACCAGTCGTGTTTTACCCATTTTCGTGATGAACACGTCGAACTCAAACTCACCGCTGAATTCGCCGAGCTTGTCAGCGTAGAGGATTTGCCAATCAGGCGAGGAACTTTCTCCTTCTGGCCTGTTGAAACAGAAGCCGGAAACCGAATTTTGGGAATGAATGAATATATAGCGATTTGATTGAATATCGCTTGGCGTAGATCTTCCTTCCTTTAACGGAACAAGCTTTACCGCCATGAAAGGAAGCCGTCCACCAAACATTGATCGACGTTCTTTGGATAATTGCGCCGGTACCATATCACAAGCGGGCGATAGACACACCCAATAGCCGTCTTTTGCTTTAAAAACATGCCCAGTGTTCAAATGCCAGCCCTCGGGCTCTTTGCTACATACAAAAGCATTGTGTTCGTGCTCGGCTTTTGATCGCGTAGTTGCGTCCGCAAGCTTGACCTTGAAATGATCAAAGCAAATGTCCTCGGCGTCTCCCTGCGCCTCCGCCTCGATCAACCTGTCCGCGAACTTCTGCACAGGTTGCAGAACAGCACCCATTAACCGTTCCGAATGGCGCGACACGGCCTCGGCAATAAGCCACCGCCGCTCTACGCCATTCGCCGTCAATAGGCGCTTGTACCAATGGGCGAGAGCGTGCTGATTGCTAAGTGCATTGGTCTGAGCAAGGACTCCTAACTCGTCCATTTCCGCGCGGATGCGAGCCAGCAACAGTCTGGATGGCTGTGGATTCCAAGCATACAGAGCGGTCTGAAGCTCGGAGATTAGATCCTCACGATCGGCTTTATCGGAGAAGGCTATGAAGAGGGATTCAGACTTTATCCAATGTACCCCTTCGCTGGCCCAGTGGAGACGCTCAAACAAAACCGGGCTGAAATCACGTTTGAGTTTTTGCTCGATCGACGCCAACAAAATGCACAAAACTAGACGTTCTTGAACGCCGTCCCATCCGGCAGCCTGACATTCGGCATGGAAATTAGAGAAAGGAGCGTGACCCTTTCTGACTACTCGGAAGTAAGAGTCAGGATGAGCACGTACATAAATATACTGGTCTACGTCAATGCTAGCGAGTATCCGGGCCTCGGAGCCCTCTTCCGTGTCCTCACGACGGGCGATCAATTCAGCTGCTGAAGCGGTATCTTCATCCGTCTGGCGTTCACCTATCGGTGTTAGTAGGCCAACTAGAATTTGGCGAAAGACCTTATCTAGGTTTTCGCTTGTATGCAAAACAACCATATTGAAATGGTTATTGCGAGCCAACGCCCTTATGATCTCGATCGCCCGCGTGCCATCTCCCTGCATGCTTTTGTCAAGTTGATAGTCCAACACAAGGAGGTCAGACTGATGGAGGTGCTTGGCGACCTTTAGATCATCCCCGGCGGAGACGTTATAACCATCATGGATGTCGATAAGGAGTGATTTGTCTCGCAAGTTTGCAAGGACACTTTTGATACGTCCTGGATCACGATACCATTCTTTTGATCTGGCCTGCTCTTGCCCCCTCGCACGGGCCATCTCGGTCTCCAACATCTCATCAATCGTTGGATAGTCGTCATCAACGATTAGGACTGACCTTATCGGATGGACAAATGCCTGATCGATGAAAGCGGTGTAGTGATTACTCGCCGTCAAATTCCGCCCCCCGGAAGCTTATGATGAAATTTGCGCCCTTGAGCGGCATTTCGGAAGTGGGGGCCTCATACCTAATTCTATGCCCGCCGGCCGCTAGGTTGGCTTTCGACAGGTAGAGCCCCACACCCCTGCCACCACGAGTTTTGCGCGTGAAAAACAGACCAAACAAGCTTGCGACATCATCTGCATCGACACCAGGGCCACTGTCCGAAACGACTATCTCTTTATCCACCACGCCGAGTACAATTTTACGTTCCGCGTCCTGAGCAGTGCTCAGCCAATAGATGCTGTTATTTATCAGGTTTATGAAAACCGGCAGTAGCCGAGATTGTTGATCGAAGACACGGAACTTCAGGAACGCGTCAGTAACACTAAAAACGATACCCTGCTTCGCCATAGGCAGACGAAAAAACTCGCCGACATAATCGGCGATTTCCCTACCAGTGATCCAGCGCTGAATCTTCTGTCCTGCCAGCCGGAGCGGCGAGAGAAATCTGAGCTGGTCCGTCAGTCCTTGATAGCCGAACTCAATGTCTTTCACGGCGCGGCTGCTTCGAACCTCGTTCGGCAATTTCCCGAGTCCATCTCCAATTATGTCGTCATAAGCCTGAAGCTCATGACCAACAATCTCAACCGCAATCCCGAGCTGCGCTAGCGCGTTCAACCGATCAAGTTCAGCACGCATGTCGCTCACTTCTTCCATACTGAAGGCAGCAAGCTGCTCCAGATCGATACTTTCCTTTAAGCTTTCCAATGCGCCGATATATGGCAGGAAGATATCCGCGTTATCAGAATCGACGCGGGATTTCATCTGTTCCATGAGTTTAGATGTTTCGGCAAACCCAAGCTCTCCGCGATCAAATCGTTCCAAGAGAGGTTCGGCTTCCGAATGGAAGTGTTTGTTTCGTAAACTAACTAGATCACGGATTCGTTTGAATTCTGCCTTCTGAAGTTCGTCGATCGTGCGAGCCGAGACTTTGATCCGATGATGAATCTGCCCGGCATTTCGCGCCAACTGACGCTCCAAAAGTTCGCGAGGTTTCCTCGGTGCGACGCGCTCGATTTGAGCGTCCAATTCCTGGGAAATGGTTTCAACTAATATGTTGGCTGCGCGAGCTGAATCTCGGTAGCTTGTGTACGTTTCTTCCAGAGAGCCAAGCGATTTTGGAGCGCCTGGAAGCCTAAAATCTGCAGCACGCTCCCTGAAAATCTCCAAATCTTGCTGTGCCCTCGAAATGTGGCCTTCGTCCGCTATGTAAAGGTTCTGGGCATAGTTCTCCAACTCACGAACAAGTCCGGGAAGCTCTTGTGAGAAACGTCTTAGTTTTCCTCGAAATTCCTGGCGTTGCTTCTGACGCAGCTTATTGCGGTCTTCGCTTGCACGCTTGGCCTTATTCGACTCTGTTATCTGCGGGAGTAGTTCCTGGCGAATATCAGAATCAGAGCCGAAATAGCGTCTCGCAGATTGTTCCAAAATTTGGGAGACGACGAGCTTCAATGTTTTTGCGGCCCGATTGTCCAGCAAACCCTCTCGCCCAGCTTTGTCTTTGAGATTAGGATTGGTGGCTCGGCTTATGGACAGCCGGCCAAACATTTGACGATGGTTCCAGAACTCTCTGCCTGCATTCTTGCTGCGGCGCGATTCGATTTCGAAAAAATCATTGTCCGTACGGCCGTACGGCAGAACTCTCAGTCCGTCTCTGAAGATCATAAACCCTGAATATCGCTCCGCTAGCCCTTTAAAGTGTTGAAACTCAGCTTGGGAATGGGTTGTCCTGAGAGCGGTGAACTCCATCGTGGCGATATATATATCAAATGGGCCGACCCTGGTGTCAGATCTTTGAGGGATGTCGAGATCCTTCGGAGGCTCAATGACGCAAGGCATATCAAGCCATTTGCCAAAGGCCTTTATGCGTCCTCGAAACGCGCCATCTGGCCCGACGGTACCGACTATTTGATGCTCCATGCCATCAAGTTGGCGACGGTCAAATTGCTTCTGGTCACCAAGGATGAGCCGAGGGACGGAGCCTTCCCACGCTCTTACGGAGTAAGAGAAATCTGGCTTTTTCCGTTGATCGTCGTCGTCGGCTGGATCAACAAACGGATCAACGAAACTCGACAGTGTTTCGAAGAAGCGCTCACGTGCAGCTCGAGCCGCCGGATCAGCGTCATCTGTGTCAAGCTCTACGCGTAGATCGTAATTTATCTGAGCAACAAGAAGGGCAGTTCCGTGGTTCGCCTGACCGCTCCAAACAGACCATTCAGCAAAATGACGATTACCAAAGTTGAGATGAGACAACGTGGATAGGATCGCCTCCGATGGGGGCAGTAGTCGATCTCCAGTGCCTCTATTATCGTCCAGATGGGATTGATCATATGCCCTCCAGGCATCTTGAAGCCGCTCCGCGCGACTGGCGTCGTGCCCCCCTGTTAGATTTTCCTTTAGAGCGGAGATAAGAGTAGGTAACCGCCCAAGAAGATCGCTCTGTTCCTCGAATTCGACAATTGGTACAAAAATATCGCTGAGATTGAGGAAAGGGTTCTCAAATAAGCGCCAGTCGATTAGAGCGGCGACGTAAGGCGCATTGATGCGCTTGGAGACCAAAAGCAAAATTGGTCCCAAGTTGGCACATGACAGCCGACCAATACCCTTTTGGCCCTGGCGTGTCCGCTGAGGCAGACCCAGCCGATCAGCTATTGGTGTGGTATCTGAAGTGGCTTTCGACTCAGTGCCAACGACCAGCCATCGCCCTACAAGCTCTGACCGGCTCATCCCGTGCCCATCGTCCGAAATTACGGCAACCGGATCCTCGCCATTATAAATGTTGAGTTCGACTTTTCTAGCGTATGCGTCGAATGCATTTTTCCAAAGCTCAGAAATCGCCGTCGGGCAGTCCGCAATCTGTTCGCGGCCCAGGTGGTCGACGGTTCTAGCTTTGGTCTGAAACGATACGCCGTCAATCATGCCATTTCTTGGGTTCTCAATGCGGCGGTCTTTGTGTCGGCACTTTGCTCGTGAGTTGCGTGCGAGCGCTGTATAACAGGCTTGAGATATTCGATAAGAAATCTGCCGAGAGCGACAGGGACAGCATTTCCGACCTGTTCGCCCGCAGCCATCAACCCTCCCGAGAAAAAATAGTTGTCAGGAAAGGTTTGAATTCTCGCCGCTTGGCGAACGGTGATGCCGTGGTCCAATGTTGGGTGAACAAAGCGGCCCTTGGATGGGTTAATGCAAGCGGTCGTCATTGTCGGCCCGGGTTCACTAGGATTGATCCGTCCGTAGACATCATTATGACCGTCGTGCCCTTCATGACAGGATAGAATGCGGCCAGAATCATGACGGCTTCCTCCGTTCGGAGGTGTTCGTCTGAAAGTTTCGACAAGTTCCGCGCCATGGTTCATATGGACGTCATTCTCATCCCCGACCGGAGCCGTCTTGAAGGCGTTGCTGCAATCAACCCAGGCTGCGAGAGTGGGACTCCTTTCCCGCGCTGTCGGACTTCCGTGGGTAGGCGATGGCGGCCATGGCAGATCACCTAGCAGCACACCATTTCGGAGGCCAAGGATGAAGACGCGCTTCCTCCTTTGCGGAACACCGAAATCACGTGCATCTATCGTGATAGGTTCGTAGACGTGATAACCTGCTTTAAGGCCTTCATCATAAAACCTATCCAAAGCCGCGGCGTGGCGAGGCCAAAGCATCCCTGGCACATTTTCCATGAGAAAAATGGTCGGCCTAAATACTTTCACGAAATTGAAGTAGACGTGTATGAGGTCATTACGTGTGTCCGCGACACCTGCATCTTTGATTCGGTGCGTGGAAAATCCTTGACATGGGGGGCCTCCGAGTAAGAGATCGCAGATCTCCCCTTTGTTGAAAACATGCTCGTGCTCTTCCTCAGGTGACATAGTTGAAATGTCACCTTCACGCACGACAGGAGCGTCCTCAGCATGGCAAAGATTGCTGCGATAGGTGGATGCCGCGTGGCGGTTATTTTCAATTGCCAGCTTTATTGTGAGGCCTGCTTGCCTCGCGGCCAAAGAAAACCCCCCGGCGCCAGCAAACAGATCGACGCAGTTAACCATCTAATTCGGACCGGCCAAGTAGTGACTTTGCCGCCGTCATATTCAACATCACGCAAAAATCCCCCATTCCCGATAGCACATTCTAGCGCCGCGGTCGAGGAGTGTCGAGATGTCTGGTCGACTGTTTACCTGACAGGTCGAGCAGTCAACTATTCCCTTTTAGCAGATGGAGAAGCCTCTTTGATAGTGCCTCATCGTTCGTTGCCTCGCATTCCCAAATGACTGCAACCCTCCAACCGAGAGCGGAAAGCTCGTGCTCCACAATACGGTCTCTCTCGATATTTCGCGCAAATTTCTGATTCCATCTTTCCGTATTGGTGGCAGGATGGCTAGCGCGCTTACACACGGGGTGCCGATGCCAGAAGCAGCCGTGGACAAATAAGGCAGTCTTGTATCGAGGAAGGAGGATGTCGGGCGTGCCTGGCAAGTCGCGACGGTGAAGGCGAAACCGGAATCCTAGTCGATGAAGTACCCGCCGCACCCGTATTTCCGGCGCGGTATCCTGCCGTCGAATTCGTCCCATCAAGTCTCGGCGAGCGGTAGCCGATAGGTGATCCATATGAAGTCCTGCGGACGTTCCAACCCTTTTGCTCGGTCAAAGCATGTCTTAAGATGGCCGAACGAGCTGCGGAACGGTTAGAGCCCAATTTCGTATCTTTCTGTGAGGGATCGACCTAGTATCGCATAAGCGCTTCCATTTGAATGAGTAAAATCATCTCTGCGTCAGCCGTACGCGACAAGCGCAGAAGGCGGCGTCGCACACGATCAGTGGTGACTGATCTCGATTTGCCAGCCTTGAAGCGATGCGCGGATGCTGGTCCTGGAAGAGTAAGAAGGGCGGCGAATGCCACAGCCGCTCACAATGTTCCGCTGAAACCAGACCGTCCGCAATCGTCAAGAGTTTCGGGCTTAAGCCGACAGCAACAATTCACGCGTCTCCCCTCACGCCCCCAGCGACGGCTCCGTATTTACCTCCAGCACTTCCCCCGCCTCATCCTCCTCACCCAGCACCTCTCCATGCACCGCAAGCGGCCGCCCGATCCAGATCGGGTCGACCAGATGGTCGCGCTTGGGGTTTGTCGTGTTGGGGTGGATGAGGATGCTGAGGCGGGGGCAATCACCAGCGTTGGTCCACTTAGTTCACAGGGCATTGCGTGCCGCCGCTCGGTGCGCTTCTATCCGTGCCGCGCTATTGGGGGGAGATCAATTGTCTGCCAGGAACCAAACGTCCACCGGTCACGAGGCGAGCGAGGCCGGTTGGCTCGACCTTCATTTCGAATCGTCGCGGCCCGAATATGAGGCGGCCTTGCTCGATGCCGGCATCCGCCCGGGCTGGCGCGTGCTCGATGCCGGCTGCGGCAGCGGCGGCTTCCTGCCGCTCATCGCCAGCGCCGTCGGCCCCTCCGGTTTCATCGCCGCGCTCGACCTCGCGCCCGAAAACATCGCCCGGGTCGAGGCGCTCGCGGGCACGCTGTCCGAGCCGCCGGAAATTGCCACGCATGTCGGCAGCATCCTGTCGCTGCCGTTCGCCGACGCATCGTTCGATTGCGTCTGGTCCGGCAATGTCATGCAGTATCTGACGCCGGCCGAGTTCGAGCTTGCCGTCGGCGAGGCCAGGCGCGTGCTGAAGCCGGGCGGCATCTTGGCGGTCAAAGATTTCGATTCGACCATCTTGCAGATCCTGCCCATGGACCGGGCGCTGCTGGCGCGCTTCATGGCAGCCAGGCTCCAGGGATTTCGCGACCGAGGCGTGCTCGGCACCGATTGCGGTTCGACGCTTCCGGCGCGGCTGCGCCAGGCGGGCCTGGAGGTCGTCAGCCGCAAGGGCTGGCTGGTCGAGCGCTGGGCGCCCGCGCCTCGCTTCACGCGCGACTATGTTCGCGACCTGCTGGCCTATTTTGCAAGCGTCGCGCCGAGCTATGCCCTGCCTGATGCCGACCAGGCCTACTGGCAGGACCTGAAGCAGCGGCCGGATCGCCTGCTCGACGATCCGGACTTCTGCTACCGCGAGTTCTTCGTCATGGCGGTTTGCCAGACATAGCGCTCCGCCGCGACGGCCGAAGCCGCGGCGCTGCGCAAGGCCCCAGGCAAACCCGATTCCAAGATCGAGGCTAGCCAAGCCGCATTCGCCAGATCTCCACTCAAATGGCCGGCTTTCGAGCGAATTTCTTCGCGAACCGTTAATTCGGCCATGGTGTTAATAAGCATCTGCTAATGAACTTGTTCGCGCGGGGGTACGCAATGACCAAGAATCTCGGCAATGCACGCTATGTGCCGCCAAAGGAACAGCAAGGCTCGGCCCTCGGCAAGGTCGCGCCGGCCTTGTTTCCGCTGGCCGTGGTGGCGCTGGGCTATGTGATCGGCAGGCAGTTCTTCGGCCTATAGGCTCGGCCATCAGGCACCGGTTTCGGCCGCGGCTTCGGGCCTTGCTTCGGCGCGGATGCGGTCGCTTGCCACGAGCACGACCGGGCAGGGGACGGCGGCCAGCACCGCCATGGCGGTGTCGCCGAAGAACAGTTCCTCGCCCGGCCGCTGCGTGACGCCCATCACCACCATCGCCGCCCCCTTGGCCACTTCCCTGGCGATCGCCTTGTCGGGGGTGGCGCGGGCGCGGATGGCGGTGTCGACGGCGACGCCGTAGCGGTCGGCGAGATCGACGACGTCCTTGAGCACCGCCTCCTCGCGGCGGTGCGAAACGGTGCCTTGCCGGGCGCCTTTGCGCGCCTGCGAGACATAGAGCACCTTGACCCGCGCCCGGTGCGGCCGTGCCAGCGCCAGGGCGAAATCGGCGGCGCGGCGCGACACTTCCGTGCCGTTGACGGGCACCAGGATGGTGGTGCCCGCGCGCAGCACCGGCATCTTGCCCCCGGCGCCGGCACCGTTCAGCACCAGGCAGAGCGGACCGTCGAAGCCGCTGGTCATGTCGTTCAGCGCTTCGGTGAACGAGCCCTTCTCGGTCAGCATGGCCTCGAGCCCGACCAGCAGCAGGCCATAGCCCTTGCGCGCCTCCTCGGCGATCGTCCGTGCTGTCGCCTCGCGTTCGCTGCGGGCGGTGAGATGCACCTTCTCGACCGGCGTGTCCTCGGCCTTGCTCACCGCTTTGGCGCTTCTGGCGGCGCCCTTCTTGACCTCCTTCAAGGCACGCTCCGGGCCCTTGTCGCGGGCCGGGCCGGCAAGCCTGCCGTCCTTGAGGTGGAGAAGCGTGGTCGGCATGCCGCTGCCGCCGCCGACCAGGCCGGCGAGATAGGCGGTGAACTTGCCGACCGGGCTGTCGTCGACCAGCAGCAGCAGCCGCTCCAGCTTGGAGACGAAGCCGCGCTCGTCGAGCAGCTCGCGGTCGACGCGCTGCTTCTCGGCATCTTCGACGGGCAGCCGGCCGAGCGCCCAGCGCAGCATGGGCGGCATGGCGAGCGTGGTGATGACAGCCATGGTCACGATCATGGTGAACAGATTGTGGGACAGGATGTTCATCGACAGGCCGATCGAGGCGACGATGACCTCGGTCGAGCCGCGCGCGTTCATGGCGCTGCCGACGGCGGTCGCCTCCTTCAGCGTCATGCCGGCGAAGCGGCCGCCGATGAAGGCGCCGCCGAACTTGCCGAGGCTGGCGATGAGCACCAGCGCCAGCGTCAGCAGCGCCAGCGTCGGGTCGGCGAGTACGGTGAGGTCGGCCGAAAGCCCGGCCATGCCGAAGAAGATCGGCATGAAGAGCGCGGTGATGACGCCGCGCAGCTGGCTCTCGATGTGGCTGGACAGGATCGGGGATTCGCCGACCAGTATGCCGGCGACGAAGGCGCCGAGCACGGTGTGGACGCCGATCAGGTTGGTGATCAGGGCCATAACGCCCATGATGATCAGGATGACCGATATGACGGCGTATTCGCTGCGGAAGGAGTCGTTGCTCCAGCGGATCAGCGTGAACACCAGCCGGCGCCCGATGGTGAAGGAGAACAGCATGAACAGCGCCACTTCGGCCACCGTGACCACCAGCGGCACGATTTGAAGGCTGCCATTGGTGGCGATGCCGAAGGTGACGGCGATGATCAGCCAGCCGATCGTGTCCTCGATGATGGCCGAGGAGATGATGACCTGGCCGAGATTGCGGCGCATGAAGTTCATCTCGCGCACCACCATGGCGACGATCTTGACCGAGGAGATCGACAGGGCCGTGCCAAGGAAAAGCCCGGCGACAACGCGCTCGCCGGGGTCGGGCAGCAGCGTGTCTGGCAGGAGCTGCGCCAGCGCGAAACCGCAGGCAAAGGGCACGACGACGCCGGTGACCGAGATCGAAAAACACGCCGCGCCCACCCGGCGCACCAGGCGCAGGTCCGTCTCCATGCCGGTGAGCAGCAGGAGCAGCAGGACGCCGAGCTGGGAGACCGCCTCGATCATGCTCTTCTGCGCGGGGTCGGTCGAGAAGATCAGCTGCTGCGCGCCGGGCCAGAGCCAGCCGAACAGCGAAGGCCCGAGCAGGATGCCGCCGATCAGCTGGCCCATGATCGCCGGCTGGCCGTAGCGCTGGAAGATTTCGCCCAGGCCACGGCCGACCAGAAGCAGAAGCACGATCTCGGCGACGAAAACGCCCTCCGCCGAGCCGCCCATGCCCGCTGCGTGGCTGCTTGCCTGGGCGGCCCAGGCCGGGCCTGCTAAGGCAAGGACGGCGGAAGGGATGAGAATGGCAGGAAGAAATCTCGTTTGCGGCCAGTGCCTAGTCATCCAACCCCTCAACGCGGATCAAGTCCGCTGCGCATAAACGTGCAATGCCGCGCAAGGTTGCGGCGGGTCGGGCCAATCTGTTCGGGCCAATCTGTTGGGGTAAGTGCCGACATAAAAGACAGCCACCTTCTCCCCGTATAGTGACGGGGAGAAAGGCCCATACCGGCTGGACGCCGCCCGCGGATTGCTTCGCCAATTGTCGGCGTAGCGGCGCGATCGGCGATCTAGCCCGACTTCTTGGCGCCGCCCGGCAAAGCACCTTCAGGCGGCGGCTCCGGGCCGAAGACGCTGCGGCCGCCGAGCAGATGCGACTGGTCGAACTCGCCGGCGACGATCTCCTTCAGGCTCGGGCCGGTGACGTAGCGCTCCAGTCGCCGCGCCTGGCCGTCGAGCCGCTGCAAGGCGGCTAGCTCCTCCTCGCGGCCGAGCTTGGCCTTGGCGACTGCCGATTTCATGACGGCGATGGTTTCGTCATAGACCTTCAGCGGCACCGGAAAGGGATGCCGGTCCTTGCCGCCATGCGCCAGCGAGAAGCGCGCCGGGTCGGAAAAGCGGCAGGGCGCGCCATGCACCACCTCCGCCACCATGGCCAGCGCCCGCACCGTGCGGGCGCCGACGCCCGGCACCAGCAGCAATTCGGGAAAGTCCGTCGGACCGCTCTCGATGGCGGCGGAGATGTTGCCGTGCAACCGGCGCATGACGATGTCGCTTTCGCGCACGTCATGATGCGCCGGCATGACCAGATTGGGCAGCATCGGCTGTGCATTGTCGCGCTTTGCCGAAGCCGTCGCCGGCTCGATGGCGGCGAATTCGTGCACGATCCGGTCGGGACCGAGCTGGCGCAGAAGATCGAGCTGGCCGCTGCGCGAGGCCTCGGCGCGATGGTCGGTGAGATTGACGATCTCGCCCTGCCGCTCGCCCTCGATGGCCGCGTGCGGCTGGTCGACGAAACTCTTCAGCCCTTCCGACAGCCAGTGGTAACGGCGCGCCTGCCTTCTGTCGCCGTTCATGCCTTGCTGGACGACCACCCAGCGGCTGTCGTCAGTGACGATGAAGCCATGCAGATAGAGATCGAAACCGTCCTGCACGGCGGCGCTGTCGACCTTGGCGACCAGGCGGCTCGCGGTGGCAAGGGCCGCGCCGTCGAAGCCGACACGTTCGCCGATCATCTCCAGCTCGTGCGGCGTCTTGCGCGAATGAGCGCCACGACCGCCGCAGACATGGATGCCGAGCTCGCCCGACAGCGGCGTCAGCCCGCGCTTCAGCGCGCCAATGACGCTGGTGGTGATGCCGGACGAATGCCAGTCCATGCCCATCACCGCACCGAAGGACTGGAACCAGAAGGGATGCGCCAGCCGGCGCAGCAGCTCGTCGCGGCCGTAATGGTGGATGATCGCCTGGCACAGCACCGCGCCGAGCCGCGTCATGCGGTCGCCCAGCCATTTCGGGACCCGTCCGCCATGCAGCGGCAGGTCGGCGCTGCCGCTTCGCTGCGTCACTTGTTTCGATGCTCCGTGGCCGGCCGCCCAGAGGCCGGCTCTCTCCCTCTAGATGGCATCCATGCGGCCATTTTCCAAGCCGGCACGCAGATGCCCATTCGCGGTTTGATTCAGGATGACGTCTCACCCGGTTGTTCGCAAAGCGTTTTTGTCCATTGCGCGCTAGACATGCACGTCGCCGAAGGAGAGTTCGCCGTTGTCGTCGGGCGTCAGTAAGGCGACGGCCAGCAGGCCGGCAAAGAGGATGGCGACCAGCGTGACGATGACCAGGCCGGGCACGGGACCCAGGGCGGCGGCGCTGACGGCCTCGCGCAATGTGCCGACGAAACCCACCGGCGCGGCCCGATCGAGCAGGCTCGGCGTCGACAGTTTGAGGATCCAGGCGAGCAGCAGGATCAGCATCATATGGATGTAGTTGCGGCGCAAACGGCGCGCCAGCGCCACCCGCTGCGAGACCAGGAATTTCGGCGTGCGCAGGCTTTCGCCGACGATCAGCAGCCAGTCCGAGGCGAAGTCCGGCTGCGGCGAGAATATCTGCGCGAAATAGTGGCGCTCGAACTGGCGCACGCGGGCGCGGTAGACATCGAAGAAGCGGTAGCGCCGCGCCTCGATCCACAGCAACAGCAGCACCAGCAGCATGGCGAACAACAGCACGCCGTGGTGGGCACTGGCCGTCGACAGCGACACCGACAGCATCGCGGCCACGACGGTGATCGCCCAATTGCTGGTCCTGTCGATACGGTCGCGCCATCCCGCCATGCGCGCAATCTCGGCGCGATGGAAATGCGACATCACGGTGACCATTTCGCTGGGCGAAAGCGTCCTGCCGATGGGCGTTGCCGGCGCATCGTTCATAGTTCCCTCCCAACCCAATGAAACGCGTCGAACGCGATCTCGTTCCGCCGGCGGCGGATGGCGCCGACCCAGGCGGACTTTCGGCCACTTCTGTCGCGACGGCGGTGCGCCGAGGCTTTTCAAATGCTTAGGCAGGTTCGCTCAGCTTCTGAGTCCGCGTCCGAGTGGCTCTGGCTCTTGAGAATCCCTTTGCCTTGGGCAACATGACGAACATGAACAAGCCGATTTCCACCGCATCGCCGCGCAAGGCGGCGATGGCGCTGACGGAGGCGCTGGTCGCCCGCACCTTGCGCGCGGTCGAGGATGCCGGGCCGACGCCGGGCATGGTCTACATGACCGACGCCGACTATGCGCGTTTCAGCGACGAAATCCTGGCCGATGCGCCGGCCGGGCCGCTGAAACTGTTCGCCTATGGCTCGCTGCTGTGGAAGCCGGCGGGCGAGGTGAGGGGCGGCGAGCGCGCGGTGGCGACCGGCTGGCACCGCTCCTTCTGCTTCACCGTGCAGCGGTTTCGCGGCACGATCGAGCAGCCCGGCCTGATGATGGCGCTCGACCGTGGTGGCCAATGCCAGGGCATGGTGTTCGAGATCGCGGAGCCGGTTGCCGACAATCTCGAGGCGCTGCTGCGCCGCGAGATGACCATCCTGCCCGCCGTCAACGTGCCGCGCTGGCTGCGGGTCAGGACCGAGGGGGGCATGTGCCGCGCGCTCGGCTTCGTCGTCGATCCCGCCAATGCGCGCTATGTCGGCAGGGTGGACAAACGGGCGATCGCGGCGACGCTGGCCCGCGCCGCCGGCCATTGGGGCTCGGGCGCGCAATATCTGTTCGAGACCATCCGCCACCTCGACGCCTGCGGCATTCGCGATCGCAACCTGTGGCAGTTGCAGGCATTGGTGGCCGAGGAGATCAACCGCGTCCACGCCACGGCTTAGCGATCGGCGTCCCAGCGCAACGCGATCCGGAAGTTCCAGACGCTTTCCCGCCCCTCCAAATCTTCCGCTTGACGAATACATATCCCGACGGTTATACGTCCATCAATAGCCAACGGGTTATCGATTAAATGCCGGATGCTCATGATGCGCTCTTCAGGACGCTCGCCGACCCGACGCGGCGCGCCATCTTCGAACGGCTGTGCCGCCAGGGAGAGCAGACGGTGGGAGCGCTGACGATCCAGTCGGGGGTCTCGCAGCCGGCCGTGTCGAAGCATCTGGGCGTGCTGAAGCAGGCCGGGCTGGTGCGCGACCGCCATGAAGGCCGCCAGACGCATTACAGCGCGCAGCTCGGCGCGCTGGCACCGCTGATGGACTGGACGCGTGAGATGGCCGGGTTCTGGGAAAGCCGGTTCGACGATCTCGAGGATCTGCTCAAAAGGATGGACCAGTGAACGACAGTGCCGCCGACACCCGCACTGTCGTCGTCGAGCGGCAGATTTCGCATCCGCCGGAAAAACTCTGGCGCGCACTGACGCAACCGCATCTGATTGAGGAGTGGCTGATGAAGAACGATTTAAATCCGGTCGTGGGCCATCGCTTCAACCTCAGCACCGCCTGGGGCGGCGTGCTGGATTGCGAGGTGCTTGCCGTCGAGCCGCACAAGACGCTGTCCTACACCTGGAACCTCGCGCACCAGGACCCGGCCTTCGATCTCAGGAGCGTGGTGACCTTTACGCTCACCCCGACGCCTGCCGGGACCCATCTGCGCATGGAGCAGTCCGGTTTCCGGCCCGAGCAGAGGCGGGCCTATGGCGGCGCCAAGATGGGATGGCCGAAATTCCTGGAGAAGCTGGAAGAGCTCCTGGCACGGACGGACTGAAATCCGCCGGCCGGGGTTCATGGCAAGGCTGTTCGAAGGCGGCCGCCGCAACAAAACCTATGGAGGATATGCGATGAAGATCAAGTTGACCCGCGTCTATGTGGACGACCAGGAGAAGGCACTTGCCTTCTACACCGACGTCTTGGGCTTCACCAAGAAGGCCGATTTCAGCAACGGTCCGTTTCGCTGGCTGACCGTGGCCTCGCCGGACGAGCCTGAGGGAACCGAGCTGCAGCTTGCGCTGAACGACAACCCCGCGGCCAAGGCCTACCAGCAGGCCCTGTTCAAGCAGGGCCAGCCGGCGCTGATGCTCTTCACCGACGACATCAAGGCCGATCACGAGCGCATCAAGGCGCGGGGCGGGGCCTTCGCCATGGCGCCGACCGAAGTGACCGGCTCGACCATTGCGCAGCTCAACGACAGCTGCGGCAACCTCATCCAGATCACGCAGCTGGCGCGCTGGTAAGCGGCGTTTCGTTCATTTTCCAGGAGGAGATAGCATGGATTGGAACAAATGGGTCCGGCAAACGCATCGCTGGCTGTCGATCATTTTCACGGGGACCGTCCTCGCCAACTTCGTCGCCATGGGCTTGGGGCAGCCGCCCGCCTGGGTGGTCTATTCGCCGCTGCTGCCGCTGTTCCTGCTGCTGTTCAGCGGCCTCTACATGTTCGTGCTGCCATACGCCGCCAAGCGGCTTGACGGGCGGCAGCGCGCGAGCCAGTAAGGACGGGATGGATGGCGAAGAGGCAGGGGCAATCAGCCAAAGGCGCCGCCAGGCCTGCAACCGCCGGTCCGGTCCTGCTTTCTGGCGGCAATCCGCAGATCGCCAAGGGCGAAGGCAACGCGCCCGTCCAGGCCTATATCGCGGCCATGCCGGGCTGGAAGAGCGAGGTCGGCGGCCGCCTCGACGCGCTCATCGAGCGTGCCGTGCCTGATGTGCGCAAGGCCGTCAAATGGAACTCGCCCTTCTATGGCGTGGAAGGCGAGGGATGGTTCCTCAGCTTTCATTGCTTCACGAAATACATAAAGGTGGCCTTCTTTCGCGGCATGTCGCTGGACCCGGTGCCGCCTGGCCAGTCCAAAAGCAAGGACACGCGTTACCTTGACATTCATGAGGACGACCAGTTCGACGAGGCCCAGTTCACCGAGTGGGTGAAGCAGGCGAGCCGACTGCCCGGCGAACGGATGTGAAATTTGCGCGCCGGGCCCGGATTTGCCGCGCGCAACAGAGCGCCTATGATCGGGCGGACGGGGCGGTGATCGCCCTCAAGGCTGAAGGAGAACGGACATGACGAAGAGCGGGTCGCCAGAAGGCAGATCTCCTTCGCAGCTCATAGACGGCAGGATCGAGGAACTCGGCGACTGGCGGGGCGAGATGCTGAGCCGGCTGCGCGGCCTGATCCGGCAAGCCGACCCCGAGATCGTCGAGGAGTGGAAATGGCGCGGGGTCCCGGTGTGGGAGCATGCCGGAATGATCTGCACCGGCGAGACCTACAAGAACGTCGTCAAGCTGACCTTTGCCAAGGGTGCGGCGCTGCCCGATCCGTCGCGCCTGTTCAACTCCAGCCTGGAAGGAAACACCAGGCGCGCCATCGATTTCCAAGAGGGCGAGGAGGTCGACGAGGAAGCGTTCAAGGCGCTTATCCACGCCGCCGTCGCTCTGAACAAGTCAAAGGCCCGGCGATAGGGTCCGTGTGACTGGCACCGAAGAACGCGGCGGGCAGAACGAAGCCTGTCGCGCTCCTTCGCGCCCTTCTGGCCTCATCCGTCCCTCAGCCACACCAGCATCTCGCCGGGCTCGCGGTTGTCCCAGGCGAAATAGGGAATGGCGGTCAGCCGCGTCTGTCTGGCAGCGGGCGGATCGGTGCGGTAAAGCCCGTTTTGCCAGCCCTCATCGGTATCGGCCAGCGCTGTGGTTGAAAGCGCCACCACGCCGCCCAGCAGGTCCGGCTCGTCATGCGCCTCAATGCTTGCGGTGCGCGGCAATGCGATGCGGTGCAGGCTGCCGTCATTGTCGGTCGCCTCGACGCAGTAGATCAGCGGGCCGCGCGAGAGCGCCACGCGGCCGGCGTCCTGGCGCACCTGCGGGTTGGCGTAGAGCCGTTCGATCGGCATTTCGAGATCGAGGCGGACGCTATCGCCCTTCTTCCATATGCGCCAGATCGCCGCGTAGCCATCGCTGGTGACGTCCTCGAGCTTCACCGTCTCGCCATTGACCTTGAGCGCCGCGCCGGCGCTCCATGCCGGCACGCGCAGATGCAGGGTGAACGCGACCGGCGCCTGCGGCTCGATGGTGATGGCGACCGCCCCGTCCCAGGGGTAGCGGCTCGCCTGCGTCAGCGTGACCGGCACGCCCGCTATGTCGAAACGAGCAGTGGAATCGCCATAGAGATGGACGGCAAGCGCGTCGTCCGCCAGGCTGTAGAAATAGCTGCCGATGGAGGCCACCATGCGCCCGATATTGGGTGGGCAGCACGGGCAGCGGTGCCATTTCCATCTGTTGTGCCGGCCCCGGCTTTCCAGCGGGTTTTCGTAGAAGAACAGCGAGCCGTCGAGCGACAGGCCCGAGATCGAGCCGTTGTAGAGCGCCCGCTCCATGATATCGGCGTAGCGGGCGTTCGGCCCCATGCCGAGCATGCGGCTGGCCCAGAACACCAGGCCGACGGCGGCACAGGTCTCGGCGTAGGCGCTCTCATTGGGCAGGTCGAAATCGCTGGTAAAGCCCTCATTGTGCGCCGACGGTCCGAGCCCGCCGGTGATGTAGAGGTTCTTGCTGGTGAGATCGTCCCACAGCCGGTCGAGCGCCACCCGCAAGCTGTCGTCGCCATATTCGGTGGCGATGTCGGCCATGCCGGAATAGAGATACATCGCCCTGACCGCATGACCGACGACCTTGTCCTGCTCGCGCACCGGAATGTGCGACTGGCTGTATTCATAGGTCTTGAAATGATAGGCCTTGGGATCGGTGCCGCGGGCGCGCGCCTCCTCGTCGAAATAATGCGGTTGCTGGCCGCGCTGGTCGATGAAGTATTTCGCCAGCTCCATGTATTTGTTCTCGCCAGTCACCCGCGCGAGCTTCACCAGCGCCAGCTCGATCTCCTCATGGCCGCAATAGCCTTTCTTCTTGCCCGGCTCGGGCCCGAGCACCGAGGCGATATGGTCGGCATAGCGGCACATGACGTCGAGCAGCTTGCGCTTGCCGGTCGCCTGGTAATAGGCGACGGCGCCCTCGATCAGGTGGCCGGCGCAATAGAGCTCGTGGCAATCGCGCAGATTGGTCCAGCGCAGGCCGGGTTGGATGCGCTGGTACCAGCTCGAGAGATAGCCGTCCGGCTGCTGCAGCTTTTCGTAGAGGTCGATGACGGCGTCGATCTTCTTCTCCAGCTCCGGGTTCTTGGCGCGGTAGAGCGAATAGGCCGCCGTCTCGATCGTCTTGCCCCAGTCGGAGTCCCAGAACATCTGCGTCGTCACCGTCGAGCCGGTGAAGCCGGGGGAAGCCGCCTCGTCGGGCGAAGGGGAATGGAACGGGATGACGACGCCGGGCGAGGGCCGGTCCGGATCGATCTGCTCCAGCATGCCCGCCTCGACGCAGCGGTCGTAGAGGATATCGGCGGTGCGCGCGGCGACGGCATCGGCACGGTCGCCCCAGAAGCCGTGCACGTCGACCTGCGGCACCGGTAGCGGCCGGAAGGCTAGTTTGGGCCTGGAGGCGCTGGCAGGCCTGGCAGAAGACGATGCGGTCATGAACTTACTCCATTCGATCGATCACTTGACGGCCCCGGCCATCAGGCCGCGGATGTAGAAGCGCTGCAAAGCCAGGAACAGGATCAGGCACGGCACCATCATCACGGTGACGCCCGCCTGCACCGCGCCCCAGTCGATGGCGCCGAAGCGGCCGGACTGGAGTGCGGTCATCATCACCGGCAGCGTGAACTTGGACTGGTCGGTCATCAGCACCAAAGCGGCGAGAAACTCGTTCCAGGCGCCGAGAAAGGCGAACAGCGCGATGGTGACGACGCCCGGCCAGACCAGCGGCAGCATCACCTTCAACAGCATGGTGGCGTTTCCGGCGCCGTCCATGCGCGCGGCCTCCTCGATCTCGCGCGGCACCGCGTCGAAGGCGTTGCGCATCATGAAGATCGAGAACGGCAGTTGCAGCGTCACATAGACGCCGACCAGCCCGGTCAGCGTGTTGTGCAGGCCAAGCTTGGTGAGCACCAGGAAGATCGGCGTCAGGATCGACTGGAACGGGATCATGATCGTCGACAGGATGAGGACGAAGAACAGGTCCTTGAGCGGAAATCGGAAACGCGAGAAACCGTAGCCGGCGAGCACGGAGACGACGACCGAGACCAGCACCGTCATGACAGAGACGTAGATGCTGTTCTGCGCCGAGACCCAGAGCCCGTCGCCGAAGGTGTTGAGCGTGGCGTAGTTCTCCAGCGAGAAGCCTGTCGTCGGCCAGGGCGGCAGCGGCGGCTGGCGCGCCTCCTGCGCCGGCTTGAAGGCCGACAGCGCGGCCCACACGATCGGCGCCACGAACAGCACCGAGGCGACGATGCCGGTGGAGTGCCTGACGACGCTGGCGGCGAGCTTGCCTTGAGCGGACATTGCCTGCGCCATCAGTCGAGGCCCTCGGGCTTCCTCAGCAGCCAGAGCTGCACGAGGCTGAGCGCCACCAGGATCACCAGCAGCACCATGGAGAGCGCCGCGCCATAGCCGAGCTTGAACGACACGAAGGACTGGTTGAAAATCCAGTACACCGCCGTCAGCGTCTGGTTGCGCGGGCCGCCGCGCAGGATGATGTAGAACTGGTCGAAGGCGAGGACCGAGCCGGCCACCGACAGGATCAGGGCCAGCGCCAGGGTGCGGCGCATCAGCGGCAAGGTAATGGCCCGGAATCTTGCGAACGGGCCGGCGCCGTCGATGACGGCCGCTTCCTGCAAATCCTGCGGGATCGATTGCAGGCCGGTCATCAGGATGATCATGGTGAAGCCGGCGACCTTCCACACCACCATCGCGATGATCGACCAGAAGGCCGGCTGGAAGGTGGCCAGAAGATTGAATTTCCTGTCGATCAGGCCGAGGTTGTAGGCGGCCGGGCTGAACAGGCCGGAATCGACGTTGAGCAGCCATGACCAGAGCAGGCTCGCCGAGGCGAAACCGACCACCGCCGGCATGAAGAAGGCGGTGCGGTAGAGATTGGTCAGCGGGCGCGGCCGTTCGATGAAGATGGCCAGCGGAAAGGCGACGGCGAAGATCGCGATGGTGACGATCACCGTGTAGTAGCCGGTGAATTTCAGCGCATTCCAGAACCTGGTGTCGCGCAGGATCGCGACGTAATTGTCGAGGCCGATGAAGGAGTGCCCGCCCATCAGGGGCCAGTTGTGCAGCGACATCCACGCCGTCATGCCGAGCGGGATGACGAAGAACACCATGACCAGCGCCACGGCCGGCGCGACGTAGATGAGACCGATCCATTGCCGGCGACCGGCACCGACGAGTTTTCGGGGGCGGGGCGGGGCGGTGGTTGCTGTGATGGTGGTCATGGCTGGCCCGCTTTTCCTTCTCCCCTTGTGGGGTGAGCGGCCGGTTCGCCGGAGGCGAATTCATCGTGCCAGTGGCACGATGAAAGGCCGGCGAACACCGGGACGCTGCGAAGCAGCGGGGACCCGGCAGAGTGGATCGGCCACCACCCGGCCCTTCGCAGGCTCAGGGCGTTCGAAGCTCGAAAAGCCAAGCAGTTGGCTTTTCGTCCGCTGCGCGGACCGCTTCTCACCCCACAAGGGGAGAAGGGGAGGCGAAGTGCGCTAGGTCCCAAGCTGTCGATGCTAGTGAGTCTTCTCAACGCGATAGCCCTGTATCTGAACCAAACAGTATCCGGCCACCCGCTCAGGGAGACAGGCGGGCGGCCGGCAGGCGCCTATTTCTGCGGCGCCTGGTCTATGATCGACTGCATGGTCTCCTGCGCATTGGCGATGGCGCCGTCGACGTCGTCGCCGAAGAACACCTCGTTGACCATCTGCGTCCACGGGCCGTTGGCGGAGTTGATCAGGTCGTTGAACACCACCGAATAGGGCGTCTTGCCCTTGGCCATGGCCTCGGCTGCGACCTGGTAGCGCGGGTCGAGGTCCTTCAGCGCGTCCTTGGCGATGTCGCCGCGCACCGGCAGGCTGCCATATTTGGCCAGGATCGTCTGGCCTTCCAGCGAATAGGCGAAGTCGAGGAACTCCTTCACCACATCGATCTTCTTGGTGCCCTTGGTGACGACGAAATTGTCGCCGCCGGCAAAGGACGACCAGCCGCCATCCTTGCCCGGCAGGAAGGTGATGCCGTAGTCGATATCGGGATACTGGGTGTTGAGCGCGCCGATAGCGAAGGCACCCGACGGCGAGATGCCGATGTTGCCGCCGGCGAAGGCGGCGAAGAAATTGGCGCCGGTGTCGGTCTGGGCGCCTTCCGGCACCAGGCCCTTCTTGACCATCGAGCGGTAGAGATCGATGGCGCCACGCAGCTGCGGGCTGTCCAGCGTCGCCTTGGAGCCGTCCTGTGAGAGGATATCGCCGCCCGAGGCCCAGACCAGCGGCGTGAAGGTGAAGATGTTGCAGCCGCCGCAATTGCCGGAGAAGTAGAAGCCCTTGATGTTGCCGCCGAGCGCGTTGACTTTTTCGGCGTCGGCTTCGATCTCGGCCCAATTGGCCGGGCCCTTTTCGGGGTCGAGGCCGGCCTGCTTGAACAGCTTCTTGTTCCAGATCAGCACCGAGGCGTCGGCGGAGAAGGGCAGGCCGTAAATGCGGTCCTTGTACGTGCCGGTCTTCACATGAGCCGGCGACAGGCTGGCGAAATAGGGGAGCGACTTGGCCCAGTCGGTGATGTCCTCCAACTGGCCGGCGGCAGCAAAGGAGGGCGTGTAGATCAGGTCGAGCGACAGCGCGTCGGGCGCCGTGCCGCCGGCGGCGGCAGCACCGTATTTCGGAATGATCTCGGCGTTGGGGATGATGTCGAGCTTGATCTGGTTGGTGTGGCCCTTGTTGTAGGCATCGACGATGCGCGGCATGAAGTTCGAGCCGTCGGCGCGCACCCAGATGTTGGCGGTCTCGGCGGCGGCAAATTGCAGCCCGCAGCCGAATACGGCGGCCGTCAAGGCCAGCCTGGCAATCAAAGTCCTCATATTCTCCTCCTCCACGTTTTGGCCGCGACGCGCGGCTTGCCGCCGATTGCGGCGTTTGGTTCTTCAGCCGTCCGGCAGGCGGCCGCAGGACTGACGCACCACCAGCCGGCACGGCAGTTTCCGGATGCCTGGCGCGGCGGGCTTGCCGCCGACCAGGGAAAGCAAGGTCAGCCCCGCTTCGCGGCCGAGCGCAGCCAGGTTCATGTCGACCGAGGTCAGCGGCGGGCGCGTCGCTTCGGCCACGATCTCCCAATTGTCGAAACCGATGACGCCTACATCGCCGGGCACGTCGAGACCGCGTTCGCGCAAGGCATCGATGACGCCGCGCGCGATCTGGTCGTTGCCGCAGAAGACGGCGTCCGGTCTTTCGCTTGCGTCGTCGGCCGCGCCGTCGAACAGCCTCGCCACGGCTTCGTGTCCCCAGGCCTCCGACCACGAGCCGAGCAGCGGCTCGGTGACCGACAGGCCGTTCTCGGTCAGAACATCGCGATAGGCCTGCGCCCTGGCGTGCACCACGGCAAAGCTCGCCGGTCCCGAGACATGGGCGATGCGCCTGCGGCCGAGCCGACAGAAATGCTCCACCGCCAGCCGCGCGCCGCCAGCGTCGTCGGAGACGAAGGCGACGGCGTCGGGATCGGGCTGGGTGAAGGCATAGATCACCGGAATGCGCAGATTAGACAGGTCGACCGGCAGATGACGGTCGATGCGCTTGCCGGTGGCGATGATGCCGTCAACGCGCTTGTCGAGCATGGCCTCGACATGGAGCTGGCCGAGACGCGGATCCTCCTCGACATTGCACAGGAACACCGAGACGCCGGCGTCGACCAGCGCGTCGGAAATGCCCGACATCAGCGGCAGCGAGAAGCGGCCATAGGTATCGTTGGTGAGCAGGCCGACGGTGAAGGAGCGTCGCCGCAGCAGACTCTGCGCCAGGCTGTTTGGCCGAAAGCCGAGGCGCTGCGCGGTCTCGCGAATGCGCTCGCGGGTCTCGGCGGTCATGCGGCCCTGGTCGTTGAGCGCCTTCGAGGCGGTGGCGACGCTGACGCCAGCCTCGGCCGCCACGTCACGCAAGGTGACGGGCTTGGGAAAGGCTGGCTGATCGTCCAATGCCATTGCGGCGAAAATCCCGATTGGGAAAAGGTTTTCTCTTACAGGCCGGAATGACCCGGCCAATGGCCGAGCCCGCTCGGAAATGTTTGGAAAAACCTTTTCTCAACCCAAGCTAGGCCAGATCCAGAGGCTGTTCAAGAGGAAAAGTGGCTGGTCCTCCGGTGGTGCGAAGCGGCCGCCGGAGGGCGGGCTCACGGGCTCGGCGAGTTCATATCAGGCGCCTAATCGGCAGTCGTCAGTGCTGCCATGGCGCGAGCCAACCAAAGCGGCAATCGGCGACATGTCTACAAACGACTCTTCGGTCTTAACGCTTGCGCAAATATTATCGGTTAGTTCGCTAGTCATGGCCTCGTGGCGGAGCGGCTACGCTGGAGACGGCAAATCTCTGAAGCCTCGGTTCGATCCCGAGGCGAGGCCTCCAAAAATCATATGACGTAGAGCCTGCGTCGGACCATCAAGGGCGATGGGTCTTGCCAGCTTGCATTTTGCGGCCTGGGCCGGACAGGTCCTCGTCTTCGTCGTGACACTGACGCGCCGGCAAGAAGACTGCTACCCAGCCGCCTTGCGCGCTTTCAGCATCTGACGATCGGGGTCACGTGGCATGCGGCCGGCGTTAAAGCAGCCTATTTGCATTTGGCATGCAGGGCACTCGCCAAAAGAGTGCTATGGAAGGGCAAGAGCTTGCCCGCTCCGACTTTCCCCGACATTCGAGGCCATTTTCGTGCGTGAACCGTCGCTGTTGCCCGTCTTTGGAAAACTTGGCGCCAAGGGACCCCGTGCCGTTACGGTGGAACCGGTCCCGTCGGCAGGTATCGCCCCGCGGCTGCGGGAGGCGCTGGCCGCCCATGGCGGCATGGTGTTGAAGCTGTCGGTCGTCGCCTGGACGATATCGGTCCTGGGCATGGTCTTCTTCATGTTGCAGGGCTGAGGCAAATGGCCAACCGCTACGCACTGCGCATGGACTTGCCCCAAAGCTGGGCCATCATCGACGTCTTCACCGGCCAGCCCGTCGTCGTCAGGCAAAGGGCGATGGTCGGCATGAGCCCGCGCGACGCCAACGCCATGGTCGATCAGATGAATGTCCGGGACGTCAAGCGCCGGGAGAAGGCGGAGCGTAAATCCTGATCCAGCGCCGTCCGCCTGTCGTCTCAGCGGAAGTCGTCGGCCGTCAGCACATACATGCTCTTGCGCGTGCGGTCATAGGCCTTTGACGCTACGTCGCGGATGACACTGCTCTCGGTGTCGAAGGTGGCGAGATAGCCGGCTTCATTGGCTGCCGTCGCCGGCTGCATCCTCGTCATGGCATCGGCGGCGACCGAGAAGGAAATCTGGAACATGCCGTCATAGCCGACGAACCGGATGCGCTTGCCGGCCTCGTCGTAGCTGCGGCTGCGGTTGGGGAAGGTCAGGCTCATGATTTTGCCTCCGTCGTTTTCTTCACCGCGCGTTTCTTCTTCGGCGTCGGGTTCAGGGCCTCGGCCACGCGGTCGGCTTCTTCCTTGGCCAGCCGCAATTGCCTCAGCCTTGCCGTCTTGATCTCCCTGGCCCTCGCTTCGGACATATATTCGGCGGTTGCCTTGTTGCGCTCCGCCGTCTTCTTCTGCTTGTCGACAAAGCGCGCTTCAGCTTTTTCCATGATCGTCTGGTTGCCGTCGGCCATCGAGGAAATCTCCCTTGCGTCTGAAATCGTGAAAATGAACTTGTCCGATAAATAGGCACTCTGCCGGGAAAATTCAAATTTTTGAAATATTTGGTCGTTTTCCGACCCGATGAAACCGGGCGCCGAAATAATACTATGATTATTCAATATCCGCTCGGAATAAATTTTGGCACTCCTATCTATCGAGTGCCAAAGAGCCTATAGAAGGGGGCGGCCGCCTATGCCGGCCCCAGAAAGAAGTTCTCATGAAATTTCGGCCACTCCACGACCGCGTCGTCATCCGGCGCGCCGAAGGCGATATCAAATCCAAGGGCGGCATCATCATTCCCGACAATGCCAAGGAAAAGCCGCAGGAAGGCGAAGTGATCGCGGTTGGTCCCGGCGCCCGCGACGAAAACGGCGCACTTGTTCCGCTCGACGTCAAGGCCGGCGACTTGATCCTGTTCGGCAAATGGTCGGGCACGGAGGTCAAGATCGACGGCGAGGATCTTCTGATCATGAAGGAAGCCGACATCATGGGCGTTATCGAAAAGAGCGTCGAAGCCAAGAAGGCCGCCTGACTGAAGCGCCGCGCCTCTGCGCGGTGACGGCTCCACTCCAAATGCGAACTGGATAAAATCATGTCTGCCAAGGAAATCAAATTCTCCACCGATGCGCGCGACCGTATGCTGCGCGGCGTCGAGATCCTCACCAATGCGGTCAAGGTCACGCTCGGCCCCAAGGGCCGCAACGTCATCATCGACAAGGCCTATGGGGCGCCGCGCATCACCAAGGACGGCGTCACCGTCGCCAAGGAAATCGAGCTTGCCGACAAGTTCGAGAACATGGGCGCGCAGATGGTGCGCGAAGTGGCCTCGAAGACCAACGACCTCGCCGGCGACGGCACCACCACTGCCACGGTGCTGGCCGCCTCGATCCTGCGCGAAGGCGCCAAGCTGGTTGCCGCCGGCATGAACCCGATGGACCTCAAGCGCGGCATCGACCAGGCCGTCGCGGCCGTCGTCGTGGAAATCAAGGCGAAGGCCAAGAAGGTCAAGTCGTCGGCCGAGATCGCGCAGGTCGGCACAATCGCCGCCAATGGCGATGCCAGCGTCGGCGAGATGATCGCCAAGGCGATGGACAAGGTCGGAAATGACGGCGTCATCACCGTCGAGGAAGCCAAGACCGCGAACACCGAACTCGACGTCGTCGAAGGCATGCAGTTCGACCGCGGCTATCTCTCGCCCTATTTCGTCACCAATGCCGACAAGATGCGCGCGGAGCTGGAAGAGCCCTATATTCTCATCCACGAGAAGAAGCTCGGCAATCTGCAGGCAATGCTGCCGATCCTCGAAGCGGTGGTGCAGAGCGGCAGGCCGCTGCTGATCATCTCCGAGGACGTCGAAGGCGAGGCTCTGGCGACGCTGGTCGTCAACAAGCTGCGCGGCGGCCTCAAGGTCGCGGCCGTCAAGGCGCCGGGCTTCGGCGACCGCCGCAAGGCGATGCTGGAAGACATCGCGGTGCTCACATCCGGCCAGATGATCTCCGAGGATCTCGGTATCAAGCTGGAGAACGTCACCATCGAGATGCTCGGCCGCGCCAAGCGCGTGCTGATCGAAAAGGACACCACCACGATCATCGACGGCGCCGGCACCAAGGCGACCATTCAGGCGCGTGTCGCCCAGATCAAGGGCCAGATCGAGGAAACCACTTCCGACTATGACAAGGAGAAGCTGCAGGAGCGGCTGGCCAAGCTCTCCGGCGGCGTTGCCGTCATCCGCGTCGGCGGCGCCACCGAGTCGGAAGTCAAGGAAAAGAAGGACCGCATCGACGACGCGCTGAACGCCACGCGCGCGGCGGTCGAGGAAGGCATCGTGCCGGGCGGCGGCGTGGCCCTGCTGCGTGCCAGGACGGCGCTTGCCGGCCTGAACGGCGCCAATGCCGATGTCACCGCCGGCATCTCGATCGTGCTCAGGGCACTCGAAGCGCCGCTCCGCCAGATCGCCGAGAATTCGGGCGTTGAAGGCTCCGTTGTCGTCGGCAAGCTCTCCGACAGCAAGGATCACAACCAGGGTTTCGATGCCCAGAACGAGGCGTATGTCGACATGATCAAGGCGGGCATCGTCGATCCGGCGAAAGTGGTGCGCACCGCGTTGCAGGATGCCGGCTCGATCGCCGCGCTTTTGATCACCGCCGAAGCGATGATCTCGGACATTCCGGCCAAGGATGCCGCGCCTGCGGGCGGCGGTGGCGGCATGGGCGGCTACTAGGATTCGGCCGGCTCGCGAAGGTGGTTTCATAAAAGCCGTCTTTCAGACCTGATCCGTATCTCGCCGAACCGGCCTTTGCCGCAGGCGAGACGACTATCGCCGGGGGATTCTCCCCCGGCGCGCAGGCCTCTGGCCCAGGAGATCGATCCATGATCGTGTTCGTGCAGAAGCCACAGACGGTCGTCACGACCGAAACGACAGAGGAAAGCCGCTTCGACCGCATCCGCAGGATTGCCGCCGACAAGCACAAGAAATCCGAGCCCGATCCGGCAATGCCACAAAAGGGCGAACCCAAGCGTCCGATGTAATAGCGGCGCCGCCGCCGCTACATTCCGCTCAACCTCAGCACCACATCGCGCGTCAGCGGCGCAAGTTCGACGGAACTGGTCGAGCCGGGCTCCAGCCAGATGATCTCCTCGATCTCGGGGGCGGCTATCGGCTGGCTGTCGATGGAGAGCCCGAACAATTCCGCCTCGACCGTGCTGTCCGGCTCGTTGGCCGAGAACAGGCCGAGCCGGGAGGTGGTGGCGAGGTCGACCGCCAATCCGAGTTCCTCGCGCAATTCACGCACCAGAGCATCGAGCGGGGACTCGCGCGGCTCGATCTTGCCGCCGGGCTGCATGAAGGCGCTGGTGCCGCGCTTGCGCACCAGAAGCAGCCGGCCCGACGCATCCGCGATGAAGCCGGCGGCGACCCTGATCTTGCGGCTTTCGTGGCGGGTAGGATTCACGGTAGACTGTTCCGGTGGTCGTTTGGTGCAGAGCCTGCGGAAAACGGAACCGCGATTCTCAGTTCGGAGACAAGCCATGTTCGCAGCCAAGGCCATCGACACTTCGGACAAGGCCGCGTTCTACCGCGATCTTGCCGCGCAACTGAAGGCGCTGCTCGAGGGCGAGGGCGACTCGATTGCCAATGCCGCCAACACCGCGGCGCTGATCTTCCAGATGGTGCCCGATCTCAACTGGGCGGGCTTCTATTTCCTGGCCTCGGACGAGGAATTGGTGCTGGGTCCGTTCCAGGGCAAGCCGGCCTGCGTGCGCATTGCCGTAGGCAAGGGCGTATGCGGCACGGCGGTCGAACTCGGCACCTCGATGCTTATCAAGGACGTGCACGATTTCCCCGGCCACATCGCCTGCGACGCCGATTCGCGTTCGGAACTGGTCGTGCTTCTCGAAGACGATGAAGGCGTCTTCGGCGTGCTCGATCTCGACAGCCCGCTGCCCGGCCGCTTCGACAAGGCGGACCAGGCCGGCATCGAAACGCTGGCCGCGATCTATGTCGCGGCCAGTTCGTTCGAGGATTAGGCGCTTTCCTGCCGGACAGAAGGGGGCGCCGTAGAGCGCTACCTTTGGGGCCTAGGCCAACTTCACCAGCATCAGGCTGAAGCCGCCGATGAACAGGAAGGCCGAGAAGGCGAGCGCCAGCGGGCGCAGGCCGCGCGAGCGCAGCTGCGAGATATCGGCCTGCAGGCCCATGGCGGCCAGCCCCATGGTCAGCATGATGGTGGTGGCGAGCGCCATCGCCGATTTCACGTCGGCGGGTATCGCGACAAGGCTGTTCAGAGCCACGACGGCGACGAAGGCGGCGACGAACCATGGCATGGGCGGGCGCGCCGCCTGCTGGTCGCTGCTGCTCTTGCGGCGCGCCATCAGGCCCAGCGCGATGACCATCGGCGCCAGCATGGCGACGCGGGTGAGCTTGGCGACGGTGGCGATCTCGCCCGACTGGGTGCCGTTCTGGAAGCCGGCGCCGATGACCTGCGCCACCTCATGGATCGAGGCGCCCGCCCACAGGCCGAAAGCATGCTGGTCGAGGCCGAGCAGCGGCGCCAGCAGCGGGAAGCCGAGCATGGCGACGGTGCCGAACAAGGTGATCGAGGCGACGGCGTAGGTGACGTCCTCGTCGCGCGCGTCGGTGACGATGTTGGTGGCCACGATTGCCGAGGCACCGCAGATCGAGGTGCCGGCGGCGATCAGCTGCGCCAGTTTCGCGTCGACGCCGATCAGCCGGCCGAGCGTGATGGTGAAGACGAAGGTGGCGCCAAGGGTGGCTGCCACGATGCCGACACCGCCGGCGCCGATCGACACCACCTGGCCGAGCGTCAGCTGGAAACCGAGCAGCACTATGGCGAAGCGCAGCAGCCGGCGCTGCGAAAACGCGATGCCGGCCTTGGCGTGCCCCGGCGTGCCGAGCACGTTGGAGTAGATCATGCCGGCGACGACGGCTATTATCATCGGGCTGAACAGGGCAAAGCCGGAGACGTTGCGGGCCGAGAAGGCCACCGCAGTGATCATCGCGACCAATATCATACCGGGCACGGGTCCGGCCTTGGTCGAGTCGAGCGCCTTGCGGCGCTGCGCGGGTTCGGCGGAAATCAGGCTTTTTGGAATATCGTTCGCTATGTGGGATAAGGAAGACAACGTCATGCTCCAGGCGACTTCGCCCGGGGAATGCCATTCCCCGACTAATCTTTCCAATGAATTATTTTCGTTAGAATGATCGATTTTCCAGGACGGTTTTCCGGCTTACGTGACCAAAATGCGGTCGTCGGCCAAGGGCCGATACGGCATGCCTCTAATCAGGGTTGGTGAGGCAGCGCGGTAAAGAGGCTGGGGCACCGCCAGAAGGTGGCTTGGCGTCGGCTTGACGGGCCACTCATGCTGCGCCAGCTTGGCGCCATGTTCGTTCTTCCCCGCGCCAATGTCATGCGACGCCGAACCTGTACACTGCGAGGCGGCATGATTGCGCGACGACGAGGAGTGGCCCGTTAATTCCGGTTCGTTCTTCCCAGCCCCGCCCGCGCAACCGTCGGCGGGCTGTTCATGTCTGGAGCCCTCGATGAGCATCAATCCTTCCATCCAGTTCCGGCAGGCCGGGCCGGCGGACGCCGCAGCCATCCGGGACATCGTGCGCTTGGCCTATGCCAAATGGGTGCCGCTGATCGGCCGCGAACCGCTGCCCATGCGCGCCGACTACGACATAGCGGTTGCAGAGCATGAGTTCGACCTTGCGACCGACCAGGGCGAAATCGTCGGCGCGATCGAAACCATGCCAGCCGACGATCATGTCTGGATCGAGAATGTCTGCGTGGCACCGCATGCGCAGGGAAGGGGGATCGGCCGGCTGTTGCTGGAGCGGGCTGAACGCAAGGCGGCCGAAGCGGGCCGCAACGAACTTCGCCTGCTGACCAATGGCGCCTTCGCGGCCAATGTGTCGCTTTACAAGAGGCACGGCTATAGGATCGACCGGGAGGAGCCGTTCATGAACGGTACGACTGTCTATATGAGCAAGAGGCTCGCTGGATAGACCGCAATCGGAGTTCGACAATGGCTGCCAAAATCAGGCTGAAGCAACTGCCCGGGCTGTACGCGATTTCGCGGCTCGAGCCTGGAGCGAGCGTTCCCGGTTGGGCGGACGGGCCAGGCTTCGTCAGCATCACCAGAACCGAGGATGAACTTTCGATCGTCTGTCTGCAGGATCGCGTTCCAGATGGCGTCAAGCGGGATGACGAGTGGGTCGCCTTCAAGCTCCAAGGACCTTTCGCTTTCGATGAAACCGGCATCGTGTTGTCGATCATCAGGCCACTGTCGGAAAACGAGCTGGGCATTTTCGTGGTGTCGACTTTCGACGGCGATCACCTGCTGGTGAAAGCCGCCGATCGGGTCGCGGCGACACGGCTTCTGGGCGAAGCCGGGCATACTCTGCTTTAACTCGTTCTATTCCAGCTATCGCCCGCCCGGCTGGTTCAACCGCTCGCGGCTCGCTCACCAGTTCGGGGTTGCGTTTGACACCGCCATTCGCGCATCGTTATTTCTAACCAGATATCACGCCGGACGGCTGTGCGGCGCCCCTCAGGAGAAATCATGTCACACAATCTGCAGTTCTACATCGATGGCGCGTGGGTCGATCCTGTCGTGCCCAACACGATCGATGTCATCGATCCGTCGAACGAAGATAGCTTCGCGCAGATTTCGCTTGGTTCCAAGGCCGACGTCGACAAGGCGGTGGTCGCCGCGAAGCGGGCCTTCGGCACATTCGGCTTCACCTCGGTCGAGGAACGGCTCGACATCCTCAACCGCGTCATCGAGGTCTACAAGAAGCGCAGCCAGGACCTTGCGCTCGCCGTGTCACGCGAGATGGGCGCGCCGCGCCGGATGGCGCTCGACAGCCAGGTCGGCATCGGGCTCGCGCATCTGGCCAAGATGGCGGAAGTGCTGAAGAGCTTCCAGTTCCGGCAGGTCAAGGGCTCCTCGCTGATCGTCAAGGAGCCGATCGGCGTCGTCGGCCTGATCACGCCATGGAACTGGCCGCTGAACCAGATCACCTGCAAGGTGGGTCCGGCGCTTGCCGCCGGTTGCACCATGGTGCTGAAGCCATCCGAGATCGCGCCGCTCGACGCCATCATCTTCGCCGAGATCTTCGACGAGGCCGGCGTGCCGAAGGGCGTGTTCAACCTCGTCAATGGCGACGGCCCCGGCGTCGGCCAGGCGCTGTCCAGCCATCCCGATATCGACATGATGTCGTTCACCGGCTCCACCCGGGCCGGCATATTGGTGGCCAAGGCCGCCGCCGACACCGTCAAGCGCGTGCACCAGGAACTTGGCGGCAAGTCGGCCAACATCCTGTTCCCGGATGTCGACCTCGCCACCGCCGTGACCAAGGGCGTCGCCGGCTGCTTCAGCAACAGCGGCCAGTCCTGCAACGCGCCAACCCGTATGTTCGTGCCACGCGACCGTCATGACGAGGCGGCTTCCTACGCCAAGGCGGCGGCGGAAAAGTTCGTGGTCGGTCCGGCCGACGCTCCCGGCACCAAGCTCGGCCCTGTCGTCAGCCAGGCCCAGTTCGACAAGATCCAGGACATGATCCAGAGCGGCATAGACGAGGGCGCCACGCTGGTCGCGGGCGGCCCCGGCCGTCCGGCCGAACTCAACCGTGGCTACTATGTCAGGCCGACCGTGTTCGCCGATGTCACCCACGACATGCGCATCGCGCGCGAGGAGATTTTCGGGCCGGTGCTGGCCATCATGCCCTACGACACGGTCGAGCAGGCGGTCGAGCAGGCCAACGACACCGTCTACGGCCTTGCCTCCTATATCCAGGCCAAGGATATCCAGAAGGCGCGCGACGTCGCGGCGCGCATGCGCTCCGGCAACGTCTACATCAACTATCCCCAATGGGACGCCGGCCTGCCCTTCGGCGGCTACAAGCAATCCGGCAACGGCCGCGAATACGCCGAATACGGGCTGGAGGATTTTCTGGAGATCAAGGGTATCGCGGGGTATGAGGCGGCGGAGTAGGCGGACAAGAGCCGCCCTCACAGAACGTGGGTTCCTCGGCCCCGCAAAGCGGGGGAGAGGTGGCGGCGAAGCGGTCGGAGAGGGGGCTGCGGCGCTGGAAGGTTTTCACGGCATATCCACGCCGCGCCATTCCCCCGCTCCGTCTCGGCTTCGCCGAGCCACCTCTCCCCCACCTTTGTGGGGGCGAGGAACCCTGGTCTGTTATGCCGCGCCACCTTTTTAGGTGGCCGCTCTGGTCCTGTTTCCTTGCCAATTGGCAAATACATGCTATATGTCTGCCAATAGCGGGAGCAGAAAATGCAGCTTCAGTCCATCGTCACCACGCCGGCCGCGGTCGGCAGCGCCATCTCGGATGAAGAGGCGGGCGCCCTGGCGCGCACCACGGTCAACCTGTTCAAGGCGTGGGGCCTCACCGACCTCGAGGCCTGCATCCTGCTCGGCGGCATGTCGGCGCGGACCTGGGCGCGCTGGAAGGAAGGCGGCATCGGTCGGATCGACCGCGATCTGCGCACCCGCATGGCGCATCTGATGGGCATCCATAAGGGCTTGCGCTATCTCTTCACCGAGCCGGCGCGCGGCTATGCCTGGATCCGAAAACCCAACGCCACGTTCGGCGGCCAGTCGGCGCTCGACCTGATGCTGCGCGGCGAAATCTCCGACCTTGCCGCGATGCGCGAATGGCTCGACGCGGAGCGTGGTGCATGGTGAGTGGGCTCGCGGTCCGGCGCCGCGTCCACTGGCCCCAGACCTTCCGCATCATCCGCTCCATCCATCCGCCGATCGACCTCTTCGAGGACATTGCCGACCCACGCGATTGGGAAGCGCTGGCCGCCGTCGAGGAGAAGACCAATCCGCGCATCCGGCTGGAACTCGGCGACCTCGGCAAGGTTCCTGCCGAAAGGCGGGTGTCCGGACCCGGCGCAAGTTTCGTGATGGCGCCCTTCGTGCATTGCTCGACCTTGCGGCCCGGGCGGTTTTCCGATGGCAGCTACGGCATCTACTATGCCGGCGACAGCGAGGAGGTGGCGCTGGCCGAAACCATCCACCACCACCAGAATTTTATGCGCGCCACCAAGGAGGAGCCGGGCTGGACCGCGGATTTCCGCGTGCTGATCGGCAGCGTCGATCGCGACCTCGATGACGTCAACGCGGTGCCCGGCGCGCTCGACCCGGACGACTACACCGCCTCGCAGGCCGAAGGCCGCGCCTTGCGTGCGGCCGGCAGCGACGGGCTGGTGTGGAACAGCGTGCGCATGCCAAGCGGGCAGTGCATCGGCATCTTCTGGCCGGATGCAATCACCGTTCCCGTCCAGGGGAGGCACTACAGCTACCACTGGGACGGCCGCCGCGTGGATTTCGTGCGCCAGCACGATACAGGCAAGGTGCTGGCGGTCACTTGAAGGCGGCGGCGCCGGTCAGTGCCGCAGGATCTTGCTCAGGAATGCGCGGCTGCGATCGGTCCTGGGGTGCGAGAAGAACTCGTCGGGCGTGCCGCTTTCGACGATGGCGCCGGCATCCATGAACACCACGCGCTGGGCGACCTTGCGGGCAAAGCCCATCTCATGCGTCACCACCATCATGGTCATGCCTTCCTCGGCAACCGCGACCATGACGTCGAGCACTTCCGAAATCATCTCGGGGTCGAGCGCGGATGTCGGCTCGTCGAACAGCATGATCTTGGGGCGCATGCCGAGACAGCGGGCGATCGCCACGCGCTGCTGCTGTCCGCCTGAAAGCTGCGCAGGATAGGCGTTGACCTTGTCGGCAAGCCCAACCTTGGCCAGCAGTTCGCGGCCGGCCTGCTCGGCCTCGGCGCGCGGGATCTTGCGGACATGGATCGGCGCCAGCGTGACGTTTTCGAGCGCGGTCTTGTGCGGGTAGAGGTTGAAGGACTGGAAGACGAAGCCGATCTCGGTGCGCAGCTTCGTCATGTTGGTGGCGGGGTCGCCGAGCCGCTGGCCGTCGACGACAAGGTCGCCGTCCTTGATCGTCTCCAGCCCGTTGATGCAGCGGATAAGCGTGCTCTTGCCCGACCCGCTCGGGCCGCAGACGACGACCACTTCGCGCGGCTCGACGCTGAGCGTGATGTCCCTCAGCACGTTGAGCGGGCCGAACCATTTGTTGACGCCGCGAAAATCGATCATGCCCGTTTTGGTCATGTGGTCAGAACCTTTGGGTTCGATGTCATATCTGCACCTCGCCATGGGCGGCACCCATGCGCCGTTCGAGCCGGCGGGCGAGCATGATCAGCGGATAGCAGACGATGAAATAGCCGACGCCGACGAGGAAGAACACCAGCAGGCCGTTCGGCACGCGCTGCACCACCAGCCAGCCGACGCGGGTGAGGTCGGTCAGGCCGATCGCCGACACGACCGAAGAATCTTTGATCAGCAGCACATATTGCCCGACCAGCGGCGGCAGCACGATGCGCATCGCCTGCGGTAGCACCACCTGGCGCATGCGCTGCCAGCGCGACAGGCCGGACGCCAGTGCCGCCTCGACCTGGCCCGTCGGAACCGAACGGATGCCGGCGGCGACGATCTCGCAGATGAAGCAGGCGGCGAGGTTGGTCAGCGCGATGATGCCGGCGGTGAAGGCGTCGAGCTCGATGCCCAGCTCCGGCAAGATGAAGAAGATCAGGAATATCTGCACCAGGAACGGGGTGCCCCGGATGAGGTCTACCCAGGCACCGATCACGCCGGCGATCAACCGGTTGCCGCCAGTCCGCAAGATGCCGAGGCCGAAGCCGAGCAGGGTGCCCAGCACCAGGCTGATCAGCGACAGCACCACGGTCATGCCGAGGCCGCGCAGCGCCAGCGGATAGCTGCCCGCAAGGCTTTGCAACTGCTGCCAGATCATATGCGCGCTCCCGCCGAGCCGAGCCAGCGGCCGGAGAGAACCGCCAGCCCCTTGAGGCCGTAATAGAGCATGAGGTAGAAGGCGGCGATGGTGAGAAATCCTTCCGCCGGCATGAAACGGTCGGAGGCGAGCAACTGGCCGGCGCGCGTCAGCTCGGCAACCGAGATCAGCGACAGGAGCGCCGAATCCTTGACCAGCACGATCGCTTGTCCCAGCAGCGGCGGGATCGTCACCTTGAACGCCTGCGGCAAGACCACCAGGCGCATGCGCTGGACATAGGTCATGCCCGAAGCAACACTGGCCTCAACCTGGCCGCGCGGGATCGACAGGATGCCGGCGCGAATGATTTCAGCGACATAGGCGCCGCTGTTCAGTGACAACGCGAGGATGCCGACGACGAGTTCGGGCAGCACGAAACCGAGGCGCGGCAGGCCGAAATAGAGAAAATAGAGCTGCGCCAGCAAGGGCGTGGCGCGTACGGCGTCGATATAGGCCTTGGCCGGCACCCGAAACAGCCAGCCGCGCTGCAGGTTCATCGCGCACAGCAGGATGCCGACCGCGAGCGCGCCGAAAAAGGACAGCGCCGACAGCCACACGGTCGTGACCAGGCCCTGCCCGAACAGGGGCAGGTATTCGACGATGGTGCGGAAGCTGAAATTCTCGAGCATGGGCGTGAATGGTGATTAGGGAGTAGTGAGTAGTGAGCAGTGAGTAGTGAGTAGTGAGGCGGATCCGGAATTCCCTATTCACTACTCACTAATTCGCTACTCACTAATCCCTAATTCCCTAATCCCTAATCAGTGATCTTTCTTCCAGTCTTCCGAATTGACCCAGTAGTCGAGGTTCTTCTGCAGGCGGCCGTCGATGGTGACCTGGTTGAGGAACAGGTTCATCCAGATCAGGAGATCCGGCTCGTCATAGCGGGTGGCGAAGGCAAGCGGCTCCTTCGAGAGGAGGTCCGGCATGATTGTGAAGGTGCCGGCCGGATAGGCCGTCGACTGGCCCTTGACCGCCGAGACGTCGTTGACGCCGCAATCGGCCTGGCCGTTGTTGACGGCGTCGAGCAGCAGCGGACCGCCGCCCTTGTAGCTCTTGATGTCGGCATCGGGGAAGGCTGCCTTGGCTTCCTTCTCGCCGGTGGCGCCGAGCAGCACGGCGATCTTGGTGCCCTTGGCCTTGCAGTCGTCGGCGGTCTTGAACTTGCCGTCGGCCTTGGTGAAGACGGTGCTGCCCGTATACATGTAAGGCGTGGTGAAGGCGACCTTCATGCCGCGTGCCAGCGTCGGCGTCATGTCGGCGACCAGAAGGTCGGCCTTGCCCGAAAGCAGCGCCGGGATCAGGCCGTCCCAGTCGAAGTCGAGGAAGGTGATCTTGACGCCCATTTCCTTGGCCATCAGTTCGGCCAGTTCCACCGAGCTGCCGGTGCGTTCGCCATTGGCGCCGACCAGCGAGAAGGGCGGTCCCTGTGTCTGCACGGCGACACGCAGTTCGCCGCGCTTGGTGATGTCGTCGAGCGATCCGGCGCTGGCGGCGGCGGTGAGGCCGGCCAGTGCGAGGCCGGCGATGAAAAGCTTGGCAATGTTCATTGGTTTCATTGGGCATTCCTCCTTTTGTCGTCTTGTTGTCCACCCTACAGGGTGCTTTTTGCGCGGCGGCGCCGTTGCCAGCGGCGGCCACCGTTCGAAAATCCGTCTCCTCAGTGCCGGGCCGCCGTTTCGGCGACCGCGATGCCGCGCCTGGGCAACGCGCCGAAGAAAGGCGCGTCCGGCACATGCAGCAGCGGGTTGAGCAGGCCGAGGCTCTCGAGAACCGCTATCCTCATGCCGGCTCCTTGCGAATGCTGTCGTCCGACCAGCAGCCTTCCGGCAGACTGACCCATTTGTTGCAGGACGCCATGACCACGAAGGTCTCGCTGCGCACGACCTCGCCCGGCTCGCCGGCGCCCGGGATCAACTCGCTGGTGACGCGGTAGAGATCGGCGACGTCGCCGGCCACCGTCACGTCGACGATGATGTCGAAGCGCCCGGTGACGACCGAGGCCGAGTTGACGAAGGGCAGTTCGGAAATGCGCTGCGCCAGCTCGCGGGCGCGGCCGCGCCCTTGCGCGTTGATGCCGACGATGGCCGAGATCAGTTCGGGCCGCTCCGTCAGGTTCAGGAGCCCGACGATCTTGAGCAGGTTGCGGTCGAGCAGGTTGCGCAGCCGCGTGCGCACCGTCGGCACCGAGATCGCCAGAATCTCGGCAAGGCGGTTGATGCCCGGCTGCGCGTCCTGCGACAGCTGTTTGACCAGCCGCCGATCGGTCAGATCGAGATGTTCCCGCAAGTCCCCCGTCTTTCATAAAACGAAAAAAGCTAGGCGATTTTTTTGCCTATGTGCAAACAAGCTATTTCATGGATTCCTCAAAGGCAAGGCATGATTCCACGCGAATTCAGCATGTGGCGGCGGCTTCACACCAGCGCGGTCACCAACAGCTTGGCCTGCGGCGTCAACGTGTCGAAGCGGCGGGCGCAGAGATTGAGCTGGCGGGTTCCCCAGTCGTCCGTCAGCCGCAGGCTGCGCAGGCTGGGCGCCGAGCGGCGCACCGTGCTTTCCGGCACGATGGCGACGCCCGCGCCCTGCGCCACCAGCCTGCAGACATTGTCGAGGCCGGGCACGCGGATGCGAAAATGCAGATGACCGCCCAGGCGCGCGGCTTGGCGGGAGATGTGCTCCTGCAAGGGATGGCCGGCGCTCAGGCCGACAAAGGTTTCACCGAGAATGTCGGCGAGGCCGGTCGCGCGGCCTTCGAGGCCGGGGCGGTTGCGCGCGGCGATCACCACCAGCCGGTCAACGAAGAACGGTTTCTGTTCGAGATGGGAAAGGCCGGCCCAGGTCGCAGCAATGCCAAGATCGGCGGCGCCGCTCGCCACCGCCTCGGCGATCTCGTGGCTGGGGCGCTCATCGAGCTCTATGTCGATGCCGGGATGCGCGACCAGAAAGGCCGGCAGCTTGTCGCGCAGAAGCTCGCTGGTGGCGGCCGTGTTGGCGAGCAGGCGGACCCGCGCGCGCAGTCCGGTGGCATAGGCGCCGAGCTCGCCGGCCATCGCCTCGATCTGGTTCTGCACCGCGCGCGCGTGGTGCAGCAGTGCCTGGCCGGCGGCGGTCGGCACCACGCCGCGCCGGCGGCGCTCCAGCAGCGGCGCGCCGAGCCTGTCCTCCATGCCCTTGATGCGGGCGCTGGCCGAGGCCAGCGCGAGGCCCGCGAGCTCGGCGCCATGGGTGATGCTGCCGCGCTCGGCGACCAGCAGGAACAGCCGGAGATCGACGAGGTCGAAGCGCATCTTTTTCCTCCCGCAAGACAGCCCGGGCGATGGCCGCTATCACGCGATCGATGGCGCAGCGGGCCGACCGGCTTGCGGCGCCAGCCTTCGCCTCAGCCGAAGGCTGGTGCCGCGATTTCCACATTGCGGGTGACGGCGAATTTCGTCAAACAGTTTCGGTGGAGGTCCAAGATGAGAAAACCAGCATCGAACCGGCAAGGGCTCGGCATCGCTGAAAGCGCGGCGATGCTGCTGGCGGTTGCCGTCGCCCTTCTGGCCGTGGCGCGCTCGGGTTCCGGCATGCCAGGATGCGCCATGACATCCGCCCCTGTCAGCAGCGCCGCCGCCGGACCGGCGGGGCCGGCAGCGGGGATCGACGCTGCCGACATGCTGCTCCATGATTGAGCCGCTGCCGGACACGCCATCATGCTGAGCGCCGCCGCCGTCGCCTGGATCTGCGCCGTCTTCCTTGCCGCCGGCTTCGTCAAGGGCGTGGTCGGGATGGGCCTGCCGACGGTGGCGATGGGCCTGCTGGCGGTGACCATGGCGCCGGCCGAGGCGGCCACGCTTCTGCTGATCCCGTCGCTGGCTACCAACCTGTGGCAATTATTCACCGGTCCTTCGTTCGGCGGGCTCGTCAGGCGGCTATGGACGATGATGGCCGGCGTGGTGATCGGCACCGTTGCCGGCGCCGGCCTGCTCACCGGCGCGCATACGGCGGCCGCGTCCGGCGCGCTCGGCGTGGCACTGATGCTCTATGCCGTTCTCGGCCTCGCCAAGGCCGGCTTCTCAACGCCGCCACGCCACGAGGCCTTGCTATCGCCGCTGGTCGGGGTGGCAACTGGCCTGGTCACCGGCGCCACCGGCGTCTTCGTCATTCCGGCGGTGCCCTACCTGCAATCGCTGCGGCTGGGCAGGGAAGAGCTGATCCAGGCGCTCGGCCTGTCCTTCACCGTGTCGACGGCGGCGCTGGCCATCGGGCTGTTCAGGGCCGGCGCCCTGGCCTCGCCGACGGCCGGGCTGGCGGGTTCGGTCGCGGTGCTGGCGCCTGCGCTCGCCGGCATGGCTGTCGGCCAGGCGCTGCGCCAGCGCATGAGCGTCGAGACTTTTCGCAAAGTGTTCTTCGCCGGGCTCTTGGCGCTTGGATTTTATCTCATGGCCGAGGCGGCGTTCTGAGCGCCGCTTGCAGAGCGCCGACTGGCCGGACCCGGCCTACCGCACCACCAGGACCGGGATTTCGCTGTAGGATACGACTTCCGCCGTCTGGCTTCCCAGAAGCAGCCTGCCCAATCCGCGGCGGCCGTGCGAGGCCATGACGATCAGGTCGCAGCGTTCGGTCTGCGACAGTTCCAGGATCGCCTCGGCGGGCCTTCTGTCCTCGATGTGCACGACCTTGGCCGACACGCCCAGCCCCTCGGCGGAAGCCTTGCATTTGTCGAGCACCTCCTTGCCGTATTTGCGGGCTTCTTCCTGATAGGCGGCCAGCTCATCGCCCGCGGCGTAGCCGGCCATGGCGCCGCCCCAGGCGAAGATCGGGAATTGTTCCGAGACGGTGACGAAGGTCACGGCGGCGCCGAGGCCCTTTGCCAGCCCGAGGCCGTGGGCAACGCCCTTATCGGCCAGTTCCGACCCGTCGGTGGCGATGAGCAGATGTTTGTACATGATGATCGTGACCTATCGTGCTTGGTGAACTATGGACCACACATAGTTATGCCCGGCGCCCAGTCATTGTGCCAATGCGGCGGGGATCAGGGCCAGGGAATGTGTGGGCATTTCATGGACCGCACCCAAACGTTCCACCCCGGACTTTCGCGCCAGCTGGATTCCCCTTCGCCGCATCGTCCTCTAAGGTGCGGCAACTTCGAAAGGCCCGTCATGAGCAGTGCGTTTCCTCAAATCCATCTGGTCCGACATGGCGAGACGGCGTGGAGCCTGTCGGGCCAGCACACCGGCCGCACCGACATGCCGCTGACGGCAGCCGGCGAGGCGGCCGCGCGGGGTGTGGCGGATCGGCTGAAAGGCCTGCCGTTTTCGGCCGTGTGGTCGAGCCCCTCGCAACGCGCCTACAACACCAGCGTGCTTGCCGGCTTCGGGGCGCAAAGCGTCAAGATGGACGACCTGCAGGAATGGGACTACGGCGCCTATGAGGGGCGTACCACCAGGGAAATCCTGGCCGAACGGCCGGGCTGGAACGTCTTTCGCGATGGCTGCCCGCAAGGCGAAACGGCGGCCGATGTGGGCGCCCGCGCCGACAGGATCATCGATCGCCTGCGCGAGGCCAACGCCGACACGCTGATCTTTTCCAGCGCGCACTTCCTGCGCGTGCTCACCGCCCGCTGGCTCGACTTGCCGCCGCAGGACGGCGCGCTGTTCGTGCTCGATACGGCCAGCATCAGCGTGCTCGGCTACGAGCATGACCTCGGCGAGCCGGTGGTGCGCAAGTGGAACGGGAAGTAGGGCGGCCTAGCTGTCGAACTTCCGGATCGCCTCGGCGGTTACCGGCGTGAAGAAATTCACCAGATTGCAGTCGGGGTCGCGGAACAGCAGCGAGCGGTTGCCCCAGGGCATGGTGGTAGGCTCCTGGACAATTGCGCCCTTGATTGTTTCCGCCAACTTGGCAAATTCGGCATCGACGTCGCCGACTCGGAATTCGATGATGGCCGTGCGGTTGTCGGCTGGGCGGGCGATGTCGCTGCCGAACAGCATCAGGGTGCGCGTGCTGCCGATCGCCAGCGTGCAGGCCGGCGTCGCCAGTTCGGCGAAATCCTCCGTGTACATCGTCACCGGCATGCCGGTGATCTCGCCATAGAAGCGCACGAGGCGCTGGACATCGGACGTGATGATGCGGACAGAGACGAAATTCATCGCATTGGCTCCCTGATCGTCGAAGCCGCGGCTGGGCTCCCGGCCTTCTATAGGCCGGGGCTCCTGACAGCTTTCCGTCAGGAGACGGAAGTGCCGGCGCGATTTTCAGATATGCCGAACGACAGTGCCAACCCTGCGCCTATTCACCCCGCCAGCAGCGCCAATTCATCGGGCGTCAAATGCCTCGCCATACCCTTGGCGAGATCGCCGAGCGGCAAGCGGCCAATGGCCACGCGGATCAGGCGCTTGACCTCGATGCCGTGGGCGGCGAGCAGGCGCCGGATGTGGCGATTACGGCCCTCGTCGAGCACGATCTCCAGCCAGGCGGTGCGGCCGCCGCTGCGCAGCAGCTCGATCGAGTTGGCGCTCAAGGTCTCGCCGTCGATACGCGCGCCGGCGCGCAACGCTTCCAGCACCGCCGCGTCGGGCACCGTGGCGATCTGAACATGATAGGTCTTGGGCAGGTGCGAGGCCGGGTCCATCAGCCGGTTGGCGAAGCGCGTGTCGTTGGTCATCAGCAGCAGGCCTTCGCTCGCCTTGTCCAGCCGGCCGACCGGCGAGACGAAAGGCAGGTCAAGCCCTTCAAGACAGGCATAGACGGTGTCGCGCTCGAGCGGGTCGTCGCGGGTCGTGACCAGCCCGCGCGGCTTGTTGAGCATGAGATAGACCTTGCGCTCGGCAACGATTTTTTCGCCGTCGACGGCGATGCGGTCGCGATTCATATCGACGCGCAGGGAAGCATCGCGCGCGACCTTGCCACCGACGCGCACGCGGCCCTCGGCGATCAGCCGCTCGGCCTGGGTGCGCGAGCACAGGCCGAGCTTCGACAGCGCGCGGTTGAGGCTGACGCCGGTGCTTGCCGGTCTGTCGGTGTTTTCTGTCCGCCGTGGTGTCATCTTGCAGTCGCCGGTTCGGTCGACTGATGGCATGGGCGAGGCTGGCTTCGCAAGCCGGCGGAGGGAGTTTCAGCACCCGCTGTCGCGCTCTACGGCGCCCCCCTCTGTCCTGCCGGACATCTCCCCACGAGTGGGGAGATTGGCCGTCATCACGGCCTTCGCCAATCTTCGACGTTGCAGAAATAGAGAGCCGACGATCAAGCTGCCGATCTCCCCCCAAGTGGGGGAGATGTCCGGCAGGACAGAGGGGGGCGCCGTAGAGCGCCCAGCTCGCGGTATAGGCACATCAGGCCGCTTGGTCGGTCTCGCCCGCGATCCCGTTCAGCACGGCAAGCGCGTCGGCTGGCAGCTCCAGCTCCGCCGCCGCCATGTTTTGCCTGAGATGCGCGACGGACGAGGTGCCGGGGATGAGCAGGATGTTGGGCGCGCGGTGCAGCAGCCAGGCGAGCGCCACCTGCATGGGCGTCGCGCCGAGTTTTTGCGCGACATCGGCCAGCGTGCTGGATTGCAGCGGCGTGAAGCCGCCGAGCGGGAAGAACGGCACATAGGCGATGCCGGCCGCGGCAAGCTCGTCGACCAGTGCGTCATCCTCGCGATGCGCGATGTTGTACTGGTTCTGCACGCAGACGATGTCGACGATGCCGCGCCCCTGCGCGATCTGGGTTGATGTGACATTGCTCAAGCCGATATGGCGCACCAGACCCTGACGCTGCAGTTCGGCGAGCGTATTCAGTTGGGGTTCGAGCGAGCCTTCGGCCGGGCCGTGTATGCCGTGCATGGAGCGCAGGTTGACGACCTCCATGGTGTCCAGTCCCAGATTGCGGAGATTGTCGTGCACGGCCTGCGTCAGTTCCTGCGGCGACATTGCGGGGATCCACGATGCATCGGCGCCGCGCCGGGCACTGACCTTGGTGACAATCGTGAGATTGGCGGGATAGGGGTGCAGCGCCTCGCGGATGATCAGGTTGGTGACGTGCGGACCGTAGAAATCGCTGGTATCGATATGGTCGATACCGCTCGCCACCGCCTCGCGCAGCACGGCGAGTGCACCGTCATGGTCTTTCGGCGGGCCGAACACGCCCGGTCCGGCCAATTGCATGGCGCCGTAGCCCATGCGCTTCACGGTGCGGTCGCCGAGCTTGAAGGTTCCGGCCTTGCTGATGTCGGTCATGGTCTCAATCTCCTTTGGATCGGCCAGGTATAGACAATGCACGCCTGCGCGATAATATGGCGCAATCGGCACAGGCTGTGCGGAAAGGCGTACAATGACGGATCTGGGCGACCTCCAGGCATTCATGGCGGTGGCGCGCGCCGGCGGCTTTCGCGAGGCGGCCAGGATCAGCGGCGTCAGCGCCTCCAGCCTCAGCGAAACGGTGCGGCGGCTGGAGACGGGGCTCGGCGTGCGGCTCCTCAACCGCACCACGCGCAGCGTCGCTCCGACCGAGGCCGGCGCGCGACTGCTGGAGCGGCTGGGCCCCGCGCTCGGCGAGGTCGAGGCAGCGCTCGATGTCGTCAACGGCTTTCGCGGCCGCCCGGCCGGCACGCTGCGGCTCAACGTGCCTGTCGTGGCGGCGAAACTGGTTCTGCCGCGCCTTCTGCCGCCCTTCCTTGTCGCCTATCCCGACATAAGACTGGAGGTGACCGCCGAGGACAGTTTCGTCGACATACTGGCGAGCGGCTGCGATGCCGGCATCCGCTATGACGAGCGGCTGGAGCAGGACATGATCGCCATACCGATCGGCCCGCGCCGGCAGCGCTTCGCCACCGCTGCCGCAACGGCCTATCTCGACAGGCGTGGCCGGCCCGACCATCCGCGCGACCTGCTCAATCACGCATGCCTGCGCGGCCGCTTCGCCAGCGGCCTGACGCCGCCCTGGGAGTTCGAGCGCGACGGCGAGATAGTGAGCGTCGAGCCGACCGGGCCGCTGCTGGTCAGCACCGGCACGGCTATGGCGCTTGCGCTCGATGTGGCGGTCGCCGGCGGCGGCATCGTCTCGCTGTTCGAGGACTGGCTGCGCCCCTATTTCGACGATGGCCGGCTCGAGCCGGTGCTGGAGCCCTGGTGGCAGGAGTTTTCCGGCCCGTTCCTCTATTACCCGGGCCGCCGGCTCATCCCGGCGCCGCTGCGGGCATTCATCGACTTTGTCGGCGGGATGCGGTGGTAAGGCGCCGCGATGACGGTTTCATGGGACGCATGGCAGGACGCAACCCGCTGCGCATTTCTGGAATGTTCCAGGAACGAGCAGGGATCATCGCGGCGGGTCCAATGACACCTTGGCGCGCTTCGCCAGCTCGCGAATCCGCTCCGCGACCGCGCTGTCGACCGGATTGTAGACGGTCAGGCTCAGATCCGGGCGGCCGTCGACCGCGAATCCCGAATATTCCAGCTCGATGTCGCCGAGCACGGGGTGCTTCAGTCGCTTGGTTCCGTCGCCATGGCTGAGCACGTCGTTCTCGCGCCACAGGGCGGCGAATTCGGGGCTGGCGCTGCACAGTTCGTCGACGAGTTCGCGTACCTCGGACACCGCGCCGGCACGCGCCGCGTCGGCGCGGAAGGCGCCCACCACGAAACGGGCGAGGTTTTCCCAGTCGTGCTGCTTTTCGCGGATGGCCGGGCTGCGGAACATGAAGCGCAAAATGTTGCGCTGGTCTGCGGGCAGGGCGCTGTAATCGGTCAGCACGACTTGGGCGGCGCGGTTCCAGGCAACGACATCCCAGGTAGCGGTCCTGACCAAGGCGGGACTCGCTTCAAGCGTGTCGAGGAGGCGCTGCAGCCGGGGGCTGATGCCTTCCGCGCCGATATAGCGGACCTCGGGCGGGCGTCCGAGCCCGAGCATGAAAAGGTGCTCGCGCTCGGCCTCGGTCAGCATCAGCCCCTTGGCGATGCGGTTCAGCACATCGGCCGAAGGCGCGCCGCCACGACCCTGCTCCAGCCATGTGTACCAGGTCGGGCTGATGTTGGCGCGCTGGGCCACTTCCTCCCGGCGCAGCCCCGGCGTGCGCCGGCGCCCTGAAAATCCGAACGAGGCCGGATCGAGCCGGGTGCGCCGGTCTCTCAGAAACGCCGCGAGCGAACCGGCGGAATTGGTGGGCATCCTGTTAGCCATTATACCACGATAAGATCACTACTTTAATGGAATAATAGACCGGCGATACTGCGCAGGCAATCGTGCAGGAGAATTCGCATGCGTATCTTTTTGACCGGCGCGACCGGTTTCATCGGCTCGGCGCTCGTTGCCGAGCTCATCAAGGCGGGCCATCAGGTGGTCGGCGTCACCCGCTCCGAAGCGGGGGCCGAAGCGCTGACAGCGGCGGGCGCCGAAGTGCATCGGGGAACGCTCGAGGATCCCGAGGGCCTGCGCGACGGCGCGGCAAAGGCGGAAGCGGTGATCCACACGGCGTTCGACCATGATTTTTCGCGGTTTGCCGAGAATTGCGAGAAGGATAGCCGTGTCATCGCGGCACTCGGCCAGGCATTGGCCGGATCCGACCGGCCGCTGGTGATCACTTCCGGCGTCGGCGTGGGCAGCCCCGGACATGGCGAGCTTGCCAGCGAGGACGTCTTCAACGCCAGCCATCCCAATCCGCGCATCGCCTCGGAGCTCGCCGGCAATGCCTTGCTGGAAGCCGGCGTCAACGTCTCGGTGGTGCGGCTGCCGCAGGTTCACAACCCGGTCAAGCAAGGGCTCATCACGCCGCTCATCGAAATCGTGCGCCAGAAAGGCGTTTCGGCCTATGTCGGCGAGGGCCGCAACCGCCATGCGGCGGGCCATCTCGTGGACGCGGCGCGCCTCTACCGGCTGGCGGTGGAAAAGCGGCAGCCCGGCGCGCGCTATCACGCGGTCGGCGAGGAGGGCGTCGAAGTGCGCGCGATCGCCGAGGTGATCGGGCGGGGCCTCAACGTGCCGGTGGTTTCGATCGCGCCGGAACAGGCGGCGGAGCACTTCGGCTGGATGGCGATGTTCGCCCCGATGGATCTGCCGGCCTCCAGCGCGCTGACCCAGGCGCGGCTCGGCTGGCAGCCGACCGGCCCGACGCTGATCGCCGATCTCGAGGCCATGCGGTACGACGCATGACCCGCCGATAAAGCGTCGTCAGCCGACGGCGTAGCGCAAATGGACGAGCCCGTGGGCGAGGGCTTCGCAGCTTTTGAGCGACAGTTGCATCTTGCCCGCGAGGCCGGTTTCGCCGAATTCGACGAAACCCTGGTTCGCCGCCCGCCCATCAAGAGCGGGAGCGACGAGAAGGCTGAGCTCATCGACAAGGCCGTCCGCGAAGAAGGAGCCGTTGATGCCGGCGCCGCCCTCGAGCAGCAGCCGGCGAATGGCGAATTCGCGGTTGAGAACTTCGAGCATCCGGCCGAGATCCATGTCGGCCGTCTCCGCCACGATATAGGACACGCCGTCGGCGGCGAGCTCGGCCAGGTGGCTGTCGGCGACATCGTGCCCAAGCAGCACCACGACATGGTCGCCGCCAATGTCGGGTTTGGAAAAGTGGAGCTTGCCCGATGGATCGAGCGCCACCGCGTAGCTTCCGGTACCGGTTTGCGCGACATGATAGGGTCGGTCGACCTTGCCCGCATCGGCCGGCGGGTGCGCGCCGGCCTTGCTCATCTCGGCCATGGTGACGCGGCCGACGATCCAGCCGTCGCCCGCAAAATCATTATGGATATGCTCGTAGAGGCTCGACCATTCGGCCCGGGTTCCGTCCGGGCTGGCCGTGTAGCGGCTCGGGTGGAGACTGCCGTCCAGCGACGCGATCATATGGCAGATGATGTGCGGTTTCATGCGGGTGTCTCCAGGGAATGGGCTCAGGCGCGGTTCAAACTAGGGCCAGCGCCGGAGAATGGAAGCTGGGCACCCGGCTCATCCAAATTCCGACCATTGCCGACTGGGCCTGTTATATCGATGTTGCACAAATGGTTGAGCCTGGGCTAGCATCCGTTTGCTGGTGCCGACGGGAGGCAGTTTTTGCAACGGCGATCAGCTGGAGCGGCATGCGTTAGCAAACGCAAGGAGGATGCTCCAACACTTTGAACCGACGCATGATCCTTCCTGAAACCGTCCCGGTTTCCGGGGCCGTGCGTTCTTGTGGAGGAGGATCCCATGAACAGACGTGAATTCCTGATGACGTCCGTGGCCGCGGGCGCGATGGTGCTTGCCGCGCCCTCGGTATTTGCGCAGGACAAGCTCACCATTCTCGGCTCGGTGCCCAGTCTCGGCTTTCCGTTCTTCGTGCACATGCTGAACGAGATCAAGGCGGAAGCCGCCACGCAAGGCGTCAACCTGACCGAGAGCGATGGCCAGAACTCGGCCACCAAGCAGACCGCCGACATCGAGGCGGCCCTGGTGCAGAAGGTCAACGCCATCGTGATCTCGCCGCTCGACGTCAACGCGCTGGCGCCGGCCATCGAGGAAGCGGTCAAGGCCGGCGTTCCCGTGGTGACGATCGACCGCCGCGTCGACGGCGTCGAGGGCATCCTCGCCCATGTCGGCGCCGACAACGTCAAGGGCGGCGAGGCGGAAGCGCAGGCCGTGGTGGCGGCGTTCCCCAACGGCGCGAAACTGTTCCACCTCCAGGGCCAACCCGGCGCCGGGCCGGCGATCGACCGCAACAAGGGCGTGCACAATGTGCTCGATCCCTTGAAGGACAAGTACCAGATCGTCTTCGAGCAGACCGCCAATTTCGCCCGCGCCGAGGCGCTGTCGGTGACGGAAGCCGGCCTTGCCGCCAACGGCAAGCCGGACGCGATCGTCTGTGCCAATGACGACATGGCGCTGGGCGCGCTCGAAGCCTGCGCGGCGCGCAACTTCACCGACGTCAAGATCTACGGCTTCGATGCGCTGCCGGAAGCGCTGGTCGCGGTCCGCGACGGCAAGCTCGCCGGCACGGTCGAACAGTTCCCGGGCCAGCAGTCGCGCACCGCCGTGCAGATCGCCGTCGCCTACGCCAGGGACAAGACGGAGCCGAAGGAGAAGCTGGTGCTGTTGACGCCGATCGTCATCGGCAAGGACAATCTCGACAAGGCCGAGAGGCTGAACGAGACGAAGTGAGCTCGCATGGAGAGGTCGGCGGGGCAGCACCCCCTCTGGCCTGCCGGCCATCTCCCCCGCAAGGGGGAGATGGGCAGTGTCGATGTCCGCATTCTCATTGCGGCGTTGAAAATTGGCGAATGCGGAACAGACAGCCAATCTCCCCCCTTGCGGGGGAGATGTCCGGCAGGACAGAGGGGGGTGTTCACGCGCCGACGGGTCCGGAAACTGCATCGAGGGAAGCACCCATTCCATGGCTGAAGCCGCACCCGTCCTGCTCGCCGTCGAAGGCGTCACCAAGCGTTTCGCCGGCGTCACCGCGCTGAACGATGTCTCGCTCGACGTCAGGCCCGGCGAAATCCTCGGCCTGCTCGGCGAAAACGGCGCCGGCAAATCGACGCTGCTGAAAATCCTGTCGGGCGTCATGCCGCCTTCCAGCGGCCATATCATTTTCGACGGCGCCGACTACCGGCCGTCGAGCCCGCAGGATGCCAAGCGGCTAGGTATCGTCACCATCTACCAGGAGCTCAGCCTGATCCCGACGCTGACGGTGGCGGAGAACATCTTCATCGGCCGCGCCCCGACCGGTCCGCTCGGCCTCGTCTCCTGGCGCAAGATGGAGCAGGACTCCCGCACCATCATCGCCCGCGTCGGCCTCACGATCGATCCGATGACGCCGGTCTCGGCGCTTTCGGTGGCCGAGCAGCAGCTCGTCGAGATTGCACGGGCGCTGTCGCTGAAGAGCCGGCTGATCATCATGGACGAGCCGACATCAGCGCTGACCGAGACAGAGGTGCAGCGGCTGCTGTCGATCATGGACAGGCTGCGCAAGGACCATGTCGCCATCATGTTCGTCACCCATCGGCTGGAGGAGGCCGCCGCCATCTGCGACCGCATGACGGTGCTCCGGGACGGCAGGTTGGCCGGCAATCTCGACCGCGAAGGCGGGCCGATCCGATTGCCGCGCATCATCGATAAAATGGTCGGCCGCGCGGCGTCCGAGCTCTATGCGCGGCCGGCGCAGCGCACGGTGGCCGGCGACGTCGTGCTGTCGGTGCGCGGGTTGCGCACGGTGCGCGATCCCGAAGCGCCGCACGCCATCGTGCTCGACGGCGTCGATATCGACCTCAAGGCCGGCGAGATCCTGGGTGTCGCCGGCCTCGTCGGCTCGGGTCGCACGGAGCTGGCGCGCGCCATCTTCGGCGCCGACCGGATCGCGGGCGGCACGATCACGCTCAACGGCAGGCCCATCGCGCCGGCCTCGCCGGCGGATGCCATAGCGCTCGGCATCGGCCTGGTGCCTGAGGATCGCAAGCATCAGGCGATCTTCGCCGCGCTCGGCATCCTGCCGAATTTCTCCGTCGCCTCGCTCGGGCGGTTCAGCAATGGCTTCGGCTTCATGGCCGAGCGGCGCGAGCGCGATGCGCTGGCGGGGTTCCGGAAAATGCTATCGATCCGCATGGCGTCGGCCGAGCAGGCGATCGAGGGCCTGTCAGGCGGCAACCAGCAGAAGGTGATCCTGGCGCGCTGGCTGGCGCGCGACCCCAAGGTGCTGATCGTCGACGAGCCGACGCGCGGCGTTGATGTCGGCGCCAAGGCCGAGGTGCACCAGATCCTGGTGCAATTGGCAGCGCGCGGCATAGCGGTGATGATGATTTCGTCCGAGCTGCCCGAAGTGCTGGCTGTGTCGGACCGGATCGTGACCATGCGCAAGGGGCGCATCACCGGGCAGATGCCAGGCATCGAGGCAAGCGAGGAAAAACTGATGGAACTGATGGCGCTCGACCAGCCGGGAGCGGTTGAGGAGGAGGCACGATGAGCGTGGCCGAGGAGCAGAGCCGGCGTGGCGGCATCAGCATTGCGCGGCTCTTGATGAATTTCGGGCCGCTGCTATTCCTGGCGGCGCTGGTGGTCGTCTTCACCGTGCTGAAGCCGAGCTTCATCGATCCGATCAATCTGTTCAACATCACCCGCCAGATATCGATCACCGGGTTGATCGCGCTCGGCATGACCTTCGTCATCCTTACCGCCGGCATCGATCTCTCGGTCGGCTCGCTGCTCGCCTTCTGCGGCATGGTGGCGGCCGTGGTTGCCAAGGGCGGTACTGCCAACACGCTGTCGCTGTCGACGTCGGGAACGCAGGGCTATGGCTGGTTCGCGGCGCTGCTAGCCGCCGTGGTGGTGGGGGCGGTGGCCGGCGGTGTTCAGGGCTTTGCCATCACCAGGCTGAAAGTGCCGCCCTTCGTCGTCACGCTTGGCGGGCTCACCGTGTTTCGCGGCCTGACGCTGACCATCTCCAATGGCGGCCCGATCTCGGGCTTCGACGCTTCTATGCGGTGGTTCGGCACCGGGCTGATCGGCCCCGTGCCGGTGCCGGCGATCATCTTCGCGGCGGCCGCCATCCTGTGCCACATCGTGCTACGCTACACGCGCTATGGACGCGCCGTCTACGCCGTCGGCGGCAATGCCGAGGCCGCACGGCTGTCGGGCTTGCGCGTCGACCGCATCCTGGTCTCGGTCTATGTGATCGTCGGCTTCTTCGCCGGGCTCGCCGCCTTCGTGCTGTCGGCCAGGCTGAATTCGTCCGAAGCGGTGGCCGGCATCGGCTACGAGCTGACGGTCATTTCGGCCGTCGTCATCGGCGGTACCTCGCTGTTCGGCGGCATCGGCTCGGTGGGCGGCACCGTGGTGGGCGCCGCCCTGATCGGCGTGCTGCAGAACGGGCTCCAGTTCAACAACGTCTCGTCGTACACGCAAAGCATCGTCATCGGCCTAATCCTGATCCTGGCGGTGGCGTTCGATCGCTGGCTGAAGTCGCGGGTGAGGCGCTAATTCCTTCTCCCTTGTCGTCGGAGAAGGGGAAATCGCCGCTCTGGCAGGAGAGCTCGCCACCTTTCTTGCAAAACAACCCCCCTTTGCTAGAAGGATTTCGGGCGGGTGGCATTCTGAGAGAACCTCATGTTTGCCGATATCATCAGACCGATCAGCTTGAGTTTTTCGCTGCTGCGGCGGTTCTGGCCGCAGCTCGTCGTGCTGGTGCTGGCCGGTGTTCTGGCCGGCGATCTCTTGCTGCAACTGGCGGCCAAGGTGGCGCTCGCAAACCATTTCGCCGGGCTCGCCATGCTGACGCTAGTGGCGCTGGCGCAACTGGTGGTGACGGTGGCGATGTTCCATGTGCTGCGTCCCGGCTTGCCCCATGTGCTGGCCGCGCAGCGTGGCGCGGAAAAGGCCACGGTCGCCGAGGGGCAGGGAACCGCGGACCGGCGCGGTTCGCGGCTGGTGCGCATGATCACCATCGCGCTGTTGCCCTTCTTCGCCTATTACGCGGCCTGGGGGTTCCTCGGCGACATCGTGCGGCAATATTCGCGCGAAACGCTCGACCAGGCCGGCTTCGGCCAGAGCGCCAATGTTCTGGACGTGCTGGATTCGCGCTGGCTGCTGGTCTCGGTGGCGGTGTCCTGGCTGGTGCGCCGGCTGGCCAAGTTCATGCAGGCGAAAACGGGCGCCGCCTCGTTCTGGCAGATCGTGGTGGTGATCTGCGAGACCAACTGGATCTTCGTCGGCCTCTACGTCATCAGCCGCTGGAAGGACAGCGCGCTGCAATGGCTGATGAGCCGCAATTTCTGGTCGGTTCTGCAGGCGTCGGCCGACGGGCTGGCGAGACCGGTGCCGGCGGCGACGGCCGCGCCGATGGTGCCGGTCGAGATCACCTCGATCGCGCCCTCGACGATCGCCGTCAACCTGTTCTTCTACATGCTGTTGCCGCTGATCTGGCTGGTGATGGCGGCGCTGATCTATGGCTATGATGTGCGCGACGATACGGCACTGATGCGCGTGCACGGCCGGCTGGAACGCGTCGGCAAGCGCTATGCCGGCCTGCCGAGATTCCTGCGCGATTTCGTCGAGCATTTCGTCGCCGGCTACCGCTCGCGCTATCTGCCGATCGCCAATGGCGTGCGGCTGACGGTGAGTTCCAGCCTCGTATTGCTGTGTACGCTGATCGTCGGCTATCGCCTGCTCGACTGGGGCGCGGCCTGGCTGTGGCTCGGCGCGACGCGGCTGATCGGCCCGCACGAGCTCGACGTCTGGCAGATCCTGTCGCATGGCGTGACGCTGTTGTTCGGCAGCCCGTTCCAGGATTCCTCCACCGGCATCCTGGTCGAGCCGCTGCGCATCTGCTTCCTCGCCGCGGTGCTGGAGACGGCGTTCTCGCTTTCGAAGGGGGGCGGTCGTTCCCGATAGCGACGGGAATGACCGTAGCGTATCCTTGTCGCGCCTTGCCATGTACGTGTGATGGGGCGAAAGTGCGATCTTTCCTGGTCTCGTAAACAGACCGCCTGTTTGCACTCGCAAGATCGAAGAGAATGCCATGACTTACTTCTTCCGCCGTCGAAGTGAGGCAATGACCTTCGGCCTGCCTGTGGTCTGCTGCGCGCTGGCGTTGATATTGCAATCGAACATAGAGCCGATCGAAGATCGGACGGCGATTGTGGTGATCGTTGCCGGCATATCGATCGTCCTTACCTTGGCAACCGTCTTTGCCGTGGTGCGACATGCGGAGGCGATAGCCCGACGTGTTGGACAGCCGTACGGCACCCTGGTCCTTACCTTGGCCGTAACGACGATCGAAGTGTCGATCATCGTCTCGATGATGCGACATGGCGCCAACAATCCGACCCTGGCGCGAGAATCCGTGTTCTCCACGGTCATGATCGTTTGCACCGGCATCGTGGGGCTGTGCCTGACACTTGGCGGGTGGCGGCACCGCCACCAGGACATCCGAAGGCAAGGCACAAGTTCCTTTCTTTCGGTGCTGACCGCGATCACGGTGCTGACGATGGTGCTCCCGAACTATACGCTTGCCACCAGCCCCGGGACATTTTCTCCCACGCAACTGGCCTTCGTCGCGCTGCTGTCGCTCTTGCTCTACGGCAGTTTCGTTTTCGCCCAGAGCTACAGCCAGAAAGAGGACTTCCTGGAGGTGCAGGTCCGTGAAAGCGCTCCGGAAAGCCATTCTCCGCAGGTCCACGGCGTGCCAACGCATTTCGTCTTCCTGCTTCTGGGACTGGTCGGGATCGTCCTGCTGACGGAACGGGTCGCGGCTGGCGTTGAAGATGGCCTTACCTACCTGCAGATCCCGCAATCGGATGCGATCGTCGGCGCGATGATTGCGTTTGTCGTGCTGCTCCCCGAGGCGATCTCCGCCATCAAGGCATCGTGGGGGAATGAGCTCCAGCGCGCATTGAACGTCGCTTTGGGCTCGGCGTGCGCGACCATCGGACTGACGATCCCGGCAGTGGCGGCGGCCAGCCTCATCACCGGAAAGTCGCTCAACCTCGGTCTCGGTCCGAGCGACGTGATTTTGCTGGTTCTGGCCCTTGCGGTGAGTGTCGTAAGTTTCAGTACCGGACGCACGACGGTTCTCACCGGACTTGCTCACCTCGTCGTCTTTGTTGCCTACGTCCTGTTGATCGCCGTGCCGTGACTCCGGACTGCCGGCGCTGTCGCTACTTCGGCGGCCGTTGAAACCGCAGGTACCACGGCCGCCCGCTTCCCAGCCCAATGGCGGGACGGATGGTCTTGATGGCATCCTCCGGCACGATGAAGGTGTCGCCGATGGTGATGACGTCGCCTGTCTTGGCGCCGGAGAAGATCGCCGAGGTGCAGTTCATCACGCCGTCCGGCAGTCTGACGCCCGAAATCATGTCGGGGAGCCAGCGGCGGCCGGCGGCATCGGTCAGCATCAGCCTGCAGCCCAGCCATTGCTTCTGCAAGTCGGGATCGCCGACGGTGACGGAGAAGGTGGCGATGACGGCGAAGGCCTGATCGGGCAAGCGGCCGGCCTTGCCGCCGCGCAGGTCCGCCAGCTTCCAGTCGCTGCCGCCGAAGTGCGCGGACTGGCCAAACTCGACATCCCTGGCGATGAGGTCTTCGCCGCCCAGCCATTCGCGCAAGCTGTCATGGCTGGTTTCTGCCAGCGCCAGCGGCAGCAGGATGACAAGCGCCGCCAGGCTGCGCCTGCGCCATTTTTTCTCGACCTGCCGCTCGGCGGCCGGCCCCATGTCGGTCGCGACGGCGCTCATGGCTTGCCCTGCGGTGTCTGGCCCGGAGAAGTCTGGCCCGGTGGTGCATCCAGATCGTATTGCGGCAGGATGCCGGCCGGTTGTCCATCGGCGCCGGCAGACAACCCGTCGAAGCTGATGCGGGCCTGCGCGTCGAGCGCGCCGAATTGGCGTTCCGAGACCAGCAGCCTGGCGCCGCCGATCTGGTCGGGCGGTACTTCGAAGACGAACAGGCCGCGTTTTTGCAAGCCGGGATCGACGCCGTGCGGCGGCATGTCCTGGCGATAGCCCAGCCGCTCCGTCTGGCGGTAGCGCAGACCGGTCGGACCTTGCCAGGTGCCGTCCGCGACCGTGATGGAGGCGTCGGTCGCGGTGAGGCTGGTCGTCACCACCGCCCACACGCCGCTCGTCGTCAAAAGCTTTTGCTGCCCGAACTGGTTGGTCTTCAGCGCGCGGGCAAAGACAACCTCGTCAAGCCGCACGTCGAAGCTGCGTGCCCGCACCGTGTCGTGCATGGCGCCGTCGACCGGGATGGGCGCGGTGAGGTCGGCATAATGCGGCTTGGAAAGCTGCATACCGTAGCTCAGCGCCACGGTGGCGGCGAGAATCGCGAGATTGCCGAGGACCCGCATCCTCATGAGCCGGCTCCCGGCGTGTCCGTTGCCGGCATATCGGCGAGCGGCAAGGTCACGGTGCCGAGACGGTAGGGATTGTACCAGCCGGGCGTGCCGTAGAGATTGTCGCGCGGCTTGAAGATCTCCGCGGTGACGCCGAAGGCGAGCGTCGGCGGCACGGCGGCGTCGCCGGCCAGCGGCCAGACATAGGCCAGGCGCTCGGTCATGCCGGGGTGCAGTTCCGGCGCCAGGGTCGAATCGCGTATCAGGGCGATCATCGGCATCGAGTCCGGCAGGGTGATTCCCTCCGGCTTGAAGACAGCGAAATAGGCCTTGTTGGATTCGGCCGTGCGGTTGGTCATGTCGGCCTCCAGCACCAGTGCCTTCTGGCCCGGTTTCAGCGGCACGCCATGGATGTCGGCATGGCTGACATAGGCACGCACCGGTTTGATGCGCCAGCGGCCGGCATCGATGGCGGCATCGGACGGCAGTTGCGGCGGAGGGTGAGCGGGCAGGGCGCCAAAGGCGCCCATGAGGCCGGCCGCCAACAGCGCGGCGATGGTTCCCGCGCCTGCCGTCATCCAGGCCTGGACTCTTGAACGGGCAGTCTTGAACATTCCCTGATATGCACGTCGAACGATCAGCCACCCGCAGGCAATCTAGGAAGAAAACGCGCGGATGGGAACCCGCAAATGGCGGCATTGCCCAGTCCTTCTCGTGGCTGCGTCTCTCTCGTGGCGCAGTGTGGTCGCCGACGGCTTGGCGAGCCCGCCTATGCCGCCTCCAAGGCCCAAATGCGGTGGCCGTAGCGGCGGAAGAAGCGCGCCAGCAGGCGTTGTTGCCTCGCCCTGGCGAGGTCCGCCAGGCGCCGCTCCTGGCGCCAGCGCGGCATGTTGCGCCAGAAGGCGAGGAAGCGGACGGCGTCCTCGATGGCTTCCTGTGCCGATAGCGCCGGGCCGATCGCCGCCAGGAAAAGTGCTTCCGATTGTTTCAGCGCGTCGACGACCGCCTTGCGCCTGAAATGGCCGAGGCGCGCCTGGCGGATGCCGTGTTCGCGGATTCTCGCGAAAGCCTCGATAAGGGCGTGACTATCGCCGTCATAGCCGCAGGCGTGAGCGAAATCGGCGGCAAGGGCGTCCATCGTCTCTCCCGGGGTGCTGCACGCGCGTCGACTCGGCTTTGCAAGCCATATAGAAGCATAACTCAAAAACTGGCGAAAGAGAAACTTTTGCGGAGCCCTGAAAGATGCGACTCGACTCTCGTTTCAAAACACAGGAATATGCGAACAAACAAGGAACAAAGAGGCGGGCCGCGATGGCATTGACGGGCAAGGGATCAGTGATTGCGGATGTCGTTTCGATATCGGTCGAATGCGCCGATTGCGGCCGCAACAGGTGGTGGAAGCCCGATCAGCTGCGGCGCTTCGGCGTGACTGGGAATACGCCGCTGGCAGCGCTTTCGGGCCGGCTGGTCTGCTCGGCCTGCCGCGCCGACGGGCTGCCGGGCACGGCGATCCAGATCCGGGCGGCGTTTATCGACGAGCGCCAGCGCGTGCGCAGCGAGGCGCTAATGCTGAGCGAGCGCGAGATGCCGTTGGAGGGATCGAGACAGGCTTGAGGGTGGCATCGACGCTGGGTTTTGCCTGCTCTCCTTGTGGGAGGAAGAATTGCCCCGTCGCCCTCAATAGCCCAGCAATTCCTTCAACGGAATGACCCGCCAGACCTGCTTGATGGCGTAGCGGTTGAAGGTCAACGTCTTCGGCGGATTGTACTGTTCGACCACCAGTTCGGCGGCGGTGCGCTTGACCAATTTCTTGATGAAGGCCTTGCCGTTGCGTTCGTTCTCTTCCGGGAACGTTTCGATCACCACGTGATCGCCCGGGACGGCATCGCGGCCGCCGCAATAGATCAGGTCTCCGGGCTCGTAACGGGGTACCATGGAATCCGACAGCACGTGCAGCGCGAACACCTTGGCCAGGTTGCGGATGCCGGGTGGGCGCTGGACGTAGCCGGCGGGCTCGCCGTTGAAGGTGAAATCGCCGTCGTCGCCGCCAACGGCGGCGCCCAGCACCTGGATGTCCATCGGCCCGGCGGGGGGCGGCCCGGCGTCGGTGACGATCTCGGCGTCGTTGACCGGTCCGGCATCGTCGAGGAAAACCACCTCGCCCTTGCCGAGCGCGACCGGGTCGACACGCAGAAAGGCGGCAGTCTTCAGGAGGTTTTCCGTCTTGGGCAGGTTGCGACCGGTTTCCCAATTGCCGACGGCGGCGACGTCGGTGTCGTTGTGCTCGGCGATGTGGCGCATGACCAGGCCGCGCTGCTTGCGCGCCTGGCGGATTGCCGCCCCGACCTTGATCGACAGTTGCGTTTTCACCATGGCGCCCATGTGACCAACAAGCGCTGCTTTCGTCCATGAAAGAATGGCTTGCATAAGTTTTTGAGTTATGCTTATATCCGTTCATGCAAAAGCTCAACCCCTTACGAGTCGAAAGCGCCCTCAGGCCAGCTTCACGCGAGCCGGCCAGCGCTCATTCCCTTTCGCCCCGGCTGTCCTCCTCCCCGGCCAGGGCGAAGCGTGAGGCTGATTGCCCCGATGCATCAGCCGCACGTCCGGTCCGCCCGTCACCGGCGGCCGGAACGGCCGGAGCCGCCGCTCCCCGCGGCTCCGGCCCCCAATTCAGCGCGGTGCGGATCCGCTCCCTGATCCGCACCGAGGACGGCACCGTGATCCTGCTCGACAGGCTGACGGGCAGGGCGGTTTTCGCACCCGACCGGGTGACGGCAGAGGCGCGGCTGGCGCGCCTCGCCGCGCTGGGCGGCCGGCCGGGCTGAGGCCGCCAATCCAACGGCCGACAGGCCGGATCCAACCCAACAATGCCCACCGCCTGCGGCGGGCCGACACCGATACTCGCCGGCGGCGTCGCGCGCTGCCGCGGCCGCGCAATGGACGGAGACCAGATATGGCACTTTACGGCGACAAGGAATTGCAGGCGATCGCCGGCTGGCTGACGGACGGACTTTCCGCCTCGCGCATCGCGGCTCGGTTCAGCGCGTCGCGAGGCAGCCCGGTGTCGCGCGACGCCATCATCGGCATCGTTCACCGTAACGCCATGCTGAGTTCGATCGGTTTTGCCAACAGCAAGCGCATCGCGGCAGCCGAGAGGGCGAATGACAAGGCCGCCGACCGCGCCGCCAAGGCCGGACGCAAGCGCGTGCCGAAGGGTGAAGGTGCGGAACGCCTCGCAGCACGCGAGGCCGGCGTGCTGATGGCGGACGGGCAAGCCTACCGCCTGGAGGTGCCGGTGCCGCAGCGAAGCCCGATCGGCCGCCAGCCGCATGGCGTGGCAATGCGCTTCGTCGACTGCCTGTTCGGCCGCTGCCGCGCTCCGCTCGACCTGGCGCTGGAGCAAAATCCGGAAAACGACGCGCCCGGCGGCCGGCCGGGCGTCCACATGCTGTGCTGCGGCATGCGCACAAGGGCGATGAAAAGCTACTGCACCTATCATCAGGCGCGCTTCCGCCGGCGTGTCTGCGAGGCGGGGTGAGCTTCCTCCCGTTCTGGAGAGGAGCTAACGGCAGGCGGGCGGCGCCGGGTGCAGGATTGGGAACGGCATGAATTCGGGAGGGAGATTGGGTCAGATGCAAGGTATCGAAGCGGTGGCACCGCCCCTCATTGCCCTGCCGGGCATTTCTCCCCGTAAAACGGGGAGAAAGAGACTAGCTGCAACGCTGGCTTTTCTTTTGCAGTGTTGGCGATCTGGCGAGAACGGCGGCCACGCAACGCTTTTATTTTGGCAGATCGTGGCCCTGCTTTGGCATCCGCACGCTTATTGCATCAGGCATCGCTGGCCGGCCGTCATCGCCGGCCAATATACGGGTAACCCGGGCGAAGCCGGTGAACGCTTTCATCGCGTCGGCGTGCGAAATCTGCGCCGCGATGGCTGCGCTGCACGCGTTGAGCGCACTGCGGTAGACATGACCACGCCGTTCAATCGGCCAGCGCTGCAGGAAGTCGGCTGCCTCAGCGACGCCGTCGATCACCTCGACATGCCCGTCCAGGCATACTTTGAGCGGAGATCCTGTTTTCATGGTACCCACGGCGGTTACCTTGGCGTTGCGCGCGGCTCGGAAGCCAGCCCCTATCAACGTGCAAGGCGGCGGCGCGGTTGCATCACGTTTTCAGCCACCTCACGGGCCCGCGGCGGCGTCGAGCCATTCATGGGCGCGGCTACGCGGCTTAGCCACCAGCAGCCCCTGCTGCCCGGCCGCCTTGGTGAAAGCCTCGAAGGCGACGCGCTGGCGGCAGCTGCCGTCGATGGCGAGCCTGACCAGCCTTGCCGCATCCAGATAGGCGGTGGCCGTCTTGTCAGGCCATTGCCGGCGAAGCGCGGTCGCCGCCTGGGCGATGGAGCCCACCAGCATGGTCTTGTTGTCGCAGAAGCGCAAGGTCACCGGCATGAAGGCGGTCATGGGCATACCTCCTGTTGGTTTGGTGCGGCACAACGCCCAGCCTCGCCGCTGGTTCCGGCGCACGCAGCCAATTTCGCCAGGGATCGCTGCCGCGCCAGCCAGCACCTCAATCCACTCCCCACAAGGACGCAGCCATGAGCAAGAAAGCCGCCAGATCAGCCAAACCGCAGACGCCGAAGCTGCCGAAGGGCGAGGCCGAGCAGGTGCGCATCCGCCGCGAGGTCGGCCATGATTTCGCGTTGCGGGACGATGAGTTCGGCCGCAAGCGGCTCGCAACCGGGACATCGGAGGCGCGGCGCGTCTATGAGGTGTCCAATGACGGCCATACCTCCACCGGTGGTATCGTGCGGGTGCGCAGCATCGATCCGCTGCTGGGCATCACCTCGCTGTCGCGCCAGCAGCGCGAAGCCGGTCTGCGCTACCGCGAGGATTTCCGCGCCAGCCAGCAGGCTGATATCAAGCCGATGCGCTGGAGCGAACGCGTCGACGGCGACAGGACAAGCGGCGGCATCACCGACAGCGTGCTCAATGCCGGACGGTCGCACGCCGCCGCGACCCGCGCGCTCGGCCATTGGGAGGTGGTCGACGTGGTCCGGAAGATCGTGTGCCTGGAGCAGTCGGTCAGAGGCGTGGCGGGAGAGATGAGCGAGGGCAGGGACGTGGCGGCAAAGCTGTTGAGAATCGGGCTCGATCTGCTGGCGATGCACTACGGGATGATGATGCGACGATAGGGTTGGGCCCCGAGGAGTTGCGGCGCGCACGACAAGTGCTCCGCTCCAGGGCATGGCGCTGTGCATGACATCCGGCCGGCGCGATGCCGGCCGGATTGGTTGTCAGGTCAACGCCTGCAGACGCGGACTCTCTCGATGACCCGATGGTGATGACGCCAGTGCTTGATCACCTCGGTGTGGCAGCGACGATGACCGTAGTAACGCGGACGGTAGCTCTCGTCATACATGCTGTAGCGGCGATAGTAGCCGTCATCGTCGGAATAATCGCGATAGTGGTGACGATATCTGGGAACATAATAATCGTCGTCATAGCCGTTGCCGATGCCAAGCGTGATGCTGGCGGCATTTGCCGGGGCGATCACGGCCACCGCCGAAGCGACGGCAATCACGGATGCGAGCAAGAGTTTCTTCATGGCAACCTCCTCTTTAGGGCTCATCTAATAAACGCTGCCCTCGCGGCCCTGTTCCCATAAAGCCGGTAAACCAATGTTTCGTGCCCGCGCGCGCTGTGAGGGGGCGGCGCCTTGGCAGCGCGCCTTTGAAGAAGGGACGTTAACCCCTTCTAAAACAGCGCCTTCTCCAGCGGCTTCTCCAGCGTCTCGGCGAAAGCGGTCGCCAGATGGTGGCGGTCGCGGAAGGCGATCTTGCCGCCGATGAAGACATGGCAGGTGGTCTGGTTGCAGAACTGGTCGGTCATATCGACATAGCGGGCGTTCGGAATGCTGCGCACGACGTCGCGCTCCACCGCGGCCATGGCGTCGTTGGCGGCATAGGCGCGCGTCTGATCACAGAGCGAGGGCGTGTCGCCGCGCCACAGCGCACGCGCCACGCAGGTGTCGACCTGCTCGTCGTTGAAGGGCACGTCGCGGATGAAGGCGACTTTCAGCCCGGCCTTGCTGAACGTCTCCAGCGTCGAACGCAGGCCAGCCTTCCACTCCGCGTCCTGACTGTCGGGCTCATCTTTGCCGGCGGCCATCTTGCGCGAACTGGTCAGGGCGATTTCCGAGATCACCACCAGGGCCGGCCTCAGCGCCAGGATCTCCTTGATCGACTGCTCGCGCCACTGGTCGCATTCGGCGTAGTCGCGCTTCAGCTTGCTCGACCATGTCGACAGCCGGGACGCCCGGCACGAGGATTTGAGCCAGGTAACCACCCGGTAATCGCGCTTTTCGGCCGCCTGGATCAGCGGCGTCGACCAGTGGTCGGCATGTGAATCGCCAAACAAGGCGATCGTGCCTTTCACATTCTTGGCGCCAAACACGCAGGGCTTCGGGGTGATGGTCTCGTAGTCGAGCACGCAGCCGCCCCTGGCGCGCGCGGTGGATGGACGCGCCGCACTTTGGGCGATGACGCGCTGCTCCGGATCGAGTTCGTGAACGGCAAACTTGGCATTGGCGTAGGCCGCGACCACGCCGGCGCCGGTCAGCAGCGCCGCGGGCACGAGCGCGCGGGCGGCGCTTGCCATCAGCCAGCCGTTGCGGCGCACGGGGTTTTCGATGACGTGATAGGTGAAGATGGAGAGCATCAGCGTCAGTGCCAGGCAGGCAAACCTGTCCAGCCCGGAAAGCTCCGCGGTGACCATTCCCGCATAGACGATGACCGGCCAGTGCCAGAGATAGAGCGAGTAGGAGAGCTTGCCGATCCATTGCATGGGCGGCAGCGACAGGAGAGCCGCGGGGCCGCCGGCCAGCTTGCCATCCGCTTGGCGCTCGCCTGCCCCGCTGACCAGCAGCAGCACCGTGCCGACGACCGGCAGCAGCGCCAGCAGGCCGGGGAAGGGCAGCGCCTCGTCCAGCAGCAGATAGGCGGGCACGATCAGCGCCAGGCCGAGCCAGCCTTGCGCGGCGCGCAGCCGCGGGTGGCACCGGAGAAAACTTGCCGGCACCGTCGTGGCAAGCCCGCCGGCGGCGAACTCCCAGGCCCTCAGCGGCGAGAAATAGAAAGCCCAGGGCGGCGAAACGCTGGTCAGCCAGGCGCAGGCCACGAACGACACCAGGCCGGTGACACCGATGACCACGATGGCCGCGCGCCGTCCCGGCCGCAGCCATGCGGCGAGAACAAGCAGCGCCGGCCATGCGAGGTAGAACTGCTCCTCCACCGATAGCGACCAGAAATGGATGAACGGGTTGTTGGCGGCGTCTGAAGCGAAATAGTCGAACGACCAGCGGATCAGCCACAGGTTGATCATATAGGCCGAGGCAAACATCGCCCCCTTCGAATAGAGCGCCTGTTCCTCCGGCGACAGGATGAAGGCGCCGGCCAGCAGCGTGGCCAGGATGACGAACAGCGAGGCCGGCAGCAACCGCCGGGCGCGGCGGGCATAGAAGCGCCACAGGTTCAGCCGGCCGCTCTCGCCGATCTCCTGCAAAAGGTGTCTTGTGATCAGATAGCCGGAGATGACGAAGAAGATGTCGACGCCGGCAAAGCCGCCGGGCAGGGCTGTGAGGCCGAAATGATAGGCGACGACACCGGCTACCGCCAGTGCGCGCATTCCCTCGATATCGGGTCGGAACGATGCTGCCACGACAAATCCTTCGTGCAAGCCCAACCCGCGGCCATTGTCGGCCGGGGCGGATCGTATCGCAATGCAACAAATCTTTCGCAGCGCAACATGGCAGGAAAAAGGAAAAACGGCACAAACGGGCCTGGGCATGGATAGCGCCTGCACCGGAACCATCACAACTTGCGTTTCCGTAAATTTGCATCCGCCCTATTTACGACTAACATGTTAGCGTGATAGCACTACCTGCGCACTGCTCTTTGGGAGACTCGCTGGTGACATCGCGTTTTGGTCTTTCGGTTGCCCTGGCCACGCCTTTCGATGCGTCGGGGCAAATCCTCATTCCACCCATGGTGACGTTGGCCCGGAGCTGCCTGGCACAGGGCTGCACCAGCGTGACGCTTTTCGGCACCACCGGGGAGGGCGCTTCGGTCGGCACCGGGGAGCGGCGGGCCGTCACCGAGGCGATGCTGGCGGCCGGCATCGCGCCGCATCAGCTTGTCGCAGGCGTGCTGGTCGATGCGGCCGAGGATGCAGCCGAGCAGGCTCGCCATGCCTTGCAGCGCGGCGCCCGCAACATCCTCCTTGCCCCTCCCAGCTATTTCAAGAATATCGGCGACGATGGCCTTTTCGGCTGGTTTTCCGCCGTCTTTGCCGCTCTCGGTCCGCTGGCCCGCGGCGTGCTGCTCTACAACATCCCCTCGGTCACCACGGTGCAGCTTTCGCTGGGGCTGATCGGCCGGCTGCGCCAGGCGTTTCCGGACGTGGTCGCCGGCGTCAAGGATTCCGGCGGCGACTGGGCCTATAGCGAGGCGCTGCTCGGCGCCCATGGCGATCTGGTGATCCTGATCGGCGACGAGCGGCATCTGGCGCGGGCGGTCAGGATCGGTGGCCAGGGCGCGATTTCGGGCATGGCCAATTTCGCCGCTGGCGAGGTCCTCGCCATGGCCGAGAAAGGGCACGACGACGTGCGCGTCGAGCGTTTCGTGCTCGAGTTGCTCAAGCACCCGGTCCTTCCGGCGGTCAAGGTGATGGTGGCGCGCAAGACCGGCGACGAGCGCTGGCTGGCGGTGCGGCCGCCGCTCGAGCCGATCGCGGCGCCGGAGCGCCAGCAGCTTGGCGCTGCCTACGACACTCTTTTCGCGGCCGCGGCGGCCTGACGGGGAAGGAAGCACTGAAATGGCCAATGGCGGCGACCAGACAAATCTGCGGGAGCAGGCCTATGCCAGCTTCACGCGGCATTTGCTGGCCCGCGACCTCAAGCCGGGCCAGTTCGTGTCGCAGCGCGAACTCGTCGCGTTCACCGGCCTGCCGCTCGGCGCCATCCGCGAGATCGTGCCGCGCCTGGAAGCCGAGGGGTTGTTGACGACGATCCCGCAGCGCGGCATGCAGATTGCGCATATCGACATCAGCCTGATCCGCGAGGCCTTCCAGTTCCGCCTGTTCATGGAGCGCGAGGCGGTGGCGCTGTTCACCGTCAGCGCCTCCGACGACGAACTCGCGCGCTTGCGCCGCGAGCATGAGGACATGCTGGCGCAGGCGCTGGCGCAGACCCCGACGCCGGAGATGGAGGCCAGGGCTCAGACCATCGACTGGGCCATGCACGATACTTTCATCGATGCGCTCGGCAACGAGATCATTGCCAAGGCCTATCTGGTCAATTCGGTGAAGATCCGCCTGATCCACCAGGAACGGTTCCGCATCGACGGGCGCGTGGTGCCGGTGATGCGCGAGCATCTGAGCGTGATCGAAGCCCTCGAAAGCCGCAATCCACAAAAGGCGGTCGAGGCGATCAGCCAGCATATCGACAATGCGCGCCGGCTGGCGCTCCATATCTGAGGAAGCAGGCCGCGCCGTGCCTGTCGCGGCGCAATCGACAACGACAGCAACCGGGAGGAAGAAATGCCGTCCAATCCATTCAACCCAACCAGAAGGCAGCTCCTTGCGGGCGCCGCCATGCTCGCCGGCGCCGGCTTTGCCGGTATCCGCCCGAGCCTTGCCGCCGGCGTCGAGTGGAAGCGCTTCGCGGGCACGACGCTCGATGTCAATCTGGTGAAAAGCCCGCGCAGCGACACGCTGATCAAATATCTCGCCGAGTTCGAGGATCTGACGGGCATCAAGGTCAATGCCGAGGCGACGCCCGAGCAGCAGCAGCGCCAGAAGACGGTGATCGAGCTCAGCTCCGGCAAACCCAGCTTCGACGTCGTGCATCTGAGCTACCATGTGCAGAAGCGGCAGTTCGAGAAGGGCGGCTGGCTGGCCGACATATCGGGCTACCTTGCCGACCCGACGCTGACCGATCCGAGCCTGGTCGAAAAGGACTTTGCCGATGCCGGCATGCTGTTCGCCAAGGACGGCCAGGGCGTGCTGCGCTCGCTGCCGTTCTCGGTCGACTACTGGATAATCTACTGGAACAAGGAGCTGTTCGAGGCCAAGGGCCTCAAATACCCCGAAACCTTCGATCAGCTCGTTTCAGCCGCGGAGGCTCTGACCGACCCGTCGACCAACACCTACGGTTTCGTCGCGCGCGGCCTCAAGAACGCCAACACGCCGGTCTGGACCTCGCTGATGCTCGGCTACGACATGAGGCCGCTCGACGACAAGGGCAAGCTGCGCACCACCGCGCCCGAGGCGGTGGAGGCGGCCGCCCTCTACCAGCGGCTGATGACCAAATCCGCGCCGCCCGGCGTCACCGGATTCAACTGGGCCGAAGCGCAATCCGCCTTCCTGCAAGGCAAGATCGGCATGTGGTTCGACGGCGTCGGTTTCGCGCCGCCGATGGAAAATCCGGAGAAGTCGAGGGTGGTCGGCAAGGTCGGCTACGGCGTCATGCCCAAGGGCCCCAAGGCGCATGCCTCGGGTACGTTCGGCGACGGGCTCGGCGTGACAACGGCCAGCGAGAAGAAGGAAGCCGCCTATCTCTTTTGCCAATGGGCGGTGTCGGCCGGCATGGGCGCGCGGCTGCTGCAGGCAGGTGCCGGCGTGCCGTTCCGCAAATCGGTGCTGGAAGACCCCAAGGTGCGCGAAGGCGTGACCATGCCGGCGAGTTGGCTCGATGCCGTGGTCGGCTCCGGCAATGTCAGCCGGCTGGCGCTGCCGGTCATCATCCCGGTCACCGAATTCCGCGACATCTATGGCGTGGCGCTCAGCAACCTGCTCGCCGGGGCCGACCCGGCGGAGGAACTGAAGAAGGCGACGGAACAGTTCCAGCCGGTCCTCGACAGGAGCGAGCAAGGCTGATGTCCGCAACTGCCCCAGAGCGCGCCGAGGCGACGACGAGTCGCGCCGGGGCGACGACGGATCGCGCCGGGGCGACTACGGATCGTACCGGGGTGATGAAACAGGCAAGCGAAGGGGGCCGGCCCGTCAAGCTGGCTCCCAGCTACTGGCCCTTCGTCGTCCCCGCGCTGGTCGTCGTCGGCGCCGTCATCGTCTTTCCCTGGGCCTTCACGCTGTGGATGAGCGTCAACCGCTGGACGCTTGGCCAGTCGCGAAGCTTCGCGGGGATGGAGAACTATCTGCGACTGGTCGGCGATGGGCGGTTCTGGGAATCGCTCGCGCACACTTTGTCCTACACTTTCCTCTCGGTGGCCGCGCCGATGCTGCTCGGCACGGTCGCGGCGCTGATCTTCGATGCCCGGTTCCCGCTGCGCGGCGTGCTGCGCGGCATTTTCGTGATGCCGATGATGGCCACGCCCGTCGCCGTGGCGCTGGTCTGGACGATGATGTTCCATCCGCAACTCGGCGTGCTCAACTACCTTCTGTCGCTGGTCGGCATTCCGGCGCAGGAATGGATATTCAATGCCAGGACGGTCATCCCCTCGCTGGTTGCGGTCGAGACCTGGCAGTGGACGCCGCTGGTGATGCTGATCGTGCTGGGCGGGCTGGCCTCGGTGCCGCGCGAACCCTTCGAGAGCGCCGAGATCGACGGCGCCAATGCCTGGCAGCAGTTCCGTTACCTGACCTTGCCGATGATCGCGCCGTTCCTGATGATCGCGGTGATCATCCGCACGATCGACGCACTGAAGAGCTTCGACATCATCTATGCGATGACGCAGGGTGGGCCGGGCACGGCCTCCGAGACCATCAACATCTATCTCTACAACATCGCCTTCTCTTATTACGACGTCGGCTACGGCTCGGCCATGGCGGTGGTGTTCTTCGTTCTTATCGTAGCGCTGTCCTTCGTCCTGCTGATGCTGCGCCAGCGCAGCCGCTGGACCGGCGCGGAGGGCAAATAGATGCGTTCGCGACTGCTCAACCGGATCGGCCTGTTCTTCGCCGCCCTGGTCTTCGTCTCGCCGGCGATCCTGTTCTTCCTCTGGATGCTCTCGCTGTCCCTGAAATTCGAGATCGACAACGGCGCCTCGCCGCCGGTCTTCATCCCCGAGCACGTGGCCTGGTCGAACTATGCCAAGGTGTTCGAGGAGAACAATTTCCTGCTCTACTTCTGGAACTCGGTGCTGGTGACCGGCACGGCGACGCTCTTGGCGCTGCTGATCGGCGTGCCTGCCGGCTACGGCATAGCGCGGCTCAAGGCCGAACGGTCGGCGGTCGTCATCATGATCGCGCGCATGACGCCGGGGCTGTCCTATCTCATCCCGCTGTTCCTGCTGTTCCAGTGGGCGGGCATATTGGGCACGCTGTGGCCGCAGATCATCATCCATCTCGTGGTCACGGTGCCGATCGTGGTCTGGGTGATGATCGGCTATTTCGAAACCACGCCGATGGAGCTGGAGGAGGCCGCCAGCATGGACGGCGCCTCCTCATGGCAGGTGTTCCGGCTGGTCGCGTTGCCCATCGCCAGGCCAGGCATCGTGGTGGCCTTCATCCTGTCCATCATCTTCTCCTGGAACAATTTCGTCTTTGGCGTGGTGCTGGCCAGCCGCGAGACGCGGACCTTGCCGGTCGCGGTCTACAACATGCTCTCCTACGAGCAGGTGAGCTGGGGGCCGCTGGCCGCCGCCGCACTGGTGGTGACGCTGCCGGTGCTGGTGCTGACCATGTTCGCGCAAAGGCAGATCGTCGCCGGGCTGACCGCCGGCGCGGTCAAGGGCGGCTGAAGCCGACGACACTCTTTCCAGGTGAGGACATGAAATGGCAGCGGTGACCATCAACAATGTGCAGAAGGCATTCGGAGCGACCAGGATCATTCACGACGTCAGCGTCGACATCGCCGATGGCGAGTTCGTGATCCTGGTCGGACCTTCGGGCTGCGGAAAGTCGACGCTGCTGCGCATGATCGCGGGGCTGGAGACGATCTCGGCCGGCAGGATCGCCATCGGCGAGCGGGTCGTCAACGATCTCAGGGCGCGAGACCGCAACATCGCCATGGTGTTCCAGAACTACGCGCTCTACCCGCATATGACGGTGGCCGACAATATGGGTTTCGCGCTCAAGATCAAGAAAGCCGATCCGGCCGATACCGCCGGCCGCGTCAACAGGGCGGCGAGTATCCTCGGCCTGGAAAAGCTGCTCGACCGCTTCCCGCGCCAGCTTTCGGGCGGCCAGCGCCAGCGTGTCGCCATGGGGCGCGCCATCGTGCGCGACCCGCAAGTCTTCCTGTTCGACGAACCGCTCTCCAACCTGGACGCCAAGCTGCGCGTGCAGATGCGAGGCGAGATCAAGGCGCTGCACCAGCGGCTGGGCACCACCACCATCTATGTCACGCATGACCAGATCGAGGCCATGACCATGGCCGACAAGATCGTGGTGCTGCATGACGGCCTGGTCGAGCAGGTCGGCGCGCCGCTCGACCTCTACGACCAGCCGGCCAATCTCTTCGTCGCCGGCTTCATCGGTTCGCCCGCCATGAATTTCATTCGCGGCCGCATCGAGGAAGGCGTCTTCCGCAGCGCAGGCGGGCTGACCTTGCCGCTGCCGGCGCCGCTTCATCCGGCACAGGTCCCGGGCGGAGAGCTGGTCTACGGCATCCGCCCCGAACACATCCGCGCCAGCAGCCAAGGCATACCTGGCAGCGTCACGCTGCTGGAAGCCACCGGCTCGGAGATCTTCGCCAAGGTCGACTGCGGCGGCGAGGAGATAGACTGCCTTTTCCGCGAGCGGCTGGCGCTCAAGCAGGGCCAGCCGGTGCGCATCGAGGTCGACCGCGCCTGCGCGCATCTGTTCGACGCCGAAACCGGCCGGCGCGTCGGCGCATGACAACAGCCCCGCGGGACGGGGCTGTCTTCAGGGTGCGGGCTACAAAAGCCTGCTTCTAGGCCGGTCTATTTGCTGCCGCCATTCGCCTTGACGCTGCTGCAGAATTCTGGATGGCTGTTGGCGGCGTTGGCGTCCTTGGCCTCGTCGTCGCAGGCCGTCATCATCATCTTCTGGTCTTCCGGAGTGAGCGCTTTCCACGCCTTCGTGAACTCGTCGCTGCTGCGCATCTTCTTCATGCTGGAGTCGGTGTAGAAGGGCTGCATCTTGGCCGGGTCGTCGAGTGCCGACGTGCCCTTGTTCGCGGCGGCGAGGGCCGAGCCCGCGAGCATCGAAAGCGTCATCGCGCCGACGCAGATCATCTTGATGTTCATGATAGGATCCTTCCCTGTTGCTCTTCGACCGTCGAAGCAACGATCTTCAAAGAAACGGAAGGTTTGGAGGAAAGTTCCGGTTCGCCATGTCAGCTGAGGCCCGGTCTGAACAAATATATTGTTCAACAGCGGCGAAACTTTCCGCTTTTTTCTTCGTTTGGCTGCATCGTTAGATTTGCAGCGGGGGCACATCGCACGGGATAGCGCCTTCCTCTTCTCCCTAGCGCGGCTGGACCAGAGTCCGCGCCGCCTCCGCTCCCGCCGTCAGCATGCGATCGGACAATTCAGTTCCCTCCACCGCGCGGGACAGTTGAAGGGCGCCGATGAGCGCCGCGAAAACGCCCAATGCAACGCCCTCCGGATCAGGGATTCCAGGCGGCAACTGCGCCGATAGCTGGCGCACCAGAGTCATTAATCGTTCGGTGTAGAGCGCGCGGGTCTCGGATGGCTGACGCGCGATTTCGGGCAACAGCGCCGCCGAAGCACAGCCGGTCTCCGGATGATCCCGGTGCTCGGGCGACAGATACATCCCGAGGGCCAACTCCAGCCCTCCCGAGGCCAACGCCCCCTGCAATTGCTGCGACTGAGCCTCCAGTGCCGCGACCATGCTCTCGCGGACGAGTTCGGCCTTGGATTGAAAGTGTGGATAGAAGGCGCCGTTCGTCATGCCGGCGTCGCTCATGATGCTTGCCAGTCCGGACGCGGCGATGCCGTCACCGCGAAACCGTTCGGCGGCGACCTCCATGATCCGGCTGCGTGATGCGTCCTTCCGGCCTTTTTCGTAGCGCATGGCGCTCCTTCCGCTTCCCTATTGCATTACATTCATAATGTGATATTACGATCATAAGCCAATCATCGCCGAGAGGCAAGACCTCTCGAGTTCGGAGTTACCAGATGAACCGGAATTCAGGAAAGACGGCGATCGTGACCGGCGCCTCCTCAGGCATCGGCCGCGCCAGCGCGGAGGCTTTGGCGCGGGCGGGTTTCACCGTCTTCGGCACCAGCCGCAAAATATCAGGCCAGGGTTCGAGCGAAATATCGATGCTGGTTTGTGACGTGACCGATGACGCATCGGTCGCAGCTCTGGTTTCAGATGTCCTCGCCAGGACCGGCCGGATAGACCTTCTGGTCAACAATGCCGGCGTCGGGCTGCTGGGAGGCGCGGAGGAATCCTCGGTTTCCCAGTCCAAGGCCCTGTTCGATGTCAATCTGTTCGGCGTCATGCGGATGATCAACGCGGTGCTGCCGTCGATGCGGCGGCGCGGCGAGGGGCGCATCGTCAACATCGGCTCGATCCTGGGATTGGTTCCCGCGCCGTATTCGGCCCACTATTCCGCCGTCAAGCACGCGCTCGAAGGCTATTCGGAATCGCTCGACCACGAGGTTCGCGCTTTCAACATCCGGGTTTCGGTCATCGAACCTGCCTTCGTGCGCACCGTGTTCGACCAGAACGGGCTCGAGCCCGATTCCGTCATGAAGGAATACGATCAGGCCCGCGCCGGTATCGACGCATTGCTTCGCGACGTGATGCCGAAAGCAGACCCTCCGGAAGCGGTGGCGAATGTGGTACTCAGGGCCGCCACCGAGAAGCGTCAGCGCCGACGCTACACCGCCGGCAAGACAGCCCGGCTGGTCAGCACGCTGCGGCGGTTCGCGCCCGCCGCGACGTTCGACAAGACCTTGCGCAAGCAGTTCCGCCTGCCTGCCTGAACGGAGCGTGCCAAGTCGGTGCCCGCACAAGCAGTTTCGCTGCCCCGAAAGCCCAGCCTGTCCGATATCGGGATTCATTTCAAGAAAGCGAATATGATGAAAGCCTTTGTCGTCGACAAATATCAGAAGAAGGGCGCCCTGCGGCTTGCAGAGATGCCTGAGCCGGAACCGCGCGACAACGATGTCCTGATCGAGGTCCACGCCGCTGGCGTAAACCTTCTCGATTCCAAACTCCGGGACGGGGAGTTCAAACTCATATTGCCTTACCGCCCGCCATTCATCCTTGGCCATGACGTGGCTGGCATCGTCATTCGCGTCGGGTCGAAAGTACGCAAATTCAAGACCGGCGACGAAGTCTATGCGCGGGCGCGCGACGGACGGATCGGGACATTCGCCGAATTCATCGCCGTCGAAGAAGCCGACGTGGCCTTGAAGCCCGACAGTCTCAGCATGGAGGAGGCGGCCTCCATTCCGCTGGTCGGCCTGACCGCCTGGCAGGTGCTCGTCGACAGGGCAGGGCTGAAGAAAGGGCAGAAGGTGTTCATCCAGGCCGGCTCCGGCGGTGTGGGGACATTCGCCATCCAACTGGCAAAACATCTCGGCGCCACGGTTGCGACGACGGCCAGCGTCGCGAGCGCCGATCTGGTGAGACGTCTCGGAGCCGATGTCGTCATCGACTACAAGAAGGAGGACTTCGAGAAGGTCCTGCATGGCTACGACGTCGTCCTGAACAGCCAGGACGCCAAGACGCTCGAGAAATCCCTGCATGTGCTGAAGCCGGGCGGAAAGCTCATCTCCATCTCCGGTCCACCGGATCCCGAATTTGCCAGGGCCAAAGGCCTCAACATTGTCCTGAAACTGCTCCTGCGCCTGCTGAGCCGCGGCATACGCCGCAAGGCCAGACGCGCCGGGGTCGGATATTCGTTCCTGTTCATGTGGGCGCAGGGCGATCAATTGAGCAGGATCACGTCGCTCATCCAATCCGGCGTCATACGCCCTGTCATGGATCAGGTATTCCCATTCGAAAAGACCAACGAGGCGCTGGCCTATGTCGAGACGGGGCGCGCCAAGGGCAAGGTGGTCGTGAAGGTGAGATAGAAGGCGCCGGCGCCGCTCGGCCTGTTGTCAGTCTTGCGCCTTTTAGCCAGGGCGGTCTCAGCCGCTCTCGATCTCCTGGAGATAGAACGCCTTGCTGGGCTGCAAATGGTCGACGCAGAGCTGCGCCAGCACCCAATTGTCCCGGCGCTTCAGCGCCTCGATCATCATCGCGTGGTGCTGGCGCGAGATGTCGAGCTTTTCCCTGTCGGCCAGCGAGTTAGCCCGCACCGGCAGGCTGAGGCGCATGTAATGCTCGATCGAGGCCACCAGATAGGCATTGCCGCAGGCCGAGAACATGGTGAGATGGAAACGATCATTGGCCTCGTGGATGCCGCGCAGGTAGCCGCTCTCGACATGGTCGTTATAGATGCGGAGGATCTGCGTCAGCTCTTCGATCAGCGCATCGCTCGCCGGCAGGCGGATCATCAGCGCCGCCTGGCGCTGCAGCATCTCGCGCACCTCGTAGATCTGCCGTACCTCGTCGGGCGACAGCCGCCGCACCATGGCGCCCTTGTTGCGCTCGCGCGTGACGACGCCTAGCCTTTCGAGCTGATAGAGCGCCTGTCGAATGGTATGGCGCGACACCGGGAAGCGGGCGAGCAGCACGTCCTCGACTAGGCGCGCGCCGGGCGCCAGCCTGCCGAAGATGATGTCTTCCTCCAGCGCGTGGACGATATCGGCTTCCTTGCCGCCATAATCGATCGTGTTGAGCATCGCGCTCCGTCGCGTTTTCGACAGCCTCATGGCGAGGGCCGCTCTTGCCGCCTTGCCATGGCGAAAAAAGAGAACCGGACCGCTTGGCCGGCCGGACCGATTGGCCTTGAGCCCGCCAGCTGCGCCATTACCGCCGACGGTCCCTGCCGCTTGCCGAGCCCCCAGATGGGCCGGGCGAGGGTCGTCGCTGGCCATGCTTTTGTCAAGCGACGCGAGGGACGTCGCCGCCCTGTCAGTTCCTGTCCACCGGCTTTGAGCGCATGCGCGAGACCGTTTCGCGCTCGGCGCGCTTGGAGCGCAGCGGCGGCAGGCCGCGGTCGATCAGGTCCATGTCCTCCAGCACCATGTCGCCCATGCGCTTGAAGGCGATGTCGAGCGCCCCGGCGCGGTGGGCCGAGCGCAGGAAGCCGGGCAAGGCGCGCACCGGGTGGTCCCGCGCCAGCGGCTCCTCGGGGAAGACGTCGCTGGCGGCGAGGATGTGGCCGCCCTTCACCGCCGCCATCAAAGCGGGGAAGTCGACCACGCCGGCGCGGCTGAGCAGGATGAAGGCCGCGCCTTTGCGCATCCTGGCGAAGGCGTCGGCGCCGAGGAAGCCCTGGTTCTCGCTGGTCACCGAGGCGACGACGAAGACGAAGTCGCTGGCGGACAGCACCTCGTCCATCGCGGCCGGCTCGACGCCATTGTCGATTAGGATCGACGGCGGCAGCCAGGGATCGAAGACTTTTGTCCTGGTGCGGAAACCCGACAGCAGCCGGTTCAGCGCGCGGCCGAGATCGCCGAAGCCGATGATGCCGACATCGGCGCCTGACAACAGCCGCGCCGTCCGGTTGCCGTCGCCGCCCCACAATTCCTCGCCCTTGCGGAAGGCAAGGTCGGCATCGACGATGCCGCGGGCGAGGTTGAGCGCCATGGCAAGGCCGAGCTCGGCCACCGGCTCGGCGAAGACCAGGCCCGTTGTGACGACATGGATGCCGCGCGCGAACAGCGTTTCATAGGGCATGTTGTCGATGAGGTTGCTCTCGACATTGAAGACGCAGCGCAGCGCCTTCATCTTCTCCAGCGTCTCGGCCGCGATCGGCGGCTGGCCGACGATGTAGCGGGCCTCGGCTAGCACATCGGCCGGCAGTTTCGCCACGCCGTCCGGCGTCGTCTCGACGATGCGATATTTCGCCTTGAAGCGCGCCAGCTGCGGCGGCGTGAAGATGAGGTCGAGCGTGCGCGGTTCGGGCGCGCTGATGACCAGCGGCAGGGCGCTGTCGGACATGGCGAATTCCTCCCGGCGCGATCGTTTTGGCGCCCTTCTGGATGCAATCTATCCCGGATTAAACGACTTACAACATGCATACGGAGGAGGAAAATTTCGCGACAAGAAAGGCGGGATTGCGGCTGGGGCGAGGGGCCGTTCTTGCACAAGGGCCCAAAAAAGGGAAAGGGAATGCGCTTCTGGCGCCGCAACCAACCACCGCTCCATACGTTGATCCATGCCGGACCGATTCCGGCTTACTCCAGAGCCTCACCCCGCCGGCCATGACTGGCGGGGGCTTTTTGCCAGAGGGCCGTATCGACCTTATGCGCAGGCCGTCGTCAGCGCCCGCCGCTCGTTTGCTTCCAGCGCGGCGCGATCGCGGAACCGTCGATGAATTCAAGGCCGCCCGCCTCGTTGAGCGTGTGCAGCTTGCGCCCGCTCCATAACGCGCCAGGCGTCAAGATGGTCTCGACAACCTGGCTCATGCCGTCCAAATCGAGGTGAACAATGCGTGCGATGCCGAGCGCCGCGCCATAGCTCCTGCGGCAGTCCTGCACGGGGCGCAGCAATTGGCCCTCCCGTTCTACCATGCGGCCCGCCGGTCGCGCCGAGGCGATGTCGATCAGGACGGGGTTTTTGGGGTGCGGCGTCCACGGTCCGCGAAAGTCCGGCGCCGACCACAGATGCAGCGCGTCGGAAAAGGCGCCGCCGCCGTCCCTGACGGTGGCGAACAGCCACCATCGTCCGCCATGCTCGACCAGGGTGGCGTCGCTGGCGACGATGTCTGACAGCAGCGTCGCTTCCTTGACCCAGCCGCCAGGGAAGGCGGTGGCGCGGTAGAGGTCGACCGTGCGGTTGGCGCAGCTCTCCGGCACCATCCAGACTTCGCCGTCGCGCTCGAAGACGAACGGATAGGACAGGTGATAGGGCAGGTCGAGCACCGGTTCCGGGCGGCCGATCGGCCCCGACGGGCCGAACGGCACGGCGGAGATGATGGCCCGGCCCAGACGGTGGATATAGTCCTCGACGAACAGGGTCACCTTGCCCTGATACAGGATCGGGAATGGGTCGGCGTAGAAGCGGCTGCCGTCGTCGGGAAGCACCTGCCAGCCCGTTGCCGGATGCGCCCGCAGGTCGAGCAGGTCCTGCCCCTGCGTTTGCCGCCAGCCGACCTTCCAGTGCGGGGCGTTGTAGCAGAGATGGTAGATCTTCTGGACGATGCGCCGCGCCAGCGCCTTGCCGGCCCTGACGCCAAGCTTGGCGGAGGACGGCAGGGCGGGCGCGGCATTGCCGTGCGCTGGCTCCGGCAGGACGGAGAGGGCGTGCCGCGCGGCGCCGGTCATCGCCGCCAGGATCAGGCTCGCGGTGCGCGCCAGCATATCCTGGAACGAGGCAAGCGCGATGCCGCCATATTCGGTGCCCAAGCGGCCTTCGGCGAGGTACGCACCGTTTTCCTCTATACGGGCGATCGGCGTTCGCCCATCGAGGATCAGCGCCAGCAGGGCTGCTTCGCCCGCCGCGCCGTCATAGGTCACGCGCCAGACGCGCGTTTCTTCGCGCTGCACGTCGCCGCAGAGGTCGATCACCAGATCGGGCGCTGCCGGCGGCCGCGCTTGATAGGGCGCCAGCGCCGAAAGCGGCAGGCGTTTCGCCAGCCCGTTCGCGGACAGGCCATGGATGGCCGTTTCCAGCTGAAACAGCGCCGCGGCGCTGGGTGGTATGCCGCCCTCGGCCGGCCTGAGATCGACAGAGACCTCGACATGCGCCAGCGCCGCCAGGCGCTCCAGCAGCGTCAGGTGAAAGGCACGCGGGCATTCGCTGTCCAGGCGCAGGCTCACCTGCATGTCGCATCCTCATCGTTGTGATGTTCGGTATTGGGCCGGTGTTTGGACGCGGGAAACGGCCGGACGGATGAAGTGTTGCCCCATTCCATGTCATTCCCCCGTTGCCCGCGCCGTATCAACACCCGCGCCTCTTCTAGGCAAACCCCGTGCCAAAATTCACAAGAGCTCTCAATATAATTAACAGTGTTTTAACAGTTGGAAGCATAGCTAAGACAAAGCCGCAATTTGATCTTTGCAGGCGCATGGAGTGTTGTCGGAGCGACCCTTGCAATCATCCCTGCTCTCGTTGCCGCAACAATACGCTCCGGAGGCGATGCAATACGCGCCCGAAGCGGTGCCGTTGGCGCCATCCTACCCGGCCTCGACCGTCGAGCTGGGCGACGTGAAGCGCATATTGATGCGCCGCCGTTCCCTCATCTTTGCCATCACCGCGCTGCTGACCCTCGGCGCCCTGCTCTATGGGCTTTTGACGCCGGCGCTCTACAGCTCGGCGGCGGAAATCATCATCGATCCGCAAGACCTGCAGGTGGTCAGCAACGACGTCAATCCGAGCCAGGTGCCGCCCGACGGCGGCATAACCCGTGTGGAAAGCCAGGTCAGCGTCGTCCAGTCGACGGGGGTGCTGCTCAGGGCCATCAAGGCGACCAACCTGACCGAGGATCCTGAATTCAACGGGCAGGGCATGCTGGGACGCTTACTCGGCGGATTGCTGGGTTCGGGGTCGGGCGAAGCCGACAAGACTGCCAAGACGCTCGATGCCTTGCGCGCACGCCTGGCGGTGCGGCGAGCGGACAAAGTGCTGGTCATCGAGGTGATCATCACCACCAAGAACGCCGAGAAGTCGGCGATGCTGGCCAATGCGATCGCGCAGGCCTATCTGGCGGATCAGGCGAGCTCACGCGCGCGGATGGCCAAGGACGCTTCGGACGCCATCGCCGCGCGACTGGATGAGCAGCGCAAGCGCGTCCAGCAGGCCGAGAATGCCGTCGAGGCCTACAGGTCCGCCAACAACATGGTGATGGCGGCAGGCAATCTGGTCAGCGACCAGGAACTGACCGAGCTGAATACGCAGCTTTCGGCAGCGCAAAGCCGCACCGCGGCGCTGAAGGCGCAGGTCGACCAGTTGCGCAGGTCGGGCGGGGCGCCGGACGCGACCTCGGAAGCGATGCGCTCCTCGGTGATTTCGAGCCTCAGGGCGCAGGAGGCGACGCTTGTCGACAAGGTATCGCAGTTCGGCACGGAACTTGGGCCACGCCATCCCTCGATGATCGCGGCGCAGCAGCAACTGCGCGATACGCGTGCACTGATCGGGCGAGAGCTCGGCCGCATCGGGGCGGCTGCCGAGACCGACTACGAGCGGGCGCTGGCCAACCAGCAGGCGCTGGAGGCCAAGGTCGCCGGCATGAAGACCAAGTCGCTCGATACGGACCAGGCTTCGGTCAAGCTGCGGGAGTTGCAGCGCGATCTCGAGGCCGTTCGCTCCGTCTACGCCAACTATCTGCAGCGGGTGCAGGAGACGCGCGAGCAGATCAACGTCGACAGCACCAATGCGCGGATCATCTCCAGCGCCATGCCGGCCCTGAAGAAGAGCTGGCCGCCGCTGTCGCTGCTTGTCCTGGGCGCGCTCTTCGGCGGCCTGGGGCTCGGCACCGGCCTGGCGCTGATCGCGGAATATTCCTCGCCGACAGTGCTTTCCAGCGCGCAGATGCAATCGGCCATCGACGCGCCGGTGCTTGGCGTGGTGCCGGCAAAATCGGGCAACACCCGCCGCTGGTGGCCTTTCGGCGGCACGGCCGCCGCGGCGAGCCAGAAGACGGACGCGGTCGTCGGGCTGGCGCTGAGGCGCATGTTCTCGTCGGGCCGGCGCCCGCCGGACTGGCCGCTGGTGCCGTCCATACTGGTGACGTCGCCGCCCGAGGACGCCGCGCATCGCGGCAGGGTGGCGCGCTTGCTGGCCAATGCCGCGGCCGCCCGGGGCGGCCGTATCCTGTTCATCGATACCAATGCCGGCGGCGGCCAGAAAGATCAGCAGCCGGGCGTGCTCGACGTGCTTCGCGGTGAGTACGGCATCGAGGCGTTGAGCCAGTATACGCCCGGCAGCAATGTCGCGCTTTTGGGGAGGGGCCGGTCAAAGGCCGTATTCCAGGAAGCGCAGGGCGTCTATTTTGCCCAGCAGATGTTGGCCCAGGCGGGCCGCAACTTCGAACTCGTCGTCATCGATGGCGGCGCGCTGGCCGACAACCTCAATGCCTCGCCGCTGGTAGCGATGGCCGACGAAATCCTGCTCGTCGCCACGCTGAACTCGACGCCGATGCGCGATGTCGCGGCGGCGTCGCAGGCCATTTCCGTCATGGGGCGGTTGCCGACCGGCGCCTTGCTGGTCGACGAGGCGGCCTGACATGGCCGCAGTCCGGCCCGCCAGCCCGGCAGCCGGCTGGGCCGCGCCGGGCCAAGCCGCCGCCGCATCCCCCACCGGCAGTTCCGTCGACTGGGTGACCCGCTTCGGCCTGGTCGTCACGGTGGCGGTGCTGTTCGCCGTTTCCGGCGGCATGCTATGGCTGGTGGGCTACAATTACGACGGCCTGCTCGGCAGTCCGGCCACCAAAATCCATCCGTCGACCTATCTCCTAGTGCTGGTGTTTGCCTGGCGTTCATGCACGTTCGGCAATCCGGTCGGCTATATGGCTGCCGTTGCCGACCGGCGGCCGGCCAGCGCGCTGATGGCGGTCATCTCGGTCGTGCTCCTGGTGGTGGTCGTCATCAGGCATCGCCCGGGCATGGCGGGCATGGTCGATACGTTCGTGACGGCGGCGCTGCTGGTGCTGATGCTGGCCGAGGACGACGAACGGACCTTCGCGCGGCTGCAGACGGTCGTTCACGCGGTGATGTCGGCGAATGCGCTGCTGGCGCTGTTCGAGTTCGCGACCAAGACGCTGGTGTTTCCCTATCGGCTCGACGGCGAGGTGTTCACGGACCTGCGCTCGACCGCGCTTCAGGGCCATCCGCTGGCCAATGCCACGATCACCGCGGTCTATGTGCTGGCGCTGCTCTCCGGCTCACGGTCGCTGTCGATGCCGCTGCGGCTTTCGCTGATCGGCCTGCAAACCGCGGCGCTGGTCGCGTTCGGCGGACGTTCGGCGATGGTGATCACGCTCGCGCTCGGCGGCATCTATCTGCTTTTCAGGGGCGTGGCCTATCTGCGGCATGGACGCGTCAGCCTGCTGGGCGCGGCCCTTGCGGTCCTGCTCGCCACGCTGCTGCCGGTGGCGGTCGCCCTTCTCTTTTCCTACGGCTTCTTCGACGCGCTGCTGGAACGCTTCGTGTCCGACAGCGGCAGCGCCAATGCCCGCGTCGAAATGTTCGACCTCTTCAAGAATCTGGGGCTGGGCGACCTGATCGTGGGGCCTGATATCGATCTGATCGAAAGCATGCGCCGCATCAACGGCCTGGAACAAGGCATCGAGAACCCGATCATACGCATGGTGCTCTATCAGGGCGCTTTCTTTACCCTGCTGATGCTGTTCGGCTTCGTGCTGTTCATGCATGAGGTGGCACGCCGCTGCCATCCCGGCATCTGGCTGCCCATGCTGGGTTGGCTGATCCTGCTCAACACCTCCGAGACCCTCGCCTCCAAGACGACGCTGTTGACCAAATTCGTGGTGCTGGCGCTGGTGCTGTACCGGCCGGCGCGGGCGGTGGCGCGGCAAAAGACGCAAGCAGCGCGCGTAACTGGAGACGACCCCCGAAGAGGGCTGCCTCTCCACCGCTAGAGCGGGATGAATTTAGGTTGGGCATATCCGGCCTCAGTGAAGTAATTTCGGCATTCGGTTGAAGTGACCGTGC
>NZ_VFVV01000008.1:0-347414 GCF_006442695.1 Mesorhizobium sp. B2-3-7 | reverse complement strand
GTCCAGATCTTGGTGTAGATCTCCTGGGTTTCGGGAGCGCACATCTTCTGGAATTCGCCATGCGGCTTGGCGTCGGCCGGAATGACCACTTCCGGCGCATCCTTCATGTCGGCCGGCATATACTTCTCCGAGCCGGTGATGGCATTGGCGTAGCGGTGGAAGGCCGAGAGGCCGGCCGCGTTTTCCGGATCCATGATGAAGTTCTGGAACAACTTGGCGTTCTCGACATTCTTGGCTTCCTTCAGGACGACGACATTGTCGCTCCACAGGCCAAAGCCTTCTTTCGGATAGTTGTAGTGGATAGCCGGGTTGGCCAGGCGCTGGCGCAGCGCCGAGCCGTTCCAGTCGCTGGTCGCCTTGAAGTCGCCGGCGCCCATCTTCTCGATGGTGTTGTATTCCATGGCGATCCAGTTCGGCTTGGCCGCGACCAGAAGGTCGCGCACCTTCTTCAGCACCGCCTTGTCGTCGGTGCATTGCTCGCCGCCGACATATTTGACTGCCGCGAAGATGACGTCGTTCATCTCTGGAACGACATTGACCTTGCCCTTCAACTCGTCGGGCGTGTTGAACACGATGCCCCAGGTGTCGGCAGGACCCTTGTAGGCGTCGGTGTTGACGACCACGCCGATCGTGCCCCAGGCCCATGGCACGGAATATTTGCGGCCAGGATCGAATTCAGGATTGGCCCATTCGGGCGCGATGTTCTTCGCGTTCTCCATCTTGCCCGGATCGGTCTCCTGGACGAGGCCTTCCTTTATCCAGATCGGCACGTAGGTCTGCGAGGGCACCGCTATGTCGAAGCCGGTGCCGCCCTGGCGAACCTTGGCGAGCGCCGTGTCGTTGGAATCGTAGTCGGTGATGGTCACCTTGACGTTGTATTTCTGCTCGAACTTCTTGATTACGTCGGGGCTGGTGTAGTTGCCCCAATTGTAGATGTTGAGCACGCCGTCGGCGCGGGCAAGGCCCGTCGAAGCGAGCAACGCCAACCCCATGGCGGCCGCTGTTGTCTTCCAGTTCATCGTTTTAACTCCCATTATCGGTTTCAGTCTCGTTTCCTGCTGACAAAGAAAAACAACGTGACGATCGCGACCGAAAGCAGCAGGAAGGCGGTCGATATCGCGTTGATCTCGGGTGTGATGCCGCGGCGGATCTGGCCGAGCATGTAGGTGGGCAGCGTGTCCTGGCCGCCCGACTTGACGAATTCGGTGATGACGACGTCATCGAGCGAGATGACGAAAGCCAGCATCAGGCCGGCGAGGATGCCGGGCCACAAAAGCGGCAGCGTAATGCGGCGGAAGGTCTTCCACGGCGTCGCATAGAGGTCGGCAGCGGCGCGTTCCAGCGTCAGGTCCATATTCTCCAGCCGCGCCCGGATCGGCAGGTAGGCAAACGGGATGCAGAACGCCGTATGCGCGGCGATCAGGTAGCCAAGGCCGGAATAGCCGGTGAAGATCTTGATGCGCGAGAAGAAGATCAGCAGCGCCACGCCGGTGACGATTTCGGGCACCATCAGCGGCTGGTTGATGGCCGCGTATTTGAAGGTCAGCCCGGGATAGGGCGGTGTGCGCGTGGTGGCGAGCGCGGCCATTGTGGCGAAGATGGTGGCAAGGGCCGCCGCTATGGCGCCGATCTGGAAGGAACGCATCGTCGCATCGATGACCTGCGTGTTCTGCCAGGCCGACTGGAACCATTTGAGCGAAAACCCGCCCCATTCCGAGGTCGAGCTCGCCGCGTTGAAGGCGTAGATGACCAGCACGATGATCGGCAAATAGAGCACGACGAAACAGGTTGCCGCGATCGCGGTGAAGCCAGGCTGGTGCTTGATGGAGAAGTTGCTAGCCATGACGCACCCCCGACTTGCCGGCGTTGCGCACATAGGCCAGCAGCGCCACCATGACGATGATCATGACCGTGATCGACAGCGCCGAGCCAAGCGGCCAGTTGCGGCCCTGTCCGAACTGCAATTCGATCAGGTTGGACAGCATCATGTTCTTGCCGCCGCCAAGCACGCTCGGCGTCACATAGGCGCCAAGGGCCGGAATGAAGACCAGGATGGAGCCGGCGATGACCCCGGGTTTGACCAGCGGGAAAATGATCTTGCGCAGCACCTTGAAGCGTGTCGCGTAGAGATCGTAGCCGGCCTCGACCAGCCGGAAATCGAGTTTTTCCATGCTGGCATAGATCGGCAGCACCATCAGCGGCAGGTAGACATAGGCCATGCCGATCAGGATCGCCGTGTCGGTGTAGAGGATCTGCACCGGCGCCGAGACGATGCCGAGCTTCAGAAGGATGGTATTGACGATGCCTTCGTTGCGGATGATCTGCAGAACAGCGAAAGTGCGGATCAGAAGGTTAGTCCAGAACGGGATGGTGATCAGGAACAGCCAGAGATCTCTGGTCTTTTCACTGCGCGTCGCCATGAAATAGGCGGTCGGGAAGCCGAGCGCCAAAGTCGCCAGCGTCGTCACCACCGCGAGCTTGATCGAGCGCAGGAAGATGGTGACGTGGGCGGCCGCCAGCGACAGCGTGTCGTCGAAAATGTCGCGTTCCATGAACACCGACACCCAGGCTTCCGGCGAAAATTGCCACTTCACGTCGCCATAGGCGCCGGGCGTCAGGAACGAATAGACGAGCACGATCAGCAACGGGCCGGTCGCGGCGAGCAGAATGACCAGCAGCGCCGGCGCTGACAGCAACCAGCGGGCGCGGACGTCGCGCCGCTCCGCTGTCTTGGCGACTTCTTCGGCGGTGGCCATCAGTCCCTCAGCACTTGCGCGGCGTCGTTGCCGATCAGGATGCCGACCTTGTCGCCGCGCTCGAAACCGCAGCCGGCGCTGCGCGTGTTCTGCTGGCGCACGGTGAAGGCTTCGCCGCTGTCGAGCTGGACATGGATATGCGTGTCGGTGCCGAAATAGACGATGTTGTCGACCGTGCCCGACAGGTCGCCCTTACTCTTGGTCAGCTTGGCATGCTCCGGCCTCACCACCACGGTGGCGTTGTCCTTCGGCTGGAAACCTTCGGCGACGGTCGCCTCGATGGTGGTGCCGGATTTGAGCGTCGCGCGCGCCTTGCCGTTGCCGGTGCCTGATATGGCCGCGGTGAGAAAATTGGTCTCGCCGATGAAGTCGGCGACGAAGCGTTCGGCAGGCTTGTCGTAGATATCCCACGGCGAGCCGACTTGCAGGATCTTGCCCGACGACATCACCGCGATGCGGTCCGACATCGTCAGCGCTTCTTCCTGGTCATGGGTGACGAAGATGAAGGTTATGCCGGTCTCGTGCTGCAGCCGCTTCAACTCGATTTGCATCTCCTTGCGCAGCTTGTAGTCGAGGGCGGAGAGCGGTTCGTCGAGCAGCAGCACCTTCGGTTGCGGCGCGAGCGCCCGGGCCAGCGCCACGCGCTGCTGCTGTCCGCCGGAAATCTGGCCGGTGCGCCGGCCCGCCAGCGCCTCCATCTTGACCAGCTTCAGCATCTCGGCAACGCGCGCCTTGATCTGCGCCTTGGGCTTGCCCAGCATCTCCAGGCCGAAGCCGATATTGTCTGCCACCGTCATGTGCGGGAACAGCGCATAGGACTGGAAGACGGTGTTGACCGGCCGCTTGAAGGGCGGCAATGGCGCGATGTCCTGGCCGTAAAGCAGGATTTCGCCGGCGGTTGGAAAGTCGAAGCCGGCGATCAGCCGCAGCAAGGTGGTCTTGCCGCAGCCGGATGGTCCCAGCAGTGTGAAGAATTCGTTTTCGCGGATGGATACCGAGACTTTGTCGAGGGCAGCGACCTGCCCCTCACCCGATCCGAAAATTTTGCTGACGTTTACTACTTCAATCGCATTCCGATCCGGTTTGTCCGGCACGATTACGCCTCACTGTTGACCCCGCTCTTGCTGGCGGAGCTTTTCCCCTGTTGGATGTGACCACACGGCCGATGGGTTGGCAAGTCCGGCATTGAATCACAGTTCAGTCGGTCATTTCAGTCCGCCATTTCAGCAGGCAAGCCGCATGCCATGTCAGGCCTGGTAGGTGACTTTGCCGCCGCAGATCGTTGTTACCGGGCGCACCTTGTGCAGGTCGGCCGGCATAGTCTTTTCGATGTCGGCCGACAAAACCACCAGATCGGCCATATAGCCCGGCTTCAGCGTGCCCTTGCGGTGCTCGGCGAATTCGGCATAGGCGCCCTCGACCGTGTAGGCGGCAAGCGATTCACGCAGCGAGAAGCTCTGGTCCGGATCGGTTGATGCCCATGGTTTGCGCATCACTGCCGCCTGGATGCCCAGGATCGGATCGATCGGCGACACCGGCCAGTCCGACGCGAACACGACATGCGCGCCGGCATTCTTCAGGGTGCGCCAGGCATAGCTCACCGGCCAGCGCGCCGGCCCGATGCGTGACACGGTCGGCTCCAGCGGAAAATCCATGGCGCCGGGCGGATGCGGCGGCTGCATCGAGGCGATCACGCCGAGTTCGGCGAAACGCGGCACATCAGATGCCGCGATGACCTCTATATGTTCGACACGATGCCGGCTGTCGCGCTTGCCGTTGGCCTTTTGCGCCGCCTCGTAGCCGTCGAGCACGGCGCGCACCGCGCCGTCGCCGATCGAATGCACGGCGATCTGCAGGCCGCGCCTGTCGACGGCGACGGCGAGATCGATGAATTGCTGGGGCGTGAACAGTGGTTCACCCACCCAGTCGGGACGGTCGGCATAGGGCTCGATCATGACGGCCGTCCAGGAATCGAGCACGCCGTCGTAGAACACCTTGACCATGCCTGACGACAGCCACTCGCCATTGTAGCGCTCGGCCATCGCCGAGGCCTTGTCGAGTATGTCGAGCGTCATGAAATTCTTGTAGTGGAAGGGTATCTGCACCCGGCAGGACAGACCCTCCTCGGCCTCGATCTCGGCCAGCAATTCGAGCTGGTAGAGATTGCCGTCCATGTTCTGGATCGAGGTGATGCCGTGGCGCGCGCACCAGGCGAGCCCGCGCCGCATGATGTCGCGGTCGGCGGCGCGTTCTTCCGCCGATGGCATCGGGTCTGGCTCGCCGCCCGTCGCCAGCCCGAGCCGCACCCGGCCCTCGCCGGCAAGATCGAGCACCGGGCCGAAAGCCTCGCCCTCGCGCAGTTCGCCATTGGCCAGGCCGTCGTCGCCCATGACGATCTCATTGCCGGGGCCAAGCGCGCGCCCATTCAGGATGCCGGCCATATCCAGCGCCCTGCTGTTGGCCCACATCGTATGGTGATCGGGCGCGGCCATGACGAAGGGCCGGTCCGGCAGGATCGCATCGAGATGATGGCGCGTCACTCGCTCGTCATCGAGCACGGTGTAGTCGACGCCCTGTCCGACCAGCATCTTGGCATCGGGGTGCGTCGACGCGTAGTCGCGGATCGCCTTTTGCAGCGCCTCGAAACCGTGGACGCCCGACAACTGGAGATGGGCAAGCTCGGCCGCGCCTGAAAACAGATGCATGTGGGCTTCGATGAAACCCGGGATCACCGAACCGCCCCTGGCGTCGATGACCCTGGTGGCCGGGCCCTTGAACTCTTCGATGGAGGCGTGGCTGCCGAGAGCGACGATGGCGCCATCCTTGACGGCAACGGCTTCGGCGGTCGGATTGTCATCGTCCATGGTCAACACACGACCATTGATGACGATCAGATCCGCCTTGTGACCCGCACCCGTGACCGACATCGCGACTCCGCGCTTTTGACTGAGACCGACAACCACTGCCCACGAGCTGCCGCTCCGCGGGAGGGGCGATGGAGAAAGATGATGCCGGCGCGCTGTCTTCGAAATTCCCCTTGTTATCCCCAAGGCAGCGTGGATAAAAGAATGCGACTAATCATTCGCGTTTGTCAACATGCGGAATTTGCAATGTATTGTGGACAACACTCTGCGCCGATGTTGGGACTGGGCGGGGAACGAGGACGTCAAGCCGTGAAGCGCAGTCTCGATCGCAAAACCAGGATAGCGCTCGAACCGCGCAAGCAGCCGCGCCAACAACGGTCGAGCAAGGTGGTGGACCGGATCCTCGACGCGGCGCTGATCCTGACCCGCGAGCAAGGCACAAGGACGCCGACCACGCTCGCCATAGCGCAGCGCGCGGGCCTGTCGGTTGGTTCGGTCTACCAGTACTTCCCCAACAAGGAAGCCATTCTCCTGGACCTCGCCCGGCGCTGGCTGTCATCCTTTCCCGAAGTGATCGCGAGGCGCATCAGGGTCGACCCGCCCACCAACCGGGAGGAGTTTCGGCGGGAGGTACGCAGGCTTTTCACGGACACCTCCAGGCTTTATCTCGACAATGCCAGCCTGATGCCGGTGATCGAGGCGATTTCAGGCAACGCCGACCTGAGGCCGATCCAGAACGAATATGACGACCAGATCATCGCCCTCTATGCGGCATGGCTGCGGCACGTGAACCCGGCTCTCGAAGACAAGGTCGCCAGCCGGCTCGGCCTGCTGATGATGGAGGTCGGGCACGCCTGCCGTCTTGTCGGCCTGAAAAGGGATCGCCGGACATACGACCTCATCGAGGACGATGTCGAAACCATGTGGCTCGCTCTGGTGACCCCCTATCTCAACCTTGACTGATTTCGCATTCGAGAGGAATTTCATGAAGACTGTCTATTCGCCGCTTCACGCCGGCCACGCCGGCCAGATGGAACTGGTCACATCGGCGATCGTGCCGGGTTTCGAAAAACCCTCGCGCGCCGAGTTCATCAAGGCGCGGGTCAACAGCGAGAAACTCGGGCCGATCATCGCGCCGGCCGAGCATGATCTTGCCGCCGCCAAGCGCATCCACAGGGCCGACTACGTCGATTTCCTGCCGACGGTCTGGCCGCAATGGATCGCCGAGGGCCACACAGGCACAGCCATGCCCTTCACCTGGCCGACACGCGGCCTGCGCGGCGACGTGCCGCCCAAGCGCGTCGACGCCCTGCTCGGCTATTATTCCTTCGACGGCGGCGCCACCTTCGTCGAAGGAACATGGGATGCGATCAAGTCCTCCTACGACGTCGCGCTGACCGCCGCGGGCCTGGTCAAGGCCGGCGAAGCCTCCGCCTTCGCGCTCTGCCGTCCGCCCGGCCACCATGCCGGAGCCGGCTTCATGGGCGGCTATTGCTACATCAACAACGCGGCCGTTGCCGCGCAGTGGTTCCGCGACCAGGGGGCCAGCCGCATCTCGATCCTCGATGTCGACTATCATCACGGCAACGGCACACAGGAGATCTTCTACGACCGCGCCGACGTGCAGGTCCTCAATTTGCACGGCGACCCGATGGTCGAATATCCGTTCTTCCTCGGCCATGCCGACGAGCGTGGCGCCGGCGCGGGCGAAGGTTTCAACATCAACTATCCCATGCCGTTCGGCACCGGCTGGGACGCCTGGAGCGCCTCGCTGGAAGACGCCTGCGCCAGGCTCGCCGCCTACGCGCCAGACGTCGTCATCGTCTCGCTCGGCGTCGACACGTTCGAGAAGGATCCTATCAGCCAGTTCAAGCTGAAGTCGTCGGACTATCCCATGATCGGCCGCCGCATCGCCAGGCTCGGCCTGCCGACGCTGTTCGTCATGGAAGGCGGCTACGCCGTCGAGGAAATCGGCATCAATGCCGTCGGCGTGCTGACCGGCTTCGAGGGCCGGTGACACCGGCTGCCCGAAGCGCGGCAGCTCTCAGGGAAACCACGGAAAAGGGCGGCGTCAGCCGCTCTTTGACATCCTCTAGCCCCTTGGTGGGCGCGACCGAAACAGCCCCGGCCGAGAAGACTGGCTTGCACGGCTCGAACATTTTCACGCACCGAAACGTGCGAAAATCGGCGCCTGAGTCGCAGCTTGAGTCCACTCGATTCGATTTTGTCAAATCGCGTTTGATGTCAGATTCATCTACGGGTAGATTAGACCCGAATCAGCCGGTCCTCGGGGGGCGCGGCGACCACCCAAAGTCTCACGTGCCGGAATATTCCGGCGCCAGACGCGGACGGCTTCGCGTTCCCTGAATGGATTCCGTCTGATCGGGCGCGACCCCGCGCTTGTGTGTGTCTCGTAAATGTAACGCGTTTTCAGGTTCGGCGGCTGGCTCTCCAGCATCCGGACATCAGCATCGATTCCGGCCAAAAACAGCAATGAGCAGTCCCGCCGCGCTTCTTCAATCCGACACATTGGGCTCGCGCCTGACGTCGCGCGGCGATCTCACCAGCTTTTTCATGGAGTTGACCGCCGAGATCGGTGCCGACAGCTATATGCTGGTCGCCATCGTCCACGATCAGGACCGCAACGACGCGCGCATCGTCTCGTCCAACTGGATTTTCGACGCCATCGAACTGATCGGCAAGCGGCTGATCGCTGGCCTTGCCCAGGGCGCGCTCACCGTCGCGCCGGGCATGCGTCCAAGGCCGCTGGTGTCGGCGCAGGCACCACAGGCCGAGGGGCTGGTCTCCGGCGAAGAGGCACGTCTGCTCGACGTGCTCGGCCATGCCGAAATCTATTCGCTCAGGCTGAATGTCGGCCGCCAACGCCTGTTCGCGCTGTTCTCGGCGGCAGCCGCCGGTCGGATCGACCAACCGGCGCTGATGAAGGCGCAGTTGAAGTGCTGCTACGCGCTCTCGCATATTCCGCAACTGATCGCCGCCGCCGCCATGCAGGATCCGCTGTCGGACCGCGAGCGCGAATGCCTGTTCTGGGTCTCGGAAGGCAAGACCACGGACGAGGTTGCCGTCATCCTTGGCGTGTCCTCCAACACCGTCAACAGCTACATCACCCACGCCATCCAGAAATTCGCGGCCAGCAACCGCGCGATGGCCATCGCCACGGCGATCAGGAGCGGCATCATTTGAAACAGGCCGACGTCAAGCAGGCCGCCGAGGCCCTTTTTAACGACCAGCGCAATCCGTTCGGTGCCTTCTCGCTCGGCTCCGAAACGCATCACGCCGTGACCATTCCCGATGCTGTGCGGCGCTGCCGTTGGATCGCCGTCGACATCAATGCCTCGGCCTTCGGCCTGTTCTTCGTCAGCCCGTCGCTCGAGCGGGCGCGGCTGGTGCCGTGCTTCGATTCCGACTATCCCGGCATATCGGTGGCGACCAAGTTCATCTCGGGCGCCAATGGCGAGGAGATCGTGCGCCATAGCAGGATCTCGACCGAACCGCGCTGGTGGACGGATGACGGTGTGGCGGCCATGAGCGAGATGTTCGGCGGCCTTGCCTGGACCGAGCAGATGGCGCCGCTGGCGCCCGGCAGCAGCGGCATCGCCTTTCCCGTCCACGCCGATCGCGGCCAGTGCGGCCTCGTCGTCTTCCTCGGCTCGGAGATCGCCCTGCCGCAGGACGCGCTCTATGAAATCCACGCCCGTTGCTTTTCGCTGTTCGCCGCTGTCGCCCGCATGCGTCCGGGCGATGTCGGCAAGACGCGCGCGATCTCCAAGCGCGAGCTCGAATGCCTGAAGCTGACCGCCAACGGCAATACCAGCGAGGAGATAGCGCGGCTGCTGAAACTGTCGGTGCATACCGCCAACCAGTATCTCACCCAGTCGACCCAGAAGCTCAACGCCGTCAACCGCAACCAGGCGGTCGCCAAGGCGCTGCGGCTCGGCCTGATCGAATAGTTAGAACGCCAGCGGCTCGACCTTGCGGATACGCGCCTGTTCGACCACCGCCTCGAGCAGGGCGGTGTTGTGCTCGGGGTCCTCGCCGGGCTTTTCGAACGACACGTAGTTGACCGCGACCGAGGCGCCTTTTTCGCTCAGCGTCAGCTGGAAATAGACCGTGACGCCGGGCGGCCGAAGCTCGAGATCGAGCACGATGCGCGGGCTGCCGCTCCAGTCGACATGCGCCTCGCCGCCATGGCCGAGCCTCAGCGTGCCCGGCTTGAAGAACAGTTCCGCCGCGGAATCGACCAGGTCCGACAGGCAGGCGAAATGCTCCAGCCGGATGAAGGCGATATAATCGGCGACATCGATCAGCCTGAGCTCCGCCACGACTTGCTCGATGGCGCTGGCGACGATGATCTCGCGGGAGTTGGCGTGCGGTTGGCGGTTCATGAAATCTGTCTGCGCTCAGCCTTTTTCGAGTAGACGATCCGCACCAGTTCGGCGACGGCCTGGTAGAATTGCGACGGGATCACACTATCGACCGAAACTTGCTTGTACATGGAGCGGGCGAGCGCCACGTCCTCGAAGATCGGGATGTTGTGCTCGCGCGCGATTTCGCGGATCTTGAGCGCCACCAGATCCTGCCCCTTGGCCAGCACCAGCGGTGCCGAATCCTCGTCGCGCACATATTTAAGCGCGATCGAGAAGTGCGTCGGGTTGGCGATGATCAACGTCGCGCGCGGCACCGCCGTCATCATCCGCTTGCGAGCGCGGTCGCGCGCCAGCGAGCGCAGCCGCGACTTAACGATCGGGTCACCCTCGGACTGCTTGAACTCGTCCTTGACCTCCTGCTTGCTCATGCGCAGGTCCTGCTTCCAGTGGAAGCGCGACCAGACGATGTCGATCGCCGCGATCAGGCCCATGACGAAGACGATCGCCACCAGTATGTCGACCGCGATGCCGCGGATGACGAGGCCGAAGGCGACGGGATTGGTGATCATGCCGGCGAGCAGCTTGCGGTGATCCTCGGACAGCGTGAAGGCGAGCACGACGATGGCGAAGCCCACCTTGCCGAGCGCCTTCAGGAACTCGACCCAGCCCTGCACCCCGAACAGCCTGTTCCAGCCCTTGACGATCGAGATGCGCGACAGCTGCGGCCTGATGCGTTCGCCGACGAATTGCGGCATGTTCTGGAACACCGAGGCACCGACGCCGGCGATGGTCAGGAGCACCAGCAGGCTGAGGATGGCACGGCCCACCTCCAGCATGACGATCTTGTAGAGCGCGATGACGTCGGTCTCGGTGTCCATCGGCCAGGCTTCCGGCTTCTCCAGGAACATCGACAGGAACATGCCGAGATCGACAATGGCATCCTTGGCGTAGAAGACGGTGAACACCAGTATGGCGACGAAGGAGGCCAGCAGCGCGGTCTCCCTCGAATGGGGCAGCTTGCCCTGTTCGATGGTGTCGCGGATCTTCTTTTCCGTCGCTTCTTCGGTTTTGGAATCCTTGTCGACCGCCTCTGCCATGATCCGGCCTTAGGCGGCGGCGTTCTGGGTCGCGGGAAGCTCGAACGCGCCTTCGCGCGCCAGCCGGATTGTCGTCGTCACGATCGTCTTGCGCGCCGCCATGATGTCGGCGAGGGGAACCCCTTCGGATCCTTGTCCGAGTTCGGCTTCGATCATGCGCCGCGAGCGTGCGCCGATCGCCGACAGCGCCGCTTCGGCAAGGATCGCCGAAGTGCCGCGCAGCGCCAGCGTGACCAGTTCGGTCGACAGCCCGTCGAATAGAAGCACGCGCGCTTTCTGGGTAAGCAGCGGCAAATCGTCGAAGGAGAACAGCCGAGCCCGGACGCCGTCGAGATCGGGCGTGCCGGCGGCCTCCAGGTCCTGCATGACCTCCTCGAGCAGCGGCTTGTCCAATTCGTTGAGAACGCTGGCGACGCGCGCCTGTCCGGCCGATGTATCCTTGGTCGCGGTTTCCGCCAGCACGCTGGTGCGCAGCCGATTTTCGACGATCCTGCTGGCGGCGTCGGGAACATTGGCCATCGTCACCATGCGCTTGATGATCTCGCCGCGCGTCGGCTTGCTCAACGTCAACAGCACGCTCGCCGCCGCCTGCGGCGCCAGCTTCGACAGCACCATGGCCGCAGTCTGCGGATGTTCACCGGCCAGGAAAGTACCAAGCCGCACCGGCTCGAGCTTCTCGAGCTCGGGCCAGATCGGCGGCGGACCTTCCGGCGCAACCTCGAATTTCTTGTCACCCATGATCGCGCTCATCTCTTCGGGTGACAGCGATTCATTGAGGATGGTGTCCATCCTGTCGGCGGAATCGAGCAGTCCCGCCCCTTCGGTGAACTCCGCCTCGAACTCGGCGACGATGCGCTCGAGATCGCCTTGCGGAATGGTCCTGAGCAGCCGGGCGCCCTCGATGAGCGCCTTCAATTCTTCCTGCTTGAAGAATTTCAAGAGGCGGCTGGCCGACGGCTTGCCCATCGCCACCAGTATGGCGGCCGCCTTCTGCGGACGCGTCAGGGAAAGGGACGTTGTCATGCCTTTCGCTCCCGCTGCCGCCGGCAAGACCCGCGACGCATCTTCACGCGCCCTTCGTGCCGGCGATGATTTCGGTCAGCCTGATGCCGAAGCGCGACGGGTCGCTTTCGAGCACGGTGATCTCGCCGCGCGCTATTCTGCGGCCGTTGACCACCACGTCGACCGGTTCGCCGATGCGGCGGTTGAGCGCCACCGTGGAGCCCTTCTGCAGCGCCATCAGGTCGGACACCGGCATCTCGGTGCTGCCGAGGATGATCTGGACGTCGACTGGGATGTTCATGATGACGCTCGAATTGGCAGCGGACGCGGCCTTGAACGCAATATCGGGGCGCTGTTCCTCTTCATGCAGAACCCCGCGCAATTCCTCGATGGCGCGGTCGAGCTGCTCGTCCGGCTGGTCGATTTCGGCTTCTGCCTTGGTCTTGGCCATGCATCGTCTCCAAAAGCTCAGGCGTGCCCGGCACCAGCCGGCATGAGCCCGTCGATAAAATCCTGTCCGGCATCATAGGGATGCTTGATCCGGACGGTGTAATTCTGTCCCAGCTTGCCGAACTCGCATACGAACAGCGTCTTGCCGCGCGCGCCGAGACGCGCTTGCGATTGCGCCGTTGCCTCGAATTCGATGATCTGGCCAATTTCGAAATCGGCAAGATCGCCGAGCGTCAGTCGGGCCAGCGGCATGGTCGCCTCGAGCGCTACCGTGGAGCGCATCACTTCTTCCGAAAAGCGCGCGCGCCAGCTGGCGCCCTGATCGTTCTCGCCGCCGGCAGCAGCGCTGTCTCGGCTGGCCAGCACGACACGCTGCGGCATCGTCACCGTGACGGTGCCGCTGTCGGCCGGCGTCGAGATGCCGAAGACGATGCGGATTGCAGCGCCGTCGCGGAACACGTGTCGTTTGGCTTCGGTGCCCGACATCGCCCGCGGCACTGGCAGGCGCAGGTCGAGCGACCGTCGTCCCGATCCGTTCAGTGCCTGCGCGACCTGCTGGAACATCATGGTCGAAACATCGACCTCGATCTGCGACAGATCACGCTCTATCGGCGATGCCGGCATCTCCGGGTCGCCGCCGAACAGCGTGCAAAGCGTGACCGCGATCGCCGGCGCATCGATCACCAGGGTCATGGCATCGGAGGACGTGGCTGACGCAACGATGGTCATGGCAAACGTATCGCCGGCACGGGAGCGGGCCTCCGCGACGCGGCTGACCTCGACCCCCCTGAGATCGACGGTGACCGGAACTCCAAGCTCACTGGTCAGGCTCTTCTGCAGCAGCGGCGCAGCGCGCTCTGCCATGCCCCGGCCGGCGCCGATGACCTGGGCGGCCTCGCCGCTGTCGCCGACCAGGCGCTCGATGATCAGGGAGCGCGCTTGTGAGGGACTGCCGGGACTGGTCATGACAATGTCGGCACCGATCTGTCGCGCATCGCTCAGGCGGCCCTTTTCTCGGCGGAGCCGGTGTTCATCGTGCTCTGCTCGACGGCGTCGATGGTCGGCCGTTCATAGGACGATATGGTCTTGCGGCCGAACTCGATCGCCACCTGCGGCAGGGCGCCGTTCATGTAGGCGAGCAACGTCTGCTTGACGATGATGTAGAGCCGGTTCTTCTTCTCGCGCACCGTCTTGATCTTGGTGGCGACGGGCCCGACCACCGCGTAAGACAGGAAGATGCCGAGGAAGGTGCCGACGAGGGCGGCGCCGATCAGGCCGCCAAGGATTTCCGGCGACTGGTCGAGCGCGCCCATCGCCTTGACCACGCCGAGCACGGCGGCGACGATCCCGAGCGCCGGCAGGCCGTCGCCGACCGCCACCAGCGCGTGGTAGGCTTTCATCTTGTCGGACTTGATGGTCTGGATTTCCTCATCCATCAGCGCCTCGATCTCGTGCGAACGGGCGTTGCCGATGATGATGATCCGGCAATAGTCGCAGATGAAATGCGTCAGGTCGTGGTTCTTCAGCACGGTGGGGAATGCCTGGAAGATCGCCGATTCCTCGGGATTGTCGATATGCGCCTCGACCTCGCTGCGCGACTTCGAACGCAGTTCACGCATCAGGCTGTGCAGCACGCCGAGCGTTTCCAGATAATCCTGCTCCTTCGGCACGGCCTGCTTGAAGGCTTCGAGGATGCCCCTGCCGGTGTCCTTGACCGTTTTCATCGGATTGGCGACGAGGAAGGTGCCGAGTGCGGCGCCGCAGATGACCACCGCTTCCCAGGGCTGCATCAGCACATGCAGATGCCCGCCCATGGCCATGAAGCCGCCAAGGACGCAGCCGAGCGTCACCACCAGTCCAATCAGAATGCCCACGAGAGGTCCTTCCGCATTTCAAGTCAGGTGCAAGGGATAGTCCCCGTGCCTTGTGTGAGGCTTGAATCGGAGCGGCATCGAGCCGATCGGCGCGATTCAGTTTCGCGCAAGGAAGTGAGTCTATTGTGCTGGCATAGCTTCGGCCGGAGGCGCGTCCTTGCTCAGTACCTATACCAGCTACCAGTTGATCACTAGGGACATCGACAAGTCGATCGACCGCATCGAAAAGCAGCCGGCGGTCGATCGCGACACCAAATATTATCTGGACAACATCACCAAGGTGAAATCGATCGACGATTTCGTCAACAATGACCGTTTGTTCAAATATGCCATGAAGGCCTACGGCCTGGAGGACATGGCTTACGCCAAGGCGTTCATGGTCAAGGCGCTCAAGGAAGGCGTTTCCGACCCCGACAGTTTCGCCAACAAGCTGACCGACAAGCGCTACGCCGAATTTGTCAGCGCCTTCAACTTCGCAGCCAACGGCGCCAATACCACCGTTTACAACAAGTCGCAGCAGCTGGTGACCGGCAACTATGCGCTGCAAGTCCAGATCGGCGCCTCGCAGGCGGGCTTCTCTTATTATCAGAGCGAAACCGCCTATTATGTCACCAACATCTCCAAGGTTAAGTCGATCGACGACCTGATGGGCGACAGCCGTCTGCTGACATACGCGATGGCCGCATTCGGGCTCGACGCCGAAACCGAACCGGCCGCAACGGTCAGGGCGATGCTCGAAGGTGGCGTCAGCGATCCCAACAGTCCCGCCAACAAGCTGACCGACAAGAGTTACGCCAACTTCGTCTCGGCGTTCGACTTCGCCCAGTATGGCGATCAGACGACCACGCGCGACAACGTCCAGCAGGCGGTGCCTAAGGGCTACATGGCCGGAGCCGGGCTGACGTTGGTCAAGCCGAGCGCGCAGTACGTCAAGGGCGAGGCCGACTACTACGCGGCAAACATTTCCAAGGTGAAGTCGATTGACGACCTCATGGCGGACAAGCGCCTGCTTACATTCGCCATGGCGTCCTATGGACTGGATGCGTCAACCGAAACCCCGCGGCAGATCCGCGCCATGCTCGAGGGCGGCGTGAGCGATCCCAACAGCCCTGCAAACAAGCTGACCGATAAACGATACGCCAACTTCGTCACGGCCTTCGATTTTGCCCAATATGGCGATCAGACGACCACGCGCGACGCAGTGCTGAAAGATACGCCGAAAATCTACACGACAGAGTCGGCGCTTGGCCTGATCAAGCCGAATGCGGACTACATCAAGTCGGAGACCGCATATTACCTGGCGAACATCACGAACGTGAAATCCATCGACGATCTGATGGCCAACAGCCGCTTGTACAATTATGCCCTGTCGGCCTACGCGCTCGATCCGGCGACAGAGAGCAAGGATCTCATCCGCAGCGTCCTGGCCGGTGGCGTCCGCGACCCCGACAGCGTCGCCAACAAGATGACCAACAAAGCCTATGCCGGGCTCGCCTCCGCCTTCAACTTCGAACAATACGGCGAAGCGGCCACCACGACCAATCCGGCACAGCAGCCGACCGTCGACAAATACATGCGCCAGACGCTGGAGGAGGATGCCGGCCAAACCAACGAGGGCGTACGGCTGGCGCTCTATTTCCAGCGCAAGGCGCCCGATATCACCAGCTGGTATAATGTGCTCGCCGACACCGCTCTTGCCAGTGTGGTGCGCACCGTGCTCGGCCTGCCCGATTCCTTCGCCACCGCCGACGTCGACAAGCAGGCGCAGCTGTTCGAGCAGAAGCTCGATATTTCCGATTTCTCCGACCCCGAAAAGCTCGGCAAGTTCCTGACCCGCTTCACCTCCATGTACGAGATCAACCACCCGACCTCGTCAGCCGTGTCGTCGATCAGCGTGCTCTTCGCCAAGCCGGTCACGGCGGGGATCTCCACCGACCTGATGATGGCCATGCAGAAGTTGAAGTTCTGACCATGCGGGACAGTCTCTACGTCGCCCTTTCCTCGCAGATCGCGCTCGAGCGTCGGCTCGACACGATCGCCGACAATGTCGCCAACGCCTCGACCGTCGGCTTTCGCGCCACCGGCGTGAAGTTCGAGGACGTGGTGTCCGGCACCGGGCCGAAATCCGTGTCCTTCGCCTCCTCGGGCAAGACCTACCTTTCCGGCGCCCATGGCTCCCTGACCGAGACCGGCAATCCGTTCGATTTCGCCATACAGGGCGACGCCTGGTTCGCCATCGAGACGCCGGTCGGCACCGTCATGACCCGCGATGGCCGCTTCTCGATGAACGAGAATGGCGAGCTGATGTCGGTCGAGGGCCATCCCGTGCTCGACGCCGGCGGCGCACCGATCCAGCTCGACCCCCGCAACGGCCCGCCCAAGGCCGGAGCCGACGGATCGTTGCGCCAGAACGATCAGCTGGTAGGCTCCATCGGCCTGTACAATTTCGATCCGGGTGAGAATTTCGTGCGCTACGGCAATTCCGGCATCGTGCCGGCGCGCACGCCCGAGCCGGTGACCGATCGCGCCGATATCGGCGTCGCCCAGGGCTTCGTCGAGGAATCCAACGTCAATCCGGTGCTGGAGATGACGCGGCTGATCATGGTCCAGCGCGCCTTCGAGAACACCGCCGCCCTGATGCGGCAGACTGATTCCTCAACCGACGAGGCGATCAAGACGCTCGGCTCGAAGTAGCATGTCGCTCGACCAGCCAACCCTGCGCGCACCCGAAAGACTGCCCCAGCCAACGCCGGAAGACCGGCTTGCCGCGCTGGAGCGGATATGGCGGCGCTTCAGCGATGCCGAGGGACTGCTCAAACGCGGCGGCCTCGTCACCGAAGTCACATCGACGCATTACAAGGTGCGCGGCCTTTCGGATTTCGCCAGGCTGGGCGATCTTGTCGAACAGCGCGGCCATGCCGGCACGCGCCGCGGCGAGATCGTCAAGATCAGCCGCGACGAGATTGTCGTGGCCCCCTTCGAACGCAGTGCCGATGCCGGCATAGGCGACGCCGTTTTCCGTCGCGGTCCGCTCGCGGTGGCGCCGCATGCCTCGTGGCGCGGCCGCACGATCGACGCGCTCACAAGGGCGATCGACGGCGGTCCGCCATTGGTCAGGGGCGACGGCATGTCGGCCGCCGCCGCAACGCCGGGCGCCATGGCGCGCCAGCGCGTCGGCACCGCCTTCATGACCGGGGTCAAGATCATCGACATTTTCACGCCGCTCTGTTTCGGCCAGCGCATGGGCGTCTTTGCCGGTTCCGGTGTCGGCAAGTCGACGCTGCTGGCCATGCTCGCCGGCGCAGACGCCTTCGACACCGTCGTTGTGGCGCTGATCGGCGAACGCGGCCGCGAGGTCCGCGAATTCCTCGAGGACACGATCGGCGACAGCATGGCCAAGACCGTAGCCGTCGTCGCCACCAGCGACGAAAGCGCCATGATGCGCCGGCGCGCGCCGGACACCGCGATGCGTGTCGCCGAACATTTTCGCGACCAGGGCCACCGCGTGCTTCTGGTGCTGGATTCGATCACCCGCTTTGCCCACGCCCTGCGCGAAGTGGCGACGGGAACGGGTGAGCCGCCGGTCGCGCGCGGCTATCCCGCTTCGGTTTTCACCGAGCTGCCGAAGCTGCTCGAACGCGCCGGGCCGGGAGTGGAAGGGAAAGGATCGATCACCGCGATCATTTCCGTGCTGGTCGACGGCGACGACCACAACGATCCAGTGGCCGATTCCGTGCGCGGCATCCTTGACGGCCATGTCGTGCTCGACCGCGCGATTGCCGAACAGGGCCGCTATCCGCCGGTCAATCCGCTGTCGTCCATATCACGCCTGGCCGGCAAGGCCTGGAGCGTCGAGCAGCGCGCGCTGGTGACGCGGCTGAAGTCGATGATCTCCCGCTTCGAGGACACGCGCGACATCCGCCTGCTCGGCGCCTACCAGGGCGGCGCCGACGTGGAACTCGATATGGCGGTGCGCCAGGTACCCCTGATCTACGAGGCGCTGATGCAATCGCCGAAGGACCGCCCGTCCGCTGATCCGTTCTCCGATCTCGCCCGCCATCTCAAGGGAAAGCAGAATGCCGAACAAGGGGACTGAGCTCCAGCATACCGAGCGTATCCTGCGCGAAATGATCGCTGAGACGAAAGCCGAAGAAGAGATCGAAGCCAGCCGCAACTCGGCCATCGACGGGCTCTTCGCGGCGCCGCAATGGCCGCAGCCGCCCAAGACCGCGTTTCCCAGGCTGGGCAAGAAGGCCGGCCGGCGCAGCGATTTCGTCATCGCCGCGCTCGGCATCACGCTCGGCCTGATCTGCGCGCTGTTCCCCTGGTATATCTTCTTCAATCAGGAACAGTTCGGCGTCCAGGCAATCAAGTTCGGCGGCACCGGCACCAATTCTGGACGCGAGGGCGGCGGCGTGGTTGCCGAGCGCAGCGCGCCGCTGACGGCCAAGGACGTTCCGAATGCCAATATCGACCTGCTTGCCACCGGAACCGTGCAGGACGATCCCAGCGCCGCCCCGGCACCAGATGACCAGCCCTTTCCAGCCGACGTCACCAAATTCCGCATGGTCCACGTCGCCAATGGCCGCGCCATGATCGAGGACGACACCGGGCTGTGGATGGTCCAGCGCGGCTCGATACTGCCGGATTCCAACAAGGTGTCGTCGATCGAGCAACGCAACGGCAAATGGGTGATGGTCACCAGCGCCAACCAGGTGATCGAGCTTTCCAGATAAGTTCGCCGCGCTTGCCGGTTGCGTCCGCCCGCAAGGTCCGCGCAAGACTGGCGGCCTAGTCTTTGGGCACACGCCCGGAGATTCCCATGGAGCCCGTTTCTCTTTTCGATCTCGCCGCCAAGCAGGCGCAATGGCTGGCCGTGCGTCAGTCGGCGGTCGCCGGCAACATCGCCAACGCCAACACGCCGGGCTATACGGCAAACGATGTCGAGCCGTTCGAAAAGGTGCTCGACCGCGCGGCGGTGTCGTTGCAGACGACACAGGCCGGACACCTCGGCAGCGCCGCGACCAATGCCGGTTTCGCGATCAAGCCACAGGAAGACGACGGCGTCGTCATGCCGTCAAAAAACACCGTCGTGCTCGAGGACCAGCTTCTCAAGGCCGGTGAGGTGCGCCGCTCCTTCGAGCTCAACACGGCAATCGTCAAGGCATTCCATTCGATGATGATGATGGCGGTGAAGAGCTGACCATGGACGCGCTCACAGCAGCCCTCAAAGTAGCAGCCTCCGGCCTCGGCGCCCAGTCGGAGCGGCTGCGCGTGGTTTCCGAAAACCTCGCCAATGCCCAGTCGACCGGCACCACCCCCGGCTCCGACCCCTATCGCCGCAAGACCATCAGCTTCGTCTCGGAGCTCGACCGGACCACTGGCAGCTCAACGGTCGAAGTGAACTCGATCGACCGCGATCCCAGCGATTTTCCCGTGGAATTCCAACCCGGCAACGAGGCCGCCGACGACAAGGGCTACGTCAAGATGCCCAACGTCAACGTGCTGATCGAAATGGCTGACATGACCGAGGCCAACCGCTCCTACGAGGCTAACCTGCAAGTCGTGAAGCAGGCGCGCGATCTCATTTCAATGACCATCGACCTGATGAGGAACCAATGATCGTGAACGGCATCGGCGCGCTCAACTTGAAGCCTGGACTTGGCGACACGGCGACTGAGCTGCTTCAGGGCGGCGTTGCGCCCGCGAGCGCAGGCAACCTCGGCACCTCCTTCGCCGAGGCGCTGAGCCAGGCGGCCACAAAGACCGTCAACACGCTGCAGAACGCCGAGCAGGTCTCGGTCCAGGCGCTCAAGGGCGACGCCGACACCCGTCAGGTCGTCGATGCCGTGATGAGCGCCCAGCAGGCGCTGCAGACCGCCGTCGCCATCCGCGACAAGGTCGTTTCGGCCTATCTCGAAGTCAGCCGCATGGGCATCTGAGGAGTTCGGCCATGAAAGCACTCGCCATCGCCGCCACCGGTATGAACGCCCAGCAGACCAATCTGGAAGTCATCGCCAACAATATCGCCAACATCAACACAACCGGCTACAAGCGGGCGCGGGCCGAATTCTCCGACCTGCTCTACCAGGTCGACCGCACGCAAGGCGTGCCCAACCGCTCCAACGCTTCGCTGGTGCCGGAAGGCGTCTCGATCGGCCTCGGCGTCAAGACCACCGCCGTGCGCAACGTCCACACCCAGGGCGAACTGACCAGCACCGGCAACAGTTTCGACATGGCGCTCACCGGCAGGGGCTGGTTCCAGATCGAAGGCGCCGATGGCGGCACGCTCTATACCCGCGCCGGCGCCTTCAACACCAACGCCACAGGCCAGCTGGTGACGGTGGACGGCGCCAGCGTCATTCCAGCGATCAACGTCCCGGTCGACGCCGTCGAGGTCATCGTCAACAAGACGGGCCAGGTCTTCGCCCGCATCGACGGCCAGACCGATCTGCAGAATCTCGGCCAGCTCCAGATCGTCAACTTCGCCAACGAAGCGGGACTGGCGCCGCTCGGCGACAATCTGTTCCAGGAAACCACCGCTTCCGGCCCCGCCAATGCCGGCGTGCCGGGCGATCCCGGCTTTGCCACCATCCAGCAAGGCTATCTCGAGGCCTCCAACGTCGACCCGGTCAAGGAAATCACCGAACTGATCTCGGCGCAGCGCGCTTATGAGATGAATTCCAAGGTCATCCAGGCCGCCGACGACATGGCCTCGGTCGTCTCCAAGAACATCAGGTAACGACAATGGCCGGTCCGGTCTCCTGCTCCGCGTTCCGCCGCACCGCGCTCGTCCTTGCGCTGGTGACCGGCGGCATGCCGGCTTTCGCGCAGGACGCGGCCAACCGGTCGGCAACGCAGATCGCCAGCAGCCAGCCTGCCGGCGAGGTCGTGCTGATCCCAAACCGGGTCATTTATCCCGGCGAGACCATCGAGCTCGCGGCCCTCAAGCAGGTGACCCTCATCCCCGGCAAGCACAAGCCCGACGCGGTGGCGACCCTTGCCGAGGAACTCCAGGGCAAGATCGCCAAGCGCACGCTGCTGCCCGGCCGCTACATCCCCGCCGCCGCCATTCGCGACGCCTGGCTGGTCGAGCAGGGCGCAGCCGTGCAGGTCTTCTTCATCGCCGGCGGACTGACGATATCGGCCACCGCCGTGACCTTGCAGCCAGGCTCGGCCGGCGATCTCATCAAGGTTCGCAACAGCGACAGCGGCAAGATTCTCTCCGGCACGGTGATGGCCGACGGAACCATCCAGGTCAGCGCTTCATGATGCGTCCGCTTGCTCTTCTGCTTGCAGCCGCGCTCGGCCTGCAGCCTGCCTTGGCCGACGGCCTCACGCCCAAGGCCAAGCGCGAACTCGCCGCCAGGAATGGCGGCGTCTATGACGATCCTGAATATGATCCGGCCACCACCACGCGCATGTTCCGCGTCTCGCCCGGGCCAAGCTCGCTGCCGCCGGGCCAGGTCGCCTCGCGCATCAAGGACATCGCGCAGCTGCAGAGTTCGCGCGACAACCAGCTCGTCGGCTACGGCTTGGTCATCGGCCTCGCCGGATCAGGCGACAGCTTGCGCAACTCGCCGTTCACCGAACAGTCGATCCGCGCCATGCTGGAGAATCTCGGCATCGCCACCGAAGGCGGCAGAGCGCGCGCCAAGAACGTCGCCGCCGTCATCGTCACCGCCAACATGCCGCCCTACGTGCAGTCGGGCGCGCGCATCGACATCGACGTTTCTTCGATGGGCGACGCCACCTCGCTCGCCGGCGGCACGCTGATCATGACGCCGCTGAAGGCGGCGGACGGCGAAATCTATGCCGTCGGCCAGGGCGCGGTCATCGTTTCGGGCTTCACCGCCCAGGGTCAGGCCGAGCAGTTGACGCAAGGCGTCCCGACCGCGGGCCGCGTGCCGAACGGCGCCATCATCGAGCGTGCCGTGAAGGCCGAGTTCGATGACCAGCCGATACTGACGCTGCAGTTGCGCAATCCCGATTTCTCGACCGCCATTCGCATCGCCGACGCGATCAATGACTACACCAGCCAGCGCTTCGGCATGCGCGTGGCGGCCGAGCGCGATTCCCGCACCGTGCAAATCAGACGGCCGAAAAGCGTATCGGCGGCCCGCTTCTACGCCGAGATCGAGAACCTCGTGGTCGAATCCGATACGCCGGCCCGCGTCGTCATCGATGAGCGCACCGGCACCATAGTCATCGGCAACGACGTCAAGATCTCGCGCGTGGCCATCAGCCACGGCACGCTGACGGTGCGCATCACCGAAGCACCACGCGTCGTGCAGCCCGAACCCTTCTCCAAGGGCGAAACCGCCGTCGAGCCGTTTACCGCCATCGACGCCAGCCGGCCCGACGCACGCGTCGCCGTGCTCGACGGCCCCGACCTGCAAACCCTTGTTTCCGGTCTCAACCGCCTCGGCGTGAAGCCCGACGGCATCATTGCCATCCTGCAAGGCATCAAGTCGGCCGGCGCCCTGCAGGCCGACCTGGTTCTCCAATAGGCGATGCCGATGATCTCCTCCCTCTCATTCCATCAAGGACGCCGCCCCGCCGCGATCCTGTTCGCGGCCTGCGCTCTGGCGGCCTTTTCCAGCGGCGTGCATGCCGAGGAAGCCGTCCGCCAGGTCCTGCCGGGGGCGCCGCCCGCACCCGCGCCGCAGCTGTTGGCCCGGGAGAAGGCTCCCGACCAAAGCGAGATCGAGCGCTTCTGCTCCAACATAGCCGACGCCGCCCGCGACCGCCGCTACGTGTTGCAGGCGGAGGAGTTGAAACAGCTCCAGGCCGGCATCGACCAACGCATGAAGGCACTGGACGAAAAGCGGGCCGAATACGAGACCTGGCTGAAGCGGCGCGAGGTGTTCCTGGCCCGGGCCGAGGACAGCGTCGTCAAGATCTATGCCGGCATGAAGCCCGACGCGGCGGCCGAGCGCCTGGCCATTGTCAATGCCGATCTAGCCGCGGCCATCCTGATGAAGCTGGATTCGCGCAAGGCCGGCGTCATCCTCAACGAAATGGACCAGAAGGCGGCGGCGACGCTCACCGGCATCATGGCCAGCGCAGCCCGAAGGGTAGATCCGTCATGATCCGCAGAACGCTTATCCTGTGCGCGGTCACAGCTTTGTCCGGCTGCGGCACCAATCTCAAGGAGATCGGCAGGGAGCCTTCCCTGTCGCCGGTCGGTTCCGGCATCGGCAATGAAGGAGCTTCGCCTTACAGCTATCCCGAGCCGCCTGCGGCGCCGGTCAAGAAATTCTCGCTGTGGGACGATCGCCAGAGCCGGCTGTTCACCGATCCCAGGGCGTTGCGCGAAGGCGACATTCTCACCGTCAGGATCAAGCTCAACGACAAGGCCAACTTCAAGAACCAGAACGACAGGAGCCGCACCGCCTCGCGCAAGCTGGGTTACGACGTCACGCTCGGATGGGAAGACAAGAGCACGAGCGGCAAGGGCGACGCCGGCCTGAGCTCCAGCACCGAAACCAATGCGGACGGCGAGATCAAGCGCTCGGAGAACCTGGAGCTCAACGTTGCTGCCGTCGTCACCGAAGTCCTGCCCAATGGCAATTTGATGATCAGGGGCTCGCAGGAAGTGCGTGTCAATTATGAGCTCAGGGTGCTTACCATCGCCGGCATGGTGCGCCCGTCGGATATCGGCGCGGAGAACACCATCTCCTATGAACGCATCGCCGAGGCGCGCATCTCCTATGGCGGCCGCGGCCGCGTCAGCGAGGTCCAGCAGCCGGCCTACGGCCAGCAGATCCTCGACCAGGTTCTTCCGTTCTAGGGCATTGGAGACCGCAGCACCGTGGCCAGCGTCGAACAGGTTCCGTCTCGCAAGGGTCCTTCCCTTGCCGTCCAGGGCGCCATGCTGCTCCTGGTGACGGCTGCCGCCATCGGCATGGGCTGGCTGTCCGGCGGCTATCTCAAGGGTGTGGGGGCACCGGCATCGGTACCCGTCGCGCCGGAAAACGAGGGCAAGGTGCCCAAGCCCGCCGACGCGCAAGAGCCCGGCACGGGACCGTCACTCGTCGCGCTGGCGCCGATCACCACCAACATCGCCTCGCCCGCCGAGACCTGGATCAGGATGGAAGTGTCGGTGGTCTACGACGCGCCGCAGCCGCCGGCAATGTCGGATGAGATCCATCAGGATCTTCTGGCCTTCGTGCGCACCCTGAAGATGCACCAGATCGAAGGCGCCAGCGGCTATCAGCACCTGAAGGCCGATATCGAGGAGCGCGCCTCGATCCGCAGCCAGGGGCATGCCAAGCAGGTACTCATCAGGACGTTGCTGCTCGAATGAAGAAATTTCTTCTTGCCGCGGCGCTGCTCGGCGCCGCCACATCGATCGCAACGGCCCAGCAACTGGACCTCGGCGGCATCGGCAAGGCCGACGGCACCACCGTTGGCTACATCATCCAGATGTTCGGCCTGCTCACCGTGCTTTCGGTGGCGCCGGGCCTGCTGATCATGGTGACAAGCTTCACCCGTTTCGTCATCGCCTTCTCGATCCTGCGCGCCGGCATCGGCCTGCAGTCGACGCCGGCGAACCTTATCCTCATTTCGCTGTCGCTGTTCATGACCTTCTATGTCATGGCACCGACCTTCGACCAGGCCTGGAATACCGGCGTCAAGCCGCTGATGGACAACCAGATCAGCCAAACCGAGGCTTTCGAGAAGATTTCCGATCCCTTCCGCACCTTCATGCTGCACAATGTGCGCGACAAGGACTTCGACCTGTTCGCCGACCTCGCGCGCGAACGCGGCCAGACCGTTGCGAAGGAAACCGTCGACCTGCGCATCCTGGTGCCCGCCTTCATGATCTCCGAGATCAGGCGCGGCTTCGAGATCGGCTTCCTGATCGTGCTGCCGTTCCTGGTCATCGACCTGATCGTCGCCACCATCACCATGGCGATGGGCATGATGATGCTGCCGCCGACGGTGGTGTCGCTGCCGTTCAAGATCCTGTTCTTCGTGCTGATCGACGGCTGGAACCTGCTTGTCGGCAGCCTGGTGCGCTCCTTCAACTGATCGCGCCCGGCGCCGAACCGCGCCCTCCCGTTTTTTTCGACAATATTTTTCGATTAACCGTCCGGTTTAGTCCTTTGGTAGGGACTTGCCGCCATATTCCCCGCAGATGGCGGGTGATCGGGTCTCAGACAGATCATTGGCATGATGCCGCTCCGTCATACCGGCCAATCCGGTATGTCAAAAAACACCTGTAAAAAGTAAGGTACGAGTAGACATGGCCAGTATCATGACCAATGCCTCGGCGCTGACCGCGCTGCAGAGCTTGAACGCCACCAACAAGAACCTCGAAACCACCCAGGCCCGCATCTCGACGGGCTATCGCGTTTCCCAGGCTTCGGACAACGCCGCTTACTGGTCGATCGCCACCACGATGCGTTCCGACAACCAGCAGATGTCGACCGTTTCGGACGCGCTCGGCCTCGGCGCCTCGAAGGTCGATACCGCTTACACCGGCATGAACAGCGCGATCGACACCATCAACCAGATCAAGACCAAGCTGACCGCCTCTTACGGCCAGACGGATGCCGACAAGGAAAAGACCCAGACCGAAATCGCCGCCCTTCAGAAGCAGCTGAAGGCCTATGCCGACGGCGCCAGCTTCTCCGGCACCAACATGCTGTCCGTGGACAGCGGCACGGGCACGTCCGTGGCGGACATCAAGATCGTTTCGGCCTTCAACCGTGACGCTTCCGGCGCGGTATCGATCTCGACGATCGACGTCAACGTGGAAAGCACCAAGCTGTACGAGGCGGGTACCACGGCCGGCACCGCGAAGGGCATCCTCGACGCCGCGCGTCTGGGCACCGACGGCAGCGTCACCGCCACGGCGGCTACTCCGGCTGCTGGTGCTACCGTTGCGGCCGGCGACACCTATTCGGTCGCCAGCCTGAAGATCTTCGACTCCGCAACGGGCAAGGGCTTCAGCGACGACCAGATCTCGGGGATGATGAACGTCGTCGACGCCGCGCTCAAGGACATGACGAACGCCGCCACCACGCTCGGCGCCGCCAAGAGCAGCATCGACCTGCAGAAGACGTTCACGCAGAGCCTGATGGACTCCATCGACCGCGGCGTTGGCCAGCTCGTCGATGCCGACATGAACAAGGAATCGACCCGCCTCCAGGCCCTGCAGGTTCAGCAGCAGCTCGGCATCCAGGCGCTGTCGATCGCCAACGGTTCGTCGCAGTCGATCCTGTCGCTCTTCCGCGGCTGATCGCCTTCACCATCCACGAACAGCACCAAGATATCGGGCCGCGCCAAAAGCGCGGCCCGATTGCGTTTGCTCCAGCCCCGCGCAATCCTCGTTCCTTAACTGTCGAAAGCTGACTTTTAACAGGGCGTTAACCATATCGCGCTAGCTATGGTTAACCAATAGCTTACGACAGGTTGTCGAATCGGCCCGACCGGCACGATCGCAGCCGATGGGCAGGCCGACCAGGCCTGTGGGCATGCCGGCTTAGAGAAGGAGCGAGTTTCTTGGCGAGCATCATGACGAACGCTGCGGCGTTGACTGCACTTCAAAGCCTCAACGCCACCAACAAGTCGCTCGAGCAGACACAGGCCCGCGTCTCGACGGGCTATCGCGTCTCCGAAGCCTCCGACAACGCCGCCTACTGGTCGATCGCCACCACCATGCGCTCCGACAACCAGGCGCTCTCGACCGTGCAGGATGCGCTCGGCCTCGGCGCCTCGAAGGTCGACACCGCCTATACAGGCATGAACAATGTGCTGGACACGATCGGCAAGATCAAAACCAAGCTGCTTTCGACCGTCGGCCAGACGGATGCCGCCAAGGCAAAGACGCAGACCGAAATCACGGCGCTTCAGGCGCAGATGAAATCCTTTGCCGACGCCGCCACCTTCTCCGGTTCGAATTTCCTGTCGGTGATCTCCAAGCAGGTGTCGGCCGCCAATGACGGCGTCCAGCCCGACTCCAAGATCGTGTCCTCGTTCAACCGCACCTCGTCCGGCGCCGTCCAACTCGGGACGATTGACATCGATGTCGAGAGCACCAAGCTTTTCGATTCCGGTCTCGCCGGCGAGGTCAAGAACCAGGGCATTCTCGACCGCAAGACATCGGTCTATTCGACCGCGGCCGCGCAGACCCTGTATGACACCGCCTATGCGGCATCGATCGCGGGTGGATCAACGGATATCGCAGCCAACACCGCCGGCCAGACCGCGGCGGGGGCGGTTGCCAAGGTCGACAATATTTCCGCCTACAATCTCGACATCACTGCGGCGGGCGTGACCGACGACATCATCACCCAGATGATCACCAAGATCGACAACGTCATGAGCCAGCTGACCGATTCCGCCACCATCCTCGGTTCGGCCAAGAGCAGCATCGACCTGCAGAAGACCTTCACGCAGAGCCTGATGGACTCCATCGACCGCGGTGTCGGCCAGCTCGTCGATGCCGACATGAACAAGGAATCGACCCGCCTTCAGGCGCTCCAGGTGCAGCAGCAGCTCGGCATCCAGTCGCTGTCGATCGCCAACAGTTCCTCGCAGTCGATCCTGTCGCTGTTCAAGAGCTGACCGCCCACTCGACGTCTTCACCTCAAGGTTGACGGGCCGCGCGCCGAGCGCGGCCCGATTTCATTTTCGCACAAGCTTCGAGGGCTAGTGTTCCAGCGGACAGTCATGCTGGGAGTAGTCGACCGTGCCGGAACAGATCCAGAGCATCATCGCGAATCTCCGCGGGTTTGGCGTGAAGCGCCTGGCCATGCTGGCGGGCATCGCCGCATTGGTGATGAGCGTCATCGGTGTCGCTTCCGTCTATCTCAACCGTCCGGCCTACGACACGCTCTATGTCGGGCTCGACCGCGCCGACGTGAACCAGATCGGCCTCGTGCTGGGCGAGGCCGGCATCGGCTTCGACGTCGGCTCCGACGGAACCTCGGTCCTGGTCCCGGCCGGCACCACCGCGCAGGCCCGCATGCTGCTTGCCGAAAAGGGCCTGCCGACCAGCGCCAATGCCGGCTATGAACTGTTCGACAATGTCGGCTCGCTCGGCCTGACCTCCTTCATGCAGCAGATCACGCGTGTGCGCGCGCTGGAGGGCGAAATATCGCGCACCATCCAGTCGATCGCGGGCGTCAAGGCTGCGCGCGTCCATATCGTTATGTCCGAGCGTGCCAATTTCCGCCGCGACGAGCAGCAGCCCTCCGCGTCGGTCGTCATCCGCTACGCCGGCATCGACGCCGAGAAAAGCGCCATGTCGATCCGCCATCTCGTCGCCGCCGCCGTTCCCGGCCTGTCGGCCGACAAGGTGACGGTGCTCGATTCCAACGGCAATCTGCTGGCGGCGGGAGACGATCCCTCCAACACAAGTGCCGCCCGCACGCTGGGCGTCGAGCAGACCGTCGAGGCGCAGATCGGTGACAACATCCGGCGCGCCCTCACCCCGTATCTTGGCCCGGACAATTTCCGCGCCAGCGTCAAGGCCGACGTCAACACCGATACCCGCCAAACCGAGGAGACGATCTTCGATCCGGAGTCGCGCGTCGAGCGTTCGGTGCAGTCGGTGCGCGCCAACGAGAACAACAACCAGAAGCAGGCCTCCACCCCGGCCAGCGTCGAGCAGAACCTGCCCGAGACGCAGACGACCGCCACCGAGGGTCCGCAATCCTCCTCGCAGAACGACCGCAGGGAAGAGATCACCAACTACGAGATCAACTCCAAGAAGATCGCCACCGTCTCCAACGGCTACAGCGTCACCAAGATGTCTATCGCCGTGGTCGTCAACCAGGATCGGCTGAAGGCGATCCTGGGCAAGGACGCCACGCCCGAACAGATCGCCAAGCGCGTCGCCGACATCCAGAAGATGGTGACCTCTGCCACCGGCTTCGACGACAAGCGCGGCGATGTCATCGACGTCTCGGCGGTCGAGTTCATCGACGGGCTCGACGGCGAGGCGATCCCGCAGGCCGGAATGCTCGATTCCGTCGGCCAGCACGCCGGCACGCTGATCAATGCCGGCGCCTTCATCGTCGTGGTGTTCCTGGTGGCCTTCTTCGGCCTGCGCCCGATGGCGGCGGCCCTGACAGCAAAGGCGACGCCGTCCATAGCCGGTCCCAATTTCGACGAGGTCCAGCGCTCGCTGCCGACGCCAGAGGGCACGGCTTCCGCCGAAGCCGGCTCGGCCGTCGGCGCCTTGCCGGGCGTGCGGGCCGGCTCCACGCCGCTCGACGACCTGCGCCAGAAGATCAGGCCCGCGCCGCAGGAGCGGCTTGCCCGCATGGTCGACCTCAACGAGGAGCGCACAGCGCAGATCCTGCGCAAATGGGCGGCCCAGGAAGTCGCGGTGTAGTCCATGCCTTCCCTAGCCCTTTTCGATCTCCTGCCGGATTTCGGCCCGCGCCCGCAACGTGTCAGCCAGCCGAGGGCCGCCGCCGAGCACGAGCCGGAAGCAGCCGTGCCTCAAGCCGATATCGGCACGCTGATCGCCGAAGCGGTCGCCCAGGCGGAGGCAGCGCTTGGCGAGCGGCTTGCGGCTGCCCACGAAGCAGCGATGGACGCTGAACGCCGGGCGAATGCCGAGGAAGCGAAGGCCTTTCTGGAGAGCTTCGGCGGCGATGTCGGCGAGGCGGTCTCGCTGCGCATCGATACCATGGAGGCGCGCGTGACGGACCTCGTCGCCGCCACGGTCGCCCGCATCATCGGCGGCATCGTCAGTGATGACCTGCAAAAGCGCTCGCTTGAAGCGCTTGCCGGTGCGGTCCGCGAAGCGGTCGGCGATGGCGAAGCGGTGCGCATAGTCGTTCGCGGCCCGCTTTCCCTTTTCGAAGCGCTGAAGGCCTCGCTCGGAGCGCGCGCCGCCAATCTCGACTTCATCGAAGCTCCCGGCTTCGACCTCACGGTCTCCATCGACGAAGCGGTGTTCGAGACGCGCATGGCCGAATGGTCGGCAACGCTCTCCCAGGTGTTGGCATGAGCGTCGCCGATGCCGATCAGGCCAGGCACGAGATCATCATCGTGCGTCGCGGCCATGACGACCACGAGGAGGGCCATCACGGTGGCGTCTGGAAGATCGCCTTCGCCGACTTCATGACGGCCATGATGTGCTTCTTCCTGGTCATGTGGCTGATCAACGCCGCCAACGAACAGACCAAGGCGGCGGTCGCCAGCTATTTCAATCCGGTCAAGCTGGTCGACCGCACGTCGAGCCGCAAGGGCCTGGAGGATCTCGGCGACGGTCCGCGCGCCATCGGGCTGACCGCCGACAATCCGGAAGAGGCGGCCACCAAGGCCGGACAGGATGGAGCCGGCGGCGCGGGTTCATCCGACCCCAAAAAGGAAAAGCAGGAGCCGCAGCAGTCGGAGCAGTCCGACGAACACCTGTTCGCCGATCCCTACGCGGTGCTTTCGGAAATCGCCACCAACACCGGCATCATGCAGAACGTCAGCCAGAAGGGCGATGGCGGCGCGCAGAGTGCCGGCCCGGCAACGGGCGCTTCCGGCGGCGCCTCCTATCGCGATCCGTTCGAGCCTGATTTCTGGTCTCAGCAGGTGGCCTCGCCGGGCGCCGAGGCCAGCGCGCAGCGCGCCAGGATCGAAGGTGATCCGGTGAAGCCCGGCGACAAGGCCGCCGAGGCGCAGGTCGCCAAGGTCAAGGCCGTGCCGCCTGCGCCGCCGGTCATCGCGGCGCCTCTGGCAAAGGACGGCAAGCCCGCAACGGCAATCGCCGAGGCCACCGATGCGAAAGCCGGCACCGCCGGACCCGCGGACGCCAAGGTTGCCGCCGCCCAGGAGGCGGCCAAGCCCGATGCCGGCGAAAAGAAGCCGGGCGCGGCCGCGCTCAAGGCTGCGGCCGATGTCAGGCAGCAGCTGGCCGATGCCTTCAAACCTGGCGACAAGTTGCACGACGGCGTCTCGGTCGAAGCCACCGACAAGGGCGTCCTCATCTCGATCACCGACCAGCTTGACTTCGGCATGTTCGAGGTCGGCTCCGCGATGCCGCGCCGTGAGCTGGTGCTCGCGATGGAAAAGATCGGCCGCATCGTCAACAGCCAGAAGGGCACGATCAGCATCAACGGCCACACCGACGCGCGGCCGTTCCGCAGCGCCGGCTACGACAATTGGCGGCTGTCGACCGCGCGCGCGCATTCGGCGTACTACATGCTGGTGCGCGGCGGCGTCGACCAGCGCCGCATCACCGAAGTCGCCGGCTTCGCCGACCGCCAGCCGAAGGACCCCGCCGATCCGCTGTCGGCGGTGAACCGCCGCATCGAGATACTGATGGCGACCGGCGGATGAAGCGGGCGGTCTTCACCAGCCGCTTGATGGGCCTTTTGCTGTTGGCCGGCCAGCCTACGGCCGCCCTCGCCCAGGATTCGTTGCAGCCCTATCAGCTGGTGCGCTCGTTACAGCTTATTCAAGACCGTATCGCCGTCGGCGACCACGCCGCGCTGCCGATGCAGTCCAAGCTGCTGGAGATGATCGATACGCGCCTTCGCGAGGCGGACAAGAACGATTTCAGGGATCCGAAGAATTTTCGCGCGCTGCTGGTCTACGGCATGAGCGGCGGCAATCCGGTGACCGTCGAGGCGGCCGTGTCGCGCGCCACCGCCGATGCGCGGGATCTAGCCCTTGCCAGGGGCGTCATCGATTACCTGAACGGCCGCCCCGGCGAGGCCATCGAAGCCTTGAAGCCGGTCGATCCGATGGCGCAGCCCAGCGACCTCGGCGCCTTCCTTGCCCTGGTCAAGGGTTCGCTGCTCGCCAGCGACCAGCCGGCCGCGGCGCTGATGCTGCTCGACGAGGCGAAATTGCTCGGCCCCGGGACACTCGTCGAGGAGGCGGCATTGCGCCGCTCGGTCGGCATTGCGGTCGCGCAGCGCGACGCGGCGCGCTTTGCGCTTGCCTCCACACAATATGTCGAGCGCTATCTCTATTCGCCCTATGCCAGCCAGTTCGCCGACTCCTTCGTCTCGGGCGTGATTGAGCTGCACATGTCGATCAGCCAGGACAAATTGGCCGATATCACCTCAATGATGGATCCCGAGCGCGAGAAGGTCATTTATCTGCGCATCGCCCGCCGCGCCGCGATCGACGGCCTGAACGAACTGTCCGCCTTCGCCTCGGCGCGGGCCGAGCAAGGCCGCGACGGCAACACCAATCAGGGCGATCCGCGCGCCCTGCTCTACTCAAGCCTGTCCACCGTGACATCGGGTACCATCGAGGACGTGCGCGCCAAGCTGGGCAAGATCGACCGCAGCCGGTTATCGGACGGCGACCGCGCGCTGCTCGACGCCGCCGAGGCCATCGCCGGCGAAGTGGTGGCGCCGCCCGCTTCCCTCCCGACCGCCAGCTCGGCACCTGCCGAGGTCATGCCATCGCACGAGCCCGAGCCTGCCGCCGCGCAGACGGCCGACGCCGCCGGATTGCCGCCCGTCGAGGGTGCTGTGTCCGAACGGCCGGCCGTCGCGCCATCCGGCGATACAGTGGCCGTTGCGCCGAACGCGCCGGCTCCGGGCGATGCGGCAACTGTCCTGCCGGCATCGGCGCCGGCGGCCGCGGCCAGCACCGACACGTCAGACCCAACCGATGCCGCCATGGTCAAAACCCGTCGACAGCTCGACCTGATCGACCAGATGCTTGGAGCCGCTCCGAAATGACCCCCAGCCTCGGTCCGGCGCTGCCGGGAATCACCACCGCGCGCACGACGGCGGAACAGCCGGCGGCGACCGGAAAAAATGACGACACGGGTTTCGGCAAGATGCTGGACGACAAGGCCGGGCCGGCCCACCCGGACAAGCATCCGGCAGCCGGGGCCGGATCGCGCGATGAGCGCTGGAGCAGGCTTGCCGCCGGTCCTGCCGGGCAGAAGGACGAGCCACTGCCGGCTGGCAAGGCAAGGATCCCATCCAGCGGAATGCTGGCCGCGAAAGCAGCCAGGGACGACAAGACCGCCGAGTCGGACAAGGACGCCGATGGCGCAGCGGCCGAGACAGGTACAACGCCGCTCGAGGACCATCTGCCGTTGCTGATCGCGTTGCATGACCTGCGCCATTTCTCGACATCGGCCAGACCGGCCGATACGAACGAAACCGGACAGGAACCGGCGCTCGACGGGCAGCTCCTGCCGAAGGCCTACCGGCCGAAATCCGCCGCCGGGCATGACGATCTCGACCCGATCTCGAAGCCCGAGCGGACATCGCTCGTCGATGGGTCGCTGACCAAGCTCGATGGCCAGACCGTCCACGACGCCGCCGGCACGCCAAAACGCGACAATGCGATCGCGGCCGGGCCGCTGCCCCAGACAGCGCCGGCCGAAGTGCCGGGCGTGGATCCGAAGCAGGCGGCACCGCAGCTGAAATCCATGGCCGATGTTCAGTCCTCGTTGCGGCACGAGCCCGGAAAACAACTGTCGGCGGCAGGGCGCATCGACGTGGTCTCCGAGCGCAGCTTCCCTGCCCCGCCGCAGGCGCCGATGAGCCAGGCCGCCCTCAACGTGATCGGCGCCATAACAGCCGATGGCGGCCCGAAAACGACGCTTTCGACACACTCCGCAACCGCGCAACTGACAGGCCCTGTTGCCGCCGCGACACATGTGTTGAAGATCGAACTTCATCCGGCCGAGCTTGGCATGGTCACCGCCAATCTTCGCCTCTCCGGAGAACAACTTTCGATTGAGTTGAAGCCTCAAACACATGACGCCTACCACCGGCTGTCCTCTGATAGCGATGTCATCGTCAAGTCCCTGCGCGGACTCGGCTTCGAGGTTGACGAGGTCACGATACTACAACCTTCGGTAGCGATCCCCGCAACGACCCGCACTGATGCAACCGCATCCTTGCAGGCGGCAGCGGGCCGCGACCAGTCGTCCTTTCAACCCGGGAATTCCGGCGGCGGCAACAGCGGCGCCGGCGGCCAGCAACCGGGCCAGCATTCCGCCGGAAGACACAATGATGACGCGCAAACACACGGCCGCCCCGCTTCGCCTTCTCGCGAGCGCGCTGGCGGCGATATCTTTATCTAGTCTCGCGGGCGGCGCCGCTGCCGCCGCCAATGCTTGCGAACCGGAGATCCTGCGCGCCGCCGACCGCTATGGCGTGCCGGCTGGCATCCTCTATGCCGTCGGCTTGACCGAGACCGGCAAGAAGGGCAGCTTGCAGCCCAACGCATTGAATATAGGAGGAAAAGCGGTCTTCCCGACAAGCCGCGCCGAAGCTCTTGCCACCTTCGCCAATGCCCGACGCGAAGGCAAGACGCTGATTGATCTCGGCTGCATGCAAATCAATCACCACTACCACGGCGCGCATTTTCGCAGCGTCGAGGACATGCTAGATCCGCGTCAGAATGTCGACTATGCGGCGCGTTTCCTGGCCAGCCTTCATGCCCGTCACGTGACCTGGTCGATGGCTGTCGCCCGCTATCACGCGGGGCCCGACAACGACCCGGCGCAGAAGGTCTATGTCTGCCGCGTGATATCAAACATGGTGGCCACAGGCTTCGGCAAATGGACCGGCAACGCTCGCACGTTCTGCAATCCATGAGTGTATTGTTGCATCTCATGCAATCGGTCGCAAAGTCTCGGCGTTGCGCTTCGACTTGGCCGGGACTTGGAGCACCAAGCATATCTCACCCCATGCTAATGCAACCGATGCGATTCCGGACTCCCAAGAAACTAGTTACAAGAAATGACGGTTGTTCAGGATTCCTGCCAGCGGATACGGCTTTCCCCACGGGGCAGATGAGCTGATTCGGAGGCGGGGCCGATGATCGTTATCGTTGACGAGCGAGAGCTCGTGACAGACGGATACAATTCACTTTTTGACCGCGAGGGCATCGCCTGCGCGGGCTTCGCTTCCGGCGAATTCGGCGAGTGGGTGAACTCGGCCGCCGATGCCGATCTGCGCTCGGTCCGGGCCTTCCTCATCGGCGACTGCCGCGAAGGCGCGATCTCTCCGCGCCAGATCCGCGACCGCACCGGAGCCCCGGTGATTGCTCTCAGCGAGCAGCATTCGCTGGAAAACACGTTGCGGCTGTTCGAGAGCGGTGTCGATGACGTCATCCGCAAGCCGGTCCATATCCGCGAGATCCTGGCTCGCATAACAGCCATCCGCCGCCGCGCCAACGAGGATGCCGCCTTTACCGAGATCGGCGCCATGCGCATTTTCATGGATGGCCGCGACCCCGAAATCAATGGCCAGCCGCTTCCCTTGCCGCGCCGTGAGCGCCGCATTCTCGAATATTTGGCAAGCAATCGCGGCCGCCGCGTCACCAAGACCCAAGTATTCAACGCCATCTACGGCATCTTCGACGAAGAGGTCGAGGAGAACGTGGTGGAAAGCCACATCAGCAAGCTGCGCAAGAAGCTGCGCGAGAAGCTGGGCACCGATCCGATCGATTCCAAGCGCTTCCTCGGTTACCGGCTGGTGTTCTGATGCACCGCCGCGCCAGCCTCGCGCAAGACAGGACGCGTAGCCTCGCTGCCAGTGGCATGGACATTGCGGAGACATTTCGATGAGCCTCTACGGGATGATGCGGACCGGCGTTTCCGGCATGAACGCGCAGGCCAACCGTCTGTCGACGACAGCCGACAACATCGCCAATTCCGATACCACCGGCTACAAGCGGTCCTCCGCCGAATTTTCAACACTGGTCATGCCCTCGACGGGCGGCGCCTATAATTCCGGCGGCATCACCACCACGATCCGGCAGGCGGTCAGCGATCCCGGCGTGCTCCAATACACTACCTCTGTCTCCGACCTTGCCGTCAGCGGCGACGGCTTCTTTGTCGTCCAGGACCCGAGCGGCACGCCTTTCCTGACCCGCGCCGGCGCCTTCGTTCCCGATGGGCAGGGCAGGCTGGTCAACTCGGCCGGCTTCCAGCTGATGGCCTACAGCTACGAAAACGGCGTGCCGGCGGCGACGGTGAACGGTTTTGAAGGATTGGTCCCGGTCGTCATCTCCGACCAGGGAATGACCGCGACCCCGAGCACCGAGGGTCTCTACAGCGGCAACCTGCCCGCAGGCGCGACGCCAGTCGCGGCCGGCAACCTGCCCACCACCAATGCCGCAGGCGCGCAGTACACCTCGAAATCCTCGATGGTCGCCTATGACAATCTCGGCAACAAGAAGCTGCTCGACGTCTATTTCACCAACACCGGCGCCGGCACCTGGCAGGTGTCGGTCTTCGACCAGTCGAAGGCGACCGCCGGAACGTCATTCCCCTACACCGGCGGCGCGCTTGGCTCGGCCAACCTGACCTTCGACACGACCACGGGCAAGCTCACCGGCGCCGTCGACAGCGTCTCGCTCACCGTGCCCAACGGCAGCACCTTTTCACTGGATCTGTCGGCATTGACTCAGCTCGGCACCGGCTTCACGGTTTCGGACGCTCAGGTCAACGGCAACGCGCCGAGCACCATCGACAAGGTGCAGATCAGCAAGGACGGCACCATCTACGCCCAGTACAAGGACGGCTCCACCAAGCCGCTCTACAAGATCCCGCTGGCCGATGTGCAGAGTCCCGACCAGCTCACCGCGCTGCCCGGCAATGTGTACTCGCAGGGCACCGAATCCGGCGCGGTCCGCGTCGGCTTTGCCAATGAAGGCAAGCTCGGCTCCATCATCTCCGGCGCGCTCGAGAATTCGAACGTCGATATCGCCGAGGAACTGACCAACATGATCGCGGCGCAGCGCAGCTACACCGCCAATTCGAAAGTCTTCCAGACGGGTTCCGACCTGATGGACGTCCTTGTCAACCTGAAGAGATAAAACCGGGCAACGCCCGTGAAAGACCCGCATGTCGCTTTCCACCGCATTGAGCATCGCCCAATCGGCGCTTATGAACACCGCTCGGCAGACCAGCGTTGTCTCGCGCAACGTCGCCGACGCTTCCAATCCGGACTATACGCGCCGTATCGCCGTCGTCACCAGCACGGCGCCGGGCGCGCGCTCGGTTGATATCCAGCGCGTAGCCAACGACCTGCTCTTCCGCCAGAATCTCAGCGCCCTGTCGGCATACAGCGGCCAGAACGCGCTCTATAGCGGCCTGGATCAGCTGGATGTTTCGGTCAATGGCGTCGACAATGCGTCCTCTCCCTCGACCGCGATCGGCAATTTGCAGCAGGCGCTGCAGCTCTATGCCACCTCGCCGTCCAACCAGAATCTCGGCTCCAGCGTTATCGACGCGGCTAAGCAGGTCGTGCGCTCCCTGAACGAAGGCTCCAGGGCCATTCAGGACTTTCGCACCCAGACCGACGGCCAGATCGCCACCGCGGTAGACGATCTCAACTCGCTGCTCAGCCAGTTCCAGGATGCCAACCAGGCCGTCATATCAGGCACGCGCTCCGGCACCGACGTTTCCGATGCGCTGGACCAGCGCGACGCGCTTTTGAAGAAGATCTCGGACTATGTTCCGGTCTCGACCTTCACGCGCGGCGACAATGACATGGTCATCACCACGGGTGACGGCACGACGCTGTTCGAAACCATCCCGCGAACGGTCAGCTTCGCCCCATCCTCCGGCTACAGCGCCGGTACCGTCGGCAATGCCCTCTATATCGATAACGTGCCGATCTCGGCGGGAACCGGCGGCAACACCAGCGCCAGCGGTAAGCTTGCCGGTTTGCTGCAATTGCGCGATGGCGTAGCCTCGACCATGCAGAGCCAGCTCGACGAGACCGCGCGCGGCCTGATCACGGCCTTCGCCGAGACCGCGCCGTCAATGCCCAACGCCGCCGGGCTGTTCACCTGGTCGGGCGCGCCGGCGGTGCCGGCCGCTGGCACGCTGGTCAATGGCCTTGCCGGCACGATCAGCGTCAATGCCGCCATGGATCCAAGTGTCGGCGGCAATCCGGCACTGCTGCGCGACGGCGGCGCCAACGGCGCGGCCTATGTCGTCAACACTGGCGGCGCCTCTTATTCCAGCCTTCTGGTCGCCTATGGCGACCGGCTCGATCAGCCGATGACATTCGACCCCGCCGCCGGGATTTCGGCGACGTCGAGCGTTGCCGACTATGCCGCCAATTCGATCGGGTGGCTCCAGGGCGTGCGCCAGCAGGCGTCGACCGCAGCCGACGCCAAGCAAGCTTTGGCATCGCGTAGCGCCGAGGCGCTGTCCAACGCCACCGGCGTCAATGTCGACCAGGAAATGTCGCTGCTTCTCGATCTCGAACACACCTATCAGGCATCGGCCCGAATGATGAAAACCGTCGACGACATGTTGGCGGCTCTGCTCAGCGCGGTGGGATAATCCATGACCTCAGTCTCTTCGGCCGCTCTCTCGAACGCCATGCGCTATCAGCAGATGCGCATGCAGGCCGAACTCGTCAAAGCCACGAAGGAGTCCTCGACCGGCAGGGTCGCCGATGTCGGCCTGGCACTGGGCGGACGCACCGCCCAGTCCGTCACCTTCTCGCGCGATCTCGACCGGCTCAACGTCATCATCGATTCCAACGGCCTGGTGGCCGCCCGGCTCTCCTCGACGCAGACCTCGCTCGGCCAGCTTTCCAGCGTCGCGCAGACCTTGCTGTCGAGCCTGACCACCTCAACGTCGGGCGATTCTTCCGCCAACCTCACCCAGTCGGCCGGCAAGACGGCCGTCCAGCAGCTCGCCTCGATCCTCAACACCAGCGTCAACGGCGAGTATCTGTTTGCCGGCACCAACACCGACGTCAAGCCGATCAACGATTTCACAGCGGCCGGATCACCCGCCAAGGCTGCCTTCGACGCCTCCTTTGTCGCCAATTTCGGTTTCACGCCGGATGACCCCGCCGCGGCAAACATCACCGCGGCCCAGATGGACGATTTCATCACCAACGACGTCGAGCCGCAGTTCTTCGGTTCGGGCTGGCAGGCCAACTGGTCGAACGCCACCGACCAGCAGATCGTCAGCCGCATCGCGCTCAACGAAACCACCGCGACCTCGACCAGCGCCAACAGCGACGGCATCAAGAAGCTCGCCATGGCGGCGGCCATGGTCTCCAGCCTGATGTCGACCAACATCAGCCAGGCGGCGAAGGACACCATCGTCGGCCGCTCGCAGTCGCTGGTTGGCGAAGCGCTCAGCGGCATCGGCCAGGTTCAGTCCGAAACCGGTATCGTCCAGAAGCGCGTGTCCGACGCCGTCGACCGCATGAAGACGCAGGTCGACCTGTTCGAGCGCCACATCCTCGATCTCGAAGCGGTCGACCCGGCCGAAGCCGCGACCCGCGTCGCCGACCTGACGCAGCACATCGAGACCTCCTTCGCATTGACGGCGCGGCTCCAGCAGCTCAGCCTGTTGAATTACCTGACCTGACAACTCTGAACCGGAACGGTAGAGCCAACGATGTACCAATTCTCCTACGCCGACATCCAGAGCACCTCTGTCGCCGATGCGAAGGACCGTGAACGGGAGCTGTTGACCCGCTCGATCGACATGCTGGCGGCGGCCGCCGCCCTTGGCCCCGCTTCGATGGAGGCAGTGGAGGCGCTGCATTTCACCAACCGCGTCTGGACCGCCTTTGTCGAGGATCTCGGCTCCAACGACAACGCGCTTCCCAAGGAACTGCGCGCCAACCTGATTTCGATCGGCCTTTGGCTGCTGCGCGAGGCGGAAGACATCCGCCAGGGCCGCACCCAGAATTTCGAGGGACTGATCGAGGTATCCCAGATCATCCGCGACGGCATTCAATGACCAACACGCTGAAGATATCGCTGAAGCCGAACGAGAAGATCTACATCAACGGTGCCGTCATCCGCGTCGACCGCAAGGTCACCGTCGAACTGATGAACGACGTGCAGTTCCTGCTCGAAAGCCATGTGATCCAGGCCGATGACGCCTCGACGCCGCTCAAGCAGCTGTATTTCATCCTCCAGGTGATGCTCATGAATCCGGCCGGCGCCGGCGAGGCGCGCGAAATGTTCCGCCGCTCCCTGCCGCTGCTGCTTGCAAGTTTCGAGGACGCCGAGATCGGCAGTGCGCTGAAACAGATCGACCGCATGGTCGGCGAGGACCACATCTACGAGGCGCTAAAGGCGATCCGGTCGCTCTATCCGCTCGAACGCCGCGCGCTGGGCGGCAATGACGACGTTCCGGGCGCCTCGCGTCCGCTGGCTGTGGGAGCACGCTGATGACCGTGGACATGACGACGACGATACCGGTTGGCACCAATCAGGCCAGCCAGCAGACCTCAAAGACCGCTGTCGACTACCAGTCCTTCCTGAAGCTTCTGATCGCCGAGATGAAGAACCAGGATCCGACCAAGCCGATGGATTCGACACAGTACGTCGCCCAGCTCGCCACCTTCTCGCAGGTCGAGCAGTCTGTGCAGACCAATACCAAGCTGGACCAGATCATGCAGTCCTCGGCGCTGTCGCAGGCCGATGCGCTGATCGGGCGCTCGATAACGTCCGCCGACGGCAAGACGACAGGCACCGTCGCGTCCGTGCGCCTTGCCAGCAGCGGCCTCATCGCCGTGCTGGGCAACGGCACCGAGATCGCGGTCGGCCCCGGCGTCTCGGTCAAAGCGGCAAGCTGACGGCTCCGGCGGGCCGACCCCATGAACGAGGCCGACGCACTCGACATCGTCCAGTACGCGGTGTGGACGGTGCTGACCGCATCCGCGCCGGTGGTGCTGGTCGCCATGGCGGTGGGTATCGGCATCGCCTTGATCCAGGCCCTGACGCAGGTCCAGGAGATCACCTTGACCTTCGTGCCGAAGATCGTCGCCATCATGCTCGTGGCGGCGCTGACCGGTCCCTTCATCGGCAGCCAGATATCGGCCTTCACCAACGTCGTCTTCGAGCGCATTGAAAACGGGTTCTAGCCGCAGCTTGCGGCGAGCCGGCCCGTTCTGTCCCGACGACTTACCGGCAGCAGCCTGCTGTCGCCGATGCGGACCGTGTATGGCATAGGGCTGCATCCGCGGCGCGGCGTCGAAGCAAAGCCGCACGGCTGCGTGGTCCTCCTCTATCCCCTTGTTGGACCATGATCTTTTTTTCAAGACGGTCGCTCTTTGCGGCACGATGCCATAGTTTCGGCAAACCATCCGGGGAAACGGATCACCGCAACGATCGGCAAGCCATGGCAGGGCCTTTCCTATGATTGACGAAAAGCCGGAGAGCGAGAGCGTTTCGGCGCTGGCGCCGTTCCGGCACGGCATCTTCCGCGCCGTGTGGTCGGCCAGCCTCGTGTCGAATTTCGGCGGCCTCATCCAGGGCGTCGGCGCCGCCTGGATGATGACCACGATCGCCACCTCGCCCTATCAGGTCGCGCTGGTGCAGGCCTCGACCACCTTGCCGATCATGCTGTTCGCGCTCGTCGCCGGCGCCATCGCCGACAGCTTCGACCGGCGCAAGGTTATGCTGGTCGCCCAGACCTTAATGCTGGTCGTCTCGGTGCTTCTGACCCTGTTCACCTATTCCGGCCTGATGACGCCGTGGACGCTGCTTGCCTTCACCTTCCTGATCGACAGCGGCACGGCCCTGAACAGCCCGTCCTGGCAAGCCTCCGTCGGCGACATCGTGCCCCGCAACAAGGTGCCGGCCGCCGTCGCGTTGAACTCGATGGGCTTCAACCTGACCCGCAGCGTCGGTCCGGCGATCGGCGGCATCATCGTCGCCGCAGCCGGGGCGGCGGCCGCCTTCGCGGCCAACGCGGTGAGCTATATCGGTCTCATCGTCGTGCTGGCGCGCTGGAAGCCGCAGGTTCAGCCATCGACGCTGCCGCGCGAATCGCTTGGCGCGGCCATGGGCGCAGGCCTGCGCTATGTCGCCATGTCGCCCAATATCGGCAAGGTGCTGGTCAGGGGCTCCGCCTTCGGCTTCAGCGCCGGCGCGGTGCTGGCGCTCCTGCCGCTGGTGGCACGCGACGTCGTCAAGGGCGACGCCTTGACCTATGGCATCATGCTGGGCGCCTTCGGCATCGGCGCGGTCGGCGGCGCGCTGATCAGCGTGCGGCTGCGCCAGCTTTTGTCCAGCGAGACCATGGTGCGCTCGGCCTTCGCCGGCTTCGCCGTCTGCGCCTTCAATGCCGCCGTCAGCCACAACGCCTGGCAGACATCGCTCGGCCTGCTGGTCGGCGGCGCGTGCTGGGTGATCGCGCTTTCGCACTTCAACGTCACCGTGCAGATGGCAACGCCGCGCTGGGTCGTCGGCCGGGTGCTGTCGGTCTATCAGACCGCGACCTTCGGCGGCATCGCGCTCGGCAGCTGGATCTGGGGCATCGTCGCCGACGCGCATGGCGCCGGGACAGCGCTGATCGCGGCGGCCATCGCCATGCTGGCTGGCGGCGCCATCGGCCTCGTGCTGCCGCTGCCGCAGCAGCAGGTGCTGAACCTCGATCCGCTCAACCGCTTCAAGGAGCCGCACCTCGCGCTCGACCTGAAGCCGCGCAGCGGCCCCATCGCCATCATGATCGAATACATCATCCGCGACGAGGACGTGCCGGAGTTCCTCGCCACCATGGCCGAGCGCGGCCGCATCCGCCGCCGCGACGGTGCCCGCAACTGGACGCTGGCGCGCGATCTCGAAAATCCGGCGATCTGGATCGAGCACTACCACACGCCGACCTGGCTCGAATATGTCAGGCACAACGGCCGCATCACCCAAGCCGACGCCATGGTCGGCGAGCGCCTGCGGGCACTGCACAGCGGCGACGAGCCGCCGCGGGTGCGCCGCGTGATCGAGCGCCCGACAACCGCGGGCACGGCGCTGGTCATGGCAAAGGGGCCGATCGAGCATTAGGAGTGCAGGAAAGCGCGAAGACGTTTTCGTCCGGGCTTGCATCAGACAAAGCGTTAGAGCGGACCCAGCCAGCGGAACGCGCGCTTCAGTTCGGCGACGCCATCGTGTTCGTACCAACGGCCGTGCGCCATGATCACGCGTTCCGGATTCCATTCTATCATCTTTTCGACTGCCGCCTTGAGTTGCCCCCTGGGGAAGGTCAATCGCAAATCGCGCGGCGTCTTGCCATCCGGATCAACGACACCAGCCGCCCTGGCAAGCCAGCGCCACGGCCAGCCAAGCTTCCGCGGTTCGAAGTTCTCGATCACGTCTGTCAGGATCAATGTTCGGCTGACGGAATGGAAGAAAACCATCTCTGTCATGAAGCTGCCTTCCACCGGCAGCGACTTGAGGTCATCGTCCCACGGGTAGCCGCTCTCGGCACCAAGCTCGTTCGCCTCGAAATCGATCCTGTCGCCCGCCTGCTCGCGAATCCGCGGTGCCAGCCAGATGCCCGCATCCGCAAAGGCCCTGCGCCACATCGGAATCCACCAATAGTGGATCCGGTTCGGCCCGATGATGTAGCGGACCTTGCCCAATCCAGCGATCTCGGCCTCGAGGCTCTCTGTCAGCAAGGTGGGTGAATGGACGAACAAATCGCCATCGTTGACGCGGATGACGGTCATCCGCGTCGGAAACCGCATTTTCGGCCAAGGCATGCCGAAGCGGATGACCGGGCCATCCACGATCCAGATGTCCTTCGAAACCAGCTTTAACGTGTTGAGCGGCGGATATGGTGTGCGGTCGGCCATGGTCTGCTGATGTAGGGTGGAGAACAAGCTTGGCCACGGCAGCTTCGCCTTGCACGAGTTCAGCCGGGCCGGCTCGGCAGCCTACCTTCGCCCGACCTACCCTTCGCCCGACAAGTCCCGGCGCGCTTTTTCCAGCTCCTCGGCATAGCGCCGCATCAGATGGCCCTCGGTCAGCAGTCCGAGCACGATGTGGTCGGTGAAATCCTCGACCACGGCCAACTCCTCGGCGCCGGCCCGCTGGAAGGTCTCGGCGGCCGACTGCACGTTCATGCTCGGCACCAGGACGGCATCCTTGTATTGCGCGAGGTCGCGCACCGCCGTCTCGCCGTCGGACAGGTCGCTGTGCAGTTCGGCAACGATCAGCACGCCGACATATTGATCGCCGGCGTCGACGGCAATGACGCGCTGGGCCGAACCCAGCGGCACCTGCTTGCGGAAGGCCGCAAGCGTCGTGTCGGCATTGATGGTCTTGATGTCCTTGCGCATCATCGAGCCGACGGTCAGGCTGCGCATCCAGCCGACGTCATGGGCGCTGCGGATCGTCTCGCCGCGCAGATGAAAACGCCACGTCGAGAAGGAGTAGCCGAAGGTCTCGCGCACCAGGATCGCCGCTATGATCGAGGCCGCCAGGACGACGCCGGTTAGCGTCAGGTCGCGGGTCGATTCCAGCGCCAGGAACGTCATCGTCAGCGGCCCGCCGACGACGCCGACCGCCAGCGATGTCATGCCGACGACGGCAGCGACGGCGGGATCGATGCCGGTCGACGGCGAGATGAAAGCCATCACATCGGCGAATGCCTTGCCGAGCAGGGCGCCAAGAAACAGAGAAGCGAAGAACAGTCCGCCGCGAAACCCCGAACCCAGCGAGATCGCGGAAGCCGCCAGCTTCAGCACGAAGACGCTGGCCACCACGCTCAGCCCATAGTTCATGGCGAATTCGCGATGCAGCGCGCCGTGGCCGCTCGACAGCACCTGTGGCGTGACCAGCCCAAGCAGGCCGACGATGACGCCGCCGATGACGGGACGCAGCGAGGCGTCGACCGACAGTTTGGCAAAGGCGCGCTCGACCAGCGTCACCAGATGCATGATGGCGATCGAGGCGGCCCCGCCAAGAAGCCCAAGCAGCAGGAAGGGCACGTACTGGCTGGCCGTGAGTGCCGGTAGGCCCGCAAGCTCCAGCGGGAACGGCACGCCGCCGAACATCTCGGCGGTGAGCGAGGCGGAGATCGCCGCGGTCATGACAGGCACCACATTGGCGACCGAATAGATGCCGATGACCAGTTCGAAACCATAGAAAGCGCCGGTCAGCGGCGCGTCGAAAGCCGCCGCGATGGCGCCGGCCGCGCCGCAGCCGACCAGGATGCGGACATCGTTGCGGCGCAGCTTGAAAAGCCGCGCCAGCCGCGAAGCCAGGCCGGAACCGACCTGCGTATAGCCGGCTTCCAGCCCGACAGAGGCGCCGAAACCGCTGGAGATCATGGTCTGGCCGGCGATGATGAACGTATCGGTCAGCGACATGCGACCGCCATAGAGCGCGTTGGCCTCGATCGGGTCGACAGGCGTGCGGAATCTCCGCTTTCTCAGCCAGATCACCGTCAGCCCGAGCAGGATGCCGCCGATCGCCGGGATCAGGGCCTGCATGGGGTGGGCGAGGGAGAACATGCCGGAAAGCCGGCCGCCGGGCTGCACGCCGAACAACAGTCCGTGCAGGTCCTGCACGATCTGGCTCATCGCGGTGACCAGTATGCCCGCCATCACGCCGACGATGCCGGCAAGGACGACAACCGCGATGCCTCGCGCTTCGAGCAGCGGGATCGAATTGATGAGCACCGCGCGCAGCCGGCGAGCGTAGACTTGCGGTTGATTCCTGGGCGATTGGTTTTTGGTAAGCACCGGAGCGGCTCGCCGACATCAGCAAGGCATTGAAAACACTGCCGTGCTGATACGCCGAGCGGCACCGCATGGCAACCACAATGACGGCGCCCGCGCGCCGTTTGGAGGGGCCCGTCCGGCCGCCGATGGTCAGGTCGGCTTCGGGTCGCCGGCCTCGTAGAGCACGAGATTGCGCTCGCCGATGCCGAGCGACGGCCAACTTGCGCGCCAGTCCACAAGGTGTGGCGCGGCGAAATGTGCGTCGAGCGCCGCCCTGTCATTCCAGACTTCCGTGACCCGGATCAACCCGGCGTCGAGGACATCCTGCGCATAGGAGTATGCGAGGCAACCGGGCTCGGCACGGCTGGCAACAACCATGCGTTCCATCGCTGGCCTTGCCTGTTCGAGCTTGTCGGGTGGCAGACGAACCGTGCCGATGACCAGCAGCATGAGATTTCCTTTCGATGGTTGGGCAGGCCACTCTCCCACCCTCGCGCAAGCTTGGCCAGCTACCCTCGCCGGGCTGTCGCATGCTCGGCAGCCCCACGGTTTTCGAGGACTAGAATGGCGATAAGCGAAAGCATCCAGCCCGGCGCCGTGGCCAAGAACGGCCGCGACGTCTTCTTCGCGCTGGGCATCGTCATCATCCTGGCCGTGCTGTTCCTGCCGATCCCGGCTTTTCTCATCGACGTCGGCCTTGCCTTCTCGATCGCACTTTCGGTGCTGATCCTGATGGTCGCGCTGTGGATCCAGCGGCCGCTCGACTTCTCCTCGTTTCCGACCGTGCTGCTGATCGCAACCATGCTGCGGCTGTCGCTCAACATCGCCACCACGCGCATGATCCTGTCGCACGGCAATGAAGGCACGCATGCCGCCGGCTACGTCATCGCCGGCTTCTCCAAACTGGTCATGGCCAGCGATTTCGTCATCGGCCTGATCGTCTTCATGATCCTGATCGTGGTGAACTTCATCGTCATCACCAAGGGCGCCACCCGTATCGCCGAGGTCGGCGCCCGTTTCACCCTCGATGCCATCCCCGGCAAGCAGATGTCGATCGACGCCGACCTCTCCGCCGGCATGATCGACGACAAGACAGCGCAGTTGCGCCGCCGCGAGCTGGAAGAGGAATCCTCCTTCTTCGGCTCGATGGACGGCGCCTCGAAATTCGTCCGCGGCGACGCCATCGCCGGCCTCATCATCACCGCCATCAACATCGTCGGCGGCATCGCCATCGGCTATATCAGGCACGGCATGGGCATGGGCGAGGCCGCCGACGTGTTCATCAAGCTGTCGGTCGGCGACGGTCTGGTCACCCAGATCCCAGCGCTCATCGTCTCGCTCGCCGCCGGCCTGCTGGTTTCCAAGGGCGGTACGCGCGGTTCGACGAACCAGGCCGTGTTCGGGCAGCTCGGCGCGCATCCGCGCGCGCTCTATGTGGCGGCGGCGCTGCTGGTGCTGCTCGGGCTGATGCCTGGCCTGCCCTTCTTCCCCTTCTTCGCGCTCGCCGGCGGCATGGCCGGCCTCGGCTATGTCATTCCGATGCGCCACAACCGGGCCATGGCCGAGGCCGAGGCGCTGAAGAACCAGGAGAAGGCGACCAAGGCCGAGGAAGAGAAGAACTCGGTCAAGGCCTCGCTCGCCACCGCCGAGATCGAGCTTCTGATCGGCAAGCAGCTTTCGACCCGGCTGCTGGTCTCGCATCAGGAGCTGGTCTTCCGCATGGCCAAGATGCGCAAGAAGTTCGCCCAGCAATATGGCTTCGTCGTGCCCGAAGTGCGCGTCGCCGACGATTTCGCCATCCCGCCGAAAAGCTATCAGATCAAAGTGCACGGAACGGTGGTCGCCGAATATTCGATGCGCGTCGGGGAGATCATGGTGCTGCTCGGCAACCGCGACGTTCCCGAAATTCCGGGCGAGGAGATCCGCGAGCCGGCCTTCGGCATGCGTGCCTATTCCGTCATGGAAACATTCGCCGAGGATCTGAAGCGCGAGAACTACACCTTCGCCGACAACATGTCGGTGCTGCTCACCCACCTCTCCGAGGTCATCCGCAACAACCTGCCGCAGCTCCTGTCCTACAAGGACATGAAGGCGCTGCTCGAGCGCCAGGATCAGGAATACCGCAAGCTCGCCGACGAGATCTGCACCACGCACATCTCCTATCCCGGCCTGCAGGCAGTGCTGAAGCTGCTGCTGGCCGAGCGTGTCTCGATCCGCAACCTGCACCTGATCATCGAGGCCATCGCCGAGATCGCGCCGCATGTGCGCCGCACCGAGCAGATCGTCGAGCATGTCCGCATCCGCATGGCGCAGCAGATCTGCGGCGATCTTTCGGAGGGCGGCGTGCTCAAGGTGTTGCGTCTCGGCAACCGCTGGGACCTCGCCTTCCACCAGAGCCTCAAGCGCGACGCCAAGGGCGAGGTGCGCGAGTTCGACATCGATCCGCGCCAGCTCGAGGAATTCGGCCAGGACGCCACCAAGGCGATCAAGAAATTCCTCGAAGCCGGCGAGCGTTTCGTCCTCGTCACCGCGCCCGACGCGCGCCCCTATGTGCGCATGATCATCGAGCGGCTGTTCACCACGCTGCCGGTGCTCTCGCATGTCGAAATCGCCAAGGGCGTCGAGATCAGGGTGCTCGGGACCATATCGTGAGCGTTCTCTCGCAAGCGGTCGTCATCGCGGCGTTCCTCGCCTTCTGCCGCATCGGCGCCTGCTTCATGCTGATGCCCGGCCTGTCCAGCGCCCGCATCCCGGTGCAGGTCAGGCTGTTCGTTGCGGTCGCCGCCACCGGCGGCCTGCTCGCCTTCCTGTGGGACAAGATCTTTCCCTTCGTCGATCCGCGTCCGCAGATCCTGGTGCCGATGATCGTTTCCGAACTCCTGGTCGGCGGCCTGATCGGCGCCATGACCAGGCTCTACATGGAAGCCCTGCGCTTCATGGGGTCGGCCATCGCCATGCTGATCGGCTATGGCGGCTCGGGCGGGCCAGCGATCGAGGAGCCCGAACCGCAGGCGGCGCTCGCCGCCATGATCTCGTTCTCGGCACTGCTGCTGCTGTTCGTCTTCGACTTCGACCATGAGATCATACGCGCGCTGGTGACGTCCTATACGGTCGCGCCGGTCAACGTCTTCTTCAACCCGCAGGCGGCACTGGTCGATGTCGCCGACACGGTGTCGGACACCTTCTTCCTGGTCATCCGCCTCGGCAGCCCTTTCGTCGCCTATGCCATTCTCGTCAACCTGACGATCGGCTTCGTCAACAAGCTGACGCCGCAGATCCCGATCTATTTCATCTCTCAGCCCTTCGTCATCGCCGGCGGCATGCTCATCTTCTATTTCGCCGTCGGCTCCATGCTGTCGCTGTTCGTCGACGGCTTTGTCGACCTGACGCTGGCGAGGTGACATGAGCACGCGCAAGGACCGCCTGAAGAAGCTGGTCAAGGTTCAGGAACAGTTGAAGGCGCTGCACGAGACGCGCCACGCCACCCTCCTCGCCGCCGCAAATGCCGCCGAAGCCGAGGCCAAGGAACTGGTCGAGCATTTCGATAGGGACAATTCCCTCTCCGGCCTTTTCCCCGATCTCTACCACCGCCGCATCGCCCAGGCCGTCGTGCGCCAGGAGGCGAACCTCGAAAGCGCCAGGAAGGAAGCCGGCCTCGTCGCGTCGGCAACCGCGCGCACCAACATGGTCGAGCGCGCCTACAAGGACGTGCGCAATCGCGACGAACGCGAACGCTCCGACCGCGAACGCCTCGATTTGATCGCGCAGAAGCGGAGACAGGAGTAGAGGAGGAGGTCTGGACGCAAAGCAAGCCTTCGCAGCGGAATCCTGGATGACCGCTTTGCGCCTCGTACGGGCTATGGATGCAATTTCGCGTCTACCCAGAAGCCGCCCGTACAGCCTGTCGAAGAATGTGCCGAGCCTCCGCATTGCGGAGGATCGTGAAAAGGCGACGTTTCAGCTAGCTTGTTATCTGCTCGGCGGCAGCTTCCTCGAGGCCAGCTGCCGCTTGGACGGCAAGACCGCGAGCCGCTGCCTGTGAATCGTAAAATTCCTCCAGCGCATGGACCCTGCCCCACCGCAGGGTAAACACGTGGAGACCTCGGTTGATGTACGACGTGTCGCCGTTAAGCAGGGTCGCGGTGCCATCCCACTGGGCAAACACAGTGGTATGCCACGGCCAGCCCTCCACCCAGATGTGATTGACCCTGAGACGGAGGGTGGGCAGAACACGGCCGAGGCGTTCAAACCAGCGGCGCAGGGCTTCCTTGTCGTGGCGCTCTCCACCAAGCGCGTGGGCGCCGCCAACCCGATGATGGACATGCGGCGCGAGTGCTTTCACCGCCGCATCCCAGCGATGATTGTTGACGTCATCGAAGCTCTTTCGGATCGATTTCTCGACAAAATAACTATATAGCATATCACTCTCCTCCAACTCATTCGGTAGCGCGATCGAAGGCACCTGTGGCAAGCTGTTCGGACGCAGCCGACACCATGCAGGGTCTGCGCGTCAGCGCATTGTCGCGTCGGCTCGCAGGTATGTGTCGGTCTCGGTCGAGATCGTGACCTCCTCGCCCGACCTTGAGAACGCATAAAGCGAATCCTGGTGGCCCGGCATGGAAAAGGCCACGGAGTCGCCGTCAGCAAGGCCCATGACGAAGCGCAGCGGATCACCTCCGATCTTCGGCGCGAGGGTGGCGGTGACCTCCAGCAGGCCGCCGTTGACCGGGACGTAGTAGACCACCATGTCGAGCTGTCCCTCGTGCAGGCTGGCAGCTTCGATCGGCCGTCCGATGGTCGCTTCCTCGGCAAAAGCCGGGTTCGCAAGAAACATCGCGGCCAGAACGGACGCACTCAGGGTTTTGCGGATCATCTCATATCTCCTTTTTTGGATTGCGTTCGACCTCTATATAATGTATAGATTACGAATGCAATCTAAAAAGGAGATGGCGATGCGCGTAAGTCGCACTCAGGCCGCGGAAAACCGCGAAACCGTGATCAATGTGGCAAGCCGCCTTTTTCGGGAGCGAGGCTTTGACGGCATTGGCCTCAAGGATCTGATGAAGGGCGCCGGGCTGACCCAGGGCGCCTTTTACAAGCAGTTCGAGTCAAAGGACGACCTGGCGGCGCAGGCATCCAGGCGCGCGATGGAAAGCGCCACCGACAAGTGGTCGGCCGCGACAGCGGCAAACCCTGGGAAACCGCTCGACGGGGTGATCTCATTCTACCTCAGTATGGATCATCGCGCGGAAAAGATGGACGGCTGCCCGGTCGTCGCGCTCGGCTCGGATGCGGCCAGGCAAGGCGCCGAGGTAAAGGCCTCATTCGAGGCCGGCATCAGGGAGTATCTCGAGATGCTCGGCAGTTGGGTTGGCGAGGACGACGGCGAAAAGGGCGGCAACAAGGCAATGGCCGTTCTCTCGACAATGGTCGGCGCGGTCATGCTCTCGCGGGTGGTCAACGACCCGGACCTCGCGCAGGCTTTTCTGGATGCGGCGGCCGATCAGGTTCGCGAGACAGTCGCCATCTGAATGATGCGGGCAGCGGCGCCTGATCCATTGCTCGCCGCTCGGACCGAACCGTCGCGCGCGACTGCGAAGAAGTAACGGATACCGTCCCAGTCGATCATGGAGAAGTTCGCGTCGTCACGTGAAGCCTCCGGTGCGATTTCGCACCACCGTAGTGCGTGTCTTCCGACTGCATGGCGCGCCTGGGCATGCCTACCTCTTGGCGTGGGGCAGCGGCGATGCGTCCGCCCGAAGGAGAAGCGCGATGAGCTATTCCACCATGAGATTTGGGGCTGTTGGCCAGGCATTGGCCCGTATGTTCGGCCGCTAGGCAAGCACCGGGCTCGGCATCCTTCGGCACTAGCATCGGAACGCCTGCGTGCGCTCGCGCGGCTTATCTAGCTGAGCGGCATCAGCTGACCTCCGGGCCATCCGTCCGGTCGTCTGGCCACCTATAATCGGAGATCAAGGGCATGAACATCGAACTCAAGGGCCGAAAGGCCATCGTCACCGGATCGACCGCCGGCATCGGTCGCGCGATCGCCGAAGGGCTGGCGCGCGCAGGCTCCGCCGTCGTCGTCAATGGACGTACTGAAGAGCGGGTCGCCGCGACGCTCCGGGAACTGCGCGCGCTGCTGCCTGGCGCCGACCTCACCGGCATTGCCGCCGATCTCGCGACAGCCGAGGGCTCGGCGGCGCTCGCGGCACAGGCGCCGGATGCCGACATCCTCGTCAACAATGTTGGCACTGCGCGTCCCAATGGCTTCTTCGAGCAGGACGACGCCGCATGGCTCGACCTCTTCCAGCTCAACGTGATGAGCGGCGTGCGCGCCGCGCGCCACTATATGCCGGGTATGGTCGAGCGCGGGTGGGGACGGGTCGTCTTCATGAGCAGCGAGTCCGCGCTCGCCATCCCCAAGGAGATGATCGACTACGGCATGACCAAGACCGCGTTGCTGGCCGTGTCGCGCGGGCTGGCCGAACTTGTCGGTGGCACCGGCGTCACGGTCAACGCTGTCCTGCCGGGGCCGACCGACTCCGAGATTCTTGGCGACTGGATGAAGGCCACCGCGAAGGAGCAGGGCATCACGCAAACGGACGCCGAGCATGATTTCCTGAAATCGCTGCGTCCGACCACGCTCATCAACCGGTTCGCGACAACCGAGGAAGTCGCGAACATGGTCGTCTACACCTGCTCCGAGCAGGCCTCGGCGACCACCGGCGCCGCGTTGCGCGTCGACGGTGGTGTGCTCCGCTCGATCGGATGAGCCGCGTCCCACCGCCGCGGTGGCATGAGGGTCGCCGCGGCTGGGCCAGCCTCAAATCGGCGCCGGCTCGGGTGACTCATATCGGCGGCGATTATCGGATCGTCGGAGCCGCCTGGGGTGCCCCGATCGACCGGGCCGAGGTCAAGATCGACGAGCGGCCGTGGATCGATGCCAGGAGCCGCCGTCTGCTCTCGGCCCTTACGCGGACGTGCAGCAATGCGCCACTGTCCGGAATTACGGTTGAGAAGAGCGCCCGTCCGCCGGTTGCGGGAATTGCCCTTCGTTGTTCATGCTTACTTCCGTGACCAGCTTGCGGCGAAGCGCCGTGCTGTAGTCGTTTGGCCCTTTCGGCGTCATGACGAAGGCCTGGGAGCCGCCAATGACCGATTTGGCAAAATAGGATGCCAGCGAATTGTCAGGATCGTCGTCTTCGGTGGGAATGGCGATGGCGTTGATCGTATATCCCTTGGCAATGGCGTTCAGCCTGCTCGGCTGAACAGGAAGTCCGTCGTTGTTCTCACCATTGGAAGAGATATCGATGACCTTCTTGGCGGCATTTCCAGGAAACTGGTCCAGCAGAAGACTGCCAATGTCGATAGCCGAGGAAACCGATGTTCCGGCTCGCCCTCGGCGGATGACGCCGGTATCCCCTTTCCTGCTGATCTCCGCCGCCGCCGCTCTTGCATCTTCTAGTCCGCAAATGCTTGTCCACGGCAGTACGGTGCGTGCGTGTCCGGGGCTCGACCATTCAAAGTAGGCCACGCCGATGCAGCCGACGTAATTCCGGCCGATGGCGGCGATTATCTCGGGCGAAGTGAGTGCCGCGGCATGTCCCTCGCGTTGCAGATCGGCGATCTTTGGATCAATCGATGCCGAGAAGTCGACCGCGAACACGATGGCGACGTCGACATTCGCTGCATGCGCCGGGAGATTCCAGAACGCAGAAGCTGCAAGTATCCCCGCCAGCCTCAGGAGTGAATTGGCTCGCCTTGCCAGCCCCCTTCCCGATGTCTTTGTCGGCGAAAAAAGATTGCCCCGGCCTATCGACTGCACCCGCCCGCGAAAGGAGACCGCTCCAGAAGAGGGACCGGCGTCCTGATACATATCTGTAAACATGCCCATTCTCCATCTCGACAACCGATCGTTGTCAAAGCCGCCCATTTTCAACATGTGGAAATTTGACGAGGGACCTTGGACCCAACGCCGAACAGCAGCAGATCGGCCTTGGTCCACAAAAGATAACAGCCGAGTAACGTCAGCGGCATGATGAGTGCCGCGAAGGACTCGCCCGACCAGACCACCGGCAAAGCCTGGCCGAGGGCGACGGTTGTCGCCACCACTGCCGGCAACCTGCTGGCGAGCACCGCACTGCGGAACGGATCGGGCCAGGCGGTCGGCCACACCGGAACCGGCCTGCCCGGCCTGTGAAAGGTGCTGCCGAACTTGCCGAGCGCATGCAGCAGGCCGGAGGTCGCCGCAAGCAGCGGGTCGCCGAGCAGCAAGAGCGCGATGCCGAGCCCGATTGCGCCTAATCCCGAGAGGAAGTCGCCCAGACGATTGAGGGTGGGATCGGGGACATCCGGCTTTGCCCAAGCCCGGTGGTAGGCTTCGCCGCCGCAGAAAAAGACGAGGGTAGCCAAGGTGAGCGCAACAGTGCCATGGCTGCCCGCGAAATAGTCCATCACCGCCGCGATGACAGCGCTTTCCTCATGCTGGCCGACTGGCGCGGCCGCAATTTGGGTTGCAAGACCTACGATGAGGCCAAGCGCGTTGCCACTGTTGTAATAGCCGCCGGGTCCCTTCATGCGGGCACCAAGGGCCGATCTCAAATGTGCGAGCGGAAGAAGGACTGTCCACGCGTTCATCGCAGCGCCCCCGCGGCCTGTCCGGCCGCGCTCGATACGGCGACGTTCGCATCAGCGGCAGTGGTCATCGCATTCCTCCACCGGACCTGAACTGTTGACGCGGCGTTCGCCTGCCCCGCTTGCCGGCGCTGTTGCAAAGGCAGGGGCAATGTCGAAGCGTTGGTTCGAAGCGGTCCGCAAGGACGCACGTGCCTGCGGCGCTCGGTTCGATCGTGCCACGGAAAGGATCGCACCGAGAATGATCGCTGCTCCCAAGGCGCCCGGCCACGAACTCCGCTCGCCCAGAAAGATCGCCGCGCCCAGCGCCCCGAAAACGCTTTCGGCACTGACGATCACGGCGGCGTGGCTGGCCGGCGTGAAGCGCAGGGCAACCGTCTGTATGCCGAAGGCTATCGCGGTGGAGAAGACGCCGAGTATCGCCAATTCCGGACCGGCTGCGAATGCGGCGGCCAGCGACAGGTTGCCTTGCATTGCCCCAAGCGGCAGGGCGAAGACTGCGGCGCCGAGGAATTGTGCGGCGGCGGCGGTGAACGGCCGCGCATGGGCCTGCATGTGCCGGCCGAGCTCGACCGCCCAGAGCGCATAGCAGGCAGCCGACAGGATTGCGGTGAGATCCCCGCTGCCGAGGCCGCCGATCCCATCCGACAAAAGCAGGGCTCCGACCAGGGTCAGCCCGGCAGCGATCGTGAGGCCCGCTGTCGGACGCTCGCCGACGAGCAACCAGGCGGCCAATGGTGTCATTACGGTTGCCGTGCTCACCAGAAAGCTTGCATTGGTGACCGAGGCTCCGACATAGCAAAGCTGCTGAAGCGTGATGGAGATGGCGAACAGCGCGCCCACCCTGGCCAGGCTCGGAAAATAGCCCGCCCCGATCGCCACTCGCCTTTCGGTCAAGACAAAGGGCAGCACCAGCAGCCCGCCGATCAGGCAACGCAGACTTACCGCGCTCATGGCGTCGAGATGGACCAGCACCGTCTTTTGCGAGACGTTGCCGAAGCCCCACAATGCGGCTGCAAGGAGCAGCAGCAAATTGGCTCTTGTTCTGGACACGCGCCCCCCTTGAACCAAGCATTGCGTTGACTTGGCCGCCTAATTTAGCGAAGTCTAAATGACCTGCCGTCACGGGAGCGCTTGAAGCGCGGTGACGGACGATTGCGGAACGTTAGATTTGCGTTAGAATTTCGTCAGGCTGAGGCAGCAGATGCAAAGTGACGACGGCGGCGCTGCAAATAGAATCTCACTCTTCGGCGGCTTCCGTATTGAAACAACTGGCCCGCTTCGACTGGTCGGGAAACGCGGCCCGGCAATCGTTGCTTATCTGGCCCGATGTCCGGGCATGGCAGCGACGCGGGAGAGACTGGCTGATCTGCTATGGGGCGACAGCGATGGCGAACATTCGCGCAACAGTCTTCGCCAAGCGCTCAGCGTCCTGCGCCGCGATCTCTCGGGTGTCGATCTTATCCATTCCACCGGAGAGTTGATCCACCTCAGGCCAGAGGCGTTCCGGGTCGATGTGGAGGAGTTCGAGACGGGTTTATCGGCCCGCTCCGCGCAGGAACTCGAAAAGGCTCTGGCGAACTACACCGGCCCGTTCCTCGACGGTCTCCATGTGGGAAGCAATGGCTTCGACGACTGGGTCGCGTCGGAACGCGACAGGTTGCTCGGTCGTGCGCTTGAATCGTTCGAGAAACTGGCTCGCCTCGTCGACGCTGAAGCGGGCCTCGTCCTGGCCGATCGCGTCCTGGCTATGGATCCGGCGCGGGAAGAATCCTATCGGCTCAAGATGGAATTGCTCCTTGCTTGTGGTCAACGCGACAAGGCGCTCAGGACATACGAGGCTTGCAGAAGCATGCTGAAGAAGGAGTTCGGCGTCGAAGCCGGCCCTGAGACGCGGGCACTATGGCAGTCCCTGCTGCTCACTTCCGACACGGCGTCACACGCACCGTCGGCAAGTGGTGTTGCGGCCAGCCATCGTCTCGGACACCCCTCCATCGGCGTTGCCGACTTCACCAATCTGACCGGAAAACAAGGCGACAATTTTTTCTCCAAGGGACTGGTCCAGGACATCACGACAGCCCTTTCCGAGGTGGCCGACTATGTCGTGCTCTCCGCGGTTCCCCCGACAGATAAGATCGGCCCGCGCCAGGAAGGTAAAGCGCCGGGAGCGCTGCGCGCACAATATGTGCTCAGCGGCAGCATCCAGAGATCCGGCAATGGGCTGAGGGTGAACATCCAGCTTGTCGATGCCGTCGGCGGTCATCATGTCTGGGCCCAGAAGTTCGACGGCCACTCCGAGAATGCGCTCGAATTCCAGGACAGGATCGCCCAGTCCGTCGTTCTGGCGGTGATCCTCGAACTTCAACTGACCAACTGGAAGGTCCGCGACAAGAGTCCGCCTGGTCCCCCTGAAGTGCGCAGGTTGGTGAACGAGGCGCTCATGAAATATTTTGAGATGACCCACGACTCGCTGCTGGTCGGGATGGAACTTGCGACGAAGGCGCTCTCGACAGGGCCCGACAACGCCCGTGCGAAGCGGACGCTCTCGATCATGATTTCCATGGGCATCGCGTTTGGCGCGCTGCCCCGCGAGCAGGGCAATATCGAGTATACGCTGGCGCTTGCCGAGGCCGCGGTGCGGGCGGTGCCGGACGATGAAATTGCCCGGTGCATCTTGTCATTCGCTCTCGAAAGTTGCGGTCGTATCGACGAGGCGATCGTCGAATGCCGGCACGCGATCAGCCTCAACCCAAATTATCCGAGCGGCCACGGCGATATTGCGATGCTCTTCGCGCTGCGCGGGCAGGTCAGCGAAGCCGTGCGCGAGGCGAACGAGGCGATCCGGCTGGGAACCCATGACGTCATCGACTACTGGCGTCACCACGGGCTCGTTATGGCGCTGTTTGCCGGCGGAGACGATCAGCGGGCGCTCGAGGTCGCGCGCAAGGTGGTCAGGACAAAGCCGGGCTTCGTTCGTGGCGCGCTTTATTGGGCCGCGGCCGCGGCCGCAACCGGCAATCGCGATGAAGCGTCGCGGGCCATCCATCATTGCCTGTCACAACTTCCGCATCTCAATCTGAGCAATGTCTGCCCTGGCTTTGTGCCGCGCTATGTGAAGGATCATCACCATTCCCGGTTCCTTGAAATGCTGTCGAGGGCCGGTCTTCCCCCGTCCTGAAGCGCGTCACGTTCGAACGGATTCGGGCGAGACGCCTTCTGCAGGTCGTTCTCCCAAAACCGGAAGCCACATTTTTACCCGACATGCGTTGTTGAAATCTGGCTGCGCGGCTGGATGCAGAGAACCCTGACCTTCCTTCCTCCCCCCGCAAGCCTGCCACAAGCTTGTTGAGGCATGGTCTGGCCAAGGAAACCCGACAAAAGGCGGACTTTCTTGGCGATCTCTCCCCCCAGCGACATCGTGATGGATGTTATCCGAGCAGCCGAGCCGGCGGATCTCGCGGCCGCGCGCGCCGCGCTGACCAGGCATGCGGGCGGCGTTGCCGGCAGCTTTTCGGTCGATGCCGCTTCGGCCGGGACGATGCTGTCGCGCGCCACCGCCGACCAGGCCATGGCGGCCGATCCATCCAAGAAGTTCAAGAAATTCGAAGCCATGGTGCTCCAGACCTTCATCCAGAACATGATGCCCAAGGACACCGAGGGCGTGTACGGCAAGGGCCTGGCCGGCGACATGTGGAAATCGCAGCTCGCCGAGCGCGTCGCCGACGTCATGGCCGAGCGTGGTGGCATCGGCATCGCCAAGTCGCTGCTCGCCGACCATTATCTCGAAGGCAAGCGCAAGGTGCCGATCGGCCCAGTCTCCGGCGGGCCTGAAAAGACCGAGACCGACCGGCAGAGCCGTCTGTCCACCTCGCTCGTCCAGGAGCTGCAGCGCAAGGCCGCCAGGTCCATGACCGGCGATGAAACGACCACAAAGACAGACATCAAGATCTAGACTGGGAAACGCCATGGCCGACTTTTCGGAATTCACCGCCAACCTGCCGGCGCGCACGGCCACATCGGAAGCCCCGGTCGCACTCGCGCGGCCCGGAAACCTTGCCGCCATCATCGGCCGCATCGAGGAAGTCGTCGAGCAAGAGACGGCCGGGCTGCGCAGCGACACCGGCTACGACCTCAAGGCATCGAACGCGCGCAAGAGCCGCTATCTCTATGAACTGACCCGTGCCATGCGCGGCGGCAGCGAAGCCGAGTTCCTCGAACAGCACCGCGAAGGCCTTGTCCGGCTTCGCCAGAAGCTTGCGAAGAACGAGGCGGCGATCCTGGCGCATCTGAGCGCCGTCAACGAGGTCGCAGGCCTGTTGCGCACCGCCATCCAGCGCGCCGAAACCGACGGCACTTATTCCGCCGGCGAGTTCGGCCGGGCGCGCGGTTAGCGCGCGGTGGTCGCCGGCTCGGGTGCCTGAATGGTCAAGGTCATCGCCATCGCGGTCTGGATCTGCGTCGCCACGCTCGGCGCGGTGTTCTATTCGTTCCAGGCCGCCGGCGAGCGTGGCGTCGGCGAAAAGCCGAAGCCGATGCTGGGCGGACTGGACTACGTCAAGACCGAGGTCATCTCGGTGCCGCTGATCCGCAACGCCAGGATCGACGGTTATTTCCTGACCAAGTTGGTCTACACGGTCGAACCCGAGCAGATCAAGAAACTGTCGATCCCGGCCGAGGCACTGATCACCGACCAGGTCTATTCCTACCTGTATTCCAATCCGCAGATCGACTTCACCAAGAAGGAGACGATCGACCTCGACGCCTTCCGCGCCGCGATCCGCGATACCGTCAACACACGCGTCGGCGCCACACTGGTGCATGAGGTTCTGGTCGATCAGGTCAATTTCCTGAGCAAGGATGAGATTCGCGACAACTGGCTGCGCCGCCGGCAGGAGGCCGGCGCCACGGCATCCGAGATGACCAAGGCGTTCAAGTCGCATTGAGCCATCGGGATACCACTGGCCAGGGACGGTGATCGGCTCCTCGCCCGGCTGCGGCGATAGGAACCAGGCCCTGCAATCCGCGTTGACGTAAACGTCAATCCAAAGCTATATGCGGCAGCGACCGTGACCGCGAAGATGCATGGCCCTCGGGCGGATCATGCCGTGCCGCGACAGATGCAACCAGATAAGCAGATGCAACCGAACAGGCAGATGCAACCAGACAGGAGAATAGCGTGAGCGTTCAGGAGATTGCCGACAAGATCAGGTCGCGCGTGGCCAGCAGCGGGTTCGATCGTTCCGTGAAATTCGACACCGGCGGCGACGGCGTCATCGTCATCGACGGCGCCGATGTCTCGACCACCGATGGCCCCGCCGACTGCACCATCAAGCTCTCGCTCGACGATCTGGACTCGCTGATATCGGGCGATCTCAACCCGACCATGGCGTTCATGACCGGCAAGATAAAGGTCGAAGGCGACATGTCTGTCGCCATGGCGCTCAGCCAGTTGATCGGCTGAGACAGAAGACCGCCGAGACTGTTCTCGGAACGAAAACGCCGCCGTTTCGGGCGGCGTTTTTCGTTCGTTTGGGGCTCAGCGCCTCAGGCCGCCAGCGCCTGCGCCTTCAGCTTGCGTCCCGCGGCCTTCAGCGTGCCATGGACGCCGTCGAGCGCGCCCTCCACCAGTTCCACCGCGAGCAGCCGATGCCGCTCATACGGGCCCGGCATGGCCAGCGAACCGGTCTTTGCGGCTGAGAAGCCGAAGCGGCCGTAATAGGGCGCGTCGCCGACCAGCAGGATCGCCGCGTGGCCGAGACGCGCGGCTTCGGCGACCGCATGGCGCATCAGCGCCGAGCCGATGCCGGCACTCTTGAGCGAAGGAGCGACCGCCAGGGGCCCAAGCAACAGTGCTGCCGGACCGCCCTCGCCCAGCGTGACGTCCCAGAGCCGCACCGTGCCCATCACGGCGCCCGATGCGTCGCGCGCGACGAAAGCCAGGCCTTCCGAGGGCCGCCGGCCCCGCCGCAGCTTCTCCGACGACTTCGTCTTGCGCTTCGGCCCCATGGCGGCATCGAGCAACGCCTCGCGCGCCGCGATGTCATCAGGCGTTTCGGCAACGATGGCGAAAGCACGGGCACTCTCCCCCCTCGAGGGGGAGATGTCGCCGAAGGCGACAGAGGGGTTCGCCGCGCGTGAAGCGCTAGCCCCATGCGGTCCAAGAGACGTCGAGGCGGCTGAGACAAACCCCTCCGGCCACTTCGCGCCCATCTCCCCATCTGAGGGGGAGATGTCGCGCGCAGCGCCTTCGACAACGAAATTTGCAATGTCCATTTCCGCGATCCCTTCACGAGCGGAGACTGTTCCACAGGCGAGCCCGGATGGGCGACAAACGCCCACCTGGGATGATCCGACGGTTCTTTCGACCGTCAGATCACGTAGGATCGGAGAGGCTCGAAACCGTTGAAGGCGACCGCCGAATAGGTGGTCGTGTAGGCCCCGGTGCCTTCGATCAGCACCTCGTCGCCGATGGTCAGCGACAGAGGCAGCGGATAGGGCGTCTTCTCATACATCACGTCGGCCGAATCGCAGGTCGGGCCGGCGAGCACGCAAGGCGCGGTTTCTGAGCCGTCATGCGCGGTCACTAGGGGATAGCGGATCGCCTCGTCCATCGTCTCGGCCAGGCCGCCGAATTTGCCGATATCGAGGAACACCCAGCGCACATTGTCGTTGTCCGCCTTCTTCGAGATCAGCACGACTTCCGACTTGATGACGCCGGCATTGCCGACCATGCCGCGGCCCGGCTCGATGATGGTCTCGGGAATGGCGTTGCCGAAATGCTTGCGCAGCGCCGAGAAGATGGCCTGGCCGTAAGCCTGGGCCGCCGGCACGTCGCGCAGGTAGCGCGTCGGGAAGCCGCCGCCCATATTGACCATCTTCAAGACGATGCCTTCCTCGGCGAGCGTCGAAAACACGGTCTTGGCGTCGGCCAGCGCGCGATCCCAGGCCGTCAGGTCGGTCTGCTGCGAGCCGACATGGAACGACACGCCATAGGCGTCGAGCCCGAGCGCCTTGGCATGGCGCAGCACGTCGACGGCCATCGCAGGCACGCAGCCGAACTTGCGCGACAGCGGCCATTCGGCGCCCTCGCCATCGGTCAGCACGCGGCAGAACACGCGGGCGCCTGGAGCGGCGCGGGCGATCTTCTCGACCTCCTCGACGCAATCGACGGCGAACAGCTTGATACCGAGCTGGTAGGCGCGCGCGATGTCGCGCTCCTTCTTGATGGTGTTGCCGAAGGAGATGCGGTCCGCCGGCGCACCGGCGTCCATCGCCATCTCGACTTCGGCAACGGAAGCGGTGTCGAAGGACGAGCCCATCGCAGCAAGGAGGCGCAGGATTTCCGGCGCCGGGTTTGCTTTCACCGCATAGTAGATCCTGGAATCGGGCAGCGCCTTCTCGAAGGCGCGGAAATTGTCGCGCACGACATCAAGGTCGACGACGAGGCAAGGACCGGTCGGACGTCGGGTGGCGAGGAAGTCGAGGATGCGCTGCGTGGCCATCGGGTTTCTCCATCACGCCTTTCGGCGCGCACAAGGGTGCGGACGCGGGCTGTCGGCCTCGCGAACACGCGGTGGACAAAGGCGGGACGGAAATCCATGGAACCAGCCGGTGGAGACCCCGGAACCATGAAACGCCGTCTCGCGGCGATGAACCTTGGCCTTGCCCGGCTTCGGTTCGCTTTGTCTGCCTTGGCTTGGACTGGGAGAACCCCGTTCCGCACTGCCGGCAATGATGGTGTGCCTCTTCAGTAACCCCGGTCTTTGGACAACCGGCAGAGAACCAGAAAGGCCCGCACCGTCGTTGCTTCAAGGTGTCCTCGGTCTGGCGGTTGGCCGCTAAACCGACTGGAGGGGTTGGCTCCAGTTACCTTACCGATTTCCCTCACCATTCAGAGGATCGGCGGACACCCACAGGCACGTGCGACTTTGGGCAAGCGCGATATAGGGGCAGAGAGATTCACAATCAATAAAAATCGTATCGCAGGTTGTAAAAATTCCGGCATCGAACAATGTTGGTTCACCGTATCCGGATATCGAACGATGACAGGCACGCACGACCCTCTCGACCCCCTTCTGCACCCTCGCAAGATACCGGTGGGCCGGCCTGTCGCTGGCCCTTCCGGCGGCGACATTGCCCTGATACGGCTCGGCCGAAACTCGACGCCGCACGAAAGGCCTGATTCATGGACACACTGACCCGCATGCGCGCCTTCATCGACGTGGTCGAGGCCGAGGGCTTTTCGGCGGCGGCGCGCAAGATCGGCCGCTCCAAGGCGCTGCTGTCGAAATATGTGCGCGAGCTGGAGGACGAGCTCGGCGCGCTGCTGCTCAACCGCACCACCCGCCAGTTCTCGATGACCGAGGCCGGCCACACCTATTATCGCCGCGCCTCCGAGATCGTGCGCGAGGTCGACAGTCTTGCCGACGCCGTGCGCGAATCCTCCGGCGATGTGCGCGGCAGGATCAAACTGTCTGCGCCGCGCACCTTCGCCGACGCGCCGATCGGCCAGTCGCTGATCGACTTCGCCAAGCAATATCCCGACATCGTGCTCGACATCCAGCTGGACGACCGCTTCGTCGACCTCGTCGAGGAAGGCTTCGATCTCGCGGTGCGCATCTCGCGCCTGGAGAACTCGTCGCTGATCGCCAGGCGTCTGGCGCCGTTCTCGACGCGGCTGTGCGCATCTCCCGAACTCATCGCAAAACATGGCATGCCGGTACGGGCGCAGGATCTCGGCCGCATGCCCTGCATCGTCGACACCAATGGCCGCGGCTTGAACAACTGGCAATTCAAGGGAGACGGCGAGGATACGGTGAGCGTCTCGGTCTCCGGCCCGATCGAAGTCAACAGCCCGATGGCGGCGCGGGCTGCTGCCCTGTCGGGGTTGGGATTTGCCATCCTGCCGGATTTCATCGCCGCGCCGGATATTGCGAGCGGCCGGCTGGTGACGGTGCTGGATGACCGCACCCTGTCGGGCGCCGGCATTTTCGCCGTCTATCCGCACCGGCGCTATTTGCCCGCCAAGGTGCGTGTCTTCGTCGATTTCCTGGTCCAGTGGTTCAGGACGCGCGAAACCGCATGACCGCCTTCAATTGCGGCGCGGTCCCATTTTCGCCCCCTTTCTGGTAACTGTCGACTTCTCTCCGAAGCCAAGGGAATCGCGACCGCGAATGCATCTGAGACGGCACGCAATCATGCTGGCTTCGGCCCTGGCGGCGACATTGGCCGCCGTTGGACCGGCAGAGGTGCATCCGCACGTTTTCGCCGAGGCCCGCCTCGACGTGATCCTCTCCCCGGATCACCAAAGCGTGAAAGCGCTGCGCCATCTCTGGCGCTTCGACGATCTGTTTTCCAGTACTGTCATGATGGAGTTCGACAAGAATTCCGACCTGAAGCTTGACGACAAGGAGTTGAAGGAGGTCGCCGACACGGTCCACGCCTCGCTGGCCGAATTCAACTACTTCCAGCTCGTCACCCAGGACGGCAAGGACGTGCCGATGACGCCGCCGCCGCATCTGATGGCCAATTTCGACAACGACCAGCTGATCATCCTGTTCGAGTCCGAACCGAAGGCGCCGATCAAGCTCGCCGGCAAGATCGATATCGGCGTCTACGATCCGACCTTCTACACGGCGATCGATTTCACCGAGGACGCCAACATCACGGTCGAGGGCCTGCCCCCGAACTGCACCGACAAGGTGGTCCGCCCCGACCCGGATGAGGCCATCAAGGAAAACCAGAAGACCCTGACGGACGCCTTCTTCAACGACCCGACAGGCACCGACATGAGCAAGATCTTTGCCACCAAGCTCGAACTGACCTGTCAGCCAGAAGGATGAACCCGGTGATGAGACCGTCCCTGCGTTTGGCATTCGGCCTGTTGGCCATCAGCTTCGCGATGGTGCATTTCGCCGGCTCGGCTCATGCCCAGAGCTCGCTCGGCATCGGCGTCAACGATGGCATGGCGCCGACCACCGGCCCGTTCGCCCACATCCTGATGTGGATCAATCTGCGGCAGCAGGAATTCTATCGCGCGCTCGCCACGGCGATGAAGGCGATGCGCCAGGACAACAGCAAGCTCTGGGTGCTCATCGGCCTGTCCTTCGCCTACGGCATTTTCCACGCCGCCGGCCCCGGCCACGGCAAGGCGGTGATCTCGTCCTACATGGTCGCCAACGAAGTGGCGCTGCGGCGTGGCATCCTGTTGTCGTTTGTCTCGGCCCTGCTTCAGGGCCTGACCGCGGTCGCGGTCATGGCGGTCGCCTATTTCGTCCTGCGCGGCACCGCCGTCTCGATGACCGACGCGGCCTGGTTCATGGAGATCATGAGCTTCGTCTTCGTCACCCTGTTCGGCGCCTGGCTGCTGTGGCGCAAGCTCGGCCCCTCCGTCCTGCGCCTGTTCGGCAGAGGTCCCGCCTACAGCCTGTCGGCGGCTCACGCGGGGCATTCCCATGCGGGCCATTCGCATGCCGGTCATACAGGTCACACGGGCCATTCGCATGCCGCTCACAGCCATTCGGCGAACGCGCTGCATGGGCATGAACATCACGACCATGGGGATGACCATTCGCACGATCACCATGACCACGGCGCGCATGACCATCACCACGATCATGGCGCGCACGATCACGCGCACGCGGCGGGCGAGGTCTGCGAGACCTGCGGCCACTCGCATGCGCCAGATCCGGCGCTGCTGTCCGGCGACCGCTTCGACTGGCGCACCGCCTGGACGGCGGTGGCCGCGGTCGGTATCCGCCCCTGCTCCGGCGCGCTGATCGTGCTCAGCTTCGCCCTGCTCAATGGCCTGTGGCTCGGCGGCCTGCTGTCGGTGCTGGCGATGTCGATCGGCACCGCCATAACCGTCTCGGCGCTGGCCACGATCGCGGTGACCGCAAAGAACTGGGCGGTGTATTTCGCCGGCGACGGCCGCATGGGCAACCGCATCCATTCGATCGTCGAGATCGGCGGCGCCGCCTTCGTGTTCCTGTTCGGACTGCTGCTGCTGTCGGCGAGCCTGACGGGTGGCGTTTGACCCGGAAGTAGCGCCCCAAGGTGTGTTGAGATTCAGGTCAGGCCGTGCCGAGAACGGTTGATATCGAGAACCGGAGCGGAGCGTACTTAAAGTACGTGAGCACCGGAAGCGCAGGTATCAGCCGTTCGCAGGCCGGCATCACCTGAATATCAATACACCTTGGGGCCGAGTTCATCCTCGATATGAGCGCGGATAATCTCGTCAAAGCTCTTCTCGGCACTGAAGCCGAGTTCCCTTGACCGCCGCGCCTCGAACCGCGTCGGCCAACCCTTGACGATCGCCCAGATCGTCTCGTCCGGCTCCTCGCGGATCAGGCTCACCGCCTTCGGCCCGGCGATGCGTTCCAGCGCCTCGATCTGCTCGCCGACGGTGACGGCGACGCCTGGCATCGTCAGGTTGCGGCGCGGCCCGACGGCGGCGCCGTCGATCCCGGCCGCATGGATCAGGAAATTCACCGCCGATCGCGGGCTGGCGTGGGTATGGACGACGGTGCGCGGCACCGGCAGGATCGCCTCCTGACCGTTCAGCGGCTCGCGGATGATGCCGGAGAAGAAGCCGGAGGCCGCCTTGTTCGGCTTGCCCGGCCGCACGCAGATGGTCGGCAGCCGGATGCCGATGCCGTCGAAGAAGCCGCGCCTGGAATAGTCGGCCAGCAGCGCCTCGCTCATCTGCTTCTGCGTGCCGTAGGAGGTCAGCGGCGTAGTGTGGAATTCATCGGGAATGACGTCCGGGAACGGCGCGCCGAACACGGCGATCGACGAGGTGAACACGACGCGCGGCGCAAACCCAGCCAGGCGGACGGCATCGAACAAGGCGCGCGTGCCGTCGAGATTGACGCGGTAGCCGAGATCGAAATTGGCTTCCGCCTCGCCCGATACGATGCCGGCGAGATGGAACACGACGTCGGGCCGCGACGCGACCAGCCTCTCGGCGGCGCCCGCCTCGGCGAGATCGCCGGTATGGCTGTGGATGCTGACGCCATCGATGGCCGGCGCCTGTGGCGGTACGATGTCGTGCAGGTCGAGCGCGGTGATCTTCTGGCCGCGCAGCCTGCCGTCCTTCGCCAGCCGTGCAATGAGCTTGCGGCCGACCATGCCGGCGGCGCCCGTGATCAGAATGCGCATGTCGAACTTCCCTTATTTGCCCTGATTTTTGCGTTGGCTGCGCGCGCGCAGCCAGAACACCAAGAAAAACGCCAGCACGAACGCGGTGCCGAAGATGCCGGCCAGCACGGTCGACAGATCGCCGAGGGCCAGCATGATGTTTGGCAGGAAATAAACGGCAATGCCGAACAGCAGCATGATCGACAGCGCGGCGATGGCGGCGTTCTTGCTATCGCGATCCATTATGCTGTCCCGGCGTGGCCAGGGGTCGTCGAGCTCGGATTCAAGGCGCTTGGGTTCCCTGCGTCAGTGATGGTGGCCATGATGCAAAGCCGCGTCATGCCCCTGGTGGTGATCATGGTCATGACCATGGTCGTGCTCGTCGCCGTCGTCGGCGCACTGGCCGAATTCAGGTTCCACCGTGGCATGGCTGATGCCATGCTCCGACGCAAGCCGCTTCTTGATCGCGCTGACCGCCTTGTGCGCGTCCACGCCCTCGTTGAGGCAGGCATGCAGCGTCGCCATGCTGCTGGTGCCGTCGATCGACCAGATATGCATGTGGTGCACCTCGCGCACCCCCTGGACCGTCGTCGCGATGTCGCTGGCGATCAGGTCCCGGTCGAGGCTCGGCGGCACCCCTTCGAGCAGGACGTGGGCGGCCGCGCGCATCAGCGACCATGCCGTGGACAGGATCAGCAGCGAGACCAGCACCGACAGGATCGGATCGATCGGGGTCCAGCCGGTCGCCAGAATGACGATCGCCGCCACGATTGCCGCGGCCGAGCCGAGCAGGTCGCCGAGCACATGCAGTATGGCGCCGCGCATGTTGAGGCTCTCACGGTCGCCGCCATGCAGCACCAGGAAGGAGCCGATGTTGACCAGCAGGCCGAGGATCGCCACCACCAGCATCGGCCCGCCCAGCACCGGCGCCGGCGTCTGCAGGCGCTCCCACGCCTCGTAGACGATCCACAGCGCGATGACGAAGATGGCGATGCCGTTGGTGTAGGCCACCAACGTCTTGACCCGGCCGAAGCCATAGGTCAGGCGGACGGTCGCCGGCCGGTCCGCAAGATGAAACGCATACCAGGCCAGGCCGAGCGCAATGGCGTCGGCAAGCATGTGGCCGGCATCGGCCAGCAGCGCCAGAGAGCCGGTGAAGAGGCCGCCAAGCGCCTCCGCCACCATAAAGCCCGCCGTCAGGCAGGCCGCGATCAGAACGCGCTTCTTGTCGGTCGAGCCATGACTATGCCCGCTGTGGCCGTGCCCGCTGTGGCCGTGCCCGCTGTGATCGTGCCGGCTGTCGTCGTCACTGTGCGCCAATGGCAAACTCCCATGCCCGGATTCAGCTCAGGCGCCGAATTCCGCGCGAAAATCCTCGAGCCGTCGTTTCTGCTGGCCGGCACCGTCGAAATTGGCCGGATCGAGCCACGCCTCGTAGGCTTTGCGCAAGGCCGGCCATTCCTTATCGATGATCGAATACCATGCGGTGTCGCGGTTTTCACCCTTGACGATCAGGTGCTGGCGGAAAACGCCCTCGAAGTTGAAGCCGAACCGTTCCGCGGCGCGCTTCGACGGCTCGTTGCGGTTGTTGCATTTCCATTCGTAGCGGCGATAGCCGAGCTCGTCGAAAATGTATTTCATGAACAGGAACTGCGCTTCCGTCGCCGCCGGCTTGCGCGCGATGAGCGGCCCCCAATAGATGTTGCCGATCTCGATGACGCCATAGGCCGGATCGATGCGCATCAACGTCTGGCGCCCGGCGACCTTGCCGCTCGGTTTGTCGATGACGGCGAAGAACAGCGGATCCTCGCTCGCCTCCACCTTGTCCAGCCAAGGCTGGAAGGCGGCGCGGGTTTCCGGCGGATAGTCGGGCAGCCAGGCGAAGCGGCCATCGACGTCGGCCACGGAAGACGCTTCATAGAGGCCATCGCCATGCTTCGCGGCGCTCAGCGGCTCAAGCCTGACATAGCGGCCCTCCAGCACCTTGCGCTCCGGGCGCGGACGCGGTTGCCAGTCCTTGAGATTTTCCGACACCGAAAGCTCCAATCCGTTTGACTTTTGCGGGCCGAAGCTCACAAAAACGCAACCGCATAGCAAGAACCACACGGACGGGAAAAATGCTCCACACGATTTCGGCCTTCGATCGTCTCGGCGAGGAAAACGCCTTCGCCGTGCTCGCGAGGGCCACGGCACTCGCCCAACAAGGCCGCGACATCGTCAATCTCGGCATCGGCCAGCCCGACTTCAAGACGCCGCAGCACATTGTCGAGGCGGCGATCAAGGCGCTGCGCGACGGCCACCACGGCTACACGCCGGCGAACGGCCTGTTGGCGACGCGCGAGGCGGTGGTGCGCCGCACGCTGACCACGACCGGGGTCGAGGTATCGCCCGAGGCGGTGATGATCCTGCCCGGCGGCAAGCCGACCATGTTCGCCGCCATCCTGATGTTCGGCGAGCCCGGCGCCGAGATCCTCTATCCCGATCCCGGCTTTCCCATCTATCGCTCTATGATCGAGTTCACCGGTGCGGCACCCATCCCCGTGCCGATGCGCGAGGAGAACGGCTTTGCCTTCTCGGCCGAGGAGACGCTGGCGCTGATCACCTCTAAGACGCGGCTCCTGATCCTCAACTCGCCGGCCAACCCGACCGGCGGCGTCACACCGCGCGCCGAGATCGAGAAGTTGGTCAAGGGACTGGAGGCACATCCGCGGGTGGCCATCCTTTCCGACGAAATCTACGACGTGATGACCTATGACGGCGAAAAACACTGCTCGCTGCTCGGGTTTCCCGAAATCCGCGACCGGCTGATCGTGCTCAACGGCTGGTCGAAGACCTGGGCGATGACCGGTTGGCGCATGGGCTGGTCGATCTGGCCGAACGGCGACAAGGGCGCCCATCTCTACGACAAGGTGCGCAAGCTGGCGGTCAATTGCTGGTCCTGCGTTAACGCGCCGAGCCAGTTTGCCGGCATCGCGGCCATCGACGGCCCGCAGGACGACGTCGACAAGATGATGCGCGCCTTCGATCGCCGCAGGAAGATCGTGGTCGAGGGACTGAACGCCCTGCCAAACATATCCTGCATCACGCCCAAGGGCGCCTTCTATGCCTTCCCCAACGTGTCGAAGACCGGCTGGAAGGCGAAGCAACTGGCCTCGGCCCTGCTCGATGACGCCGGCGTGGCGTTGATCGGCGGCCCCGATTTCGGCATTCTCGGCGAGGGCTATGTCAGGCTCTCCTACGCCAATTCCGAGGAGAACATTTTGCGCGCGCTGGACAGGATCGGAGCGTTCCTGGCCAAGTGAGGCCTCCGGCGTTCGCCGCGAGTCCGCATCGATTGCCGCTGGCGGCATGGCAATGTCATGATGCGTCGGGAGGCGCATGGCCAAAGACTGTGCCTGCGTGCGGGGAGCCGCTACGATCGTTGGATCAGGATCGAAATGGGGTGCCTCGATGTTTTATGCAATTCTTGCCTATCACGTGGAAGACGCGATCAAGGCACTGACGCCGCAGGAAGATGCGGCACTGATGACCGACCTGCTCAATATCCACGACGGGCTCTATGCGAACGGCAGCCTCGGCCCCTCGGCGCGGCTTGGAGCGACCCAGTCGGCCTGCACCTTGCGCGGACCCGGCGACGGGATCGTCATCGACGGCCCCTTCGCCGAGACCAAGGAACAGCTTCTCGGCCTCTATGTCGTCGATTGCGCCAAGCGCGATGACGCGATCGCCATCGCGCGCGATCTGCGCCGCGTCAACCCGACCGCCGTCTACGAGATCCGCCCGATCGCGCTCTATCTGCCGGGCGTGGCGCTGGCAGGCACCTAAAGCAACTCCAGAAAGCGCGTAGAGGTTTCCGGGAAAAGCGCGTAGCGCTTTCCCTTGGGAATTGCGCAAAAATAAAGGCTTGGTCAGCCTCTGCCCACGAACGGCATCTTGGTCGCCATCACGGTCATGAACAGCACATTGGCCTCGAGCGGCAGGCTGGCCATGTGGACGACGGCGTCGGCCACGTGCTGGACGTCCATCACCGCTTCGGCGGCAATGGAGCCGTTGGCCTGTGGCACGCCGACCGTCATCGGTTGCGCCATGTCGGTCAGCGCATTGCCGATGTCGATCTGGCCGCAGGCGATGTCGTAGGGGCGGCCGTCGAGCGCCAGCGTCTTGGTCAGCCCGGTGATGGCATGCTTGGTCGCGGTATAGGGCACCGATCCCGGGCGCGGCGCGTAGGCCGAGATGGAGCCGTTGTTGATGATGCGGCCGCCCATCGGTTTCTGCTTGCGCATGGCGCGGAAGGCCGCGCGGGCGCACAGGAACGAACCGGTGAGGTTTACGCCCACAATATCGTTCCACACCTCGACCGGGATCTCGTCGATCGGCGCCGACTTGTAGCCCATGCCGGCATTGTTGAAGAGCAGGTCGACGCGGCCGAACGCCTCCGCCACCGTCTCGAACAAATCATCGACCTCGCCGGGCTTGCTGATGTCGCAGGCGACAGCCAGTGCCTTGGCATCCGTCTGCTCGGCCGCGGCGATCGCCTCGTCCAGCAGCGCCTTCCGGCGTCCGCAGAACACGGTGTTCCAGCCGGCTTTGAGCAGCGCGGTGGCGACGCTCTTGCCGATGCCCGTGCCGGCGCCGGTGACGATGGCGGTTTTTTCGGTCATGGCAGATATCCTCCGGCTGCGCCGCGTTTTGCTCGACTGATTTTCAGGTGGTCCAGGGACAAAAGGCATCGCAAATGACGGCGGCGATGGCAAGCGGGACACTGGTATCCAGGGCAACGAATCCAAGCTGACAGGTCTCTTCGGGCCTTCGACCGCGCGCTGTCGAGGGAGCATTGAACGGAAAACCCGCCTGTGCGGCGGGTCCCTGGCGCAACTCAGCACCATAACCAAATATCTACCATAGTTGCCTTCACCCAGTCAAGGAAAAAATTCCTATCAAAGGTTCGGAGCCTGGCCGGGTGCCGAAAAGTACAATTCATTTTGGGAGAAGCCCGGAGGGCCGACAAAAAGGGCGGTCATTGGCGACCGCCCTGATCTGGACCGGACTTGGGAGGAGGAAAGCCGATCCGACTGTCTAGAATCATGCGCTTCCTGGGTTAACGAGAGGTTAACGCCACGAAGGCCCGCCTGTTCCGTTTTGGCCTACCAGCGTGGATTGGGTGAGGTCCCGGCCTTGGCAGCCGGCACTTTGGCCGCCGAAACCGTTGCCTCGACATGGTCGATCAGCGCATCCGGCAGGCCGAGCCGGCCCGCGAGCAGATCGAGATAGCCGCGCTCGGCGCGTGTGTCGGGATCGATTGTAAGGCGCGACGCGGTGTAGAGCTCAAGCTTCTGCGCGTCGGTCTTGGCGCCGGCCACCAGCGTGTCGAGGTCGAGCGGGTTCTCCAGCTCCGCCATCAGGAATTTTTCCGCATCGGAACCGATCCCCGCGAGGCTCAGCTTGCCGGCGATCTTCTTGCGCTCCTCATCGTCGACATGGCCGTCGGCCTTGGCCGCCGAGATCATCGCCCGCACCAGGGTCAGCGTGAATTCGTCCTCGCCCTGCGGCGCTTGCGACGGGTGGAACGCAGTGTCCTTCGGCGGCGGCAGCAATTCCGGTTCGCCGGCCGCCGGCGCCTGCTCGGGTGCATTGCCGGCCTTGTAGTTCTGGTAGGCCTTGTAGGCGAGGCCGCCGATCGCTGCCAACCCACCGAGCTTGACGGCGGCACCGGTGACCTGGCGCCCGGCGCCGGTTCCAAGCAGCACCGCGGCCAGCGCGCCCGCCGCAAGAGGATTGTCCTTGGCCATCTGCACCGCCTGTCCGGCCTTGTCGCGGACCGTGCCGCCGGTGCCGGGAATTTGCGAGCCGAGCAGATCGTCGAGAAGCTTCTTGGGATCGAACATCAATGCCTCCAGGATTGCCCGGCCGAACGGGCAGGTTTCGAACGCCGAAGACGTAGGTCCCGAAACCTGGCATTGCAATGACGGGCGGCCGCTTTGCCCCGGCCCAGGCGCCTTGATCAGGACCCGATATGCGGTCCCCTGCCCCGCGCCTGCGCCAGCTCGACCTGCCGCTGGCGCTCGGCATAGCGCTGGCGGTCGTCGTCCGACCGAGCGTCGAAACAACGCGGGCAGGAGACGCCGGCGGCAAATTTCGGCGATGTCAGCTCGTCCAAGGTCAGTGGATGCCGGCAGGCGCGGCACAGCTCGGCGTCGCCCTCGGCGAGGCCGTGCGACACCGAAACCCGTTCGTCGAAGACGAAGCATTCGCCTTGCCACAGGCTGTCTTCGGCCGGCACCTCTTCGAGGTATTTCAGGATGCCGCCCTTGAGATGGAACACCTCCTCGAGACCGAGCGACCTGACATAGGCCGTCGCCTTCTCGCAGCGTATGCCGCCAGTGCAGAACATGGCGACCTTGCGGCCTTCCAGTTCCGCGCGGTGCTCTTCCACCCAGGCCGGGAATTCGCGAAAGCTCGCGGTCGCCGGATCGATGGCGCCCTTGAAGGTGCCGATCGACACTTCGTAGGCGTTGCGCGTGTCGATGACGATCGTGTCGGGTTGGGAAATCAGCGCGTTCCAGTCGGCCGGCGCGACATAGGTGCCGGCACTCTTCGCCGGGTCAATGTCTTCGACACCCATGGTGACGATCTCGCGTTTCAGCCGCACCTTCATGCGGTGGAAGGGCATTTGCGCGGCGCTGCTGTATTTCACCTCGAGGCCGGACAGCCCGTCGATGGTTTCGAGATGTTCGATCAGTTCGGCAATCGCCGCATCGCTGCCGGCGACCGTGCCGTTGATGCCTTCATGCGCCAGAAGCAGCGTACCCCTGATGCCGCGCCCACAGCAGAAGGCAGCCAGTGGCGCCCGCAGCGCCTGGAAGGCGTCGAGCCGGGCAAATTTGTAGAGCGCGGCGACGCGGACAGGCTGGGATGGCGCGGACGGTGTCATTGCCAGAGCAACTAGACGCTCGTAAAAGCCGTTTCAAGGTGAAACGGGTTTGACGGCCTGTCATGGTCCTGTTCCGGAAGAGCCCGTAAGCTACCCGGCGTGCGTGACATCACGACACGCCCGGTTGCGTGGACAGGAAAATATCAGTCTGCTAATCGGTTGAATTGACAACGATATGGAGAAGAAGATGCCTAGCAAGACCGAAAAACTCCTGTCGCTGCTCAATGGCCAGCCGGTCATCCCGGTGCTGAAGATCGCTGAAGTTGCCAATGCCGTGCCCTTGGCCCGCGCTTTGGCGCGCGGCGGCCTGCCGGCGATCGAGATCACGCTCAGGACCGCGGATGCGCTGGAAGCGATCCGACGCGTGGCGGGCGAGGTCGAGGAAGCCATCGTCGGTGCCGGCACCATTCTGGATGCGCGCCAGTTTGACGAGGCGGCCGCCGCCGGCTCGCAATTCATCGTCAGCCCGGGCATAACCCGCGAGCTTCTGGCCGGCGCCGCCGACAGCGAGGTTCCGCTGCTGCCCGGCGCCATCACCCCCGGCGAGATCATGGCCGCGCGCGAAGCAGGCTTGCGCTTCCTGAAGTTCTTCCCGGCCGAGCAGTCGGGCGGCATCGCCTCGCTGAAGGCATTCGCCTCGCCGCTCGCCGATGTGAAATTCTGCCCGACCGGCGGCATCACCGGCAAGAACGCGGCCGACTATCTCAGCCTGCCCAATGTTATCTGCGTCGGCGGCTCCTGGGTTGCCCCCGACGACATGGTCAAGGCCGGCAGGTGGGACGAGATCGAAGCTCTCGCACGCGCCGCGAGCAAGCTCACCGGATAAGCGCTTTCGCGTTCACCAGCGCAGCGGGCCATTCTCGTCGAAATAGCCGGCGGTCGGACCATCGGCATCGAGCGTCGCCAGGCGCACGATGATCTCGGCTGCCTGCTGCACCGTGCGACCGCCCCTGTGCCCGTTGAGATCGGTCGCGGTGTAGCCGGGAGCAGCCGCATTCACCTTGATGCCGCGCGGCGCGAGCTCCCTGGCGAACGCCACCGTAATCGCGTTGAGCGCCGTCTTGGAGCTGCCATAGCCCATTATGTTGGGCGACTGGTTTTCGCCTGTTGCGTCCTGCGCGCGTGCGATCGAGCCGATATAGCTGCTCACCATGACGATGCGGCCGGCGGGCGATGCCAGCAAGAGCGGCAGGAATGCCTGGGTGACCCGGATCGGGCCGAAGACGTTGACATCATAGGTGGCCTTGATGTCGGCGATGTTCTCCCGGCTCGGCGGCAGCTCATAGCGCTCGTCGGGGCCGAGCGCGTCGACATATCCAGGAGCAATGCCGGCATTGTTGACCAGCACGTCGAGGCTGGTTGCCCGCGCCGCGACGGTCCTGGCGGCGACCGCCGCGCTTTCGTCATCGACGACGTCGAGTTCGAGCCACTCGACGTCGAGCCCTTCGTTGCGCAGCGCCTGTGCCGCCTCAGCGCCGCGTTCAGCGTCGCGGGCGCCGAGCCAGACCTTGAATCCTGTCGCCGCCAGGCGCCGTGCGGTCTCCAGGCCGATGCCCTTGTTGGCGCCGGTCACTAGCGCGCGCTTCGATGTCGTCATATCCAAATCTCCTTTGTGGAGGCCTGATGCATGTCGCCTGGAAGTGGCCCCGGTCCGGGAGAACGACATGCATAAACAAAGGCCCAAGACGCGTCGCCAAACGCGGCGCGCCTTAGAGATGGCGGATTGCCGCCCGCCTGGCGCGCCGAAAACTCTCTTGCTCTTGCCTGATCCTCTCACCTGGTTGCGCGGCCCACGCGGATCGGCAATGCTGAAACGATGAGAGAAGCGCTGCTGGAATTGATCGCCATCGCCGGCCGCCATGCGCATGGGCGGCGGACAAGGACGGCGATCCCTCGCGTTACGATCGGCCGCAGCGAGGTCCCGACGCCGCCGATGCCCGAGCTTTGTCAGCCGACGGCGCTGTTCGTGCTGCAAGGCACGAAATCGGTGCTGATCGGCGAGCGCACGCTTCGTTATCAAGCCGGCAGCTATTTCGTCTACGCGGTCGAGACACCCGCCACCAGCCAGCTGATCGAGGCGAGTATCGCGCATCCCTATGTGGCCATCGGTTTCGCCCTCGATGTCAAGGCGATCGCAGCCCTGCTCATCGAGCACGAGCCGGCCGTCGGTGGCGACGATTTCATGACCTACCTGGCCAATGACGACCTGCTCGACGCGTGGCGCCGGATGCTGCGGCTGCTCGACAGGCCCGCCGAGATTCCCGTGCTCGCTCCCCTGCTCGAGCGCGAGATATTGTTTCGCCTGTTGCAAGGCCCGCAAGGCGCGAAGTTGCGCCAGCTCGCCGGCGCCGACAGCCGCTTGTCACAGATCCGCCGGGCGACCGCCTGGATCCGGGCTCACTATGACGAGCCTATCGAGGTGCGGCGGTTGGCCGAGCTCGCCAATATGAGCAGCGCTGCGTTTCATCGCCACTTCAAGGCGGCGACGGCGATGAGCCCGATCCAGTACCAGAAGCAGGTCCGCCTGCTGGAGGCCCGCCACCTGCTGCTGGCCCAGCCGGGAAACGCCGCGCGGGTTGCCTTTACCGTGGGCTATGAAAGCGCTTCGCAGTTCAGCCGGGAGTATGCGCGTCAGTTCGGGTTGCCGCCTGCACGCGATGCCGCGCGGCTTCTGGCGCGGGGCGAAGCGGCCGCGCTGGACATCGACTGAACCATCCCGGGCGGCACGAAAAAGCCCGGCCGGCTTGCGCCGATCGGGCTAGTCTGGTGCCATGATAGTCAGTGGTGTCTTGGCGGTCAGTTGCAGACCCTGACCTTCTCGACCGCCTTGTGGCGATGCTTCCAATGCGTGACCATCTTGGTCCGGCAGTGATGCTTGCCATTTTTGATGATCACGGTTTCGGCTTGCGAGGGAGCAAAAGCCGCCGATGCCGCCACCAGCGCCAGGACGGATGCCAACAGGATCTTCTTCATGAATATTCCCGGGGTTGGAACGCAGCCATTCTAGCCGGGAAACAGGCAGCTTTTACCTTTTCACGAGAAGTTCAGGCACCCGTGATCCCGCGGGGCCGGGGCCGGCTTCATGCATGCCGGTTGTGCCCGCACACAGCCGGCTGACAACGAAAAGCCGCGCCGGTTGCCCGGCGCGGCTTTCGGAATGCCCGGTCTTTACTTCGTCTGGAAGCGCGCGACGGACAGGAATTTTACGGCATTGCCGGTGAAACGGTTGGCATCCGCCATCTGGTCGCCCTGCTGGAAGCCGGCCGTGTAGACCTCGCTCGGCGGCGTGTGGACCACGTTGTAGGCGTAGCCCGGCGCCGTCGTGGCGCTCGAAACCGTCGCGACATTCTCGCCGCTGGTCAGCGCCCAGCGGGCGGCCTGCGGTGCGGCGGCAACCACGATGGCCTTGGGACCGGGTTTCAGGTCGCGGGCGGTGGCTCTGGCCTCCTTGCGGGTCGTCTTCACGCCGGCGCCGATCGCGGCGACCGGATCGGAACCGGCAGCGCGGGCGACGACGGCCTCGCGCGGCGATGCGGCATCGACGCCGGACGGGTCGTTGAAAGCCGAACGAGGCTCGGACAACGACGCAACCCGATAATAGTCAGCCTGCACGGGAAGCGCCTCGGCCTCGTCGAGCACGGCCTTGACCGCATCGGGCTTGACCGCATCGGGCTTGGCCGCATCGATATTGGTCATATCCGGCCGCGCGCTCGGCAGCACCGAGAAGGCATCGGTCGCGGTCTTGCCACGCTCGGCCGTCTCGGCCAGCGCCATCAGCACATCCTTGCTGGGCGCAGGCGCCAGCACCGCCGGCAACGTGTGTTCGGGGCGCCATGTCGGCAAAGGTATGTTGTTGGCGGCAACCTGCGCTGCATCGGCGGCGACCGCCGAGGGATCAGCCTTGCCGAAAGGCATATTCGCCGGCGTCTGCACGGTTGCCACGGTCTGTTCGGTGCTGGCCGTCGCATCCGCCATGCCGAAGGGAACATTTTCAGGCGGCTGCGCGCCGACATCGACTTTCGGCCGCGGCGCGAAATCGGGCAGCGGGATGCTGCGTGCCGGCAACGCCGCGATGATCGTCTCGGGCGTATCCTTTTCCGGCTCCGGGGCCTCCTCGGCGACCTGCGGGATCTCGGCGCGCTTGGCGTTCTCGGGCGCCACGATCGCGATCCCCGGCAGGGTGTCGCTCTTGGCGGTGCTCGCCGGTGCCGGCTTCACGCTTCTCGGCTTGGGCGCCGGCTCCGCGGATGCGACATCGGCGCTGTCGTCGGCCTCGTCGTCGCCGCCGCCGAAAAAGGCAGCCAGCAGTCCGCCGGACCTCTTGGAACCGCCGCCGGCGCTGGCCAGCTCGATGGCGGCGCCGCCGGAACCCTTGCGTGCCTTGTATGAGGCAAGCGCCTGCTCAAAGCCGGGCAGCGGCCGGCCGTCGCTCGGCACGTGCAGCGTCTTGCCGTTCGGGAACAGGCTCACCAGCTCCTGTCGGCTGATGCCGGGCCAATGGCGCACATTGCCGACGTCCATGTGGACGAACGGCGAACCGGATCTCGGATAGTAGCCGACGCCGCCGCCCTGCATCTTGAGCCCGATATTGCGCAGCTTCTTCAGCGGCACGCCCGGAATGTAGAAGTCCATCGCCTTGCCGAGCATGTGCTGGCTCTTCTCGGCGACGCCCTTGCTGCGGCTGCGCAGCATCGAGTTCGTCGACGGCGAGCGATAGCCGCAAACCACCTGGATATAGTCGGTGGCGCCGCTTTCCCGATAGGCTTCCCAGACCAGGTCCAGCAGGCGCGGGTCCATCTTGGTCGGCTCGTTGCGGCGCCAGTCGCGCAGGATGATGTTGATCTTCCTCAGCCCGGCCTGATCGTAACGGCCGTTGCGCTTGTAGACGATCTCCGCCTTCTCGTGCGTGTGGAGGTGGTAGAGCTTCAGAGAACGGACTTCGGCGCTGGCGCCGGTTGCGGCAGCGGCAAGAAAACCAAATGCGACAATCATGGCCGCCAGCCACTTCGGCCAGACGCTCAAATGATAGTGCCGCCCGTTTGTGTGTCGTTCGATTCTGTTCAAATCAAAAGGCCTTGCAGGCTGCCGTTTGTCCCCGGATTTGCCCAAACGGACGTGTCGTTGTCACATCCGAATATCGATCCTAATGGTTAATCATCGCTTATTGAAGCCGAAATGCGGTAAGACCGTGGCGATATCCCGCCAAAAATTGTCCACAAGGTTTCTTGGTAAACCGCTGGTTTAGATCATGATTCCTCGTTTGGTCGAAACACGATCTGTTACCGTTAGCCTTAATGCGTGAACGGGACCGTCGGGGACGTCGCCATCGGCGCGCCACACTCCGGTCCAGTCAATGCACCGGCGACATGATGGCAGCGCAAGCTGGTCCCGGCCTTGCGTGACCGCACTCGGGCCGACCGCTCTCAGGCCGGACATCGGGCGGCTGTGCGCGATAGCGCCCTCAGGAAGCGAGCCGGTCGAGCCTGCCGGTTTCCGGATCGATGCCGTATTCCTTGAGCTTGCGGTAAAGCGTCGAGCGGCCGATGCCGAGGCGGCGGGCGACTTCGCTCATCTGGCCGTTGTAGTGATCGATGGCGAGCTTGATCATCTCCAGTTCGACATCCGCCAGGGCGCGCACATTGCCGCGTTCGTCGAGCGCGCGCAGCGTGCCGAAGCGTGGCTGAAGCCGCATCGGCGATTCGGGTTCGGCAGCCGAAACGCCCTCGCCGGCCAGCGCCCGCTCATCGCGCGGTTCGACAGCCAAGAGCGGCCCGGCCGGCGCGATGTCCACATCGAGGCGGACCGTGCCCTCCACCTGGGCGCGGATTTGCGGGAAATCCTCGACGCCGAGCACATCGCCTTCGCACAGCACCGAGGCGCGGAAGACGGCATTTTCCAGCTGCCGGATATTGCCGGGCCAGTCATAGGCCTGGAGCACGGCGAGCGCCGCCGCCGAAATGCCCCGCAGGCGATGGCGCGGGTCCGCCGGAGCCACCTTCTCCATGAAATGTGCGACCAGATCGGGAATGTCGTCGCGGCGGTTCCGCAGGGGCGGCACATAGATCGGGTAGACGTTGAGCCGGTAGAACAGGTCCTCGCGGAACTTGCCGTCCTTGACCTGCTGCAGGAGATTGCGGTGCGTCGCCGAAATCAGCCTGATGTCGACCCGGACCGTGGCGCGGCCGCCGACCGGATCGACCTCGCCATCCTGGACGGCGCGCAGCAGCTTGACCTGCACGTCGAGCGGCAGGTCGCCGATCTCGTCCAGGAACAGCGTGCCCGAATGCGCTTCGACGAATTTGCCGGTGTGCTTCTCCGTAGCTCCGGTGAACGAGCCCTTCTCATGGCCGAACAGGATCGATTCGACCAGATTGTCGGGAATGGCGCCGCAATTGACGGTGACGAAAGGTTTCGAGCGGCGGTCGCCGCTGCCCTGTATGGCGCGCGCCACCAGTTCCTTGCCGACGCCGGATTCGCCCTCGATCAGGATCGGGATGTTGGATGCCGCCGCTTTCTGGCCGAGGCGGATCACCTTGTCCATGGCGGGACTGTGCGTGATCATGTCCCTGAAGGTCAGCAGCCCGCCGCGCCGGCGCGACGTGCGCTTGACCTCGCCTTCGACAGCCTCGACCTTGAGCGCGTTGGCGATCGAGGCCTGCAGCCTGTCGGGAGAGGCCGGCTTGACGACGAAGTCGAAGGCGCCGTGGCGCATCGCCGAAACCACGGTCTCGATGCCGCCCTGGGCGGTCTGCACGATGACCGGGATGGTGATGCCGCGCTCGCGCATCGCCTTGAGCACGCCGATGCCATCGAGATCGGGCATGACCAGGTCAAGGATGACCACCGACACGTCGCGGGCGCCGGGTCCGTCGAGGGCGTCGAGGCCGGCAGCGCCCCCGTCGACCACGATTGCGGTGTGGCCGAACCGCGTCACCGCCGCCTCGAGCAGCCGGCGCTGCACGGGATCGTCATCGACTATGAGTATGGAACCTGTCATGACTGTCTTGAGCCGCCCGCCTGATATCCCCATGGACCATCTTGGCACAGGGTTCTAAATAAGGTTTCAAAAAACCCGGTGAACGAATTCCTTAGGATTTGACCGGCTTCTCCGTTCTCCTTGATTCTGGCCCTGGCCCGGCCACTTGATTCAAAAGAAGGTATTGTCGATGCGCGTGATGTTTGATCGGCGGCTTGCGGCGCCAGCTTCCGGTCAGGGCGCCGCCGAGCTTGGCGATCTGCCGGAATGGAATCTTACCGACCTCTATGCGGGCATGGAGGCGCCGGAGTTGAAGCGCGACATCGCCAAAGCCGCCGCCGATGCGATCGCCTTCGAGAGCCGCTGGAAGGGCACGCTGGCCGCCGAGGCCGAGCGCGGCAGCGCAGGCAGGCTGGGCGAGGCGCTTGTCGCCTATGAGGCTCTGGAAGAGCTGATCGGCCGCATCGTCTCCTATGCCGGCCTCATCTACGCCGGCAACACCGCCGATCCGCAGCGCGCCAAGCTCTATGGCGACATCCAGGAGAAGATGACCGACGCCAGCGCGCATCTTCTGTTCTTCGCGCTCGAACTGAACCTGATCGACGACGCGGCCATCGAGGGCGCGCTCGCCGCCGACCCCGCCTTCGGTCATTACCGGCCCTGGGTGCTCGATCTGCGCCTGGACAAGCCCTATCAGCTCGAGGATCGCGTCGAGCAGCTGTTCCACGAGAAGTCGATCACCGGGCGCGGCGCCTGGAACCGGCTGTTCGACGAGACTATGACGGACCTGCGCTTCGACGTCGACGGCGAGGAGCTGACGCTGGAACCGGCCCTGAACCGATTGCAGGATGCCGACGGCGAGGTGCGACGCCGCGCCTCCGAGGCGCTCGCCCAGACCTTCCGGAGGAATTTGCGCACCTTCACGCTGGTCACCAACACGCTGGCCAAGGACAAGGAAATCTCGGACCGCTGGCGCGGTTTCGAGGACATCGCCGATTCACGCCATCTCGCCAACCGCGTCGAGCGCGGTGTGGTCGATGCGCTGGCTTCGGCGGTGCGCGAGGCCTATCCGCGCCTGTCACACCGCTATTACCGGATGAAGGCGCGCTGGCTGGGCATGGAGGTGATGAACCACTGGGACCGCAACGCGCCGTTGCCGGAGACGCCGCAGGCGGTGATTGGCTGGGACGAGGCCAGGAACACGGTGCTGTCCGCCTATCAGCGCTTCTCGCCCGAGATGGCCGAGATCGCGCGGACTTTCTTCGACCGCAACTGGATCGACGCGCCGGTGCGCCCAGGCAAATCCCCCGGCGCCTTCGCCCATCCGACCGTGCCTTCGGCGCACCCCTACGTACTGCTCAACTACATGGGCAAGCCGCGCGATGTGATGACGCTGGCGCATGAGCTTGGCCATGGCGTGCATCAGGTGCTGGCCGGCGGCCAGGGCGCGCTGATGGCCTCGACGCCGCTGACGCTGGCCGAGACGGCGTCCGTTTTCGGCGAGATGCTGACCTTCCGCTCGTTGCTCGAGCAGACCACCGACAGGCGCGAGCGCAAGGCCATGCTCGCCCAGAAGGTCGAGGACATGATCAACACGGTCGTGCGCCAGATCGCCTTCTACGAATTCGAGCGCAAGGTGCATGCGGAGCGCCGCAACGGCGAACTGACATCCGACAGGCTCGGCCAATTCTGGCTGGAGGTGCAGGCGGAAAGTCTGGGCCCGGCGATAAAGTTGCGCGACGGCTACGAAGTCTTCTGGACCTACATCCCGCACTTCATCCATTCGCCCTTCTACGTCTACGCCTATGCGTTCGGCGACTGTCTGGTGAACTCGCTCTACGCGGTCTACCAGAACGCCGAGCGCGGCTTCCAGGACAAATATTTCGAGATGCTGCGCGCCGGCGGCACCAAGCATCATTCGCAGCTTCTGGCGCCTTTCGGCCTCGATGCCACCGATCCCGCCTTCTGGCAGATCGGGCTTGGCGTGATCAGCGGCTTGATCGACGAGCTGGAAGCGCTCGACAACTGAGGCGTCTTCTGTACGTCGTCCCCACCTGCTCAGAACAGTTTAGCCGGAATGCATATTGGGCCCACACTATTCTTGGTCTAAATATCTGTTCTTGAATAACTCTCTTTCGTAGTTTTCCCATAGCTTTCCGGAAGCTCTATGATAGCCTCCCCGCCAAGCTCAGCCGGAGCATGCGGGTCGGGCGGGGAAGTCTCAGCCGATCGCGGCGTTCCGGTGCACGCGACGACGGCCATTGGCCATGGCTTGCAAAGCCGACGCCGACGGCTCGACTGAGGCCGGCTGTTCCGCAGGCGGCGGAACCATCATCGAGTAGTCCTTCGCCGAAGGTCATTAAGTCCAATGCCGCGGCAGACGGATCTGACTGGAGAGAGACAATGGGCACTTTTTTCTACATGCTCCTGGCGTTCCTTGTGGGTGTGCTGGTTGGCTGGTTCATCTGGGGACGCTTGCGCGGTGAACTCGACAGCTTGCGCGGCGATCTCGACCGCACACGCAGCGAGCGCGACCGGCTGCGGGCCGACAGCGATCGCCTGACCGGCGAGTTGGATGCCTGTGGGCGCACCCGCGCCGACCTCGAGCGCCGGCTGCGCGAGGCCTCGACCGGCTCCGGCCCGGCAAAGGCGGCGGCGCCGGCGCCGGCCGCCTTGATGTCGACGCCCACCCCTGCCAAATCCGCTCCGGCGGCCAAGCCGGCGCCCAGGAAGCCGGCTGCGGCCAAGGCCGCTTCCAGCGCCGCGAAGACTGGCGCGCCGAAGGCCGCTGCCGCCAAGGCGGCACCCAAGGCCAGCGCGGCGCCCAGGAAGGCGGCACCGGCGAAGGCCGCGCCGGCCAAGGCGGCTTCCGGCAAACCCGACAATCTGCGCCGGCTGATCGGTATCGGCCCGGTCAACGAGAAGCTGCTCAGGGCACAAGGCGTCACCAGCTTTGCCCAGATCGCCGCCTGGACAGCCGCTGATATCAAGCGGATCGAGGACGTCATGAATTTCGACGGCCGTATCGCGCGCGAGCGCTGGATCGAGCAGGCCAAGCTGCTCGCCGCCGGCAACGAGGCGGAATTCGCCAGGCAGTTTCCGTCGGCTGGAACCGCCAGCAACACCTGAGCGACAGGGCAGATCCGACGATTGCGGCCGGCGGCGCGAACGAAGCGCCGCCGGTTTGCTTTTGGCCGCAAGGTCTGCCCACGGATCGGGCGACAGGTCGGGTTTAAGTGGCAAGGTGCCGCTCCCTCGATTGCGCGCGGCTGCCCCCCCATATAGAGCCATCATTGGCTTCATCGATCCACGCCCCGAGTTCCATGCCCCTGCCCGCCGCAATTTTCCGCAATGACGAAAGCGCGCGCCAGCTCGTTTTCGACCGACCGGACGACATCATCACGGCGCACGAGGCCCGGGATTTCCCGGCCGCACTGGAGGCGGCCCAGGCCGCTCATGACGCCGGCAAATGGCTTGCCGGCTATTTCTCATACGAGGCGGGCTACCTGCTGGAGCCGAAGCTGGTTCCGTTGCTGCCGGCCGGGCGCCGCGCCCCGCTGGTCTGCCTGGGCGTCTTTGACGCGCCGGTGCAAGAGCCGGTGCCGCCCCGCAAGGCGGCGGCGACCAACGGCCCGATCTTCGATGCAAGGGCGACATGGTCGTTCGAGGATTACGAGAAGCGGTTCTCGCGGCTGCACCGGCACATCAGGCAAGGCGACTGCTACCAGGGCAACCTGACCTTCCCGGTGCATGCGCAATGGTCGGGCGATCCGCTCGCCGCCTTCGACGCGCTGACCGAACGCCAGCCGGTGAAATATGGTGCCCTGGTTTCGCTTGGCGATCCGGTCGTGCTGTCGCGCTCACCCGAACTGTTCTTCGAGATCGACGCCCAGGGCATGGTCGAGACCCATCCGATGAAAGGCACGGCGCCGCGTGGTGCGACGGAAGCCGACGACGAGCGCCAGAAAACCTTCCTGCGCAATGATGAGAAGAACCAGGCCGAGAACCGGATGATCGTCGACCTGCTTCGCAACGACATCTCGCTGATCAGCGAGGTCGGTACGCTGGAAGTGCCAGAGCTGTTCCGCATCGAGACCTATCCGACCGTCCACCAGATGGTGAGCGACGTCAGGGCGAAGCTGCTGCCGGGCCTCACGATCCGCCAGATTTTTGCAGCGCTGTTTCCCTGCGGCTCCATCACCGGCGCGCCGAAAATCCGCGCCATGGAGATCCTGCATGACCTTGAAGGCACGCCCCGCGATGTCTATTGCGGCGCCATCGGCTGGATCGCGCCCGGCGGCACGATGCGCTTTTCCGTGGCGATCCGCACCATCTCGCTCTTTCCCGGCGGCGAGGCCGTCTACAATGTCGGCGGCGGCATCGTCTTCGATTCAACCGCGCAGGAGGAGTATCAGGAGTGTCTCTTGAAAGCCCGCTTCGCGACGGGAACGCCGCCGGTTTCGAATTGATCGAGACCATGCGCTGGGAGCCGCCCATGGGCTTCCTGCGCTTCGAGCGGCATCTGGCGCGCCTCTATGGTTCGGCGGCCGAACTCGGTTTTGCCTGCGACCCGCAAAGGATCGGCGACGTGTTGGGCAAGGCTGTCGACGGCGCGTGCAACGCCTTGCGCACGCGCCTGGCTTTGGCGCGCAGTGGCGACACGGCCGCCTCGGTCCAGCCCTATGAGCCGCTCGCCGCCGATAAGGTCTGGACGCTGCGGCTGGCGCGCACGAGGCTCGATTCGAACGACATGCTGCTGCGCCACAAGACCAGCCACCGGCAGGTCTACGCGCATGCCCGCGCCGAATACCTCATCACCCAGGCCGACGAAGTGCTGTTGGCCAACGAGCGTGGCGAGATGTGCGAAGGCACCATCACCAATGTCTTCGCCGATTTCGGCGACGGCATGCTTTTGACGCCCCGCCTCGATTGCGGGCTGCTGCCTGGCGTATTGCGCGGCGCGCTTCTGGATGAAGGCCGCGCCCGCGAGGCGATCTACAGCTTTGACGACTTGAAATCCGCCAGGGCGCTCTATGTCGGCAATTCACTGCGCGGCTTGATCCCGGCAAAACTGATCTGAAGCATGACATCGCTGCCCACCCACACGCCCTATGATGGCTCGTCCAAGCTGTTCACCATCGGGCTGAAGCCGCTTGCCCTGGCCGACTGGATCGAAGTCGACGAACATCTCCTGCCGTTCCTCGCCGAGAAGCAGCGGCTCTATGCCGAAATGCCCGGCACCGTGTTCGTCGAGGAAGACGGCACGCGCGATGCCCAGCGCGAAGTGCTCGACCTGCTCGAAGCGCACTTGCCGCGGGCATTTCCCGAGACCCATCGGCGTGCCAGTGGCGGGGTCGAGGTGATCGGCGCCGCCGGCAATCCCGAGGGCGACTTCGCCAAGGCGCCGCTTGTCGCGGCCTCGCTGCTCGTCCAGGAAGACCTGATCCTGATGCGCCGCGGCGAAGACGGCTGGCGGCTCGCCGCCGGCTCGCTCTGCTTTCCCTCGTCCTGGTCGCTGCTCGAAAAATTCGGCAAGCCGTTGCAGCAGATCCATGCGCCCGTGCCGGGTTTTGGCCCTGGCACGCGGCCGGCCGAGCTGATCAACCGCATGTTCGACGGCCTCCAGGGCCAGGCCGTGGAGCGCTACAACTGGTCGATTCAATCGGGCGATGCGCTCTACCATCCGCTATCCAATGTCGAGCGAATCGAGCGCGCCGCCAGCCGCCCGTCGCGATTTGCCGATGGCGACGCCAATGCCCACGCCTTCATCCGCGTCGAGCGGCAGACGCTTCGAAAATTGCCCGTCTCGGGCGACATCCTATTCACCATCCGCATTCATCTCGACCCGCTGGCGGCGTTGGCGCATCACCCCGACCGGGCAACGCTGGCTCCGGCTTTCGCTGCCCAGCTCGAAGCGCTCGCCATCGCCCAGCTCGATTACAAGGGCTTGACATCAGACCGCGACCGGCTGGTCAGCGTCCTTAACCAAATGGCGAACGCCGCCTGACCGGCGGTTGGCGCTTTTCACTGGTTTATGACAATGATCTGTGATGTAGCGCATGCCCGTTGGGCGAGAATGCCCGGGTTTGCACCTGTCTGAAGGAGTGCTCGATAAAATGGCGAATGAAAACTGGCCCGTTTACGGTGAGATCACCGGCCCTGTGGTGATGATCGGCTTCGGCTCGATCGGACGGGGCACGCTGCCGCTGATCGAGCGCCATTTCAAGTTCGACAAATCGCGCATGACGGTCATCGACCCGCTCGGCACCGACCGCGCGCTGCTCGACGAGCGCGGCATCACCTTCATGCAGGATGCGGTGACCGAGAAGAATTACAAGAAGCTCCTGACCCCGCTTCTGACCAATGGCGGCGGCCAGGGTTTTTGCGTCAACCTGTCGGTCGACACCGGCTCGGTGGATCTGATGCGACTCTGCCGCAAGCTCGGCGTGCTCTACATCGACACGGTCGTCGAGCCATGGCTCGGTTTCTACTTCGATGCCGAGGCCGACAATGCCAGCCGCACCAACTATGCGTTGCGCGAGTCGCTGCTCAAGGAAAAGCACGACAAGCCCGGCGGCGCGACCGCGGTCTCCACCTGCGGCGCCAATCCAGGCATGGTCTCGTGGTTCGTCAAGCAGGCATTGGTCAACCTGGCCACCGATCTCGGCCTCGAGTTTTCGGAACCCGCGCAGGAAGACCGCGAGGGCTGGGCGAAGCTCATGAGGAAGGCGGGCGTCAAGGGCATCCACATCGCCGAGCGCGACACCCAGCGCACCAAGAAGCCGAAGCCGATGGACGTGTTCTGGAACACCTGGTCGGTCGAGGGCTTCATCTCCGAGGGCCTGCAGCCCGCCGAACTCGGCTGGGGCACGCATGAGAAATGGATGCCCAAGAACGGCAAGAAACACAAGCATGGTTCCAAGGCTGCAATCTATCTGGAGCAGCCCGGCGCCAACACGCGCGTGCGCTCGTGGTGCCCGACACCAGGTGCGCAATACGGCTTCCTGGTGACCCACAACGAGGCGATCTCGATCGCCGACTTCTTCACCGTGCGCTCCAAAAAGGGCAAGGTTCAGTACCGCCCGACCTGCCACTACGCCTATCATCCCTGCAACGACGCGGTGCTGTCGCTGCATGAAATGTTCGGCGCCGCCGGCAAGGCGCAACCGGTACACCATGTGCTGGACGAAAACGAACTGGTCGATGGCGTCGACGAGCTCGGCGTGCTGCTCTACGGCCATGACAAGAACGCCTACTGGTACGGCTCGCAACTGTCGCTCGCCGAAGCGCGCAAGCTGGCGCCTTACCAGAACGCCACCGGCATGCAGGTCACCTCGGCGGTTCTGGCCGGCATGGTCTGGGCGCTGGAGAACCCCGAGGCCGGCATCGTCGAGGCCGACGAGATGAACTACAAGCGCTGTCTGGACGTGCAGTCGCAATATCTCGGACCGGTGAAGGGCTATTATACCGACTGGACACCGCTCGATAATCGGCCCGGCCTGTTTCCGGAGGACCTCGACCGGAACGACCCGTGGCAATTCCGCAACATCCTGGTGCGATAGCGTCGCGCCAAGCATGCCTCACTGCCTTGCAATCGCCCGGAAATCGGGCGATTGAAGGATGCGGACGGGAGCAAGCCGCGTCCATCTGGACGCATGAACTGCGCTCTTGAAACTTGGATGCATGCACCGTGCTTTCCGAAAGTCGTTTTCCGATTTCGGGCCGACGGGCGAGGAGAGGATTTTTACATGACCATTGCGCGCAAGATTCTTTCGATGAGTGTTGCGGCGGCCACGATGGTGGGGCTGGCCGCTTGTGCAACCAGCGGTCCCGACGAGCCGTCGATAGGGGCCGCGCCGAAGGGCGTCGAAGGCTCCTGGATCGACGCCAAGGGCACCGGTCTCTCGACCTTTGCCGGCGGAACCTTCACCACGGTAGCGACCGATACCGGCCAGAAGCTGTCCGACGGCACCTATACGATGACCGGCGCCACTTCGGTCGAGATCCACGGTACCTCGCTGATCCGGCAGACTCCGGTGAGCTTCAACTGCTTGCTGGTGTCCACCAGCCAGCTCAACTGCACCAGCGGCTCCGGCCAGAATTTCGTGCTGACCCGGCGCGCCTGAACCGACCGGCATTCAGACCTCCAAAGGACGGCGGCCAATGGCCGCCGTCCTTTTTTGTGCCCCGCAGAGATCAACGGGGTTTTGCCCCGATTTCCCCTTGCATGCTCCGGAACGCGATGGGAACATGGCTGAAAAAGCCGGCTGTTATAGACCGGTCAAGCAAGAGCGCTAAACGGCTCTGATCAGCCTATCCGGGAGACGAAGATGAAGAAGCTTGCCGCCATTGCCGCCCTTTCCGCGTCGACGCTGGGCCTGTCGGCCGGCGCATCTTTTGCCGATTACACGCTGAATATCCTGCACATCAACGACTGGCACAGCCGCATCGAAAGCAACAACAAATACGAATCCACCTGCTCGGCCGACGAGGAGACAAAGGGCGAATGCGTCGGCGGCGCCGGCCGGCTGGTCACGGCGATCGCGCAGGAGCGCAAGAAGCTGGAAGGCCAGAACGTGCTGTTGCTCAGCGCCGGCGACAATTTCCAGGGTTCGCTGTTCTACACGACTTACAAGGGCAAGGCCGAAGGCGAGTTCCTCAACGACATGAAGTTCGATGCCATGGCGCTCGGCAACCATGAATTCGACGACGGCGAAACGGCATTGGCGCCGTTCCTCGACATGATCAAGTTCCCCGTGCTCGGCGCCAATGTGAAAGCCAACGCGCAGTCCAAGCTCGGTGACCGCGTCAAGCCGTCCATCGTCGTCGAGGTCGGCGGCCAGAAGATCGGCATCATCGGCGCCGTCACCAACGATACGCCCGAACTCGCCACTCCCGGCCCCAACATCGCCATCGAGGACGACGTCAAGTCGATCACGGCCGAGGTCGAGAAGCTGAAGGGAGAGGGCGTCAACAAGATCATTGCCGTGACCCATATCGGCTACAACAGGGAGCGCGATGTCATAGCGAAGATCCCGGGCGTCGACGTGGTCGTCGGCGGCCACAGCCATACGCTTTTATCCAACACCGATCCGAAGGCGGCAGGCCCCTATCCGACCATGGTCGACAATCCGGACGGCTACAAGGTACCGGTCGTGCAGGCGGCGTCCTATTCGAAATATCTCGGCGAGTTCAAGATCGTGTTCGACGACAATGGCGTCGTCAAGTCGGCGAGCGGCGACCCGATCCTCCTCGACAAGTCGATCACGCCCGATCCCGCCGTGCTCGCCCGCATCAAGGAGCTCGGCGCGCCGATCGAAGCGCTGAAGAACAAGGAAGTGGCCGAGACGACCGACGTCATCGACGGCAGCCGCGAGAGCTGCCGCGCCCGCGAATGCGCGATGGGCAATCTCGTCTCCGACGCCATCCTCGACCGCGTCAAGGGACAGGGCGTCGAGATCGTCATCTCCAATGGCGGCGGCCTGCGCGCCTCGATCGACAAGGGCACCGTCACCATGGGCGAGGTGCTGACCGTGCTGCCCTTCCAGAACACGCTGGCGACCTTCCAGATCTCGGGCAAGGACCTGGTTGCCGGGCTCGAAAGCGGCCTCAGCCAGGTCGAGGACGGCGCCGGCCGCTTCCCGCAGGTGGCCGGCCTGAAATACGCCTTCGACAAATCCGCCCCGGCCAATGCCGGCCGCGTCAAGTCTGTCGAGGTGATGGAGAACGGCGCCTGGACGCCGCTCAATCCCGACAAGGACTATCTGGTCGCCACCAACAACTATGTCCGCCAGGGCGGCGACGGCTACAAGGTTTTCGCCGAAAAGGCCAAGAACGCCTATGATTACGGCCCCGGCCTCGAACAGGTGGTCGCCGACTATCTCGGCGCGCACCGGCCCTACACGCCCAAGCTCGACGGCCGCATCACCGAGATCGCCGCGACGACAGCGGCCGCGCCTGCGGCGGAGCCCGCCAAGCCAGCCGAAGCAATGCCCGATCTGCCTGCCAACTCCGGCGATATCGCCAACACGCCGCCGGCCGTGTCGACCGAGGCCGCGCCTGCGCCCGCACCGGCAACGCCTGCCGCTCCGGCAACGCCAGCACCTGCGGAACCGGCAAAGCCTGCCGAAGCCGCCCCTGCCCCGGCAACACCCGCGCCGGCTGAGCCGGCAAAGCCCGCCGAGGCCGCACCGGCCGAAACCAGCCATGTCATCGTCGCCGGCGATACCTATTGGGACCTGGCAAAGAAGGCCTATGGCGACGGCACCAGGTGGAAAGTCATTTCCGAAGCCAACAAGGGCTACGAGCCGCGCCGGCTTCCGGTCGGCGCCACCTTGACCATACCGCCGAGGTAACCGCCTTCGCCTTTGCGCGCAGGGACACCCGCCCGAAACAGGGCGGGCGTCCTGTTTTTGGTAAGGTGCGGCCAGACGCTGCATTGAAAAGCAGCGCCGCATCGCTACTTTCGCGCCGTGTTCGGAGACCCGCAATGCCGCCTTCCATCCCTGTCGACGCCAAGCCCGCGAGGACCGTGGGACCGAGACGGGCCGGACATTCGCCGGCCAAGGCGGGCAAGGTCGGCGTCATGCTGGTCAATCTCGGCACGCCGGACGGCACCGATTTCAGGCCGATGTGGCGCTATCTCCGCGAATTCCTGTCCGACCCACGCGTCATCGAACTCAACAAGGCGATCTGGTATCCGATCCTCTACGGCCTCGTGCTGACCACGCGACCGAAGAAGTCGGGCGCCAACTATGCCAGGATCTGGAATCGCGAGAACAACGAGTCGCCGCTGCGCACCTATACCCGCGCCCAGGCCGAGAAGCTGACCGTGGCATTGCGCGACCTGCCCGACGTGGTCGTCGGCTGGGCGATGCGCTACGGCAATCCCTCGACCGCGAGCGTCGCCGAAAGCCTGGTCGCGCAGGGCTGCGACCGCATCCTGACCTTTCCGCTCTATCCGCAATATTCGGCCACCACCACGGCGACTGCCAATGACCAGTTGTTCCGGGCGCTGATGAAGATGCGTGCGGCGCCTGCCGTCCGCAGCGTGCCGCCCTATTATGCCGAACCGGTCTATATCGAGGCGCTCGCCCATTCGATCGAACGGCATCTGGCCAGCCTCGATTTCGAACCGGAGGTGGTCATCACCTCCTATCACGGCATCCCGAAACCCTATTCCGACAAAGGCGATCCTTACCGCGCGCATTGCCTCGAGACGACACGGCTGCTGCGCGAGAGGCTCGGCTGGAACGAGAAGAAGCTGATCACCACCTTCCAGTCGCGCTTCGGCGCACAGGAATGGCTGCAGCCCTACACCGACAAGACGGTGGAGAAACTGGCCAAGGATGGCGTGAAATCGATCGCCATCGTCAACCCCGGCTTTTCCGTCGACTGCATCGAAACGCTGGACGAGATCGGCCGCGAGGCGGCGGAAACCTTCCATCATGCCGGCGGCGGAAGATTCGCGCACATCCCCTGCCTCAACGACAGTCCCGAAGGCATGGCGGTGATCGAGGCGATGGTGCGGCGCGAACTGTCCGGCTGGATCTGAACCCGGGAACAATGGACGTTCCGGGGCGTTGAGGCGCGCCCTCCGGAGACCATCGATGCCCCGCAAGCTCGACCTCAGAAGCGGCCGGCCAGTCTGGTCCGCCTATCGGGCACCCGCTGTCCCGACAAGCGCTCTGACCCGTGACGCCAAGGCCGATGTGCTGGTGATAGGCATGGGCATCAGCGGCGCCATGATCGCAGAAGCGCTGACGGCTGACGGCCATTCGGTGGTCTGCATCGACCGGCGCGGCCCGCTGAGAGGGTCGACGTCGGCGACCACCGCCCTGGTGCAGTTCGAGATCGACCAGCCGCTGACGGCACTCGGCAGGATGATCGGCAAGGCCTCGGCGGAACAGGCCTGGCGGCGCTCGCGTCTGGCCGTTTCCAACCTTGCCGGCCGCATAGCCGAGCTCTCCATCAACTGCCGCCTGAGCCGCGCCCCCTCCCTCTATCTGGCCGGTACCGTGCTCGGCCCATCGCAGTTGCGTGACGAGACCGAGGCGCGGCGACAGGCGGGCATCGCCGCGACCTATCTCGCCCCTGCGCCGCTGGCTGCGCGATTCGGCATCGAGCGCGACGGCGCCATCCTCAGCCATGGCAACATCGCGCTCGATCCGCGCAAACTGACCGCCGGATTGCTGCTGAAGGCGCTGGAGCGCAAGGCGCGCCTCTACGCCCCGGTCGAGGCGACCGCGATCGAAGACAGCGCCAAGGAGGTCGTCGTCGCCACCAGGGGCGGCCCCATAATCAGCGCGCAGCACGTCCTGCTCGCGACCGGCTACGAGTTGACCGACATCGTGCCGGCAGCCGCCCACCGCGTCATCTCGACATGGGCCATCGCCACACGCCCGCAGCCGCGAAAGATCTGGCCGGACGCGGCCCTCATCTGGGAAGCGTCGGACCCCTATCTTTATGCAAGGGCGACAGCCGACGGCAGGGTGATCTGCGGCGGCGAAGACGAGGATTTTATCGACAAGGAACGGCGTGACGCGTTGATCGCCGGCAAGAGCCTGAGACTGGCCAGGAAGCTCGGCCGCCTGTTCCCGGATCTGGACACCAGGCCCGATTTTGCCTGGACCGGCTCCTTCGGCACCACAACCACCGGCCTGCCCTATATCGGCGCCATCCCTGGGCATCCGCGCATCCAGGCCGTGATGGGCTATGGCGGCAACGGCATCGCCTTCTCGCAAATCGCATCCGAAATCGTTTCTGCCGCCATCGCCGGATCGGAAGATACGGACGCAAGCCTGTTCGCCTTCAGCCACCGGCAGCAGCGGCACAAACAATCCCTCATCACCTGATTGTAACGTTGTTGAAACACACTTAAGTGTTTGCTGAAGCCGGCTGCGGGAGAATGGCTCCCATGGCTTGCCTCTTGAGGGAGAGCCAAATGGATTTCAGTGGTTTCGATATCGCGATTATTGTTCTGGTCGCTCTTGTCGTGCTGGTGCTGTTCAAAGGCATAAAGACAATCCCGCAAGGCTACAATTATACGGTCGAACGCTTTGGCCGTTACACGAAAACGCTGTCGCCAGGCCTCAACCTCATCGTGCCGTTCATCGATCGCATCGGCGCCAAGTTGAACATGATGGAGCAGGTGCTCGACGTCCCGAGCCAGGAGATCATCACCCGCGACAACGCCATCGTCGGCGTCGACGGCATCGCCTTTTTCCAGATCCTCAACGCGGCGCAGGCGGCCTACCAGGTTTCCGGCCTGCAGAACGCCATCCTCAACCTGACCATGACCAACATCCGCACCGTGATGGGCTCGATGGATCTCGACGAGCTGCTGTCGAACCGCGACGCGATCAACGAGCGCCTGCTGCGCGTGGTCGACGAAGCGGCCCATCCCTGGGGCATCAAGATCACCCGCGTCGAGATCAAGGATATCAATCCGCCCGCCAACCTGATCGAATCGATGGGCCGGCAGATGACGGCCGAACGCAACAAACGCGCGCAGATCCTTGCCGCCGAAGGCCTCAAGCAGTCGCAGATCCTCGAGGCCGAAGGCCGCAAGGAAGCCGCCTTCCGCGATGCCGAGGCACGCGAGCGCTCCGCCGAAGCGGAAGCCCGCGCCACGCAAGTGGTGTCGGAAGCGATCTCCAAGGGAGATGTGCAGGCGCTCAACTACTTCGTCGCCCAGAAATACACCGAAGCGCTGGGCAAGATCGGTTCGGCCACCAACAGCAAGATCGTGCTGATGCCTTTCGAAGCGTCGTCGCTGATCGGCTCGCTGGGCGGCATCGGCGAGATCGCCAGGGAAGTATTCAAGGGCGACGGGCCGGCCGGCACGCAACGGCAGGTCTCACGACCTCCGGTCGTCAGGCCGAGCGACAACTAATGCCTTTGTGAGTGGATCAAAACCATGATCGACCGCATCGTTTCCGAACTCGGCCCGTGGAACTGGATGGTTCTGGGCTTCGTGCTTTTGGCGATGGAAATCATCGCACCGGGCATCTTCATGTTGTGGACCGGCATCGCCGCGCTGATCGTGGGCGCGGTATCGCTGCTGGTCTGGGATGCGGCCAGCTGGACCTGGCAGGTCCAAGTGCTCGTCTTCCTCGCGCTGTCGCTGGTCTCGGCATTGGTCGGCAAGAAACTCATCGGCGGACGCGACGAGCCGACCGACCAGCCGCTGCTCAACCGCCGTGGGGCGCAGATGATCGGCAGGATGGCGACGCTGGCCGAGCCGATCCGCGACGGCCGCGGCCGCATCAAGCTCGGCGACACGCTGTGGCGCGTCTCTGGCCCTGACCTGCCGGCCGGCACCCAGGTGCGCGTCACCGGAGCCGCCGACACCGATCTCGAACTGACCGTCGAGCGAGTGTGAAACCGGCTCCGCTCTAGCGCAATTCCAGGAAAAGTGTGTACGGTTTTCCGTCCGGAATTGTGCAGAAACAAAGAGATAGAGCAGTTCGCCGTTTCCGTGAAACGGTGAACTGCCCTACGCAGCGCCGATGCGCAAAAGATCGTGCAGGTGGACGAGCCCGACGGGCTTGTTGCCCTCCACCACCATCAGGCTGGTGATGGCTGAATTGTTGATCGTCTGCAGTGCGGTCGCCACCAGCGTGTCCGGCGCCGCGGTCTTGGGAGATCTCGTCATCACCTGATCGACGGTCATCGCCGTCAGGTTGCTGCCTATGTGACGCCTGATGTCGCCATCGGTGACGATGCCGATCAGCGCGCCGTCGGCGGCGGTGACCGCCACGCAGCCGAAGCCCTTGCGCGACAACTCCAGGATCGCGTCCTGCATGCCGGTGCCCGAAACGACCAGCGGCAATCTCTCGCCGACATGCATGATCTCGCGGATCTGCATCAGGTTGGCGCCGAGCTGGCCGCCGGGATGGAAGGTGCGGAAATGATCGGGCGTGAAACCCCGCGCCTCGAGCAGGGCGATCGCCAGTGCGTCGCCCATCACCAGTTGCAGCAGTGCCGATGTCGTCGGCGCCAGGCCATGCGGGCAGGCTTCCGGCGCACGCGGCAGCAAAAGCACGACATCGGCGGCGCGCGCCAGCGCCGATGTCTCACCGGACGTGATTGCAATGAGCGGGATGGAGAAGCGCCTGGAATAGGCGACGATGCCCATCATCTCCTTGCTTTCGCCCGACCATGACATGGCGATGATGGCATCGTCCCTGGCGATCATGCCGAGATCGCCGTGATTGGCTTCAGCGGGGTGGACGAAAAAGGCCGGCGTTCCGGTCGAGGCCAGGGTCGCGGCGATCTTCGAGCCGATATGGCCGCTTTTGCCGACGCCGGTGACGATGACCCGGCCTTCGATCCTCGAGATCATGTCGACCGCTTCGGCAAAGGGCTTCGCCAGCCCGTTTTCGAGCGCCTCGGCCAGCGCTGCCACTCCCGCCTGTTCGGTCGCCACCGTTCTTAGCGCCGAAGCGATCGAGGCCTGTCTGTCCAACGGCTTCTTGTCGAGGGATCGCGCATCCATGGCCGATGCGATTAGCGCTTTGTGCCGCGCCTGTCCAACGGAAATGCCTCCCCCGACCGTCTAGGAGAGCGGTTCGAATGAACGAAGCGCAAGGTCACGAATGTCGAGGCCTGGAACAATGAGCGCTTGGAAAAGCAATCGCCCCCCGCCTCAACCCTCCGTTAACCATCCCCATTTACGGTTCGGTAAGTATGGCGCGCGCTCGCGCCGCGCAAGCAGTGGTGGCGATGTCCGGGGCCCAGTCAGAAAAGACGAGAAGGCGAAAGAGCAAGGCTGCCTGCGCCTTGCTGCTGGCGACCAGCATCTTCGGCCTGCCGCGACCGACGCTGTCCTTCGCCCAGGAAACGGAGCTGCGCGGCGAGGTCTCGGAATCGGCGATCCTGTCCGACCAGCAGCGCAAAGCGAGACTGGCCGCCATAGCCGGTCAGGGTCAACAGCAGCCAGCGAATGCCGCCGGTCAGGACGACACGCCGTCGCGCACCTATCTGCCCGCCAGCGCCGGCGCTGCTCCTGACGATAGCGGTGCCGCCTCGCCCACTGGCAGCATCTTCGACCCGCCGGCGGCCGGTGACGACGTGACCGCCGACAATCCGCCTCCGCCCAAACCACGCCGGCCATCGGCCACCGGGCAGGCCAATGCGGACAAGGCCGCCGACAGGGCGAAGACAAAGAAAAAGAACACCACCGCGACGACCGACGCGACCACGACCGCCAGCACGGCCGACGATGCCGACGCCACCGTCACCGGCACCGACCAGGAGACCGCCAACCGCCGCGCCGTCACGATCGACAGCGTCGACCGGCAGCAGCTCGATCCGGGCGCCGAACGCACCGCTTCCATCGAAGGGCAGAAGAAGAAAATCGAGGACGATCCGTTCGCCGCTCCAGGCATCAAATGGGGCTCCTTCGTCATAAGGCCGACGCTGGAGCAGGGCCTGACCGCCACCTCGAACGGCGATTCCAGCAGTGCCGGCAAAGCGGCGCTGCTGTCCGAGACGGCACTGCGCTTTTCCGCCGCCTCCGACTGGCGCGAGAACTCCGCGACCATTGACGGTTATGGCCTCTTCCGCGAGACCGTCTCGGGCTACCCGGTTCACAATGAGCAAGGCCGCATCGAAGGCCAGCTCAATGTCGACCTCGACAACGAGCAACGCGCCGTCGCCAAGCTCGGTTACGAGGCCGTGCCGGAATCGGCCTCGTCGCCCGACGCCATTGCAGGCGTCAGCAAGCAACCGCTGCGCCAGACCATCGACGGCAGCCTCGGCATCGAAAAGGACGTCGGCAAGGCGCAATACACTTTGACCGGCGCGGTCTCGCACGACTTCTATGGCGACGCCAAGCTTTCTGACGACACCTCGCTGTCGCAGAAGGATCGTAACTCCACGCTTTATACGGCGACCTTGCGCACCGGCTACGAAATCTCCCCTGCCCTTACGCCTTTCACCGAAATCGAGCTCGGGCGCAGGGCCTATGATCAACGCTTCGACAATGAAGGCTTCGAGCGTTCATCAACGCGGCTTGGTGCCCGCGCCGGCCTCGAGCTCGACATGGGCGAGAAGCTCGCCGGCGAGTTCTCGGCCGGCTGGCTGCGGGAAGCGATCGACGACGACCGCCTGGGGGCGATCGCGGGTGCCACCGTGGACGCCGACCTGAAATGGTCGCCCGAACGCGGCACCACGATCGGCCTGACCGGGCGGACCACGGTCGAGCCCACGACCACCGCAGGTGAAAGCGGCGACATCCTCTATTCCGGCCGCCTCACGGCCGAACGCCAGATCCGCGCCAACCTGACCGGCAATGCCGCGCTGGGCCTGGACTGGCGCGATTATATCGGCATAGACGGCCATGACAGGGTGCTGAGCGCCGAAGCCGGGCTGACATGGTGGCTGAACCGCTATGCCGGCCTCACCACCCGCGCCAGGACCGAGAAGCTCACCAGCAACCTGCCTGGCCGCGACTACACCGCCAACAGCATCTATCTCGGCGTGAAGGTGCAGCGGTAAGCGCGGGCCGCTAAGCTGCGTGCCGCATCCGAGACATCGGCCAGACAGCGCCTCCCTTAAAGCGCCGCCACAACGTGCTCCGAAGGCGCCATCTCGTCGAGAAGCCTGCGGATAACGCCGGCCATGCTCTGGTTCATGTCGTTGCGCCAGAGCGCGAAGGCCACATTGGCCTCGACGAACCCTTCCGGCGATCCGCAATCGAAGGTGCGGCCCTGAAAGTGGTAGCCGTAGAAGGGCTGCTGCTTCTCCAGCTTCAGCATTGCGTCCGTGAGCTGGATCTCGTTTCCGGCGCCCTTCTCCTGGCCTTCGAGGATTTTGAAAATCTCGGGCTGCAATATGTAGCGGCCATTGATGTAGAGATTGGAGGGCGCGGTGCCGGTCTTCGGCTTTTCCACCATCTCGGTGATGCGGAAGCCATGATGGGTGGCTTCGCCCCGGCCGACGATGCCGTATTTATGGGTCTCGGCGGGATCGCATTCCTGAACCGCGATAATGTTGTTGCCGGTCTCGGCATAGAGGTCGACCATGTCCCTCATGCAGCTCTTTTCCGACTGCATGATCATGTCGGGCAACAAGAGCGCGAACGGCTCGTCGCCGACCAGTTCGCGCGCGCACCAGACGGCATGGCCAAGTCCGAGCGGCACCTGCTGGCGAGTGAAGCTGGTCTGTCCCGGCCCGGGCTGCAGCCGCTGCAGCCTGGCGAGCTGGTCGTCCTTGCCGCGCTGGGCGAGCGTGTCATAGAGCTCGAACTGGATATCGAAGTGATCCTCGATGACCGCCTTGTTGCGCCCGGTGACGAAGATGAAATGCTCGATGCCTGCCTCGCGCGCCTCGTCCACCACGTATTGGATGACGGGCCGGTCGACGACGGTAAGCATTTCCTTGGGGACGGCCTTGGTGGCCGGGAGAAACCGCGTGCCGAGACCTGCGACCGGGAAAACTGCCTTGCGAACTCTCTTCATGCCTTCAATTATCCGTTTGCAGGCCGGCTCCGCAATCCCGCGCCGCGACATTTTCACGCCGGAATTGAGGATTATCGGGCGAATGAAGGGAAACTTGCACCGGTAGAAGCATCGAGGCGCCTTTTCGTTCCAGGGGCGGCCTATGGTAAACCAATTCCTAACCTGGTTCGGCGATGAATGGTCTTTCCCAAGACGGAGAAGGAGGAAAAGATGTCCGTTCGCAATGCCGCAAAGCGTTTCACCAGCGTCATGACGGCCGCCAGCCTCTCGCTCGCCATGCTGATGCCTGCCGGGCCGGCCTTCGCCGATGCCGGCTTCCGGCAATGGGTCGCCGGCTTCCGCGCCACCGCGGTGCAGGGGGGCGTTTCCGGCGCCGTCTATGACCGCGCCTTCAGGGGCATCGACGAACCCGATCCGGTGGTGCTGGAAAAAGCCCGAACCCAGCCGGAATTCACCGCGCCCGCCTGGGATTATTTCGACAACCGCGTCCACGACCAGTCGGTCGCGGTCGGCCAGCAGATGGCCAGGAAATGGAAGCCGTGGCTGGACAGGATCGAGGCGAGGTTCGGCGTTGACCGCAACGTCCTGCTGGCCATCTGGTCGATGGAATCCAACTATGGCGAGATCCTCAAGCGCGACGACATCATGCGCAATGTCGTCCGCTCGCTGGCGACCCTGGCCTATGGCGATCAGAAGCGGTCGAAATATGCCCGCACGCAACTGGTCGCCGCACTGAAGATCCTCCAGACCGGCGACATCGACGAGAGCCACCTCATGGGTTCCTGGGCGGGCGCCATGGGCCAGACCCAGTTCATCCCGACCAGCTACCAGCACTATGCCGTGGACATGGACGGCAACGGCAAGCGCGACATCTGGAATTCCATTCCCGATGCCTTGGCGACATCAGCCAATCTGCTCAAGAAGAATGGCTGGCAGGCCGGCAAGACCTGGGGCTACGAGGTGGCCTTGCCGGCCGGCAAGCTGCCCGCAGGCTCCAGGACGCTGGCGCAATGGCAGGCGCTCGGCGTGGTCAGGGCGAGCGGCAAGCCGTTCAGGAACCTCAGCGACAAGGCGACGTTGAAAGTACCGGATGGCCGCGGCGGCCCCGCTTTCCTGATGATCAGGAATTTCTCGGTCATCAAGGCCTACAACAATGCCGACAAATACGCGCTTGCCGTTGGTCTTCTTGCCGACGAGATCGCCGGTTCCACCGGCCTCGTACAGGACTGGAAACGGCCTTTCACCAAGCTGACGTTCGAGGAAAGGCAGGAATTGCAGAAGCGGCTCTCCCAGCACGGCCTTTATGACGGCAAATTCGACGGCAAGATCGGCGACGGGTCGAAGTCGGCCATCATGGCCTATCAGGCAAAGGTCGGCTTGACCCAGGACGGCTATCCGAGCATGGAAGTGCTAAAATGGCTCAGGCAAAAATAGGGCCTGTCATGAACTGAGGAGGAGCGATTGGCTTGGGCTGCGCGCATCGGGACGTTCGTTCTCCGCATGCTGGTGCTGTTCCTGGCCGTCGCCGTGCTCGCCGTCGCCATGGCAGGCGCCTTCCATGCGCCCGCCATGGCGCAGGAGCAGCAAAGCCGCGGCTGGTCATTGCGTGACCTTCTGTTCCCGCGCCGCAGCGAGCGGATCGAGCCGCCGCTGGACATCCAGAAACCAAGGCCCAGGCCCAAGGCAAAAAAGCCGCGCGCGCCGCGTCCGCCCGCGGAACCGGAAATCCCGATCGCCGAGAAGGCGCCGGACGCCCGGGTCGTCCTGGTGGTCGGCGATTTCATGGCGGCCGGGCTCGCCGAAGGTCTAGACACCGCCTTTGCCGAGAATACCGGCGTCAGGATCGTCGTTCGCTCCAATGGCTCGTCGGGCTTCGTGCGCGATGATTTCTACAATTGGCCAGAACAGATCAAATCATTGATAGAGACCGAAAAGCCCGCCGCCGTGGTCGTGATGCTCGGTTCCAACGACCGCCAGCCGATGAAGGTGGGGGATGTGCGCGAGCAGCCCCGTTCCGAGAGCTGGACCAAGGAATACGAACGTCGCACCGAAGCGTTCGGCAAGGCCATCGCCACGGCCAAGGTGCCTTTCCTGTGGGTCGGCATGCCGGCGTTCAGGGTTTCGAAGATGACATCCGACATGCTCGCCTTCAACGACATCTACCGTCAGGCGGCCGAAAGCCATGGCGGCGAATTCGTCGATATCTGGGATGGATTCGTCGACGAGAACGGCGCCTTCGTCACCAGTGGCCCCGACATCAACGGCCAGCCCGTGCGGCTGCGCTCCGATGACGGCATCAACATGTCGAAGGCCGGCAAGCGCAAGCTCGCCTTCTATACCGAAAAGCCGTTGATGAAGGTCCTGGGCCTGGCCGCGCCGGGAAGCGTCGCCCCGACCGCTGCTCCTGCCGGCGCGCCGGTCGAGGCGCCGGCGCCGGCCGCCGCTCCCATCGTCATTGACCGCACCGCGCCGATGCTGCTCAGCGATCCGGCGCTCGACGGCGGCACGGAACTGCTCGGCGCCGGACCGCCCGCGAAGGCCAACCCGGGCCTGCCCGGCGAAAAACTGGTGGTCGAGGGCAAGGCGCCGGTGGCTTCGCCCGGCCGCGCCGACGATTTCGCCTGGCCGCCGAAGACAAATCCGGCAGCCGCGGCCGCCGCGGCTGGCACGACGACGGCCATCACTCCTTAGCAGCGCGGAGGGCCGAAACCGGTTTTCGGAACTCGCTGCTGCGAGCCATAGGATGGCGTTTTCAAGAACCGGAGCGAGCGTATTTTTTGGGTACGGGAGCACCGGAAGCGCAGAAAACGCCTTATGGCCGCAGCAGTAGAGTTTCCAAACGGGCTCAGCGGGGCAGGACGCTCGAACCCATCAATGCCTCGTCGATCGAACGCGCCGCCTGCCGACCCTCGCGGATCGCCCAGACCACCAGCGACTGGCCGCGGCGCACGTCACCCGCGGCATAGAGCCTGTCGACGCTGGTCCGGTAGTCGCGGTCATTGGCCTCGACATTGCGGGAGCGTCGGCTGTCGGTGACGATCTTCATCTCCCCTTCGAGCTCCGACACCACGCCGGCCATGGCCGGCCCGGCAAAGCCGATGGCGATGAAGGCGAGATCGGCGCGGATGACGAACTCGGTGCCGACGATCGGTCGGCGCTTGTCGTCGACCTCGCAGCATTTGACACCGGTCAGCTGGCCTTCCTCGCCGATGAATTCGAGTGTCGCCACCTGGAATTCGCGCTCGGCGCCCTCGGCCTGCGAGGAGGAGGTGCGCATCTTGGTCGCCCAGTAGGGCCAGACGGCGAGCTTGTCTTCCTTCTCCGGCGGCTGCGGACGGATGTCGAGCTGCGTGACGCGCACGGCGCCTTGGCGGAAGGCGGTGCCGACGCAGTCGGAAGCGGTATCGCCGCCGCCGACGACGACGACATGCTGGCCGCTGGCGATGATCGGGTGCGACGGCCACGCCACCGACTGGATCGGCTCGCCGCCGACACGCCGGTTCTGCTGCACTAGGTAGGGCATCGCGTCATAGACGCCGCCGAGATCGTCGCCGGGGATGTTGGCCGCACGCGGAGTCTCGGATCCGCCGCAATAGAGCACCGCGTCATGTTCGGCGAGCAGTTCGGCCACGGGTTTGTCGATGCCGACATTGACGCCGCAATGGAAGGTCACGCCTTCGCCCTGCATCTGCTCGATGCGGCGATCGATATAGTGCTTCTCGATCTTGAAGTCGGGAATGCCATAGCGCATCAGCCCGCCTGGCCGGCTTTCGCGTTCGTAGACATGGACATCATGGCCGGCGCGGCCGAGCTGCTGGGCGGCGGCCATGCCGGCCGGGCCGGAGCCGATGACGGCGACGCGCTTGCCCGTCTTCCTCTCCGGCGGATAGGGCCTGATATGGCCGGTCTCGTAGGCCTTGTCGGCGATCGCCTGCTCGACCGTCTTGATGGCCACCGGAATGTCCTCGAGGTTCAGCGTGCAGGCTTCCTCGCAAGGCGCGGGGCAGATGCGGCCGGTGAATTCGGGGAAATTGTTGGTCGAATGCAGGTTGCGGATCGCATTGTCCCAGTCCCTGTTATAGACGAGGTCGTTCCAGTCCGGGATCTGGTTGTGGATCGGGCAGCCGGTCGGCCCGTGACAGAACGGGATGCCGCAGTCCATGCAGCGCGCGGCCTGTTTCTCGACCTCCTTGTCCGACATCGGCAGCGTAAACTCGCGGAAATGCCGGATGCGGTCGGAGGCCGGCTGGTACTTGTGCACCTGCCGGTCGATCTCGAGAAAGCCTGTTACCTTGCCCATAGTCCAGTTCCTGCTGTCCAGATGGTGCGGTTTTCGCCGCACCCGTTAACCTCTTCAGGCAGCCGTGGCAACCTTCCGCGAGAGGTCAAATTATCAGTGACATGGAGCCGGGAAGCCTGGGCTTCCCGGCCTTTGCGAAGATCTATTCGGCCGCCACGCTCATGCGCATGCGTTCCATCTCGATCAGCGCGCGGCGGTATTCGACCGGCATGATCTTGCGGAATTTCGGCCGGAACGCCGCCCAATTGTCGAGGATCTCGCGGCCGCGCACCGAACCCGTATAGTGCACGTGGTTCGAGATCAGCTGATAGAGCCGCTCCTCGTCATGGCTGGTCATGTCACCCGAGACGTCGACGCGGCCCTTGTGGTCGAGGTCGCCGCCATGATGCAGCAGCTTTTCCATCAGGTCGTCTTCTTCCGGCACCGGCTCCAGCTCGACCATGGCCATGTTGCAGCGCTCGGCGAAATCGCCCGCCTCGTCCAGCACATAGGCAACGCCGCCCGACATGCCGGCGGCGAAGTTGCGGCCGGTCTTGCCGATGACGACGACGATGCCACCGGTCATGTATTCGCAGCCATGGTCGCCGACGCCCTCGACGACGGTGACGACGCCCGAGTTGCGCACCGCGAAGCGCTCGCCGGCGACACCGGCAAAATAAGCCTCGCCTTCGGTAGCGCCATAGAGCACCGTGTTGCCGACGATGATGGACTCGGCCGCGACGATCTTGGCTTCATCCGGCGGCCGGATGACGATGCGGCCGCCCGACAGGCCCTTGCCGACATAGTCGTTGCCGGCGCCGACCAGCTCGAAGGAGATGCCGCGCGCCAGGAAGGCGCCGAAGGACTGGCCGGCGGTCCCGGTCAGCTTCACCTGGATCGTATCCTCGCGCAGGCCCTTGTGCTTGAAGCGCTTGGCGACCTCGCCCGACAGCATGGCGCCCGCCGAACGATCGACATTGCGGATGTCGACCTCGATCTTGACCGGCTGCTTGGCCTCCAGTGCCGGCTTGGCCAGCTCGATCAGCTTGCGGTCGAGCACGTCGTCGATCGGGTGCTTCTGCCGCTCGGTCCAGTGCACCGCCTCATGTGGCGCATCGGGCTTGTAGAACATCCTCGAGAAGTCGAGCCCGCGCGCCTTCCAATGCTGGATCACGTCGCGCTTTTCCAGGAGATCGGCGTCGCCGATGATCTGGTCGATATGGGTGAAGCCCATTTCGGCAAGCAGTCCGCGCACCTCTTCAGCGACATAGAAGAAGAAGTTGATGACGTGCTCGGGCGTGCCCTTGAAGCGCTTGCGCAGCACCGGATCCTGCGTCGCCACGCCGACCGGGCAGGTGTTGAGATGGCATTTGCGCATCATGATGCAGCCGGCCGCGATCAGCGGCGCGGTCGAGAAGCCGAACTCGTCGGCGCCGAGCAGCGCGCCGATGATGACGTCGCGGCCTGTGCGCAATCCGCCATCGACCTGCAGCGCCACGCGCGACCTGAGACCGTTGAGCACCAGCGTCTGGTGCGTCTCGGCAAGGCCCATCTCCCACGGGCTGCCGGCATGCTTGAGCGACGTCAGCGGCGAGGCACCCGTGCCGCCATCGTAGCCCGAGATGGTGATGTGGTCGGCGCGCGCCTTGGCGACGCCCGCCGCGACCGTGCCGACCCCGACCTCCGACACCAGCTTGACCGAAATGTCGGCCGCCGGGTTGACGTTCTTCAGATCGTAGATCAGCTGCGCCAGATCCTCGATCGAATAGATGTCGTGATGCGGCGGCGGCGAGATCAGGCCGACGCCGGGCGTCGAGTGCCGGACCTTGGCGATGGTGGCGTCGACCTTGTGGCCGGGCAACTGGCCGCCCTCGCCGGGCTTGGCGCCTTGCGCCACCTTGATCTGCATGACGTCGGAGTTGACGAGATATTCGGCCGTCACGCCGAACCGTCCGGAAGCGATCTGCTTGATCGCCGAACGTTCGGGGTTCTTGCCGCCGCCGGGCAGCGGCAGATAGCGGTCTGCCTCCTCGCCGCCCTCGCCAGTGTTCGACTTGCCGCCGATGGCGTTCATGGCGCGCGCCAGCGTCGTATGCGCTTCCCTGGAGATCGAGCCGAACGACATCGCGCCGGTCGAGAAACGCTTGACGATCTCGGCCGCGGGCATGACGTCGTCGAGCGCGACCTTCTTGCGGCCGGTATCTTCCGCCAGCTTGATCTTGAACAGGCCACGAATGGTCTGCGCGCGCGCCGTCTCGCTGTCGATCTGCGCGGAATACTCCTTGAAGGTCTCCCAGGACCCCTGGCGCACGGCGTGCTGCAAGGTGGCGACCGCGTCGGGCGACCACATATGCGCCTCGCCGCGCATCCGGAACAGATATTCGCCGCCGACATCCAGGCTGTTGCGCAGCACCGGATCGTTGCCGAAACCATCCGTATGGCGCCTGAAGGTCTCCTCGGCGATCTCGTCCAGCCCGACGCCTTCGATCAGCGTGGCGGTGCCGGTGAAATACTTCTCCACGAAATCGGTCTTCAGCCCGATCGCGTCGAAGATCTGCGCGCCGCAATAGGACTGGTAGGTCGAGATGCCCATCTTCGACATCACCTTGAGGATGCCCTTGCCGATCGACTTGATGTAGCGCGACACGACTTCGTAGGCGTCGACCTCTTCCGGCAATTCGCCGCGCTTGTGCATGTCGAGCAGCGTGTCGAAGGCGAGATAGGGATTGATCGCTTCGGCGCCGTAGCCGGCAAGACAGCAGAAATGATGCACTTCGCGCGGCTCGCCGGATTCCACGACGAGCCCGACCGAAGTACGCAGCCCCTTGCGGATCAGATGATGATGCACCGCGGCCGTGGCCAGAAGCGCGGGAATGGCGATGCGGTCCGGCCCGAGCTGGCGGTCGGACAGGATGATGATGTTGTAGCCGCCGGCGACCGCCGCTTCCGCCCGCTCGCACAGCCGATCGATGGCGCCCTGCATGCCGGCCGCGCCCTCGATCGAGGCATAGGTGATGTCGATCGTCTTGGTGTCGAACCGATCCTCGGTGTGGCCGATGGAGCGGATCTTTTCGAGATCGCCATTGGTCAGGATCGGCTGGCGCACTTCCAGCCGCTTGCGGCGCGAACTGCCGACCAGGTCGAAAATGTTGGGCCGCGGGCCGATGAAGGACACCAGGCTCATCACCAGTTCCTCGCGGATCGGATCGATCGGCGGATTGGTGACCTGGGCGAAGTTCTGCTTGAAATAGGTGTAGAGCAGCTTCGATCTGTCCGACATCGCCGAGATCGGCGTGTCGGTGCCCATCGAACCGACGGCTTCCTGGCCTGTGGTGGCCATCGGCGACATCAAGAGCTTGGTGTCTTCCTGGGTGTAGCCGAACGCCTGCTGGCGGTCGAGCAGGCTGACATCCTTGCGCAGCGCGCGCGGCTCGACCGGCTTCAGGTCCTCCAGGATGAGCTGCGTATTGGCGAGCCAGGTCTTGTAGGGATGCCTGGTGGCGATCTCCGACTTGATCTCCTCGTCGGAAACGATGCGGCCCTTGGCAAGATCGATCAAGAGCATGCGGCCGGGCTGCAGCCGCCACTTCTGGACGATCTTTTCCTCCGGCACAGGCAGCGCGCCGGCCTCCGACGCCATGATGACCCGGTCGTCGTCGGTGACGATGTAGCGCGCTGGCCGCAAGCCGTTGCGGTCGAGCGTGGCGCCGATCTGGCGCCCGTCGGTGAAGGCGACCGCGGCGGGCCCGTCCCACGGCTCCATCAGCGCCGCGTGGTATTCGTAGAAGGCCTTGCGGTCGGCGTCCATGAGCTTGTTGCCGGCCCAGGCTTCCGGGATCAGCATCATCATGGCGTGGCTGAGGCTGTATCCGCCCTGGAACAGGAACTCGAGCGCATTGTCGAAACATGCGGTGTCGGACTGGCCCTCATAGGAGATCGGCCAGAGCTTGGAGATGTTGTTGCCGAACAGCTCCGAATCCACCGACGCCTGGCGCGCCGCCATCCAGTTGTTGTTGCCGCGCACGGTGTTGATCTCGCCATTGTGCGCGACCATGCGATAGGGATGCGCCAGCTTCCACGAGGGGAAGGTGTTGGTGGAGAAGCGCTGGTGGACCAGGATCAGCGCCGTTTCGAAGCGCGGATCGGACAGGTCCTTGTAATAGGCTCCGACCTGATAGGCCAGGAACATGCCCTTGTAGACGATGGTGCGCGCCGACAGCGACACGCAGTAGGCGCCGATGTCCTTGTTGTCGTTCTCGGCGTAGATGCGGCCCGATATGACCTTGCGCAGCAGATAGAGCCTGGCCTCGTACTCCTCGTCGTCGGGAATGTCGGCCGTGCGTCCGATGAAGACCTGCCGGTGGAACGGCTCGGATGCCACGATATCCGGGGCCTTGGAGAGCGACGAATTGTCGACCGGCACGTCACGGAAGCCGAGCAGCGGCAGCCCCTCGGACTGCGCCGATTCGGCAATGATGTCCTCGACATGGGCGCGCAGCGCGGCATCCTGCGGCATGAACCAATGGCCGACGCCATACTGCCCCGCCGGCGGCAGCTCGACGCCCTGCGCGGCCATCTCCTCGCGGAAGAAGCCGTCGGGAATCTGCACCAGCACGCCCGCGCCGTCGCCCATCAGCGGATCGGCGCCGACGGCGCCGCGATGCGTCAGGTTTTCGAGCATGGAAAGCCCGTCCTCGACGATCGTGTGCGACTTCGCGCCCTTCATGTTGACGATGAAGCCGACACCGCAGGCATCGTGCTCGTTGCGGGGATCGTAAAGGCCCTGGGCGGTCAAACCGGTGCGGCGGGTATTGGCCAGGGTTTTGACGGCTGCCGCTTTCGTCTGCGCGGCCTTGCCGTTCGTCGCAGCGTGCGTCAATTCCGTCATCGTCCTGTCCTCCATTCCGCGTCCTTGCGGGCGCTGGTTTGCCTCGGGAAGCGCATTGCTTCCCCTTCATCCTTACGGCACGTCTTGCGAAATCCTTGCCGAACCATGCGGCTCGCCGCGCGGTTCGCATCCGGTATCGTACAGGCCAGAGCACGGCCGTCCACCTGTCGCTCGCGGCAAAAGCCGGAGAGGCTTAGAATACGCCAATCCAGCCTGTTTTGCGCGACAAAATAAGACAGCACTACTGTCCTAAATTTTTATGGCAGAAAAGCCGGGCGCATACAAGACCGATTCACAAAAAACTTCGGCGTTCCGCGACACAAAGTTTCGTGAAATACCCGCTAAACGCAAGCTTCCGTCCCTGCCGGTTTTCGGCAGTTCGCTGGCTTTACCCGTTTTCTGGCGTCTGGCCCTTGCGAGCCAGCCATGAAACCGGTCAAGGTTGCAGCGATTTTCCCAGCACAGGCAGATGCATGTTCTTCGCTTCCGACAATTGGGCAGGCGCCCACCCCAACATCGCCTCCGGTCTCTCGGCCCACGCCGGCGGCTTTTCCACTGCCTATGGCGATGGCGCGCTCGACCAGGCCGTCTGCCAGCGCTTCAGCGAAATCTTCGAACGCGAGGTTGCGGTGTTCTTCGTGGCCACCGGCACCGCCGCCAATTCGCTGGCGCTGACCGCCTACAACAAGCCCGGCGGCATTTCCTTCGCTCATCGCGAATCGCATGTCATCGAAGATGAGTGCGGCGCACCGGAATATTTCTCCGGCGGCTCGCGGCTGCATGCCGTCGATGGCGCGCTGGGCCGGATCGATCCGCACAATCTGGAAACGGCGATCGGCCGTTTCGCCGGCGAGGTGGTCCATTGGGGCCGGCCGATGGCGGTCTCGATCACCCAGTCGACGGAGGTCGGCACGGTCTACGGCCTGCATGACATCGCCGCGATCTCGGCCATCGCGCGGCAACATTCCGTGCCATTGCATATGGACGGCGCCCGCTTTGCCAATGCACTGGTCGCGCTCGACACGACGCCCGCCGAAATGACCTGGAAAAGTGGCGTCGACATACTGTCTTTCGGCGGCACCAAGAACGGCTGCTGGTGCGCCGAGGCGATCGTGCTGTTCGATCTCGAGCGTGCCCGGGAATTGGCCTTCCTGCGCAAGCGCGCCGCCCAGCTGTTTTCCAAATCGCGCTTTATCGCGGCACAGTTCGAGGCTTATTTCCGCGACGGCCTGTGGCTCGACACCGCCAGGCACGCCAATGCCATGGCTGCCCGCCTTGCCGCGGCGATCGAGGATTCCCAGACGGCGAAACTGGCTTGGCTGCCGCAAGCGAACGAGGTTTTCGCGGTGATGAAAAAGGCTGAAGCCGACAGGCTGCAGGCGGCGGGTGCTGTTTTCTACGACTGGCACAAGCCGCATGGCTTCGAAGGCCATATCGGCGAGGACGAATTGCTTTATCGCTTCGTCACCAGTTTTGCGACGACGTCAGAGGAAGTCGACCGCTTTGGCCAGTTGATCGCCGGGTAATTGCTGTTCCCGGCAAATAAAAAAGAAGCGGCGCCTTTCGGCGCCGCTTCCGTCTCGGGAGGAGACTTAGGGATTACGCAGCGGTCTTGGCCTCGATCTGCTTGGCCTTGGCCGGAGCCGAAGTGATCGCGATCTTGCGCGGCTTCAGTTCCTCGGGGATGTTGCGCTTCAGGTCGACAAAGAGCAGGCCGTTCTTCAGCGTGGCGCCCACGACCTCGACGTGGTCGGCAAGCTGGAAGCGGCGCTCGAAGGCCCTGGAGGCAATGCCGCGATAGAGCAGTTCGGAACCCTCGCCGGTGCCCTCATCCTTGCGCTCGCCTTTCACGGTCAGCACATTGCGGTGGGCCTCGATCGAGATCTCCTCGTCCGAGAAGCCGGCGACAGCCATCGAGATGCGGTAGGCATCCTCACCGGTGCGCTCGATATTGTAGGGCGGATAGGTCTGCGCGCCATCGGGCTGCGCAAGGGAATCAAGCATGGTGAAGAGACGGTCGAAGCCGACGGTCGAGCGATAGAGCGGGGAAAAATCAACGTGACGCATGGTGTGTTCTCCTGTTGAGCAACAAGGTTTGCGTTTGGCCGGTGCGAAACCCGTGAGCGGCGTTCCGGTTTGACCAGCGGCCCCGACATTGGCGGCCGCAATCCACATTTGGGGAGCGGGCAAAGCCATTTCAAGATTTTGCCTCCCGGCAAAAATCGAGGATGAACGGCAGATGAACCGGCGCTTTTGCGCGCGTTCAGACAGCCGCCGCTAGACTGCTCTCGACATCAAGGACAAGCGGCGCCGGATTTGCATGGACCGGGCGCCGCGACGAGGCCGAACCGGGTGCAACGTCCCTTCCTCCCGGATCGACAGGGGCCGGAAGCGCGCTCATAGCGGCTTCCGGCCTTCCCTGTTGCCGATCCGACGCTCCCGGAATTCCTTTGCTTTTGGCCCATGGACGGCTATCAACCTTGGCGAGGCCGGCCACGACAGGCAGGCATGCGAGACGCCGAGCACGAAGCGCCGAATGACGGATCTCCCTTTTCACGAAACTCCCCTTTTTCATGAAACTGAGGGCAACCCGCGACCGGAAAACGCCACCGGCGGCTTTTTCACCGCACGCGACGGCAAGAAGATACGCTATGGCCTGTTCGCCGCGGTCGCCCGCCCGATGAAGGGCACCGTGGTGCTGCTGTCCGGCCGCAACGAGTGCATCGAGAAATATTTCGAAACCATTCGCGATCTTGCGGCGCGCGGTTTTGGCGTCGCCACGCTTGACTGGCGCGGCCAAGGCGACTCCGACCGGCTGATCCGCGATCGCCAGCGCGGCTATATCAGGTCCTTCCGCGACCACACGGCCGACCTTGAACAGTTCTTCGAGGAGATCGTGCTGCCGGACTGCCGCGGGCCGTACTACATCCTTGCCCATTCGGCCGGCGCCGTGATCACGCTGCTTGCTTCGCCCTCCATGGTCAACCGCGTGCGGCGCATGGTGCTGATCGCGCCGTTCTTCACCTTGCCCGACCTGCCCGTCTCGATCCGGACGGTCCGCCGCGTCTGTTCGCTGTTTTGTGCCCTGGGCCTTGGCCGGCTTTACGCCGCCTGGGGGCCGCGGCCGAAGGTTACCGCTCCCTTCGACACCAACAAGGTAACGACGGATCCGGAACGCTACCGCCGCAACACCAAGATCTACGAGGATCACCCGCAACTGGCGCTTGGCGGCCCGACGATCCGCTGGCTGAGAGCGGCTGCCGAAGCCGCGGAAGCGGTAAGCGATCCCGAATTCATGGCCCGCATCCGGGTCCCCCTGCTGGTCATCGCCGCCGGTGCCGATCAGGTCGTCTCGACCAAGGCCGTGGAAGCCTATGCCAGGCGTCTGCGCCTCGGCTCGCTGCTCATGATCGACGGCGCGCGTCACGAGATCCTGCAGGAGGCCGACATCTACCGCGAGCAATTCCTCGCCGCCTTCGACGCTTTCATTCCCGGCAGCGACGACCCGACGGCCTGATGGCGCGTATTGCCGAGACCGGAGCCGGTCCGGCGCCGGCTCATGCCTGGTTGGCGAAATTCCATAATCCGGTTGGCCCCCCAGGTCGCCCCGCTATCCGCCGACAACGCCCATTCCCAGCACGCCGTCTTGCACGGATCAATGTCGGACGATGATCGCGCCGACGCCTCGGCAGGTTTAACGGCTATGCATGCTTCTCAATTCGGCCGTTCGGCCGGAGACAGCTCGACGCCTGGTTCCCGTTCCGGCGCCGGGCGCTAGTTACCGTCCGCAGAGGTCAGTCGACGGGATCGGGAGGAGCGGTCATGAACGCATCGGGCACGCTGCCACGCCAGGGCCATCGCCTGCTGCAGCTCGGCATCGCCCTCCTGCTGTTTTCGTCATTCGAAGGGTTCGCCATCCCATACCTCGCCGCACCGCGGCTCGGATTGTCGGTTCACACGCTCAGCGCCTTGCAGGGCGTCCTGCTGCTGGTTTTGGGTCTCGTCTGGTCCAGGCTCAATCTTGGCGTCGCGATGTCGCGGATTGCGTTCTGGTTCCTGATCTATTCAGCCTTGGCCATCCTGGCAGCCTATGTGATGGCCAGCCTCTGGGGAGCCGGCAACGAGACGATGCCGCTGGCGGCCGGAGCCGCGCATGGAAGCGCCTTTCAGGAATACGCGATCAAAGGCATCGCCTATTCGTCCGCGCCGACCGGCCTCATCGCTTTCGCGCTCATTCTATGGGGCCTGCGTCTCTCAGACGCCTAAAGCGCATCGCGGCGAAACGGATGCTCAGCCGCGCAGGGCCGCCATCGCCGCTGCATGGAGCTCGGGCGTCGCCGCCGCCAATATATCGCCGCCATTCTCGGCCGGCCCGCCGTCGAAGGTGGTGACCACGCCGCCCGCCTTCTCGATGATGGGGATCAACGCCACGATGTCATAGGGCTTCAGTCCGGGATCGGCGACGATGTCGACGCTTCCCGCGGCGACCATGGCGAAGGCGTAGCAGTCGGTGCCATAGCGAGCGAGTTGCACCTGCCTCTCGAACTGGTCGTAGCGCAGGCGCGCCTCGCCCTTGAACAGCGCCGGCGTCGTGGTGAACAGCGTTGCTTCAGCAAGGCTCGTCGTCTTGCGCGTGACCAGTTTTCGCGGCCCGCCCGGCCCCTCATAATGAGAACCGGAAGCGTTAGCGTAGAAGAGCTCGCCGGTGAAGGGCTGCGACATCAATCCGGCAACGGCATCGCCCTCCACCGTCAATCCGACCAGCGTCCCCCACACCGGCAGGCCGGAGATGAAAGCGCGCGTGCCGTCGATCGGATCGATCACCCAGACATGCCTGCTGGAAATATTCTCGCTTCCGTGTTCCTCGCCGAGAATGCCATGGTCCGGATATTGCGCCGATATCAGCGCCCGGATGGCACGCTCGGCTTCGCGATCGGCTTCGGTGACTGGATCGAAGCTGCCCTTTTCCTTGTTGGCGACCGCGCCCTGGCTGCGGAAGCGCGGCAAGGTTTCCGCTGCCGCCGCCTGCGCGATGCGGCGCATGAAATCGATGCTGATGTCCAACTGATTCTCCCGCATTGCAGCATGGCCGAGCCCACGTGTGCCGCCAGTTCCGCGCCAAGACAAGGGTGTTCCAGGATTTTTCGCCGCGCCGACTGTTGCCAGAATAACACGCCGGCGCCACCGAAGCGCAATTTCCACATCACTCTGAATTAAAAAAGCCGGTAGGTCGCTTGACATTTGTGCAGCGCACCATACCCTTGATCTCGGACAGGGTTTCCTGTCCATGCCCTCCTTGGGCGTTTCCTCCCTAGACTTCGACCGTATCGTGCGAACGATGCGGTCTTTTTTTCGCCGCCAGTTCCAATCCCCGCCAATCCCGATCCATGTCGCCCAGAACTATGCGGCGGTTGTGGATGGCGCCATCAATGAAACCGGGCTCTGTTCACTCCGCGGCCAGCGGCAGATCCATGAAATGGTGGTCGGGCATGGCCATCAGGTCGGCCGAAAATCGCGCCAGGTCGTCGGCCAGCGCATCGAAGCCCGCCGCTTTCTCGAATGTCCGCTCATTCATATAGAGCCCGCGATTGACCTCGATCTGCAGCGCATGGAGATGGCGCGCCGGGCGACCGTAGTGTTCGGTGATGAAGCCGCCGGCATAGGGCTTGTTGTGGGCGACGGTATAGCCCATGGCGTTGAGCAGGCCGATTGCGGTCTCGGTCAATGCCGCGGTGGCCGAGATGCCGAAGCGGTCACCGATGATGAAATCGGGCCGCAGGCCGTTGTCGCCGACGCGGATGCTCGCCGGCATCGAGTGACAGTCGATCAGCACGGCAAAGCCGAAACGCGCGTGGGTTCGCGTCAACAGCCGTTTCAGCGTCTCATGATAGGGTTTGTAGACCGCCTCGATGCGGGCGACCGCTTCGGCCAGCGGAAGGCGGCCGGAGTAGATGTCGAGGCCTTCACCGACCAGCTTCGGAACGGTGCCGAGCCCGCCGGCCACGCGCGCGGAACGGATGTTGCAGAAGGACGGCACCGGCTCGGCGAACATGCGCGGATCGAGTTCCCACGGCTCGCGGTTGACGTCGAGATAGGCACGCGGGAAATTTGCCGCGAGCATCGGCGCGCCAAGCGCCACCGCGCCGCCGAACAGCTCGTCGACATAGCAGTCCTCGGACCGGCGAATGGCGTTGCGGTCCAGCCTCGCCATGGCGAGGAAGCGCTCCGGATAATGTCGCCCGCTGTGGGGTGAGTTGAAGAGGAAGGGGACGCGCTGCTCGGCGCCCGACCGGATTTCGAAGGGGGGAACGACCGAAAAATCCTCGGCTGCCGTCTTCAATTTGAACGAACCCGAAAACACCAATGCATCATAGGATGAAAGTGCCACCTTGAGGGCCGCATGTCCAGCATTTCAGCGCCGGCACCGCCTTTCCGAATGCGGATTATGCTGCGCCTCGTTCACTTGATGTTTACCCTCGCCTCCTCATATACAGGATGGTTAACGGCCCTGCTTTTCGGCAGAGTTCGGGCGGGTGATTCGGACGGGATATCATGGCACGCATTCTTCTGGCGGAAGACGACGACGATATGCGTCGCTTCCTCGTCAAGGCGCTGGAGCGCGCCGGTTACCAGGTCAGCGACTTCGACAACGGCGCCAGTGCCTATGAGCGGCTGCGCGAGGAACCGTTCTCGCTGCTTTTGACCGATATCGTCATGCCGGAGATGGACGGCATCGAGCTGGCCCGCCGCGCCACCGAGATCGATCCCGACCTCAAGGTCATGTTCATCACCGGTTTCGCCGCCGTTGCGCTGAACCCGGATTCCAAGGCGCCGAAAGACGCCAAGGTGCTGTCGAAGCCGTTCCATCTGCGCGACCTCGTCAACGAGGTCGAGAAGATGCTGCAGGCGGCCTGAGCCGTTTTTGCCCAAGGCATCGGCGACTATCGGCCGGTGCGGCAAAACGGAGCCTTCTTTCCCCTTTCCTGCTATTGACGCGCCGGATCAAAAATGGTGTATGCGCGGCTTCGGATGGGCGTGTAGCTCAGCGGGAGAGCACTGCATTGACATTGCAGGGGTCACAGGTTCAATCCCTGTCACGCCCACCATCCAAGCCTCTGGTTTCTCTAAGCAAATCAGACGCCAAGCGTTCCCTAAGACCCTTGAATTCGCTGCTGGTCACACTCTGGTCACAGCAAAGGGTCTGTCATGGCTACAATCCGAAAACACCGGGACAAATATCAAGTTCAGGTTCGCAGGAAGGGTTTCCCACCCATCTCACGCTCGTTCCACAAACTGGCGGACGCCAAGGAATGGGCGAGACACATTGAGACGCAAGCTGATCGCCAAGAACTCGCGCCGAGCCGTAAGGAACTCAAAGGGATCACCTTAGGGGATCTTGTTCGGCGTTACAGCACCGAGGTCGTAGCCTTCAAGAAGGGCGCGGATATCGAAACGATCGTCCTCAATGCCTTCCTGCGACATCCCGTCTGTCGCAAGGACCTGGCCGATCTGAACACGTCGGACTTTGCCTCCTATCGTGATGAGAGGCTCAAGACCATAGCTGCCACATCGCTGAAAAGGCAGTAGGCGCCAGTGAACAACATGTTCGAGCTTGCACGAACCGAATGGAAACTCCCCCTCAAGAACCCCTTGGTAGACCTTTCGCTCAAGACGAATGACAACAGGCGGGAGCGACGGCTCCGCGAAGGCGAGTTGGACAGGTTGGGCGCGGCTGGAGGGAAGACGAGAAACCCCCTAATCCTCCCGGTGATCCACTTTGCCATCGAGACCGCGATGAGGCGCGGCGAAATTCTGAACCTGCGATGGTGCGATATCGACGAAGCGCGGGGAACGGCAATCATTCTGGAGACGAAGAACGGCTACTCACGAACCATTCCGCTAACAGCGGGTGCCCTCGCGGTCCTTAGGACAGTCCCAAAGGGCAAGGAGACCGGTTCTAGGGTGTTTCCCCTATCGGCGCTTGCTCTTCGGCTATGCTGGGATAGGCTCACCCAAAGAGCAGAGATCAATGATCTGAACTTCCACGACCTCCGGCACGAGGCCATATCTCGACTATTCGAGCTTGGTCTTACGGCCCCCGAGGTGGCCTCAATCAGTGGACATCGGGACATGCGGATGCTGTTTAGGTACGCCCATGCCAGCCATGCATCCATTAGGGCTAAGCTGACCGCCGCCTCCAGCGTAGGATGACAAATCGTCCCCTGTCGTCGTGATCCTGATCAGCGAAAAATGTGGGAAGACACAAAGGCAACGAAACCTTCTGTCTTCCCGCAAAATGACCCTCGGGGAATACTCCCGTATGAAGGCGTGTCCCCCGAGACCGCTGGGGACCCCGAGTTCGGTTTTGGTGGACGCTATCTTCCAGTATAGGAGCCACCCACCATTAGGCTTTCAGCAACCAACCGTTCGCGCCCCTGCCGATCTTGCCGTTGTGATGAAAGGTGACACCCATCTCGGCGAGTGTTGCTGTTATGCGATGACCGTTATCACGCAACAGCCGACCGAGGTCCTTCATCTTGGATGAACACCAGCCGAGTTCCGACTTGATCATCCTTACTGAGGTCTCCCCTGAGGGGCGGGACGCCATGAAGGAAATGAGCGGGTCATAGCCATCTGCCAGGCGGACTTTGACCACATCCCCGTCGAGTACGAAATCCCAGGGCAAGACGTTGATGCCCGGCATTTCGGTCGTAATGTCCTTCAGTATCGATGCCCCCTGACGGTTGTCGGGCAGGATGATGTAGATGTCGGCTGAGGGACAGTCACCGTCGGAGTTGATGACCTTGCGGCAGCGGATGCGATTGATCGCCTGCACCACCGAGACCGTTATCTGTTTTTGCTCCATGACTTTGCGGACATCGTCGTATCCCTGCCACGAAGGTGATGCGAACCACTCGTCCTCGGGCAACCCTTGCAAAGCGATAAACGTGCCGACTGCCCAAAGGTCTCCCCGATAAGGAAGCCCCAAGATGATCGCAGTGTCGAAGTCCTGCCAGTCATTCTTACCGTCGATCGCACCGAAGTGGGCTACCTCGTATCGCAAGAAATTGGCGTCCAATGCGAGCGCCTTCGATTCGACCAGCTTGTGGAGGCAAATGAGCACGGATTTCTCCTTGCACGATTTCTCCAGTTCCTTGACGACCCGGGCGACCCTATTGCCGCCCTTCTCTGCCATACTGCTCTTCCCAAGGCCGTTGGCGTAGGCAACATGCAGCCTCACGTTGCGATAGCTCCGTGCCTTTGACGGGATAAGCGGGCGATCGACCCGGTCTCCAAGCAATTCCCAGAGCATGTTGTTCGAGGCGGTGGCATCAAGGACGACAGGACCGGGCAAATCAACCGGGATCAACAACTCCGAATTGTTGATTGTGTCCCAATCGCCCGACCGGTGATAATAGGCCCACTTGCCAAGGATGTTCTCGCAAGATCGCAGCGTGTTGCAGGCTTGCTCGGCAAGGCGATGACGATCCAGCGGGCTATCCTTGCGCAGCATCATCATGTCGAGCGGGAGCCGAGACACCTCCTCGGCGAGGCCCAGCAAGGAATGACTGCCTGACCAGTCGATCTGACTCCCCATCACATCACGCCAGAGCAAACCCTGTTTCTCGTCTGTGCGGTCGAACTCCAGGAATTCCAGAGTACGCTTCAACGACTCGATCGCTTGGACAGCCACGTGGTGTCTGACCCTCATGGGCTGGTCGATCATCGCAACGACGTTGCTGATATCCTGTGCCTTGACCTGATAGTGTTCGACAATGTTCGCAATTGCCTCGTCGATGATCGTGAGGCAACGTCGGCCCCCCTCCCAAATTACAAACTCATCCCACTTACCCTGCTGATTGCGATAGATCGCCTCGACAGCCCTTTGGTATGCAGAATGTGTGATCACCAGCACATCCTTTTCGCTGCACTTCCCCACGCTGACCTTGTTTTCGGAGTGCCGCGCAATCGCAACGGGACCGCCGAACATCTCGTTGATAGACGCCACGATCTCGTCGGCCTGTTCAATCGTTCGGACCACGACCAAAATCCCTGACCGATTGACCAGACAGCTGACCGCGTTCAATTCCGCCATCATGGCGCTGTATACGATGAGCCCTTGGGTCTTGCCGGTGCCCGTTGCCGGTTCAAGCACCCTCCATCGGTGGTCGCTGGCGACGATCGCATTGTTAAAGGTTCTCGCCGTTACCTGCCACAGCTGTTCAAGGGCGTTGCTGAAAGTGTTGCCTAGGACGTCCTCCCAGTGAGTTCTCATGCGACGTGCAAAGTCGATCGGTGCCACGATGTTGTGTGCAGCCATTGGTATTCCTCAGATTTGATTAAGTGCTTGAGGCCGCTTGATGGCGGCATAGGACGCCAAGACAGAGCTTAGCTGTACCTAATAGCGTTACCGATCTAAGTATCAGATTTTGCTGAGATATTCTTCCTCTAGCTTCCGTATGAGGCCCTCACGCTTCCTTTCCGAAACGTAGGTGCGCTCGAACAGCCATACCGGATCATAGGGGTTTGATAATTGTTCAATCCGCCTTGCAATGTCCCGCTCTGCATACCCGGGCAAAATAATATCCGGCGTCTCTCGTATTCTCGTCACCAACGGAAGGAAGCGAGGGTCGTTGGAAGCCCTCCGAGCTGACCCGTCCAGTAGACCGCCCTCCCGCCCAGGGCGAAACATCGGGAGAGCAATCAGACCGACGGTCATCTGTACGTACAGGTCGTCGTTCGCATCAAAAGCAGCCTCTGCCGCCACATAGTTCAGTCGGCGGTCTGAAAGCCTCCGAACCTGTTGCTGCACGTAAGCCAACTTCTCGGCGCCTAGCCGACGTAACTGCCTAGCCGAGACATCTCCCTGTCGCGCGGCTGCGTTAATAGAAGGTGCCTTGAGGTGTTCCCTCAGCCTATCCCTAAAATACTTCAGTCGTCCCTTAGGTCCCCTGTCAAATGTTTCAGCCTCAAGCGGATCGATAACTCGCGCCCACCAGTCGATGATCATGCGGTTGCGAAAAGGGTGGCTGAATGCCGTATCTGCCAGCATGAGTTCGGCGACGTACCCATAGGTGGAACGCCGAACGCGCTGTCGGCGCTTTTTGAGGATGACACGTTTCATCTCCCCAATGCTCATGAAGGCAACTCCCGATGTTCCGGGTCGAAATAGCGAACCATCGGAAAAGCGGCAAGGTCGCTCGGGGGAGGCAGCGTCCAAAAAGGTATAGGTTTTCGGACTTGGTGGTTGACCGTACACTTTGCGTCCTATAACCATGTGTCCTCATTCCTCTAAGAGATAAAGGTACAGCATGGCTATTGTCGGATACGCACGAGTGAGCACTCGCGGTCAAAGCTATGAGACGCAGGCTATAAGGCTGAACGCTAAAGGAGCGGAGAAGATATTCAGCGAAAAGGGGTCAGGTCAGGACGGTCATCGCCCGGAACTGGCTCGGTGCCTTGAGTATCTCCGCGATGGAGACACCCTAATCGTCACGAAACTCGACCGCCTCGCACGTAGTACCTCGGACCTCTATCGGATCATGTCGGCTCTGACGGAAAAAAATGTAGGATTTAAAGTCCTGGACGACGAATTTGTTGATACGACAACCCGGACGGGAAAGCTTGTGCTAGGCGTGCTCGCCCTGATAGCGGAGTTCGAGACCGATATAAGAAAGGAGCGACAATTGGAGGGGATTGCCAAAGCCAAGACAGAAGGCCGAATTGGTGGACGCCCGCGAATCATCGATAACTCCAAACGGGCTTCCATAGGCGAACTGCGTTCGCAGGGTCTAAGTATCCGAAAGATAGCGACCGAGGTGGGACTGTCAAAAACCTCCGTGCAAAAAGCGTTGAGTGCAGACAATTAGGCCCCCACGGGGGGAGCCACATGTTCAGCCTAAGGCAAATAGGCAAGCGAATTTTTTCTAAAAATGTCACACCCACGACGGCGCTACTGCTCGCCAATCATCGGGATCGACATGTCAGATGGTTTCAGATAACGGTGTAATCGCGAGGTGCTGAGATGGCGAACAAGCGCATACTTCTCCTGGAACCGGGCTATAAAAATAAATACCCACCGCTGGGGCTTATGAAAATCGCTCAATATCACGGGCGGCATGGGAAACAGGATCAAGTCACATTCTCTAAGGGGTGCGACAAGGCCCTCTTGTCCCAGGCCTGGGATAGGGTTTACGTGACCACCCTGTTCTCCTTCGAGTACCAGAAAATCAGTGAAACCATCGACTTCGCTATTTCAGCAGCGCAGGGGCAATCTCAACGAGTTTTCGTTGGCGGAATAGCAGCATCCTTGATGCACGAGCGGTTTACCTCAGATGCTCGCTGGCGGGGGGTTCGGTTCATTAAGGGGCTTCTCGACAAGGCCCCCGCCTCATCGCTCCAATTGGACGAATTCGATGGCGATTTCTACGCGAACGACCTTGAAGGGGAGCCCATCGAGGATCTTGTCCCAGATTACGATATACTCGACCAAGTCAGCTACCGATATCCAGTCCGTGACGCATACTTCGCGTATGCATCAAGGGGATGCATTCGTAAATGCTCGTTTTGCGGGGTCCCTAAACTGGAGGGCGCGCAACGAGACTCGGTGTCCCTTCCCAGTTTCGTTAACAAGGTAAATCAGCTCTATGGTGAGCGGCGCGACCTAATTTTGATGGACAACAACGTCGTTGCCTCCGCCCGCTTCAAGGAGATAATAGCAGAAATTCGTGATCTTGGTTTCACCCCAGGAGCAAAGCTAAGGCGTCCGGGAGAGCGACAAGATGCGATCCGGCGCGTCGACTTCAACCAAGGCGTGGATGCCAGAATTCTTTCAAAGGACCCTATGTTCCTTCGAGAGCTGTCATCAATATGCTTGAGTCCGCTTAGGATAGCCTTCGATCATTTGGGCTTGAAAGGTCCATATGAGAAGTCGGTAAGAATTTCTAACGATTTTGGCCTAAACGATCTCAGCAACTACATGCTATATAATTTCCATGACGATCCGAAAGACCTCTTTGAGAGGATGTATCTAAACGTTCGTCTCAACGAAGAACTCGGTATACGTATATACTCCTTTCCGATGCGATACCAACCTACGAACCTTCCCAATCGTTCTCACGTAGGTGAAAAATGGACCCGTTATTACCTACGCTCTATGCAGATCATTTTGCAGGCGACCCACGGTGTGGTCTCCGGTGAACCGCGTTTCTACAAAGCAGCCTTTGGGGAAACCTATTCTGAATTCGAAGAGATTTTATCTAGGCCGCACCATATGATCTTTAATCGCCAATGGTATGAGCGATTTGGCGGAAGGGGCGAGTTAGATGACTACCAACTCGCGATAGGCCGGTTATCCGCCTCCGAAAAAGCAGAGCTGATAGCATTTCTTTCCGAGCGTCCGCCCTCGGAATATAGTCGTGACCTGAGCGAGTTACCACGCGATCTCCGATCTGTGGCACGGTTTTATGTGCCGTTGGCCAAAGGCCAGGAAGCTGAGATCTGGAGACTTCAGAAGGCCGTCTCCGGTCGCTCACAGGGTCCCGACATGCGATTGACTGAGGAGGAGATTGTCGAAGATGCCGGTCTCGATGACGATGGCGTCATGGAGGCTCCCTTGCCCCGTGCTGTTCGGGCACAAAATCGAGTGCTGGCGTGATTATGTTAGCTAAGAGCAATGAAAGAGTTGCGCCGAATCGAGTGGCTGCGCCCTTAATCCAAATTGGCAAGGACGTAATCGAGTTAATTACGTCTGGAATGTACGTCTCGCCAATCACGATCTTCCGCGAGTATGTTCAGAATTCAGCGGACGCGCTAGACGCCGCTCGAGCACAGAACGTCCTTGCCCCCGGACAAGGCCGTGTCTCGATTGCGCTTGACCATACGAAGCGCACGATCACCGTGCGAGACAATGGAACTGGTATTCCGGTCGGCAAAGCGCCCTCAATTCTGCTAGCGATAGGCGCGTCCCCGAAGAGAGGGAGCGAGGCCCGCGGTTTCCGTGGGATTGGGCGGCTGTCGGGCCTAGCATACTGTCGAGAACTTCAATTTCGAACCAAGGCGTTCGGCGAGAATGACATTACCTCAATCCGATGGGATTGCAGGGCTTTGCGCGCACTCCTGATCGAACGAAATAGCCAAGACCTCCAAGCCCTGATTGAGGCTGTCGTCACCGTTGATATTGAGCAATCCGACGACAGTTCTGACCACTTCTTCGAAGTGACGATGCGGGATGTTTCGAGGCATCGTTATGATATTCTTCTAAATGAGAAGATGATCGCCGAATATCTGAGCCAAGTTGCACCTGTACCCTTTCACCCCTCCTTTTCATTCGCGCCCGAGATAGAGCGTCACATTTCTGATTGTGGAGCTAACATTACGGCCGTCGATTTGTACATTGATGATCAGCAGATTTTCCGACCGTACCGCAATGAGATCGGACTCCCTGCCAGCGACAAGTCTCTCCGGGTGCAGGGGATAGAGCTGCTCGATTTTCGCGATGTGGATGGTGGCTTGGCGGCGGTCGGCTGGATAGGTCACCACGAGTATGTCCGGAGCATCCCCTCCAGCCTAAATATTAGAGGAATCAGAGGACGAATCGGCAACGTCCAGATCGGCGATTTCGATTTATTTCAGGATTGCTACAAAGAGCCACGGTTTAACGGGTGGAGCATTGGCGAATTACATATAGTTGATCGGCGTATTTTACCGAATGCGCGAAGAGACAATCTCGAGCTTAACCACCACCATTACAATTTGTTAGCCCAAATGGGTCCGCTGGCCGCGTCTATATCCACAAAGTGCCGAACTTCGTCTGTCTCACGCAATGCCGTTATCGGAATACAAAACGCGATAGAGGGGGCACGCAGGGTGCTAGATGGAAAACCCACTATCGATGCTGGTCTGGCATCCTCTTCGATGGCATCGCTTGCGCGTGTTAGACTGAGACTGAAGGGGGTAGGCGATGAGACGAAGAGACAAGGCTTGCAGTCTGAGATCACTAAGCTGGAGGGCGAACTGAGGGCAATCGACTACAATACGCCCACTCGAATTGTGGCGTTTGACGAAGTCATAGCCCTAGTGTCGAAGCTGGTCACAAACCGAGACCAAGCTAAGAAGCTTAAGGAGGCCCTCCAAAACATTACGGCTTAAGTTCGTCTTGGTAACGATCCCCACAGAACAAGACTGATTCCGAGTTGACGTTCCCCCCAAAGAGAGTCGTTATCCCGTCGGGATCGATTTTTTTCGGGGGGAACGTTTATGCATGTCAGCTCCATACCGGTTGACGCTATTGATCTTGACATTCGGAATCCGCGTATTGCCCACGCTACCGAGGCGCTCGCGGACAACGTAAGCCAGGACTGGATCAAGCTGGCCCTTGGTCATGCAGCCCCCGAGGACGAAGAGCGGGGGACCTCAACGACTTATTCGAGTTTAAAGGCTTCAATCCGCGCATTTCGTACACTTATATCGCCCATCATCGTCACCCCGCTCCCAAATAATCGCTATTTAGTAATCGAGGGGAACACACGTGTTGCCATATATCGTGAGCTAGATGACGAAGGGGCTCCCGGTGACTGGAAAGAAATTCCGGCTGTTATCCAATCTACGATCTTAGAGGAAGGGGAGCACGCAATTCGTTTGCAGGCCCACCTCGTGGGTCCACGGCCTTGGCGCCCATATGCGAAGGCTAAATACCTTCACGATCTGTACATCAATCAAAAGCTATCTATAAATCAAATATTGGACTACTGCGGTGGAACTGCACGGCGCAGGGAGATCGAAGATTATATTTCTGCCTACAAGGATATGCAGGACTCTTATCTGCCGTTAGTCCAAGAGTCCGGGTCTCCGCCTGATTATACCAGGTTTAGCGCATTTGTTGAGCTGCAGGCAATCAAACCAGCACTCGCACGCTCGGGTTACGGTTTATCGGATTTCGCAAAATGGGTTCACGAGACGCGGTTAAACCCACTCCAGACCGTCAGGCAGCTTCCACGGATACTTTCGAACCCGGAAGCAAAAAGGCAGTTCTTAACTCACAATGCTAGAGAGGCCCTGAAGGTACTTGATCAACCGAGTACGCACGCAGTCATTGGGAGTGCGTCCCTGGAGCAGCTGGCAATTGCCCTTACGGTCAGGGTTCGACAGCTCAACTGGCCCGACGTTCAAGCCTTGATCGAGAGGAAGGATGACGCAGCGGCACTCGCCATAGGAACATGTTTCGACGAGTTGCGGTCTCTCGTGCAAACCATTGGTGGCGGTGGTTCACCGGATGTCTGAAGGGGCGGTGCATCGGCGTCTTGTGCAGGTCCTTTCAATGCGCATAAGGCTTGGTCGATCGCAATCCTGGATGTTGTTTGTGGACGGTGGCTCCCGTCTCGATACAGACGGATGCCCACCTTCGCTCGAGCGCGTCCGACCCGACGTGTACGCACGGGAAAACGTCACGAAACACGTCATTATTGGCGAGGCTAAGACTGCCAAAGATCTCGACAACGATCACACGCTGCATCAGTTAGTCGCCTACTTTCAGCATCTGGCGCTACAGCAGTCAGGCGAACTCGTGATGGCCGTTCCATTTCATCTAGCTGGGGCAGCACACCGCCTTTGCAATTTGGCCAGGCGACTCTCGGGGGCACCCACGGTCCCATTTGTCATAACCGGTTGGATGTTTGGGAGCCAGGTGGCTTGCGAGGCGTGGGATGGCTGAGAACTATAGCTTTCGCTTAAAGATCGAACCTTTGCTATCCGCGAAACACCTAGCGTTTCCCTTTCAGGAAGAGGCCGTGAACTTCGTCGCTGAACGCGAATTTTCCGCCATATTCCACGAGCAAGGCTTAGGTAAAACTAAGATCGCGATTGACGTTGGCCTGAAATGGCTCCGTTCAAAAGAAATCGACACCGTACTGATATTCACGAAAAAGGGACTAATCGCGAACTGGCTGCGTGAGTTCTCAATACACACCCATACCAAGCCCTTTGTCCTCACCGAAAGCGGCAAGTCTAACTACTATGTTTTTACGACGCCCGTGCGACTCGTGTTGGCACACTATGAAGTTGCGAAAAAGGAAGAGAAACGGCTTAGGGCTTGGCTGCGCACTCGCCGCGTTGCGGTTTTCTTGGACGAGTCGGTCAAGATCAAGAACCCCGAGGCGGCTTTGACAGAAGCGTTTTTCCGCCTAGCACCAGACTTCAGGAAGCGTGTGATCATGACCGGCACGCCCGCAGCGAATCGGCCATTCGACGTATGGGCCCAGATATTTTTTCTCGATCAGGGAGCCGCATTGGGGAATGACTACAAGCAGTTTCGGAGTGAAACCGACCTTCCTGCAAATCTACACGGGGACGAGGTGGCTCAGCGGCACTACCGGGACAAATTGAGTGCCGTCCATGCGAACCTGAATGCGATTGCTGTTAGAGAAACAAAGGATGGCGGCCGCATATCACTTCCAACAAAGGAATTCGTCCGTATCGATTGCCGATGGGAGGCCAGCCAATTTGAGATGTACCGCCAAGTACGAGAGGACCTTCGTGCGGTAATCCAAAGAGATGGGAAGATAATCGAGGAAAGTCAGGACGCGATCCTTAAGCGCCTTCTCCGGCTCATCCAAATTGCCGCCCAACCGGCTGCTATCGATGAATCCTATCATGCCGAACCTGGAAAATTCTTGGCGCTCTATGATCTCATTTCCGACATAACGCGAGCCGGTGAGAAGGCTATCGTTTTCACTCATTTCAACTTCAACGCCGAGTGGCTTAAAAAGCAGCTGGCCCCGTTCGGTGCCCTTTGCCTCAACGGCAGGATGGCAATGGATGCGCGAAACAACTCGGTGAAATGGTTCCTAGAAAACGCGGATGACAAGGTACTCGTCGCGACCACTGGTGCGGCCAAAGAGGGATTGACTTTGACTGTAGCAAATCACGTGATTTTCTATGACAGGTCCTATAGTCTGGATGATTACCTTCAGGCTCAAGACAGAATCCATAGAGTTTCACAAACTAGAAAATGTTTCGTATACAACCTGATAATGCAGGATTCGATCGACGAATGGATAGACGCCCTGATCGAGCAAAAGAAACTAGCGGCTCAATTGACCCAAGGCGACATCTCTGGCGAAACCTATACTGATCTGGCAGACTTCTCTTTTACGCAAATGCTGCAGGGTATACTCTCTGCGCCGGTAAATGGTGGCGGATAAATTAATGGCTAGCGGGGTACATACGGACATAATAACACTTATGGGAAAGGATGTAGAGGTCAAGGTCAAATCGGTTGACCAGATGACACTACGGTTCTTTTCGGAGAACCCTCGGATTTATTCCCACTTATGGCAAGACGATTCAATAGAGCCTACTCAACAGCAGATATTTGAAGTTCTTTCTAAGGCGGAACACGTTCGAGAGACTTTGGTTCCATCGATCAAAGCTAACGGTGGCCTTATCGAACCTCTGCTCGTTCGAGGCGTAACTGTGCTAGAGGGCAATAGTCGGCTCGCGGCGTATAGGCTGTTGGCACAGGTAGATGCCGTGAAATGGAAGAGCGTTCGCATTCGACAGCTACCAGACGATATTTCCGAGGCTGACATATTCTCGCTTCTCGGCGAATACCACATCGTAGGAAAAAAGGACTGGTTACCATTTGAGCAAGCCGGATACGTTTACCGACAGCATAAGAAGCACGGCGTTCAGGAAGAAGTGCTAACGGGTCAGATTGGACTGAGTAGGAAGAAGATCAGGCATTTGATTTCCGTTTATCAATACATGATTGATTGCGACGACCGAACCCCATCTCGGTGGAGTTATTATGACGAATTGCTTAAGGGCCGGAGATTTGACTCTGCTATGTCGGCTTATCCGGATTTTCGTAAAGTGATCGTTGAAAAAATACAATCTGGTGAGATAGAGAGAGCTGTCGATGTAAGAGATGGATTACCACTTATAATAAAAGCGGGAGGGAACACCCTCAAAAGATTCATGTCCGGCGCCCTTTCATTTGAGAAATCTGTCGCGGATGCTAGGTTTAGAGGGGCAGGCAACTACAACTATCGAAAGCTGAACGATTTTCGTCAGTGGCTCGTTGAAGGTCAGCTCGATGACGAATTTCGATCAGCGTCCGACAACGAAAAAAGAATGATGAAGTTCGAAATTGAGAAGATTGAGCGCAGATTGAAGGGGCTGCTGTCCCTGCTTGAACCGCCATCTGCCACGTCGAGCCCCCCTAAACGGTCCGGCGCTTCGCGTTCAAAGTAGGTCGTTGTGTGTGGGCAGTGGTCATTCTTCTGATCCGTGCTGCTGAACGCACCCAAGGCGACGCGAGGGTCTCTTTGCGCAACGAGCCAACGTTGAGCTCTGGACGAGCAAACCAAGCTCGAGTTCCATAAGTCCGGCAAGAGTTTTGTCACGCGCTGGCTCTCCCCATCGCCATGAGTTCCCAAGCGTTCAACTCGGCGCGTCTTTCGTTTTGGTGAGCAACCGTGGTCACACTCTGGTCACACAAAACGCTGTTCCACGGGGCCTTTCGGGCGGCTTGCGTAACCTATCGAATAACTGTAGAAGCCAATAAGCAGTTGAATTAACTAGGTCTTTTAGGAGCGCGGCTTCGGATGGGCGTGTAGCTCAGCGGGAGAGCACTGCATTGACATTGCAGGGGTCACAGGTTCAATCCCTGTCACGCCCACCATCCTTTCAAAGACTTAGTCTCTTGTGCCGATTGGCACAGAACGGCACAAAACGCCCACTGAGCTCCTGAATGGTGCCCTTGAGTATTCCGATGCGGCCGATCCGTGACAGCTTGTGTGTTACGCCCGATATGGCGGGGTCAAGAAAAAAGCCGAACGGAACAACCAGCGCCGTGAGAAGTTAGCCGGCACGCTTCCCTCCGCCCTCCGTCGGCTCAATAGCCCCGTTTGCGCTCGCGGGGCGGGGTTTCTGCGTTTTGGGCATCTACCTCCAATTGCCGACCGAATCGCTCTTTCGGGTGACTTTCTTAAAGGAGTGAACTGTTCAAATCTGGAGTCTCTCTAAGCGGGAGGAACGGATGGGCAGCGATTTCGAGGCCGCACGACGACACCTGAAGCGCGCGCGTCAGTGCCTTCATGGCGATGATCACGTGAGCAGAGAAACGGTTGAGAGAATCGATGAAATGATCATAGCCCTGGCCGCGGAGGAGTGCTCTTCGTTTGGCTCCCTCTTCCCCTTCGGCCATCGAACGACGCGGAACTCTGAGGCCGCCTCGTCCAAGGCATAGCTCTACCTGCCGAAGGCAAACACTCGCGGTCCGTCGAGGCCCCGCTGGCTCCGTCCGGCCGGCTCTTCTGTAGACTTGATGAAAAGGCCGGAGCCAACAACCGCTCCGGCCCTGTTCCGTCGTCAGTCATTGCAGCTGTCGTCGGCCTTTGCCGCCGCGGTCTTGCCGCCATGCTGCTGCGCCTCGATATCCTGCTGCGATGTTGCGAGATTCTTGTCACCGCCGCCTTCCGCCCCCGCCAACGGCATTGTGCTGCCATCCTTGGCGGCCGGTTTGCCGGCACTATCCTTGGCCTTCGGAGTTTCCAAGGGCGCGTGGGTACCATCTTTCGAAATACCGGCAGTCTGTTGGGTGTCGGCGCCCGTGTTGGCAGCCGACTTGTCCGGACATGCCGCGATTGCAGAGCCCGCAGAAAACGACACCGCAAGCGCGATTACCAAAGCCATTTTCATCATGCTCGTCCTTCTGTTTGAGTGCCCTGCGGGTGAAACTAACGGCGCTTTTCTTTGTTCCGGGCCGGGCCGTATGTCGTCATCGACGCACCACAACCGGCACGCTGATGCCACGGCGACGGCGCCAGATACTCCACGGAAGCGTTCGCCGACTCCCTTGTTATGCGGCCGAAGGGATACTCACCAGGAGTGAATGATGAAACGACTTCTTCTCGCTTCCGCCGTAATGATTCTTTCCGGCGGCCTTGCCCTGGCGCAATCGACCAATACGACGTCGAGCGGCTCCTCCTCCACGACGACAACGATGCCGACGGATCAGAACACGGACTCGACCACGACCAAGTCGACCAACTCCGCTAAGGATTGCGCACCGGGCCAACAGACAGGCAGCGCCAAGGAGTCAGCTCCCGGTCAGCAGGATACCAGCGCCAAGTCCGCGGCCCTGGCCAGATGGAAACGACGACGGAAGGTTGCTGACCGCATTGCCACTGATGTCTCGACTCGCAACCTTGGCCTCCAGGTGCCTCGCGTCAGTTGGAACCACCTGCTGGGCTGATAGCCCGTCGGCTTCGGCCGGCGGGTGTCCAATGAATGCGGCTGTGGACTCGGTGACCCCCTACGCAAACGTGACCAAGTTCTCTGAAAAGTGACTGACGATTGTCCGCCTCGACGCGATAACGTTCCTCGACATCAGGAGGAACGCCTTGAAGCTCAATTCGCAGCAGAAGAAAACCGTCCTTGCCTCATTCCTGGGCTGGACGCTCGACGCTTTCGATTTCTTCCTTCTGACATTCCTGCTCACCGACATTGCGTCTGAATTCCAGACCGACGTCCCGGCGGTGTCAAAGGCGCTTTTCCTGACCCTTGCGACGCGCTTCATTGGCGCGTTCTTCTTCGGCACGTTGGCAGACAAATTCGGGCGCAAGCCCATCCTGATGCTCAACATCGTCAGTTATTCCGTGATCGGCGCTTTGGCCGCCTTCTCGCCCAATCTCGGCATATTCCTGGCGCTGCGCGCACTGTTCGGCATCGCCATGGGCGGCGAATGGGGACTTGGCTCCTCGCTTGCCATGGAATCCATCCCGCCCAGCGCCCGCGGCATGGTCTCGGGCATCCTGCAATGCGGCTATCCGGCCGGCTACCTCCTAGCGGCGGTCGTCTATGGCCTGCTCTATCACCAGACGATCGGCGGCTACACGATCGGCTGGCGCGCCATGTTCCTGCTCAGTTTCATCCCGGCCCTGATCGTCCTTTTCATCCGCTCACATGTTCCGGAATCGCCGGCCTTCGTCGAGGCGCGGAAGACCGCAAGGCCCGGCATGCTGGAGACACTGCAAAAGCACTGGGGCGTCGCCCTCTATGCGGTCGTGCTGATGATGTTCTTCAACTTCTTCAGCCACGGCACGCAGGATCTCTACCCGACATTCCTGAAGAAGCAGCATGGTTTCGACCCGCACACGGTGAGCTGGATCACCATCGTCGCCAACATTGGCGCCATCGTCGGCGGTCTGGCGTTCGGCGCGCTGTCCGAGAAGATCGGCCGCGTCAATGCGATCACGCTCGCCTGCCTGATTGCCTTGCCGTCCATCCCGCTATGGGCCTACAGCTCGACGCCCTTCATGCTGGCCATCGGCGCCTTCGTCATGCAGGTCGCGGTCCAGGGCGCCTGGGGCGTCATTCCGGTGCACCTCAACGAGCTCTCGCCCGGCGCGGTGCGCGCGACCCTGCCCGGCTTCATCTACCAGGCCGGCAATCTCGCAGCCTCCTATGGCGGTCCCTATCAGGCGGGCATAGCCGAGGCTCCCGGAGGCAGCTATGGCTACGCGTCGGCGCTATTCGCCGGCGTGGTCGCCGTCTGCATCATCATCGTCATCCGCTTCAGTCCGGAACGGCGCGGCCAGGTGATGACCGTGCTGGACCACGACGTCAGCCGAGTCTGAGCGCCACGACGCCGGCGACGATGCTGAGCGCGGCGGCGCCGCGCCAGCCTGTCATCTTCTCGCCGAGCGCGAACACCGAGATCACCATGGCGAACAGGATGGAGGTCTCGCGCAGCGATGCCACCGAGGCGATCGGCGCCTTGGTCATCGCCCACATGACGATCCAGTAGGCAGCGCCGCTCAGCACGCCGGTGAACAGCCCCGCTTTCCAGTCCCGCGCCAGCACCGGCAAGGCCCGCGGTCCACGGAAGATCAGGCACAGCACCAGCGCTCCAAGCGCATCGCACACGAACAGCCAGGCGGCATAGCTCTGCGCCGTGGCCGCCAGCCGCGCCCCGCTGCCGTCGGACAGTGTGTAGCTGGCGATGAAGATCGAGGTCCCCAGCGCAAAGCCCACCGCGCGCAGGTTCAATCGTTCCAGATGCGCGCCGCCGCGAAACGACATCACCAGCGTGCCGGCCGACAGCAAAAGAATACCCAGAATGGCGAGCGGCGCCGGCACTTCGGCGACCACGAACATACCGCCAAGCGCCGCCAGCAAGGGCGCGGTGCCGCGCGCCAGAGGATAGGTCTGGGCGAAGTCGCCGGCCTGGTAAGCGCCGATCAGGAAGGTCCGGTAGCCCATGTGGAAGACGACGGAGGCAATGATATAGAGCCAGACTTCCGCCCTCGGCACCTCGACGAAGGGAAGTGCGAAAAGCGCGGCAAATCCCATGCCAAGCGTCATCAGGGTGATCGACAGGAAGCGGTCGAGATGGACCTTGACCAGCGCATTCCAGATCGCGTGCATGGCGGCCGCCGCAAGCACCGCGAAGAAGACGAAAAGCGTCATTTGGGCCTCATCCGCCTCCGGGGCCGGCGGGCGTTTCGAGATCGATGTCGATCCTGACCGGAAAATGATCGGAAGCCACTTCGCCAATGTCCGAGCTGACCGAGCGCACACGACCGGCAAACAGGCCGCCGACGAAGCAATGATCGAGCCGGCGCTTTGCCAGCCTGCCGTCGATGATCTTCTCATGCGTGTGGAAGTCATCCGCCGGTTCAATCGCCACGGCAGCGGCATCGACGAACCCATCCAGATAGGCGGCACCGCGATGATAGGGCGTGCCGCCGACGATGCGGCGGTATTCGGCGCTGCCCGGCTCCATGTTGAAATCGCCCATCCAGATCGCCGCCAGCGGGTTCTCCGGCTCTGGCTCGCCATTGCTCCAATTGCGCGCCGGCTCGTCGTCGGCGCCGCTCCACGGCCCCCCATCGGAGGGCGCCCGGCGATGCTCGGCAAGCAGATAGTCGATCTGCTCGAGCCGTTCTTCAGCCGCGACATGGGCGAGATGCAATGAAAGCACCCGCACCGGACCCGCCGGCGTGCGGATCATGCATTCGAGCGCCGCGTTGCGGGTGTTGAGCGGCCGCAGTGTGCGGCGCATCGGCAGCGCATGCAGCCGCGACCAGACGATCGGCAGCTTCGACAGCACCATGGTGCCGAACTGCCGGCGCCGGTTGACGATGCGGCCGTCGCGCTGTTCGCTGGCGTCCATGTCGAAGGCCGGGCCGTAGACCCAGTGATAGTCCGGCAGCAGCCGCGAAAGCAGCTCTGGCTGGTCGTCGAAATTGCTGCGCTGCCAGTGCCGCTCGACCTCCTGCAAGGCGATGACATCGGCGCCGGCAACAATGCGCGCGGCGCGCGCCGGATCGTAGAGGCCGTCGCTGCCGAACCCGTATTGGATATTGTAGCTGACCAGCTTCATTGCTCATCCGGCTCAGTTTGGTGACGGCAGTACCGTTTCGACGGCGACCTTGCAATGGACCGCCGCGGCGGCCCGGCTGGGCCACGACGCAAAAGCCCCTCGCCTCGCCTAGGTCGTCAGCGGCTGGAACCGTCCCGCCGGGGAAGCCGCCAGCTCCGACCAGTCGATTTCTTCCTCCAGCCGGTGATAGGCCTCGTCACCGATCGTCCCGTTGCGGCGAAGTTCTTCCAGCGCGTCGCGCTGGCGCTTGATGGCATAGAGCCGCAGCCGGTCGTACTCGGTTGCTGCCTGGGCGTCGTCGGGGTTCTTGGCGACCTTGCGCTGTGCGGCATACTGCTCGCGCACCGCCGCCGCCGCGGTCGAGGTCTTGCCGCTCAATATGTCGAGGGCCGCCTGCATGATGGCGACACGGGCCTGCGCGACCTCGCGGTCTATGGTCTCGTCCGGTTCGAGACGAAGCAGGCGCAGCAACGGCTTCAGGCTCATGCCTTGCAGGACAAGCGTGCCCAGCACCACGCAAAAGGCGGTGAGCACGATCGGATCGCGGCCGGGGAAGTTCGCCGGCAATGCGAAGGCAGCCGCCAGCGTCACCAGGCCGCGCATGCCGCACCAGCCGATCAGCACCCCGCCGCGAAACGACGGCACCTCTTGCCGCTGCTCCGCATTGCCGAAGCGGGCAAGCCCTCGGATCACGGCGCCGCAGCCCAGCACCCAGGCAAGGCGGGAAACGATGACGACGGCCAGGATCGTCCCTGCAAACAGGAACGCCTCGGACTGTCCCTGCTCGGCCAGGCGACCGACGATCAGCCGCGCCTGCAGGCCCATCAGCACGAAAGCCAGCACGTTGAGCACGAACACCGCCGTCTCCCAGACGGAATAGGAGCTGACGCGCTTTCTGGCCGACATGCGCCGCGGTGCGGTGCGCGCGATGGTCATGGCATAGACGACGATGGTGATGATGGCCGAGAGCCCCAGCCTGTCAGCCAGGATCCAGACGCCGAACGTCCCGGCGAACTGCACGACGGTGCCGCTCGCCGCATCTTCGATGCGTCCAAGCATCGCCTGGGACAGGCGGCCGAGCAGATAGCCCGCGGCCAGGCTGCCGATGGTCGACAGCAGGACCATCGGAACGGCACTGCCCAAAAGAACGGGACCGGCGGCGGCAGTGATCGCGATGCGATAGATCAAAAGCGCGGTGGCGTCATTGAGCAGGCTTTCGCCCTGAAGGATGGCCGTGATGCGGTGCGGCACTTTGAACTGCCCGAGCACGGCGCTCGCGGCAACCGCGTCCGGCGGCGCCACGATGGCGCCGAGGGCTATGGCGGCGGCGATCGGCAGGCCGGCCATTTTCCAGCCGACCAGGGCCACGACGGCGGTCGTGAAAACGACCGCGCCAAGCGCCAACAGCACAAGCGGCAGCCTGTAGCGGTTAAGATCGCGCAGCGATGTGTCGTAGGCCGCGTCGAGCAGCACCGGCGCAATGAACAGCGCAAGCGCCAGTTCCGGATCGATCTCGATCGTCGGCGCGCCGGGCAGGAAGCCAAGGCCGGCGCCCGCCAGCGCCAGCAAGGCGGGGTAAGGAACCTGCAGGCGCCGCGACAGCGCCGTCAGCGCAACGGCGATCAGCAGGAGGACAAGGGTGAGCTCAAATAGCGCCATGGCTCATCGTAGCGGCGAAGCGGAGTTCTTGGCAGTGGCAAAGCCGCAGGATGCTGTTGATTGTCCAAGAGGAGTGCATCGTCCGGCAACTGGACCGGTGACCGGATCGACAGGGCGCTTCGGCCGCGTCAGTGCAGCACCAGCAGGTCGCCCGACGAGAAGGAAATCTCCGCCTTCTCGCCAACGGCCGGCGGTGGCGTCGTCGAACTGTTGAACGTGTCGAGCGAAACGGTGTTGCCGCCGATGCCGACCCGGACCCGGATCACCGAGCCGAGAAAGTGCACTTCGGAGATCTCGCCGGACAGGCTTGAATCGCGGCCGGGCTGGCGGCCGAGCGAAATGGCTTCCGGCCGCAACGCCAATGACAGCGTATCGCCGGACTTCGAGCCGTTGAGCCTGCCCTTGAGCGAGACTTCCTCGGTGTTGACACGAACCTTGCCCGACGCCGCGTCGGTGACGGTGCCTTCCAGCACGTTCAGCGTGCCGACGAAATTGGCGACGAACTTGGTTGCCGGCCGGTTGTAGATCTCGAACGGCGTGCCGACCTGCTCGGCCTTGCCGCCATACATCACCGCGATGCGGTCGGAGATCGACAGCGCCTCTTCCTGGTCATGGGTGACGAAGATGGTGGTGATGCCGAGCTTCTTCTGGATCGAGCGGATTTCCTCGCGCAGCGAGACGCGCACCTTGGCATCAAGCGCCGACAGCGGCTCGTCGAGCAGCAAGAGCTTCGGCTTCGGTGCGATGGCGCGGGCCAGCGCGATACGCTGCTGCTGGCCGCCCGAGAGCTGATAAGGATAGCGGTCGGCCATCTGCGGCAGCTTGATGATGCCGAGCATTTCGGCGACACGGGCATCGATATCCGCCCTGGACATGCCGGCGACTTTCAGTCCGAAGCCGATGTTCTGCGCCACGGTCAGGTTCGGGAACAGGGCATAGGCCTGGAACACCATGCCGACATTGCGCTGGTTCGGCTTCAGCCTGGTGATGTCCTTGCTGCCGACGACGATCTTGCCGGCCGACGGCTCCTCGAAGCCGGCGACCATGCGCAGCACCGTCGTCTTGCCGCAGCCTGACGGGCCGAGGAATGAGACGAACTCGCCCGGTTCGACGTCGAGATTGAAATCCTCGACAACAGTGGTGGCGCCGAAGGATTTTCGCACATGCTGGATGGAGAGGAATGGCTCGGCCATGGCTTTTTCTTTCGGGTCAGTTCGGACGATTAGCCGATTTCGGCGCGAAGCGCGACAGGATCTGGATCAGCGACATGCAGCCCCAGGTGATGACGAAGGCGATGATGGCAAGCGCCGCCGGCTCATAGGCGCGGTTGGCCCCGACATTCTGCAGGTACGGGCCGAAAGCCGGCCGGTTCAGCAAGCTCGCCATCGTAAACTCGCCGATGACGATGGCGAATGTCAGGAAGGCGCCGGACAACACCGCGATCAGCACATTGGGAAGGATGACGCGGGTGATGATCGTGCCCCAGCCGGCCCCGAGGATCTGGGCCGCTTCCGTCAACGTCCGCACGTCGATGGTTCTGAGCCCCGTATCGACGGCACGATACATATAGGGCAGCGCCAAGGTCGCATAGCCGATGACCAGCAAGGCATTGGTTCCCATATCGGACCCGAGGAACGGCAAGGGTGAATTCGAGCCGTACATCCTGATATAGCCGAAGACGATGACGATGGCCGGAATGACCAACGGCAAAAGCGTGATGAACTCGACGATCGGCCTGAGCTGCGGCAGCCGCAATCGGATCCAGTAGGCTGCCGGCACCACGATCAGCACACCCAGAATGATGGTGAAGATGGCGGCGACCACCGAATACAGGAAGGTCGCCTGGAAACGCGCGTCGCCGAGCACGATCCGGTAGGCGTCGAAGGAATAGGCGCCGCGCCGCATGCGCATGGAAAATTCCACCGTCGCGATCAACGGGATGAAGAAATAGGCCGCGCCGAGGATGAAGACCACCCAGGCCCAGAATCTGCCCGACTTCATTTCAGCCACCTCTCGGAACGGGTCCGGAACCAGATGTAGAAGACATTGGCCAGGCCGGTGATGACGATCATGCCGAAGGCGATCGCGTAGCCGAGATGGGCATTGTGCAGCACGTCGCCGCGGATTTGCGCGTAGAGCAGGATCGGCACGATGTTGAGCGACGAGCCGGTCAGCGCATAGGCGGTGGCGATCGCCCCGAAGGCGTTGGCGAAAAGCAGGATCACGGTGCCGAGAAAACTCGGCCAGATCACAGGGATGACCACGATGCGCCAATATTGCGCGGTGGTCGCGCCAAGCGTGGCGGCAGCTTCACCCCATTCCTTCTTCAAGCCATCGATTGCCGGCGTGATGATGACCACCATCAGCGGTATCTGGAAATAGACATAGGTCAGCGTCAGGCCCCAGAAGGACAGGATGTTGAAGCCGTGGGCATAGATGTTGAGGCCGAACACGGTGTTCAGGATCACCGTGGCAAGACCGAGCCGGCCGAGCGTGGCGAGGAAGGCGAAGGCCAGCGGCACGCCGGCGAAATTGGAGGCGACGCCGGAAAAAGTCAGGGTGGCCGAGCGTATCCAGTCCGGCAGCCCGCCGCGCACGATGGCGATGGCGATGGCCAGGCCCGCGAAAGCGCCGATCAGCGCCGAGGCCAGGCTTACCTTGATCGATATCCAGTAAGCGGCAACGATCGACGGCTGCGCCAGAGCGACAATGTTCTCGAGCGTGAACTCGCCGGCATCATTCTGGAATGCGCCCAGCATCAGATAAAGCGTGGGCAAAATCAGGAACATGATGGCGAAGATGAAGAACGGAGCGACGCCTAGCCATTGCGTCGGCAATCGCAACGCGCGTGCCTCCGCGGGCGGCGCGGTCTTGCCTGCGGTATCGTGACTGGAAAGCGAGAGATCGGTCATGCGCCGGCTACCGTCTTCGAGGGGGAACCGGGCGGCCGCGAAGCCGCCCGGTGGATTCAACTGTTACTTGACGTTGGCACCGACAACGGAGTCCCAGTTCTTGGTGACGGCTTCCTTGGCCTTGCCCTGCTCGTCCAGCGTCGGGAACACCGCCGAAGCATAGGCTTCCGCCGGCGGCAGCTTGGCCAGGACGTCCGCCGGGATCTTGCCGTTCTTGGCGAGATCGTTGAAGCGGATCGGGTGGCAATAGCCCTTGAGCCAGCCGATCTGGCCTTCGTCTGAATAGAGGTATTCCATCCAGAGCTTGGCTGCGTTCGGATGCGGCGCATAGGCGCTGATCGCCTGCACGTAGACGCCGGCGACGACGCCGGTCTTCGGCACGACGACGTCGACCGGCGGGTTGCCCTTCAGCGTGTCACGGCCGGCGAGCGCGTTGTAGTCCCAGTTGATCAGAATCGGGGTCTGACCCTGGGCGAGTGTCGCCGGCTTGCCGATGACCGGTACGAAGTTGCCGGCGGCATTGAGCTTCTTGAAGAAGTCGAGGCCGGCGGTGCCCGCGGCTTCGCCAGCCGCGGCTCCACTCGAAAGACCAGCGGCATAGACCGCCTGGATGGCCTGGTTCGAAGCGCGCGGATCGCCGGCGAGAGCCACTGAATTGGCGAATTCCGGCTTCAGCAGATCGGCCCAGTCAACAGGCGATTCCTTGACCAGATCCTTGTTCACCATCATCGCCAGAACGCCGTAGTAATCACCGTACCAGGCGCCGTCGGCATCCTTGGCGCTGTCGGGGATCGAGTCCCAGGTCGACACCTTGTAGGGCATCAGCAGGCCGTCGGCCTTGGCAGTCGGGCCGAAGGACAGGCCGACGTCGATGACGTCGGGCGCCTGCGGACCCTTATTGTCCTTGTTGGCCTTGATCGCCTCGACCTCGTCGCCCGAGCCGGCGTCGGGGTTGAGCTCGTTGATGGTGATTTCCGGATATTTCGCCTTGAACCCCGCGATAACGTCGCCGTAACCGCACCAGTCATGCGGCAAAGCGATGGTGGTGAGCTGGCCTTCCGCCTTCGCGGCCTTGACGAGATCGTCCAGCGGAGCCGCGGACGAAATCACCGTCGACGCAAACAGCGCCGCGGCCGAAAGGGAAAGCACTTTCCCCGTGAATTTGAACATGTGTTCTCTCCGTTGAACTGACGCCGTTGGACGCCTGCGATGCGGTATCGTTTTCGTGTGACAGCCAGATGAAAGCTTTATGAAACCCCACCGCTGGCAGCACGAAAGTTAACTCCTTTTAATCGACTGTAGCAATTAGCCCCCACTTAATTTTCCGGCTAATTACTTTTTGCCTTGCACTTCACCCCTTTCCCCTTGGTTGCCCCTGATTTTCCAGATCAACTTTACCCTTAAAGCGGTATCACACCGTCCCGGCGATTGCATTTTCGAGCAGCGTCAGCGCTGCCTTCTTGGTCAGCTTGACCGGGTTGCCGCCGGCTGTCGGATCGACCACCGCCATATCGGCGATCAAGGCCCTGCGCTTCTTGTCCATGTCGAGCCCCTTGATCAGGCCAGGCAGCGCATGCGGCACCTTCAATTCCTTGCGAAGCTTGATGACAGCCTTGGCGAAGCCGTCGAAGCCGCCCCTTATGCCGCAATAGGCGGCGAGCCGCGCGATGCGGTCCTCGATCGCCTCGCGGTTGAAGGCGAGCACATAGGGCATGAACACCGCATTGGTCATGCCGTGATGGGTGTCGTAGAGCGCCCCGATGGGATGCGACAGCGAATGGATCGCCCCCAGCCCCTTCTGGAAGGCTGCCGCGCCCATCGCCGCGGCGCTCATCATGTTGGCGCGGGCGACCAGATCCCTGCCGTTGGCATAGGCCTTTGGCAGGTTCTCGAAGACAAGTCTGATGCCTTCCACGGCGATGCCGTCGGCCATCGGATGATAGCCCGGCGCGCAATAAGCCTCGAGGCAATGGGCCAGCGCGTCCATGCCGGTGCCGGCGGTGATGAAGCCCGGCATGCCGACCGACAGCTCCGGATCGGCAATGACGATCGCCGGCAGCAGCTTCGGATGGAAGATGACCTTTTTGGTGTGGGTCGCCTCATTGGTGATGACGCCGGCGCGGCCGACTTCGGACCCGGTGCCGGCCGTGGTCGGCACCGCTATGATCGGCGCGATCGCGTCCGAGTTGGCGCGTGTCCACCAGTCGCCGATGTCCTCGAAATCCCAGACCGGGCGCGTCTGTCCCGCCTGGAAGGCGATCAGCTTGCCAAGGTCGAGCGCCGAGCCGCCGCCGAAGGCAATGACGCCGTCATGCTTGCCCTTCTTGAACACCGCGATGCCGGCGGTGAGATTGGAATCGACCGGATTCGGCTTCACTTCGGAGAAAACGCCGTAGGGCACTTTTGCGTCATCGAGGATTTTCAGCGTCGAAGCGACGACCGGCAGTTTCGCCAGCCCCGGATCGGTGACGAAGAGCGGCCGCTTGATGCCGGTGGCGGCGAGCACCTCGGGCAATTCCTTGATGCGCCCGGCGCCGAAGCGGACGGTGGTGGGGTAGTTCCATTTGGAGATCAGCTTGGACATGTTTGTCTTTCAAAAAATCAGATGGCTTCGCGCAGGTGGAAGGATTTCGGCCGGGTCAGGTTGTCGTAGCCGATGGCGGACAAGCCGGCCCCCTTGCCGGTGTCCTTGACGCCGGTCCAGACCAGCGCCGGGTCGAGGTAGTCGCAGCGGTTCATGAACACCGTGCCGGTCTCGACGCGGTCGCCGATCGCCACCGCATGCTCGGTGTCGCGCGTCCAGATCGAGGCGGTCAGGCCGTAGGGGCTGTCGTTCATCAGCGCGATCGCCTCCTCGTCGTTGCGCACCTTCATGATGCCGACGATCGGGCCGAAACTTTCCTCGCGCATGACGCTCATCTGATGGTCGACGCCGGTCAGCACCTCCGGCGCCAGATAGGGCGAGCCGGCCTTGTCCTGAGCCACCTTCATGTTGATATGCGCCTTGGCGCCCTTGCGCAGCGCCTCGGCCTTCTGCTCACGGATCAGGTCGGCGAAACGCGCCTGCGCCATCGGCCCCATCGTCGTCGCCTGTTCGAGCGGGTTGCCGACGACATAGTTCTTCGTCTCGGCGATGAAGGCTTCGACGAACTCGTCATAGACCCTTTCATGCACATAGACGCGTTCGATGCCGCAGCAGCACTGGCCGGAATTGTAGAAGGCGCCATCGACCAGATTGGCGACCGCATGGTCCATCTTGGCGTCGGGCAAGACATAGGCCGGATCCTTGCCGCCAAGCTCCAATCCGAGCGTCATGAAGGTGCCCGCCGCTGCCTTTTCGATGGCGCGGCCGCCGGCGACCGAGCCGGTGAAATTGACGTGGTCGATCTTGCCCGAGCCAAGCAATCTTTCTGTCTGGACATGGTTCAGCACGATGTTCTGGAACACGCCCTTGGGCAGGCCTGCTCTGTCGAAAGCCTGCTGGAAACGCTCGCCGACCAGCAGCGTCTGCGCGGCATGTTTGAGGATGACGGTGTTGCCGGCCATCAGCGCCGGCACGATCGTGTTGACCGCGGTGAGGTAAGGATAGTTCCACGGCGCGATCACCATGACCACGCCGAGCGGATCCTTCTTCACATAGCGGCGGAACCCGTCCTTCGGATTGGAGGCCGGCACGGATTTCAGCGCCGCCTCGGCGATTTCGACCATATGGCTGGTGCGTTCCTTGACGCCGCCGAACTCGCCGCCATAGCGCACCGGACGCCCCATCTGCCAGGCGATCTCCGGCACGATCTCGTCGGTCATGGCAACCAACGCCTCGAGCATCGCCAGCATGTACTTGCCGCGCTCGGCGATCGGAGTCTGCGCCCACTTCTCCTGCGCTGCCTTGGCGCGCTCGACAGCGGCATTGACCGCCTGGTCGGTGGCGATCGGACGCTCGGCATAGACCGAACCATCGATAGGGGATTTGAGTTTCACGATTTCCAAGAAGATGTCTCCATATCGAAAGGCAAAGCGTCAGCAGGCAAGGGCGCGAACATGCCCCGCTCTCGCATAATCCAGTATCGACTGATCGCGCGTCACGAGCGTCAGATCGAACGCCCGTGCCGTCGCGATCAATATTCTATCTGCCGGATCGCCGTGAAGCGATCCGGGCAAGAAGGACGATTCAATCAACAAGCCCGGCGAAAGAGCCTCCACCTTGATGCCTGGCGTGGCGATCACTTCCCCAAAAATGCTTGTTGGCGACTTTGCTGCCGCCAACCGGCCCTTGGCGCTCAGCAGGCCCAATTCCCAGGCCGAAATGGGGGAAACCCGGATCTTCTCGTCAACAGCCGCGGCGGTATTGATCGCAGTCTTGGCTTCCGGCCTGATCGGCTCGTTCAGCGCTATCCATATGATCGCGCACGTGTCGAGCAGCAACCTATGCGTCACGGCTGCACATCAGGCTCAAAAGCCGGCCTAGTGTAATCATGCCCTGGGCAAAGCGTAACCTTGCCTGTCCATATGCCGAAAAGCGGATGGTCGATATTTTCCCGTGGAAGTTCGTAGCTAGCCTGCGCTGGCTCCGCCATTCCCGGAGGAGTCTTGTCCATGGTAGCCATGTTCGGCTTTCGATAGCCCTCGGGCCATCCCTCCAGTTTAAAATCCACGCGTTCGTTCGCAAGGTCGACATGGGACGCCCGATAGTTTGCGCGCAACCAGGCGCGTGCCTGGCTGTGCCCGTTCGGGCTGTTCGCCCACCATTCCTCCCGCTGTCGCGCCGACGGCGGCAAGCGGCCGCCTATTACTTGCTCAATCTCCGCGAAGCTCATGGACATATGGCCTTGGCCCGAGAACAGAAGATGCTCGAAAAGCGGATGGTATTTGGTTCCTTCGGTCATCACATAAATCTAGTTCAATCCGCGTTTCCGATCAAGGTAAGGGTAGTAACTTACTATCTTTCTAGTATCGCTCGAACCCCCTGTGCAGTTCCCAATCCGTAATGCGGCGGTCGTATTCGAACTGCTCCCATTTGGCGGTGTGGACGTAGTGTTCGAGCACGTCCTCGCCGAGCGCCTGTTTCAGCATCTTGGACTTGGCCAGCGTGTCGGTGGCGTCGCGCAGCGTCTTCGGGATCTCCGGCAGGCGCGAGGCCTGATAGGCGTCGCCGACGAAGGGCTTTTGCAGCTCCAGCTTCTCGTCGATGCCGGCAAGGCCGGCGGCGATCAACGCCGCGAAGGCGAGATAGGGGTTCAAGTCGGCGCCGCCGATGCGGCATTCCATCCGGATGCCCTTGGTGCCTTCGCCGCACAGGCGGAAGCCGGCGGTGCGATTGTCTTCGCTCCACATGATCTTGGTCGGCGCGAACGTTCCGGCCTGGAAGCGCTTATAGGAATTGATGTAGGGCGCCAGGAACCAGGTGAACTCCTTGGCGTATTTAAGTTGGCCCGCCGCCCATTGCTGGCCGAGGCTCGACAGCGTCCAGTCGGCTTGTCTGTCGAAGAAAAGCGGCGTCTTGCCGTCGGCGCTCCAGAGCGAATTGTGGATGTGGCTGGAATTGCCGGCGAGCCCGTAATTGTACTTGGCCATGAAGGAAATCGCCTTGCCTTCGGATTCGGCGATCTCCTTAGCGCCGTTCTTCAGGATGACGTGGCGATCGGCCATGTCGAGGGCCTCGGCATAGCGCACATTGATCTCTTCCTGACCCGGCCCCCACTCGCCCTTCGAGTTCTCGATCGGGATGCCTGCCGCTTCCATCTCGTTGCGAAGCCGTCGCATGACGCCTTCTTCCTTGGTGGTGATGCCGATCTGATAGTCGCCGATATAGGGCGAGGCGGTGTCGAGGCCCTGCCAGTGCTTCTTGCGGGCGGAATCGTAGGTCTCGCTGAAGAGGTAGAATTCGAGCTCGGAGGCGAAATAGCCGATATAACCGCGCTCCGTCAGCCGCTTGACCTGCTTCTTCAGGATGGCGCGCGGGGAATGCGGCAGGTCGTCATGGGTGTGGTGATCGAGCACGTCGCAGATCACGAGCGCTGTCTTTTCCAGCCACGGAATGCGCCGCAGCGTCGCGAGGTCGGGCTTCATGACGAAATCGCCATAGCCCTTCGACCAGCTTGCCGCCTTATAGCCGGGCACCGGCTCCATATCGATGTCGGCGGCCAGGAGATAGTTGCAGCCATGCGTCTCGTCATGCGCGGAATCGACGAAGTACTGGGCCAGGAACCGTTTTCCCGCCAGCCGTCCCTGCATATCGACGATGCAGGCCAGCACCGTGTCGATCTCCCCGCCGGAAACCGCTTTCTTCAACTGATCGAACGAGAAATTTCCGGCCATTCCTTTGGCGCTCCAGTGCTTGTCATTTTGGGCTTGTCGATTTCGAAGGGTCGAAGCCATGGCCGGCGATGCGCCGGCCATGGCTGTGAGATGCTGGCCTCAGTGGCCGGTTTCGCCGACGGCCTGCTCAGCCGCCTTGATCGCCGCTTGGCGCGCCGCGATGATGTCGCCGAGCGGCGGACCCTGGAAGCGGTTGCGCTCGAAGGCAAACCAGACGATCGCGGTCAGGATGAAGAAGCCGACGGTGATGTAGAGCGCCCAGTCGTTCGGCGGCTGGATGCCAATGACGAAGATCAGGATCATCGACACGATCGACAGGACCGCAAACAGCATGAACACGCCGCGCCCCATGTTCCACGGTCCCATCTTGTCCCATTTGGGCGTGCCCCAGGCCAGCATGCCGAGCACGATCGGCACGGTGAAGGACAGGAACAGGAAGATGACGGTGCAGGACACCACGATGGTGTAGGCCGAGGTGCCGGCGACCGAAACCAGCGTCGAACCCCAGACGAACAGCACCGACAGGATCGATGCCGTCCAGATCGCCGCCACCGGCGTGCGGTAGGTCGGACTGACCTTGGCCAGTGCAGACGAACCCGGCAGGCCGCCGTCACGCGAGAAGGCGAAGATCATGCGCGAGGCTGAGGTGACGGTGGCGAGGCCGCACAGCAGCTGAGCGATGAACACGACGAGATAGACGAACTCCTTGAGGCCAGGGCTGACGCGCTGGTCGAAGGCCCAGAAGAACACGTTCCAGCCTTGCTTGGCGGCATCGTCCATGTTCGGGATCATCAGCACGAACGCGGCTAGGAACAGATAGCCGAACACGGCCGACCAGATCACCGACATGACCATGGCGCGCGGCACCGAGCTGGCCGCCTTGATGGTCTCCTCGGACGTATGCGCCGAGGCGTCGTAACCGGTGATGGTGTAGATCGGCAGCAGGAGGCCGAGCGCGAACACCCAGGCATTCGAAACCGACGGCCAGACGCCGCCTCCGGCATCGCCGGAGTAGTTATGGAAGGTAAACAGCCGGCTGAAATCCCAGGTTTCGGCGGAGAGCAGGCAGACCACCGCGATCAGGATCGAGCCGAAGAAGATGAGATAGCCCGAGAAGTCGGTGAGCTTGGCCGTCAGCTTGATGCCGAGATGGTTGATCAGCGCCTGGGCGCCGGTGATGATGACCAGAAAGATCATCTGGTTGGTCAGCGTGCCTTCGATGCCGAGCGCCGGTCCGAAGGCGCCGATGAAGAACGTCCAGGTGCCGACATTGATGGCGCCGAGCACGGTGATCAGGCCGAGCAGGTTGAGCCAGGCCGTGACCCAGCCGGTGCCGCGGTTGCCCAGGATCGAGCCCCAATGATAGAGCCCGCCGGCCGTCGGATAGGCCGAGCTGATCTGCGACATGGCGACGGCGAACGTCAACGAGACGAAGCAGCCGACCAGCCAGCCGATGCCGATGCCGATGCCGCCGGCGCCCGACGTTGCCTGCGCCAGCGAATTGATGCCGCCCGACAGGATGCAGATGATGGAGAAGGAAACGGCGAAATTCGAAAAGCGGCTGAGGCGCCGCTCCAGTTCCTGGGCGTAGCCCATGCTGTGGAGGACCTTGACGTCCTCCGCCTTGTCAACTTCGGTATATCCAGGTGCTGCCATTTTTAGTCCCCTTGCGTTCTCAGCTAGCCGATTGAACTGACTTTCCCACTGCGTGTTCCCTGGCGCCCCTGGTCTCCTCGGGCTCTAGATCCGAAAAGATGCCTGTGAGCAAATCCGCCCATTTCCGCTGCCCGGTCTCGCCGGAGATTTCATCGTTGCGGATTTCGATCATCGCGCAGGGCAGCCCGCGCAGGCGCGCATGGCGTTCCAGCGTGAAATAGACGCGGTCGGCCGGCGAATAGGGTTCGTTGACGCCCACGGTGATGCCGGCAAGGTGCCGCAGCGCCGATATCAGCGGCGCTGCCAGCCGGCGGTCGTCATCGTGGATGATGCCGATATGCCAGGGCCGGTCTCGGCCTTTGTAGACCGGCGTGAAGGAATGCACCGATACCAGCCGCGTCTCCTGGCCGCGCGCCATCCTGTCTTCGACAATATGCTCGATGGCGTTATGAAACGGCTGCCAGGACAGGGCGACCCGCGCCGCGCGCTGCTTTTCCGACAGGCCGGTGTTGCCCGGTATGGCTGTGGTTTCGCTGACCGGCGGCACCAGGTCCGGCGCGTCAAGCGGCCGGTTGCAGTCGATGACGAGACGCGAAATGCAGGTTTCGACCAGCGTCGCATCGAGCGCCTGCGCCATGCGCAGCGCAACGGGCAGCGCGCCCGGGTCCCAGGCGATGTGACGCGACAGGTCCTCGGCGGTGAGGCCGAGCGTGCCGAATTCGGCGGGAACGAAATTGGAGGCGTGGTCGCAAGTGAGCACGAAGGGACTCGATCCGCCCGGGTTGGTCACCCTTACGGCATCAGGCGATGCAAGGCTGGCGGGCCGTGCTTTCTCCATAGTCTGCGGTCCCCGGGGAGCGCTGTATCGTATGTTACGTATTTTGCCTCATTGCGTCCCTATGGATGATTTCATACAGTTTGCCCGGCTTTGTCAAATGCGATTTGGGGAAAACACCGTCGGCCGGGCCATGGATGGGAAAGATGATTTCCAGTATTGCCGAATTGATCGCCGACCGCATCGGCACAATGCCGGCCGGCGAGCGGCGCGCGGCCCAGACGCTGATAGCGAGCTATCCGATGATCGGTCTGAAGACTGTCGCCGAATTCTCGTCCGCGGCCGGCGTGTCCTCGCCGACGATCCTGCGTTTCGTCGCCAGGCTCGGCTTCCAGAACTATCCGGAGTTCCAGTCGAGCCTGCAGGACGAACTGGCGGCGCAATTGCAGTCCCCTGCGACCCGCACGCTCAATCCGCCCTTGCCCGGCGGCACGGCGTCGCCGATGCTGGAGGCAACGCTCGACAATATGCGCGAGACGTTCCGGCACCTGTCCGACAAGCAGCTTGCCGACATCGCGTCCCGCCTCGCAGAGCGTCGCGGCAAGACATTCCTGATCGGCGGCCGCTTCACCGATCCGCTGGCGCGCTACATGGCCGCCCACCTTGCCATCATCCAGCCTGACGTCATTCACCTCGCCGGTCAGGAAAGCATGTGGCGCGACAGGCTGATCGACATGGGCAAGCGCGACGTGCTGGTCATTTTCGACATCAGGCGCTACCAGGACAGCCTCATCCGCTTCGCCGAGAAGGCGCATCAGCGTGGCGTGCAGATCGTGTTGTTCACCGACCAGTGGCTGTCGCCGATCGCCCGCTTCGCCCGTCACGTCATCGCCGGGCGAACCGCCGTGCCTTCGGCGTGGGACTCCTCGGCGGCGCTCTTCGTCGTCGCCGAAACGCTGATCGGCGCCGTCACAAGGCAACTCGAGGCCGACGGCGCCCGGCGCATCCGCGAGATGGAAGGCCTGCGTTGATGCAGCCCGGGATAAGTCTGGAACGATTTCGGTCCGAAACTGGCGTCGGGGCGGCATAGCCAGCGTTGTAATCTCGAAAGCCCGGCTCGAAGTGAACTAAAAAATCAAAACTGCACGAACACCGGCAACGTTACGCATATTTAATGTGCGCGGACACTGAAGAATTGTCATAAAGGCACGATATCGGAGGCTTGCTTCTTGCCTTAGAATAGCCCGCTGCGTCTGCTTATTTCGGGAAACCGGTGGACGGAAGGATTGTTTTGCCAACCGGAGTGCCGATGGCCGCCTGGAAACAGATACTTTTCGCTCTTGTGGTGCTGGTGGTGGCGGTTGCCGCCTGGCTGCGCTTTTTTCCGGGCGCGCCGGACGTGCTGGCGCGCTGGGGAATAGACTGGGCCTACGCGGCAACGCCTCCGGCTGAAACTGGCGCCGGCACGAAATCCGCTGGCGGCGAGCGAGCCCGTCAGGTCAACGTCGTCGTCGTGCCCGCTATTTCCGCGACCATAAACGATCGGCTCCAGGCCATAGGCACCGGCCGCGCCAATGCGTCGGTAACGGTCAATCCCTACTCCTCCGGCCGTCTCGCCGAATTGCTGGTTTCGTCCGGCACCCATGTCGACAAGGGACAGGTCATCGCGACTCTTGATTCCGAGACCGAAGTGATCGCCCAGGACCGTGCCCGGCTCGCGCTTCAGGACGCACAGGCCAAGCTCGACCGGGTCAGGTCGCTGCGCGCCTCCAATGCGGCGACACCGGTCGCCGTCGCCGATGCCGAAGTGGTGCTGGCCGGTGCCAAGCTGGCGCTACAGGATGCGGAACTCGCCCTGCACCGCCGGTCTGTTCTCGCCCCGATCTCCGGCACGGTCGGCATCCTGCCGATCTCCGCCGGCAATTATGTGACCAACCAGTCGGCGATCGCCACGCTCGACGACCGTTCCTCGATCCTTGTCGATTTCCTGGTGCCGGAGCGCTTCGCCGCCGCCGTCAAGATCGGCGCGCAATTGTCGGCGACGCCGATCGCCAACCCCGGCAACAGCTATACCGGCACGGTTTCGGCCATTGACAACCACATCGACGAGAACAGCCGTACGCTTCTGGTCAAGGCGACGATCGCCAACCCGGCCGATTCGCTGCGCGCCGGCATGTCGTTCGCCATCACCATGAAATTCCCTGGCGAGACTTACCCCGCCGTCAGCCCGCTGGCGATCCTGTGGGGCTCGGAGGGCGCTTACGTCTGGGCGGTCGAGAACGGCAAGGCCAAGCGGGTGCCGGTGCGCATCATCCAGCGCAACACCGAAACCGTGTTGATCGACGCGGAACTGGACAGTGGCGACATGGTGGTGACCGAAGGCACCCAGAGCGTCAGCGAGGGCGGCGAAGTCCGCATCGCCCGCGGAGAGCAGCGCGCCGCGAACGCGGCCGAAGGCTCATGACCGGAGCCGTCAACGCCGCTAGCGAGACCGGCTTTACCGCCCTGTTCATCCGCAGGCCGGTCATGGCCTTGGTGCTGAATGTCCTCATCGCGGTCGCCGGCCTCGCCGCCTTCTATGGCGTCGAGATCCGCGAACTGCCTGATGTCGACCGCGCCGTCGTCACCGTTTCCACGACTTTCGAAGGCGCGGCGGCCGAAACGGTCGATCGCGAACTGACCGATACCATCGAGGGAGCTGTTGCCCGCGTTTCCGGCGTCAAGTCGATCTCCTCGACCTCCTCCTTCGGCTCGAGCCGCGTCACCATCGAATTCAACGACGGCGTCGATCTCAATGTCGGGGCCTCGGATGTGCGGGATGCCGTCGGCCGCGTCGCCAACCAGATGCCGGAGACGGCCGATCCGCCGCGCATCGTCAAGGCCGACGCCAACTCCGACCCCGTGATGCGCCTGGCCGTCACCTCCGACACCATGTCGGTACAGGACATGACCGTCGTGGTCCAGGACCAGATCGAGGACGAACTGGCTGCCGTTCCAGGCGTCGCGGACGTCCAGGTCTATGGCGACCGCGACAAGATCTTCCGCATCGACGTCGACCAGAACAAGCTCGCCAGCCTGGGCTTCACCGTCGCCGACCTCAGGACCGCCCTTGCCTCGGTCGCCTTCGATTCACCCGCCGGCTCGATCACCACGACCAATCAGGACCTGATCGTTCGCACCACGGCCGATGTGACGACGCCGGAAGAATTCGAGAACATCATCATTGGCGGCACGACGCGCATCCGCGATGTCGCCACCGTCACGCTCGGCCCCGACATCGGCCAGACCACGTTGCGTTCGGACGGCAAGACCGGCATCGGCATCGGCATCATCCGCCAGGCGGAATCGAACACGCTGGATATCTCCACCGGCGTCAAGGCCGCCGTCGAGAAATTGCAGGCAAACCTGCCGGAAGGCATGTCGATCAAGGTCACAAGCGACGACGCGGTGTTCGTCAACGGCGCCGTGCACGAGGTGGAGATCGCGCTCGCGCTTTCCGTCTCCATCGTTCTGGTCGTCATTTATGCCTTTCTTCTCGACTGGCGCGCCACGCTCATTCCGGGCCTGTCGATGCCCGTCGCCATGATCGGCACCATTGCGGCGATCTATCTCGCTGGTTTCTCGATCAACATCCTGACGCTGCTGGCCCTGGTGCTGGCGACGGGGCTTGTCGTCGATGACGCGATCGTCGTTTTGGAAAACATCGTGCGGCGGCGCAATCAAGGCATGGGGCCGCGTGCCGCCGCAGTGCTCGGCGCACAGGAAGTGTTCTTCGCCGTCATCGCCACCACGCTGACTCTGGTTGCCGTCTTCGTGCCGATCTCCTTCCTGCCGGGCCAGACCGGCGGCCTGTTCCGCGAATTCGGCTTCGTGCTCGCCATGTCGGTGCTGTTGTCCTGCGTGGTCGCGCTGACGCTTTGCCCCATGCTTGCCTCGCGCATGCTGTCCACTGCTGCCCTCCACCACGAGGGCGGCAACGGCGTCGGCGCACGCATCGGCGGCGCGCTGAACGCGGCCTACCGGCGCAGCCTGCATGTCTGCCTCGACGCGCCGTGGATCGTGGTGCTGGTGGCGCTGCTGTTCGCCGGCACCGCATTCGCGCTGTTCGGCACCATCCGCCAGGAATTGACGCCGACCGAGGATCGCGCGGTCGTGCTGCTTCGCATCAGCGCCCCGCAAGGCGTCAGCCTCGACTACACGACGCAGCAGATGCAGAAGATCGAAAAACTGATCCAGCCGCTGCGTGATTCCGGCGAAATCGTCAGCACTTTCGAGAGCGCCGGCCAGAACGGCGCCTATAATTCAGGCTTCATGGTGATGACGCTGGCGCCCTGGGACGAGCGCAGCCGCAGCCAGCAGGAGATCATGGCCGAGATCAGCCAACTCACCCGCCAGGTGCCCAGTGTGCGTATCTTCCCGGTGCAGCCCAACAGCCTCGGCATCCGTGGCGCCGGCAACGGCCTGCAGTTCGCGCTGGTCGGCAACGACCGCAAGGCGCTCGGCGACGCGGCCGTCAAGATCATCGCCGAGATGCAGAAGGATCCGCGTTTCCAGACACCCCGTCTTTCCATCGACCCGACGCAACCGCAGCTCTCCGTCGCCATCGACCGCGAGCGCGCCTCCGATCTCGGCATCGACATCACCGGGCTGGCCAACACCATGCAGGCCATGCTCGACGGCAACGACGTCGTCGATGTCTACATCGCCGACCGCAGCTACGGGGTGAAGCTGGTTTCGACCACCAACCCGATCAACGATCCGACCGACCTGGAGAACGTCTTCCTAAAGACGGCTGACGGCCGTTTCGTGCCGATGTCGACCATAGCCACGCTGACCGAGCGTGCCGTGCCGCCCTCGCTGTCGCGCGAGCAGCAGCAGCCGTCGGTGGCGATCACGTCCAACCTCGGCGGCGATTTCGCCCTCGGCTCGGCCCTTACGCGCGCCGAGGAGATCGCAACGCCGCTTCTGCCGCCGGGCAGCCGCATCGTGCCGTTGGCCGAGGCGGCGACGCTGGGTGAGACAAACAGCGCCATGGTCACCATCTTCGGTTTTGCCCTGGTCATCATCCTGCTGGTGCTTGCCGCGCAATTCGAGAGCTTCGTCAGCGCCATCATCATCATGGCGACAGTGCCGCTCGGCCTCGCCTGCGCCATCTTCGCGCTTCTGCTCTCGGGCACCAGCCTCAACGCCTACAGCCAGATAGGCTTGGTGCTGCTGGTCGGCGTCATGGCCAAGAACGGCATCCTGATCGTCGAATTCGCAAACCAGCTGCGCGATCGCGGACTGGGGGTGCGCGAGTCGATCGAACAGGCCTCGACCATTCGCTTGCGCCCGGTGATGATGACAATGATCTGCACCGTGCTCGGCGGCGTGCCGCTGGTGCTGGCGGCGGGCGCCGGCGCCGAGGCCCGTATCGCGCTCGGCTGGGTGATCGTCGGCGGACTGGGGCTGGCCACCGTCTCGACGCTGTTCCTGACCCCCGTCGCCTATCTCTTGCTCGGCCGCTTCGTCACGCCGAAGACCCACGAGGAGGCGCGGCTGAAGCGCGAACTCGAGGAAGCCGCCTACACCGATGTGGAGCCGGCTGAATAGGGAAATTCCAGGAGACCGTGTGGCGGGTCCGGAATTTTCGTGGGGAAACAGCCTGCTATTTCAAGAGACGGCCCTCGATCGACCAGCGCGCGGCGAGGAAATTCAGCACCGCCGCCACAACCACCCCGCCGATCTTTGCCGGCCACACGCCGACGACGCCGGCGAACAGCGCGATCGCAAGGCTGGAGACACCAAGCGAAATCAGCGCGCCGAGCGAGGCGAAGCGAAGAAAGGCATGATGCAGCCGGATGGCCGGATCGCGCTCGAACGACCAGAAGCCGTTGGCCGCGAAGGAGAAGGTGACGGCAATGAACCAGGACGCAACGTTGGCGGGCAGCGGCGGCACGTGCAGCTTGAGCAGCAGAAAGAAACCGGCAAGGTCGATGGCCGTGTTCACCAGGCCGACAATGGCGAAGCGGATAATCTTGTTGCCGGTCGAACGCCGGGACTGATCGGCACTCATGCTGTGCCGTCCATGATGCCGACACGCGCGCGAGCCAGGTTTGCGCCGAAATGATCGGAGGCGAGAACCGCGAATTCGACTTCGCGCACATCTTGCATCGGGTCGCGTGCACGCAACGTCTCGTCGACATGCCCGGGATGGCACATGAACAGTCCCTCTTCCGGCAGGCTTTCAACGGCGGTTTGCAGGGCGGGCGCGAACTTTTCCGGCTGCCGCCAGTCATAGATGCCGGCGAGCGGCGCCCTCACGGTGAAGCCGGCGCGCCGCATGGATCGGTTGAAACCAGTTGCCAGGGCGGCGATCGCCGCAATTTTCGATGCCGCCGCTCCGCTGCCGGCCAGTGCCGGCGCGCCGCGCAGCCACGGTCTGCCGGCATCTCCGGCGAAACGCCCCCGCAGCCATTTGCGCACGACAGGCAGGAAATGCACATGCTGGTGGCCGTCGATGAAATCGGGCCGGTGTCCGAGCGCCTCGACGAAGCGGCCAAATTGGGCGTCGAGCTCGGCATGGACGTCGCAGGTCTCGATGCTGCCGCGCAGGATCGGCAATGCCAGCGAGCGGAGCGGCGGCAGCCGGCCTTCCGGCGCCAGGCTCGACGGGCCGGTCACGGCCGGCTGGTCCGTCAAGGTCAGATGCAGGCCGACGGCGACCCGGCCGCACAGCGGCTTGATGCGTTCCGCCTCCCCCGGCCATTCCGCGAAACCGGTCATGCAACCGGTGCCCGTTAGCCGCCCGCGATCGAGCAGGTCGAGGATCGCCGCCGAGACGCCGGGCGCCAGGCCGTAATCGTCGGCGATCAGGCGGATGCCGCGCATCATGCCCCGGAAACGCCCGGCGCCGACCTGGCGGGAACATCGCTGCGCACGATATCGCGCACGATGTAGACCGGGCGGTCCTTGCTTTCGCTGAGCGTGACCCAGACATATTCACCGATCAGCCCGAGAAGTGTCAGGTTGAGGCCGCCGAGCAACACCACGGCGACCAGCAGGCTCGGATAGCCTGGAACGGCAATGCCGTAGAACAGCACCTCGAAGAGCACTTTCGCGCCATAGACCGCGCCGGCAAACGCCGCAAGCAGTCCGCTGAGGCTGATCAGGCGCAGCGGAATCACCGAAAAGGACGTAAACCCCTCTAGCGAAAAGGCGATCAGGTTGAGCCGGCTCCATTTCGACTTGCCGCTGGCGCGGTTTTCCGGCGAATAGGATATGGCCTTCTGGCGGAAGCCGGCCCAGGCGAACAGGCCCTTGTTGAAGCGCCTTTTGTCGCGCAGGCTGGTCAATGCGCGCGCCACGGTGCCGCGCATGACGCGAAAGTCGCCTGCATTCTCGGGAATATCGAACCGCTGGCTGCTGTTGATCAGGCTGTAGAACAGTTTCGCCAACTGGCTGCGCCGCCAGCTTGCCCCGCGCCGGTCGTTCTGCGCGTAGACGACGTCGACGTCCGGATTCTCAGCCAGCTCGACGATCATCTTCAGGCTGGTCTCCAGGGAGTGCTGCAGATCCGCGTCCATGACAAGCACCATGTCGCCCCGCGAGTGGTCGAGGCCGGCGAGCACGGCGACCTCCTTGCCGAAATTGCGGCTGAGGCGCACGATTTCCCAGGATCCCGAAAGCGCCTGCGAAAATCGCCCGGCGCTATCGTCCCGGCTGCCGTCGTCGACCAGGATCTTGTGGACCTGCATGCCGAAGCGGCTCGACACCGCCGCCTCGAGCGCATCGAGCAATGCCGCGAATGCCGTCGCCGATTGCGCCTCGTTGAAGAACGGCGCCACGATATCGAGTGTCGGGCGCATCTCAGCCATGGGCGACAGGCTCCGCATTCACCAATTTTTGCCGCGCCTTGGCCCAGAACCACCATATCAGGAAGCAGGCGATGAAAGTGACCGTGATCGGCCGAAACCAGGGATAGAGAAAGTCATGCATGTGGCGCTCGACACCAGTCAAACCTGTCAGGAATAAAGTCATGGACAGCACGCAGGCCAGGACGCCACCTTTTTCTTCGCGCCACAACAGGGCAATGGCAAGGCCGGCGGGTACCGCGATCATCGCATAGGTGTTGGGCTCGACGCGCGGGTTGAAGACGCACATGTAGAAGGCGGCCGCCAGGAAGATCGCGAGTCCGGCCGCTCCTTGTTCGAGCTTGCGGTCGAACCAGAGCACGATCGAGAGCGTCAGCAGGCCGATCACGACGCGCACCGCCGTGGCAGCCGAGTCCGGAACGGGCAGCCCCATCTCGATAAAGGGCGCGGTGAAATCGGTAGGAACAAAATGGCTGGTCTTGTCGACGGCCATCGACGTCAGCATGCGGGCGAAATCGCCATACTGCTCGTTCAGGTAGCCGGCGGGAGCGAAAGCGTAGGGTATGGCGAGCACGAACAGCACCGCCAGCACAAGGGCCGGTATCAGCCGCGGGCGCAACGCCCCCACCAACAGCAGCATGATGATCGCGGTTGGCTTGGCCGTTATGGCAAGCGAGGCCCAGAAAAAGGTCTCCGCACGCCGTCCTTCCAGTGCCGACAGGGTCAAGAGCCAGCAGGCGCCGGTCAGCAGGATTGTCGCCTGCCCGTTGCGGATGGCGCCCAGCGTCATCGGCAAAGCGAGGAAGAGGCCGAAGGAAAGCAGCCAGGTCTGCTCCTGTCCGCCCAGCTTGCGCACCTGCCGCGCCGCGGCAAGGGTGAGAACGGCGAAACCGAGGGCATGCCAGACCAGCCCGCCAAGATGCGGTCCCAGATTCAAGAACGGAATATAGAGCGCGGCGAAGGCGGGCGTGTAAAGGTATCCCATCTCGGACTCGAGGTCGTAGAGCGGCCGGCCGGCGAGAAACTCCACACTGCCATATCTGTAGGCGTGCAATACGGTGCGCGCATCGGGCGACCACAGGACCAGGCCAAGCACGACCGCGAATGCCCCGATCCACAGGCCAAGCCCCAGGCGGTCGAAAACCGGCTTGGAAATCCTCATCAAGCACCCCACACCAATCCGGAACAGGCCCGGTCCGGCACTGTCCCAGCGTTCATTGGCGGCGGCATATCACGGACAAAGCGGGGTGGCATAGGGGGATCGAACGGCGTGGCCGCCGATGACATTGAACGATCGCAGCCAAAAAACCACCGTCTTTCCGGCCCTCGAAAGTGATCGCAACTGTGCTCTGGATGGACCGGAATGCAGTTCAACCGCACACCCCTGCTTTACGGCCGAATGAACACCTTACCATTGGGCTTGGCCAATTCCGCCGGCACGCGCGCCATCGCCTCGGCCAGCGGAACCACAGCCGTCACGTCGGTCGTCCAGCGCCCGTCGGAAAAGCGCTTCTGCGCCTCGAGGATCGCAGGACCGCGGCGGTCCTTATGCTGCCGCATCCATTCGCTCAGCCAGAAGCCCTCTATGTGCTTGTGCTGGAAAATCAGCTGGCCGGGTTCGCGGATGATCGTGGCTTCGGGATCGAGGCGTCCATAGATGATCCAGCGCGAGCGCTTCGGCATGGCGTTGAAGATGGCCGAGGCCAGTGGCCCGGTCACCGCATCGAGGAAGATGCGCGGCTGTTCGGCCTTTATAACTTCGCGCAGCGAGGTTTCGAAATCGGGAGACTTCTCGTTGAGCACATGGGCGGCGCCGATTTCCTTCAGCAGCGCGATCTGCTCGTCGCGGCGCACGGTGACGATAGGCCGGAATCCTTCCTCACTGGCCAGCCCGATGATCAGCTTGCAGAGCTGGCTGGCGCCGGCGGTCATGATGAAGGCCCTTTCGCCTTCTCGGCTGACGATGTCGAACATGGCGAGCGCGGTAAGCGGATTGACGATCATGGCAGCCCCATCCTCGTCGCGCACGGTGTCGAGGAGCGGAATGCAGGCGGCGGCTTCGGCAACGGCATAGTCGGCCCATGAGCCCCAATTGGAGAGCCCGGTGGCGAGGCAACGCGCTTGCCGACGAGGCTCTTGGGATAGGGCTCGTCGCCGCCGGCAACGACCACGCCGACGCCTTCGAAGCCGGCCGGCCGGCCCTTGAGCCGCGGCTGGCCGTACTGGCCCTTGATGAAGGCGACATCGGACGGATTGATCGACGCAAGGCTGACCTTGATCAGCACTTGCGTCGGCCCAGGTGCCGGCACTGCGATACTGCCTGGCTTGAGATAGGGCTCCATCGCCTCCAGCACGCTGCCGCTCGGCGCCCTGGTGTAGCCGTCGCCGACCAGGAGCAGGGCCTTCATTTCGGAGGGTATGGCCATTGGTGGCTGCTCCTTGGTTGTCGACGCAAGACGATGAGATGCCGGCCGGCTCAAACCTTTTCCTGCGTGTATTTCCTCAATTCAGCCCGCGCCACCTGGCGGCGATGCACGGCATCCGGCCCGTCGGCGAGGCGCAGCGTTCTGAGATGCGTCCACGAGCGCGCCAGCGGCGTGTCCTGGCTGATGCCTTGCGCGCCGAACATCTGCACCGCCTCGTCGGTGACCTTCAGAGCCATGCGTGGCGCGACCACCTTGATCTGGCTGATCCAGGGCGCGGCGGCGCGCGCGTCGCCCTGGTCGATCATCCACGCCGCCTTGAGGCAGAGCAGGCGGGCCATCTCGATCTCCATGCGGCATTCGGCGATGATGTCGAAATTGGCGCCGAGTTTCGCCAATGGCTGGCCGAACGCTTCCCGGCGGACCGAACGCTGGCACAGCAGCTCCAGCGCCATCTCGGCCTGGCCGATGGCCCGCATGCAGTGATGGATGCGGCCGGGGCCGAGGCGGCCTTGCGCGATCTCGAAACCCCTGCCCTCGCCGAGGATCAGGTTCGACGCCGGCACCAGCACATTGTCGAAGCGAAGATGCATGTGGCCGTGCGGCGCGTCGTCGTCGCCATAGACCTGCATCGGGCGCAGCTTGTTGACACCCTTGGTGTCCGCCGGCACGAGGATCATCGAATGCCGCCTGTGCTTCGGCTCTCCATCGGAGGTCTTCACCATGACGATATAGATGGCGCAGCGGGGATCGCCGGCACCAGAGGCCCACCATTTCTCGCCGTTCAGCACATAGCCGTCGCCGCGCCGTTCGCAGCGCATCGAAATGTTGGTGGCATCCGACGAGGCTACGTCCGGCTCGGTCATCAGATAGGCCGAGCGGATCTTTCCGTCGAGAAGCGGCTCCAGCCAAGCCTTCTTGTGCTCCGCCGAGCCGTAGCGCTCCAGCACCTCCATGTTGCCGGTGTCGGGCGCCGAGCAGTTGAAGGTCTCGGCACCGAGATGCGCCTTGCCCATCTCCTCGGCCAGATAGGCGTATTCGACGGTGGAAAGACCGTAGCCGCGTTCCGAGCCGGTCAGCCAGAAATTCCAAAGGCCGCGCTCTCTTGCGGTCGTCTTCAGCCCTTCGAGGATCTCGGTCTGGCGCCGCGTGTATGTCCAGCGGTCGCCCGCCTTGCCGACTTCACCGAGGAATTCCTTGTCGAGCGGCATGATCTCGTCGCGCACCATGGCCGCGACGCGCGCGTGGATCGGCCTCAGCCGCTCCGTCATGCCGAGATTCATCTCCGTCATCGGTCGCTAACCCTTCATTCAGGCCGGGCATTTTGTCAGTGGCAAGGATGACCGTACTTCGGATAGCCTTGTCAACGCGAACGCTTTCCCCGATCCGCCGATGAAAGGCGCAGGAGTTCGATGAGCTATCTCGACGATCTTTTTTCGGTGGCCGGCAAGACCGCGCTGGTCACGGGCGCGGCGACCGGCATCGGCCGCATGGCGGCGACGGGCCTCGTCAAGGCCGGCGCAACGGTGATGATCGCCTCGCGCAAGGGCGAGGACTGCATCAAGGTCGCCGAGGAATTGAACGGGTTTGGCGCGCCGGGCCGGGCGGAAGGCTTTGCCGGAGACGTTTCCAGCGAGGCCGGCATTGCCGCCTTGGTCGGCGAGGTCAAGACGCGGGCCGAACGGCTGCATATCCTGGTCAACAATGCCGGCGTGTCCTGGGGAGCGCCGCTGGAGAGCTTCCCCTATCATGCCTGGGCCAAGGTGTTCGGCGTCAACGTCACCGCCGTCTTCCACCTGACCCGCGAACTGCTGCCGCTGCTCGAAGCCGCCGCCAGCGACGAGGATCCGGCCCGGGTGATCAATCTGGGCTCCGTGATGGGCACGCAGCCGCTGGCCGACGACGCCTACTCCTACACCGCCTCCAAAGCGGCCGTTCATCACCTGACGCGCACCCTGGCGCTGGAATTCGCCGGCCGCCGCATCACCGTCAACGCCTTTGCCCCTGGGCCCTTCCAGAGCCGGATGACGGCGTTTGCCACCGCCACTGAGGAACAGGCCAGGCATGTCGGCAGCCACGTTCCGATCGGCCGTATCGGCGCCCCGGATGACATTGCCGGCGCAACGCTCTATTTGTGCAGCCGTGCAGGCAGCTATGTCACCGGCGCCATCCTGCCGATTGACGGTGGACAGTCGGTGCAGCATGGGCTGACCCTGTTCAAGGAATGACATGTCCGGCCGGGGAAGCCGGGGATGAAACTGGAGGACATCCGCGTGGAACCGATCAGTCTCGATGTGCTTCTGGCCAGCGTCGGCAAGGAGGTGGGCGTCTCGCCATGGCGGGTGGTCACGCAGCGCATGATCGACCAGTTCGCAGACGCTACCGACGACCACCAGTTCATCCATTGCGATCCCGAGCGGGCCAAACGCGAGACGCCGTTCGGCGGCACCATCGCGCATGGCTTCCTGTCGCTGTCGCTGTTGTCGGCAATGACCTTCGAGACCATGCCGCCGCTGGAAAACGGCAAGATGGGCGTCAACCACGGCTTCGATTCGCTGCGCTTCCTGGCGCCGGTGAAGACCGGCGCGCGCATCCGCACCCGTTTCGTGCTGGCCGACGTCAAGGTCAGACCCTCGGGCTGGGTGCAGACGGCCCATGACGTGACGATCGAGATCGAGGGCTCGAAGAAACCGGCGCTCACCGCCCGCTGGCTGACGCTGACCCTGATCGAACGCCAGCCAGAGACCGCATGAGCGACCCGAACGCGCTCGACCAGGCAGCGCTTTCGCCCTATCTCGAGGCGCGGATCCCCGGTTTTGCCGGACTTTCCTCCGTCGAAAAATTCAAATCCGGCCAATCCAACCCGACCTATCTGCTGACGGCGGCCAGCGGCCGCTACGTGCTGCGCGCCAAGCCGCCGGGGCAGTTGCTGAAATCCGCACATCAGGTCGACCGTGAATTCAGGGTAATGAGCGCCCTTTCGGGCACCGCCGTGCCGGTGCCGCGGATGCTGCATCTCTCGGCCGAGAACTCGCCGATCGGCCGCATGTTCTACATCATGGATTTCATCGACGGCCGCATCTTCTGGAATCCGGCACTGCCGGAAGCGCGCGACAATGGCGAGCGCGCGGCCATTTACGATGCCATGAACGCCACGCTTGCCGCCCTGCACGACGTCGATATCGAGGCCGTGGGTCTCGGCGACTTCGGCCGGCCGGGCAATTATTTCGAGCGCCAGCTGGCGCGCTGGACCAGCCAGTACCGCGCCTCGGAGACCGGTGCCATTGCCGACATGGACCGGCTGATCGACTGGCTGGAGACGCACATGCCCGCCGACGATGGCCGTGTCTCGCTGGTGCATGGCGACTATCGGCTGGACAACCTGATATTCGCGCCGGACCGGCCGAAGGTGATGGCGGTGCTCGACTGGGAACTGTCCACATCAGGCCATCCATTTGCCGATATCGCCTACCAGTGCATGCAATGGCGCCTGCCGCATAGCTCGGGCTTTCGCGGCCTGGGCGGTATCGACCGCGCCGCGCTCGGACTGCCTTCGGAAGAGGACTATGTCGCCACCTATTGCCGGCGGCGCGGGCTCACCGGCATCGGCCACTGGACGTTCTTCCTCGCCTTCTCCTTCTTCCGGCTGGCCGCGATCTGCCAGGGCGTCTACAAGCGCGCGCTGGACGGCAATGCCTCGAACCCGGAAAACGCCAGGACCTATGGCGAGGCGGTGAAACTGCTTTCGCATCTCGCCGCGAAACTGATCGACTGAAACTGATCGACGAGGAGTGATCGATGGGCCGCTTCGACGGAAAGACGGTGTTGATCACGGGTGCCGCGGGCGGGCTTGGCCGCGGCGCCGCCAAAGCTTTTGCCGCCGAGAGCGCGCGGCTGGTCCTCTCCGACCTCGATGAACCAATCTTGAGGAGCTTTGCCGAAACGCTCGATGCCGAGACGGCGGTCCTGGCCGGCAACATCGCCGACGAGGCGCTATCGCGGGCGCTGGTGGCTCTGGCGGTCGAAAGATTCGGCCGGCTGGATGTCGCGGTCAACAATGCCGGCATCCTGCAGAGTTTCGTGCGTTTGCCGCAGGTCGCCTCGGAGGAGGCGCGCCGGGTGATCGAAATCGATCTGCTCGGCGTCTTCTATGCCATGAAGCACCAGATCCCGCAGATGGAGCGGCAGTTCAAGGCGGACGGCAAGGGCGGCGCCATCGTCAACATCGCCTCCGCCGCCGGACTGGGTGGCGCGCCGAAGCTTTCGATCTATGCCGCCGCCAAGCACGGCGTGGTTGGGCTGACCCGGTCGGCGGCAATTGAATACGCCAGCAAGGGCCTGCGCATCAACGCGGTCTGTCCGGCGCACACGAGAACGGCGATGGTCGACAGTTTCGTGCGCGTCTCCGGCGCTCCGGAAGCTGACGCCTTGGCCGAACTGACGCGCGGCGTGCCGATGAGGAGGGTGGCCGAAGTGGATGAGATCACCCCGGTGATCCTGTTCGCCGCCGACCCCGCCAACTCCTTCATGACCGGCCACACATTGGCTGTCGACGGCGGCGTCGGCGCCATCTGACGCCTGCCGCTTGGGAACCAGCGACGCCCTTGTCCGTTTCCGTACAGCGTATATAATTCAGTTGGCCCCCAACCAGCAGAGGCAGACGATATTGCCGGTGAGCGCCCAGACACGCCGCGAGAAACAAAAGGCCGAACAGCGTTCCGAACTTGTCGAGGCCGCGCACAAGCTTGTGCAGGAGGAAGGCTATGAGGGCCTGACCATCCGCAAGCTGGCCAAGCGTGTCGGCTACGCGCCGATGTCGGTCTATTCCTATTTCGCCGACAAGCAGGACATATTGTTCGCGCTGGCCGAGGATGCGTTCGAGACGCTTGCCCGACGCATCGAGGAGCATCCTGCCGACGATCCGATCGAGGCGCTGCAAGCGGTGATGACGGAATACGCCGCATTCGGGCTTGGCAATCCCAATGAATACCGCACCGTCTTCATGACCGAAAAGACCAAGCTGCCGGCAGGCCGGAGCTACGAGGACATGGAAGAAAGCAACCCGGCGATGAAGGTGCTGATCAGCAGGGTCGAGGCCTGCGTCGCCGCGGGGAAGTTGCAGGGCGATCCGCGCGCCATCGCCACCATGCTGTGGGCGGTCGGCCACGGCACCATTTCGCTGCTGATCACTTTTCCCTTCTATCCTTTCGGCGATCCGCAGGCTTTCGTGAAACGGATGTGCGATTTCACCCTTGCCACGCTCAGCACACAGAACGTGCCCCCGCTGACCGAGACACAGGTCAACTGCTGAACGATATCTCCTTGCGTAACCACGCTTCATCGCCGCTCCGCGTTTAACGTGCCAAGCGGGGCGGATTTCCTTGGTTAACAAAAAATTTCCGTACGCGTACGATTCTGGCTTGAACTCCGCGATCGGTGGGCGTATTTGTACGGAATACCGTACATGTACGAGAACAAATTCACCCATCGAACCCGGAGACGGACAATGAAAAAGACCCTCCTCACCCTCGCCGCCGTGCTGGCACTTTCGGGCTCGGCCCTTGCCGCCAACACGACCCACCCGGTCAAGCACGTGCCGCCGGCGACTTGCGTCGACACCAAGGCCAATGTGAAGCTCGATTGCGCATCGACCGGCTCGCTCGAGAAAAAGGGCGTCACGGAAAATACCGCTGAAGGCAAGGGCCTGCGCCTCGGCATCAGCATCAATCCCTGGATCGTGCCGAGCGCGTTCTGATAGCGGCAACACACGCCTGGCCGGTGCAGCCGGCCAGATGTGATTCAGGCGATCGTGACCGGCAGTCTGGACGACGAACTCTCGAAGGCCGCGTCGATCAGCCTCTGCATGTCGGCGGCGCGACGGAAGGATGGATCGCCGTTCCTTCCCCTATCGAGCGCTTCGGCGAAACGCAGCGCGTTGCGCTTCACATCCGGCAGCGCCAGTGTCCGCCAACGTTGCTGGTCGATGTCCTCGCCCAGGCAGGCCGACAGGCGCGAAACCTTGCCGTCTGTTTTGACCTTGATGGCGCCCTTGGTGCCATGCATGGCCAGCGACAGGTCGTTGGCGTGGCCGGTCATGTAACGGCTGGCGACGATCGTCGCGAGCGCCCCGCATTTGAACCGCGCCGTCATTGCGACACTGTCGTTGGCATCAAGCACATAATCGCCGATCCGATCGCCTTCGGCCTTGGGAAACGTCACCAGGTCGGCGTGCAGGGTGGCGATGTCCTGGTCGGCGCCATAGCTTGCGAAATCCAGAATGTGGATACCGACATCGCCGAGCACGCCCGTCGAGCCGTGCCGGTTGGACAGGCGCCACAGCCATTTGTCTTCGATGCGCCAGTCGCCCCATGACTTGCTGACCAGCCAGCTCTGTTTGTAGCTCGCCTCGACATGGCGCAATGCGCCGATCTCGCCGGCCTGCACCATGCGTCGCGCTTCCTCGATCGCCGCCGAGTTGCGGTAGGTCAGGTTGACCATGTTGACGACCCCGGCCGCCTCGGCCGCTTCCGTCATTGCAAGCGCGTCGGCATGGTTCGGCGCCAGCGGCTTTTCGCAAAAGACGTGTTTCCCCTGGGCAAGCAGCGCCAGCGTCGTGGCCTTGTGCACGCCATCCGGCGTCGCATTGATGGCCGCATCGAACGCACCCCAGCCGATCGCCGCTTCCAGGCTCTCGAAAGACTGGCTGATCTTGTTGGCGGCGGCGAACATCGCACCGCGGCCCGGCACCTGGTCGACGCAGGCGACGATTGTGCATCCTGGAATCCTGGCGAACTCCTCGACGTGATGTCCGGCAATGCCACCGGTGCCGAGCAGAAGGAGGCGGTGCATCTTCAACTCACGCCTAACTCAGGCCCTTGTCGCCGTCGGCATGCAGGCGCAGGCCCTTCTGGACGATCTTCTCCTTGGCCTGGTCTGTCGGCACGTTCGGCGCATTGATGATGCCGGACCATGCGGGTGCGGGATTGTGCGCCCAATGCACGGCGTTGCGCAGCACCTGCTGCACGCCTTCATTGTGGTAGATCGGGTAGGTCTCGTGGCCGGGCGAGAAATAGAAGATCCGTCCGGCGCCGCGCTGATAGGTCAGCCCCGACCGGAAGACTTCGCCGCCTTCGTACCAGGAGACGAACACCGTCTCCAGCGGCTCCGGCACCGCGAAGGGCTCGCCATACATCTCCGTCTCGCCGATCTCCAGGCACTCGCCGATGCCTTGCGCGATCGGATGGCTGCGGTTGATGGCCCAGACGCGCTCGCGCTCGCCCGCTTCGCGCCATTTCAGCGAACAAGGCGTGCCCATCAGCCGCTTGAAGATCTTCGAATAGTGTCCGGAATGGAGCACGATCAGACCCATGCCTTCCCAGACCCGTTTCTGCACGCGCTCGACGATCTCGTCCTTGACCTCGCCATGGGCGGCATGGCCCCACCAGAGCAGGACATCGGTGGCAGCCAGCCGGCTTTCGCTCAAGCCGTGCTCCGGCTCCTGCAAGGTGGCGGTGGTCGCCTCGATGCCCTTATCCTGGTTGAGCGCGGCTGCGATGGTCCCATGCATGCCCAATGGATAAAGGCCGCGCACGGCGGCATTGGTCTGCTCATGGACATTCTCGCCCCAGACGACGGCTTTTACCGGCATTTTACGATCTCCCAAAGCGCTTTGAATATCCCACTTGGCGCCGTCTTGGAAAGATGGCTCCTCAACCGAAGCTGGGGAAATCAGCGCGGTTTGCGTCCGGGAACGGTCTTGGCTTTGCCCGGCCTTGCGGGGGCGCCGGGGATAGCCGTCCCCGTGATCGACACAGGATCGCTGGCCGGGAACGTATCCTCGAGGCCTTCCTCGAGTTCCTCTTCGGCGTCGGCGCCGTGATGCCGCTCATGCTCCAGGGAGCGCACGGCCGAGCTTTTCCCGGGCGACTTCGGCGTGGACTTCGATGGCATCGGCATTCTCCCTCGACCTGTTGCCGCAAACGGGCGCGGGCGGCAAACGTTCCGGGATCAGGCCGCCGCGTCGCGTGCTCCCTCGGAGAGGAAAGTAAAGACATAATCCGAGAAGGAACGCCAGCACTCGACCCGGAAAGCGTCTTGCGCCGTGCGCAGCAGAATAATCTCGGCCTTGCCGAGAATGGTACGCGAGGCGGCACCCACCGGGAAGGGTTCGAGCGACAGATCCTGCGGGCAGCCCGAATTGATTGCCGCGGCCGCGGCCGGACCGGCGACCGATATCGCAACGTTGCGATGCGAGATGCCGACAGCGGAATGCAAGGCGGAAATCTTTGCACAATCGGCGAGCGGGTCTTTGCCGGCCTCGTCGATGATCATCCATTCATCCGGCCCAAGCCACAGCGCGGTGCGCCCGCCTTTCGACACGGACGTCTTCGGCTTTTTCGGCATGGTCACGCCGAGCGCCTTCGACAAGGCGGCAAGCGACGCCTCCGGAGCGCGCAGCGAGATCCGTTCGGCCGGCGGCAGCACCTCTACCTTGACGCCGGCGGCGGAGATAGCGCGCCCGGCCAGCGCCGGACGGCGCTCGGCCGCCGGCGATGCGGCCGAAGCCGTCTTTTTCGCGACTGCCTTAGCCATTGAGGCGGCCTCCCGTTTCGTCGAAGAACACCATGCCGGAAACCTCCACTTCGATCGTCCCGCCAGGCATCGGCACGTAGAGCGTGTCGCCCGTGCGTGCGCGACCGCCGGCGACCAGCGCCAGAGCGATCGAGCGGCCGCAATTCTGCGACCAATAGCTCGACGTGACATGGCCGATCATCTTCATCGGGATCGCCTGCCTGGGATCCTCCACGATCTGCGCGCCTTCCTCCAGCACCACCTTGGGATCCTTGGTCTTGAGGCCGACCAGTTGCTTGCGGCCCTTGGCGACCAGGTCAGGCCGCGTCAGGCCGCGAATGCCGACGAAATCGGCCTTCTTCTTGCCGACGGCCCAGTCGAGACCGGCATCATTGGGCGTCACCGTGCCGTCGGTGTCCTGGCCGACGATGATGTAGCCCTTCTCGGCGCGCAGCACGTGCATTGCCTCGGTGCCGTAGGCGGTTGCGCCATGCTTCTGGCCCTCGGCCCACAGCGCTTCCCAGACGGCCTGGCCGTAGTCCGCCGGCACATTGACCTCGAAGCCGCGCTCGCCGGTGAACGACATGCGGAACAGCCTTGTCGGCACGCCGCAGATCTTGCCCTCGCGCACCGACATGTGCGGGAGGGCCTCATCCGACATGTCGATGCCTTCGACCAGCGGCGCGATGATGTCGCGAGACTTCGGCCCCTGTACGGCGATAACAGCCCATTGCTCGGTGATCGAGGTCAGCCAGACATTGAGATGCGGGAACTCGGTCTGGAGATAGTCCTCCATATGGTTCATGACGCGCGGCGCGCCGCCGGTCGTCGTCGTCACATGGAAGCGGTCGGGCGCCAGCCTGCCGACGACGCCGTCATCATAGATGAAGCCGTCCTCGCGCAGCATGATGCCGTAGCGGCAGCGGCCAGGCTCCAGCTTTTCCCACGGATTGGTGTAGAGCAGCTCCATGAACTTGGCCGCATCGGGACCGACCACCTCGATCTTGCCGAGCGTCGAGGCGTCGAACAGGCCAGCCGTGTTTCGAACCGCGACGCACTCGCGGTCGACCGCCGCATGCATGTCCTCGCCACCCCTGGGGAAATACCAGGCGCGCTTCCACTGCCCGACATCCTCGAACACGGCGCCTTGGGCTTCAGCCCAGGGATGGATCGCCGTCTTGCGCGTCGGATCGAACAGCGGACCGCGCGCATGGCTGACGATGGCGCCGAAGGTCACCGGCGTATAAGGGGCGCGGAACGTAGTGAGGCCCACCTCGGGGATTGGCTTGCCAAGCGTCTCGGCGGCAATCGCCAGGCCGTGCATGTTCGAGGTCTTGCCCTGGTCGGTCGCCATGCCGTTGGTGGTGAAGCGCTTGACGTGCTCGATCGAGCGCATGCCCTCATGCACCGCCTGGCGGATGTCCTTGGCGGTGACGTCGTTCTGGAAATCGACGAAGGCCTTCACCATCGTATCCGGACCGGCGCCGGGGGCGGCGCCCAGCATGCCACGCGACCAGCTTTCCGAGGCGTCGACTTTTGGCTTTGTACCCTTGGCAGTCTTTGCGCCGGCGTCCTTTGCCGCCTTGGCCCCTGCCGCATAGGCCTCGTCGAGGGTCGCCGACAGGCCGTCCGTGCCGTTGCAGGCGCCGACAGAGATGCAGTCCTGTGCATAGGTGCCGGGCACGAAGCGCTTGGTTTCGTCGTTGAAGGCGACCTTGCCGCGCGACTGCGAGAACAGGTGCACCGACGGCGTCCAGCCGGCCGACATCAGGATCGCATCGACCGCAATGGTGCGCTCGCCGCCACCATTCTTCGGCTGCACCGTCATCGACGAGACGCGCAGCTTGCCGCCGGCGCGGATCACCGCGCGACCGAAATTGATCTCGATGCCGAGCGTCCTTGCTTCATCGATCACCGGCCCGGTCGGATTGTCGCGCAGATCGACGATAGCCGCGATGTTGACGCCGGCCTTCTTCAGGTCGATCGCCGCCGCGTAAGCGGAATCATTGGCGGTGTAGACGCCGACGTTTTTTCCGACCGCGACGCCATGGTGATTGAGATAGGTGCGCGCGGCCGAGGCCAGCATGATGCCCGGCCGGTCGTTGTTGGCGAACACCATGTGGCGCTCGATGGCCCCGGACGCCAGCACCACGCGCCTGGCGCGCACCTGCCACAGCCGCTCGCGCGGCAGGTCGTGGCCGGGATTTTGCAGATGATCGCTGACCCGTTCGACCAGGCCGACGAAGTTCTGTGCGTAGTAGCCGAAGGCAGTCGTGCGCGACAGCACGCGGACATTGTCCATGCCTTTCAGCCTGGCGATCGCCGCCTGCGCCCAGGCAAAGCCGCCCTGGCCGTCGATTTTCGCGCCGCTCTCGAAGCGCAGGCTGCCGCCGAATTCGGCCTGCTCATCGGCCAGAATGACCCGCACGCCGGTTTCAGCCGCTGCCAATGCAGCCGCGATGCCGGCCGCACCGCCGCCCAGCACCAGCACGTCGCAATGAGCGTAACGCGACGAATAATGGTCGGGGTCCGGCCTGTCGGGGGACACGCCAAGCCCGGCGGCTTCCCGGATCTTGGGTTCGTAGAGGCTCTTCCAGGCCGCCTTCGGCCACATGAAGGTCTTGTAGTAGAAGCCGGCCGAAAACAGCGGCGACGCCAGATCGTTGACCGCGCTGACGTCGAAGGACAGCGACGGCCAGCGGTTCTGCGAGTTGGCGGCGAGTCCGTCATAGAGTTCCTGCACGGTCGCGCGAACATTCGGCGTTTTGCGCGCGTCGTCGCGCACGATCTGCACCAGCGCGTTGGGCTCCTCCGCGCCGGCCGACAGCACGCCCCGCGGCCGGTGATATTTGAACGAGCGGCCGACCAGGTGCACGCCGTTGGCCAGCAGCGCCGAAGCCAGCGTATCGCCTTCGATGCCGACGAAGGACTGACCGTCGAAGCTGAAGCGGGCGGTCTTGGCCTGGCTCAGGCGGCCGGCGCTCGGTATGCGGAACGCGCCGCTCATTTGGCAACCACTTCGCTGGAGTTCTTGGGCAGCTTGGAAGGCTTCGGCTCGCCGGCCTTGTAGGTCATGACGAACTTGTCGGTGACGGTGTCGCGCACGGCGTTGAAGAAGCGCGCACAGCCATGCATGTGTCGCCAGCGCTCATAGATGATGCCTTTGGGATTCGAGCGGATGAAGAAGAATTTTTCGAAATCCTCGTCGCTCTCGCCTGACAGGTTGGCCGAGCGCGCGATATGCGCCTCGCCGGCGTTGCGGAACTCAAGTTCCGGACGCTCTTCCTCGCAATAGGGGCAGCGGATGAGAAGCATGTTTTCGTTCCTACAGCTCAGTCATCGTCAATGCGCCACCGCCGCCGCCGCCGCCTCGTCGATCAACCGGCCGGTGCGGAACCGCTCGATGGTGAAGGGCGCGTTGATCGGATGCGGATCGTCCCTGGCGATGGTGTGGGCAAAGACATGGCCGGAGCCGGGTGTCGCCTTGAAGCCGCCCGTGCCCCAGCCGCAATTGACGTAGAGGCCGGGCACCGGCGTCTTGGCCAGGATCGGCGAGCGGTCGGGCGTGACGTCGACGATGCCGCCCCAGGAGCGCAGCATCTTCATGCGCGTGAAGATCGGGAACATCTCGCAGATTGCGTCCAGCGTATGCTGTAATATGTGCAGGCCGCCGGTCTGCGAGTAGGAGACGTACTGGTCGGTGCCGGCGCCGATCACCAGTTCGCCCTTGTCGGACTGCGAGATATAGGCATGCACCGTGTTCGACATCACCACGCAGGGAACGACAGGCTTGACCGGCTCCGACACCAGCGCCTGCAGCGGATAGCTTTCCAGCGGCATTCGCACGCCGGCCATGTTCATAATGACCGAGGAATGGCCGGCCGCGACCACGCCGACCTTCTTGGCGCCGATGAAGCCGCGCGTCGTCTCGACACCGGTGACCGCGCCATTGGCCGCCCGCTTGACGCCGGTGACCTCGCAATTCTGGATGATGTGCACGCCCCGCGCCGAGGCGCCGCGCGCATACCCCCAGGCGACCGCGTCATGGCGCGCCGTGCCGCCGCGCCGCTGCAAGGCGGCACCGACGACCGGGTAGCGCGCATCCCTGGAAATATTGAGCGGCGGGCAGAATTCCTTCGCCTGCTCGGGTGTGAGCCATTCATTGTCGATGCCGTTCAGCCGGTTGGCGTGGACATGGCGCTTCAGCACCTGGATGTCGTGCACATTGTGCGCCAGCATCATGACGCCGCGTGCCGAATACATGACGTTGTAATTGAGCTCCTGGCTGAGCCCGTCCCACAATTTCAGCGCATGGTCGTAGATGCCGGCGCTCTCGTCATAGAGATAGTTGGAGCGGATGATGGTGGTGTTGCGGCCGGTATTGCCGCCACCGAGCCAGCCCTTCTCCAGCACCGCGACATTGGTGATGCCGTGCACGGTGGCGAGATAGTAGGCGGTAGCCAGGCCATGGCCGCCGGCGCCCACGATGACGACGTCGTATTCCTTCTTCGGCTCCGGCGAGGACCATTGCTCCTCCCAGCCCTTGTGGCCGCGCATGGCCTCACGCGCGATGGCGAATACAGAGTATTTCTTCACGTTCCAGCCTCGCGCCAAAGTCTCGCGGATTTGCGGCCGGGCTAGCAATTTCTCCCGGCGCGCGAGGTGTATCACTAGCGAAACAGCGCTGCCACCCTTGCGCTGTTTGCGACGGCTCTTGCCGTTTTGCGCCGCAACCGGCCGCGGCGTGCGAGGCCAGGGAAAATCGGCGGGTTCGCAGCTTTCGGGTGGCTGCGGCCATGCTCATTTGCGACGACGCATCCGACCGCCGGCAAGGCCGGCTTAGCGGAAGGATGACAGAAACATGCTCGCACTCGCCAACAAGATCGCCATCGTCACTGGCGCCAGTTCCGGCATCGGCCGCGCCACTGCAAAGCTCTTTGCCGAGGAAGGAGCCAAGGTCGTCGCCGCCGCGCGCCGCCAGGCCGAGCTCGATAGGCTTGTCGAGGAGATCGTGGAAACCGGCGGCACTGCGATCGCTCTTGCCGGCGACGTCAGGGACGAAGCCTATGCGAAGGCGCTGGTCGATCTCGCGACCGGTAGCTTCGGTGGTCTCGACATTGCATTCAACAATGCCGGCGCTGTCGGCATGATGGCGCCGCTGCCGGACCTGCCGCCGGCGTCGTGGCATGACACGATGGATACCAATCTGACCAGCGCCTATCTGGCCGCCAGGCATCAGATACCGGCGATGCTGGAGCGTGGCGGCGGATCGCTGGTCTTCACCTCCAGCTTCGTCGGCTATACCGCCGGCATGCCAGGCATGGCGGCCTACGCCGCGGCCAAGGCCGGCCTGATCGGCCTGACGCAAGTGCTGGCCGCCGAGTACGGGCCGAAGGGGTTGCGCGTCAACGCACTGCTGCCAGGCGGCACAGACACGCCCGGCGCGACCACAACCACGCCCGAGGCCCGCACGTTCGTCGAAGGCATCCATGCCCTGAAGCGGATGGCCCGGCCGGAAGAGATCGCCCGCTCGGCGCTTTATCTTGCCTCCGACGCGTCGAGCTTCACCACCGGAACGGCGCTGTTCGCCGACGGCGGCGTGTCGATCAACCGGACGTGAACGGTTTCGGCGCCGGCATGCGGATCAACGCGGGCCGCGATGTCGCAATCCGGGCTTGCATTTGGGCTCGAATTGACGATTCCGTTCTCTCCTTGGAAACGGGCCGGAACCATGCTGCTGATCAAAACCTATGTCGCCCAAAGCGCAATCGAGGGCGTCGGCGTGTTCGCCGCCGAGCCAATCAGGAAAGGCGCCTCGATCTGGCGGCTCGACCCGGATTTCGACCGGCTGATCCCGCTGGAAAAATACGAGGCGGCACCCTCGCATCTCAGGGAACTGCTCGACCGCTACGCCTATCCCAGCCCCGACCGGCCCGGCTTCATGGTCTATGAGGTCGACAATGGCCGCTTCATGAACCATTCGGCGACGCCGAACACGGACTTTTCGCAATATGGCGGGGCAACCGCGACCCGCGACATAGCGGCCGGCGAAGAGATAACCTGCGACTATGGCGAATTCTTCGAGGATTTTGAGCGGTTGCATCTGGCCACCGCGTAGTTGGCTGCCTACCTTGCGAGCGCCCGCTGGGCGATTTGGCCGCCTCCCTTCATTTCGGCTGTGGACAGCGCGGCGTGATTCTGCTATCAGCCGCCACAATTCGTGGTGTAAATCGCCGCGGAGGCTAGTGGCTATGGCCGCTTGCCTGTTGATATCAAACCCGAAAGACAGGATTGCCCGTGCAGGTACTCGTCCGCGACAACAATGTTGATCAGGCGCTTCGCGCTCTCAAGAAGAAGATGCAGCGCGAAGGCATCTTCCGCGAAATGAAGATGCGCGGTCACTACGAGAAGCCTTCCGAGAAGCGCGCCCGTGAAAAGGCCGAAGCCGTGCGCCGAGCCCGCAAGCTGGCCCGCAAGCGTGCACAGCGCGAAGGTCTGCTGCCGATGACGCCGCGTCCGGTGGCTGCTGGCGGTGCCGCCGGCGCAGCGCGTCCGCCGCGCTGATTAACGCCAATATTTCGTCCTTTTCGAAGGATACCAGGGGTGGCGCGATGCGGAATCGCCGCCACCTTTTTATTTTGATGTGACCCGGCCCGGAGGGGGGATCCGGACCTGAATGACGCGGCAAGTGAGGACAGGGCAGACATGAACGCAATCAGCGTGGAGAGCAAAACCACATTTCGTGGCTTTGCCCTGGCGACAGCCCTGCTTTCCGGATTGATGCTTGCCGGCTGCCAGACCTCGGGCCCGACCGGCGAGTTCAACAACATCGACAAGGCGCAAGGGTCGAGCGAGAACATCTCCTCGCTGTCGGCGGTGATTCAGCGCAATCCGCAGGATCCTGAAGGCTACAATGTGCGCGGCTCGGCCTATGGCCGGGGCGGCCAGTACCAGGCGGCGCTCAAGGATTTCAACCAGGCCATCCAGCTTAACCCGAATTTCTACCAGGCCTATTCGAACCGTGCGCTCATCCAGCGCTTCCTCGGCAATCAGGAAGCAGCGCTGGCGGACTACAACCGCTCGATCCAGATCAACGGCAACTACGATGCCGCCTATATCGGCCGCGGCAATCTCTACCGGAAGGCCGGCCGCACCCAGGAAGCCTTCAACGATTTCCAGAAGGCGATCCAGCTCGACACGACCGATGCCCGCGCCTATCACAATCGGGGCCTGATCTATCAGAGCCAGGGCCAGCACAAATTCGCTATCGAGGATTTCTCGACCGCCATCTCGCTGGCCCCGGACGCCGCCGAGCCGTATAATGGCCGCGGCCTTTCCTACCTCGCCACCAATGACGAGGACAATGCCTTCTCCGATTTCAACATGGCCATCAAGCTCGACGGCAAGAACGCCGAGGCCTGGTCCAACCAGGCGCTGATCTACGAGCGGCGCGGCGACAAGGCCAAGGCGGCCAAGTCCTACCGCGAAGCCGTTCGGCTCGATCCCACCTACCAGCCGGCCAAGGATGGCCTCGCCCGCGTCAGCTGAGATCAGGCAAGGCCGGCCAAGCCCACACGCGTCGGATGCGTGTCCGAAAGGACACGTATCGCCGCAGATCGCCATCAATCCGGCAACCGCGCGCTGACCCCGCTGCAAGCCGTGATCGCCTGCCTTGTTCGCGCCAAGGTTTCAGCGGAACGGTCTGGCCACCCAGCCGTTACTTTGAAGCGTTTTGCGAAAGGACCTCCCATGACCAAGAAACTCGTCTGCGCCGCTGCGCTCGCCACGACCATGTTCGCTGTTGCACCGGCAAGCGCCGGCAGATTGCAGCTCGGCACGCTCGACTGCACCATCGACGGCGGCACCGGCTACATCGTGACATCCAACAAGGGCGTGTCCTGTGTCTTCCGCCCCTATCATCACGGTCCGGCCGAGATTTACACCGGCGTCATCTCCAAGCTCGGCGTCGATGTTGGCAAGACGCACCAGGGCCAACTCGCCTGGGCCGTGTTTGCCGCGACCCGTGACCGCGACGCGGGTGATCTTGCCGGCAGCTACTACGGCGTCAATGCCGAGGCGAGCGTCGTGACCGGCGGCGGCGCCAATCTGCTGGTCGGCGGCTTCGACAGCGCCTTCATGCTGGAGCCGCTCAGCGTCCAGGCACAGACCGGCGTCAACCTGGCCGTTGCCGTGACCTCGCTTGAGCTGATCCACTCTCTCAAGTAACGGCACGTTGATCTTCTCGGCACGGACGGCAACCGCGCGATGATCAAAATAGCGCGCGGTGGACTTGGTTCCGCCGCGCGCTTTGCATTTGCGAACTGCTGTGACCAGGCCAAGCTAGCAGATCGAAATTATTGCCGATGGAAGACTTGCTCGTTCTGTGCTACCAACCGGAAATGTTGCTGGCTCTGCGCGAAAATGCGCGCGAGCTCCGGCAGATGTAAAGACATCGTCGAATGCAATTTTGTTGCAGCTGCCGGAGGCCGTGATGGATTTCATCGAGCAGTTATTCGGATTTTCGCCCGATGGCGGGTCGGGATCCTTCGAACTTCTTCTGATACTCGCACCATTCTTGATTGCCGCTGTCTGGTTTTTCATGCGTCGACAGCGACGTTGACGAAATGGCCGCGGACTGGCCATGAACCCGCTCCCCAAAGTACTGGATTTCCTGAACGCGCTCGCCGACGCGTTCACCGAGTGGCCATCGAACCTGCGCCAGATCGCTGCCCGGATCTGCGCCCTCGCCAGATTGCTCTGCGAAAGAATGAAGCTCCCCGATCGGTTGGACCGAAGCGGGCCGCAACGTTGCGTCAAGATCAGCGACCCCGCCTATAAACGCCCGGATCCCCTGATCTACGCGCAGTATTATTTGATGGGCCAGGGCCTCGCCGTCACATGGGACAACCCCGACATCGAGATCCGAAGCGGCGGCAATCCTGTCGCACCACATATGCTGGCGCCCGACACCGAATATGAAATCGTCGCCCGTATCTGGAACAACTCGACCGAGGCCCCGGTCGTCGATCTGCCGGTGAAATTCTCCTATCTGAGTTTCGGCATCGGCACGGTGTCGCATTGGATCGATGAGACCAGGACCGATCTCGGCGTCAAGGGCGGGGCCAACCATCCGGCTTTCGCGTCGGTCAAATGGCGAACTCCGGCAGCGCCTGGTCACTATTGCATCCAGGTCCTGCTCGACTGGCTCGACGATGCGAACCCGAACAACAACCTAGGCCAGGACAACACCACCGTCGGTGTCGCCCATTCGCCCGCAAGATTTGAATTTCGCCTGCGCAATGGCGAGCGGGAGAGGATGGGATTTCGTCTCGAGGCCGATGCCTATTCCCTTCCTGAATTGCCGGTCTGTGAGCCGCGCCCTCGCCCGAGGCCGCGTCGCCGGCCCTTGCGCACCTTCCCCGGCACCATCGCGGCAGTGCCTGTCGGCCACACCCGTCAATCGCATCCTTTGCCCGCCGGCTGGCTTGTCACGTTCGAGCCCGCACAAGCGGACCTTGCCCCGGGTGAGGAAATCCCCGTCACTGTCAATATTGAACCGCCAGCCGGTTTCACCGGCCGTAAGGCAATCAACGTTCATGCTTTCTCGGCCCGCGGCCTCGCCGGCGGCGTGACGCTCTATGTCGAGCGATAGGGGGTCGCCATGGCTTATCGGCACTACACCAAATGCGTATCGGTCGGAAATCACCACGGCAAACAATACGGGCAGATGATCATTGCGGCGGCCGTGGTCGCTTTGCCGCTCATCCTTGTGGGCGCCCTTCCCGGACCGGCCGCCATGCTGGTGGCGCTTGCGGCCATATTGGCCTATTGCCGCTGGTGGCTGTACGACCGGCTGATCTGTCTCGGTGGCGACGAATGCGCGGTGGGCTGGCTGCTCAAGGTCGATCCGCCGGAGGAGAAGTCGGGACTGGACCGGTTCGACACCGACTACAGTCTCAATCTGGTGCCGGGCAATGTCGTCGAATTCACCAACCAGGCAACGGCCGAAAAGATAGCGCCGTTTGGACGCCTGATCGCCAACACGCCTGCGATCCAGGGCGCGGGCCTCGACTGGAAAGGTCAGGAAGCGCGCCAATGGGCCAATGACGACCCGACCGCGGTGCTGCATTGCGAGTTCGAAGGCGCCGGCGTCTACGACCTCATGATAGCCTGCCTTGCCGCAATTCCAGTCGCCACGGCCGCCGCGGTTGCTTGCGCCATTCCCTTCTTCGGCTGGATCGCCTGCGCGGTCCTGTCGCTCATCGCGGCGGTCATCGTCATCATAGGCGGCATAGTCGGCCTGCTCGACACAGCCAATCCGACGGATCTCGACGAGAATCTCGGCGATCTTCACGTCAACGATCCGACGCGCCGCGGCGCGGACATCCTGTTCGTCAAGGGAACGTGGGTCTACGATTCGGCACATGACGGCTGGAACGAAATCCATCCCATCAAGCACTGTCAGAAGATCGGCACCTGGAACGGCAGCTGGAACGAATCCCCGGTTCCCGACGGCAGCCCCGCGCGCTGGTGTGAAGCCGTTGAGACGGCAGGATCGCCATTGACCGTCGCATCCCAGCAGGAGCCTCAGAACCAGTGGACGATACATCCCGCCATAGACGGTTGCCGGCCAAAGCCCGACGATCACCGACCGGACCCCGTGCACTGACCTGGCATCCTTCGCTCGCGAAGCAGTGTCATCTGCTCCTCAAAGATGGCTGCAGCGAATGCACGAGGGGCCCATGACACGCAAAATGATCCTTGCTGCCATCGTTGCCATTGCCAGCCCCGCCTTGGCCCAGGCACAGGACCAGGGCATCGAGCTCGGCACACTTGAATGCGCCATATCGGGCGGCACCGGCTTCATCTTCGGCTCGAGCAAGGATCTGAGCTGCACCTTCACCCCTGCCGACAAGACTTTCGCGCCGGAAGCCTATTTCGGCGCGGTCAACAAATACGGCCTCGACATCGGCACGACCAAGCAGGCGGTGATGCGATGGCTGGTGCTGACGCCGCTGAAGAACATCTACGCGCCGGGCGCATTGGCCGGCGACTATGTCGGCGCCAGCGCCGAGGTGACGGCAACCGTCGGCGCCGGGGCCAATCTGCTGGTTGGCGGCTCCTCGCAGTCCTTCACCTTGCAGCCGCTCAGCCTGCAGACCCAGACCGGCATCAATTTCGCCATCGGTGTCAGCCAGTTCCAGCTGCGCAGCACGGAGAACTGATTGGCCGGCGATGCCGGCCGGCCAGGGATGCGGGCATCCACGAACATGTCCAAAAAATCGCTTGAGCTCAAGCTTGGTTGAGGTTCTACAAACCCATCCGACCATGGTCCTGCCGGACCCCCGAGCCGGCTCCTGGCGCCATGCGTTTGCATCGGGATATGAAATTCGAGGGACCGAAGTGACCGACATCAGCACAAACAGGGTCGACTGGCGCGCATTGTGGGCGAGCGGCGACCTCGCGCGCTTCTGCTTCATCAGCCTCGGCATCCTGCTGCACGCCACCAACGAGACGATGGTGGCGACCGTCATGCCCGCCATGATCGGCGAACTGGCGGGCGTGCAGCTCGTCGGCTGGTCGCTGGCGATCTATGAACTGGGCGCCATCGTCGCCGGTGCCGCGGCCGGACGGCTGGTCAGCTATGTGGCGCTGCGCACCAACATGGTGGTCGCGGCGCTGCTTTACGCGGCCGGCGCGCTGATCTGCGCCACCGCGCCCTCGATGCAATTGTTCCTGGCCGGGCGCCTGATCGAGGGCCTGGGCGGCGGCGCGCTGGTGTCGCTGGCTTTCGTCTCGGTGGAGCGCCTGTTTCCGCGGGCCATCTGGCCGCAGCTTTTCGGTATCATGTCGGCGATCTGGGGCGTCGCCGCCTTCAGCGGGCCGATGCTTGGCGCGATCATGACAGAGCTTCTGTCATGGCGCTGGGCGTTCGGCATCTTCGTGTTCGGCGGTGCGGCGATGGCGCTGGCGAGCTTCGTCGTGCTCGACACGCCGGAAGCGACGAGGCCGAGTGCCGGCGCGGGCAAGGCACCACCCTTCCCGCTCATAGCGCTTGGCTGCCTTGCCGTCGCCGTCGTGCTGATCGCCTCGGCGGGGGTCGATATCGCCCTTCTGCGCTCGTCGCTGCTGATGGTGCTCGGCCTGATCGGCCTTGTGCTGTTCTTCCGTATCGATGCGCTGAAGCCGAAATCGCGGCTTTTCCCCTCGCGGCTGTTCTCGTGGCGCACGCCGGTCGGCAGCGGCATGACCATGGTCGCCGCCTTCTCGGTGGCGACCTGTTCCTTTGCCATTTACGGCCCGCTGCTTCTGACCACGCTGCACCACGTTCCGCTCCTGACCACCGGCTACATCATCGCCGCCGAATCGATCGCCTGGTCGATCCTGTCGATCCTTGTCGCCAACGCGCCACAGGAGCGTGAGAGATCGATCATCGTCATCGGCGCCCTGATGATCGCCACCGGCCTCGCTGGTTTCGCCTACACCATCCCGGCAGGCTCGATCCCGCTGATCCTGGTATGCGCCCTTTTGCAGGGTGGCGGCTTCGGCGTTGCCTGGCCGTTCCTGACGCGCGTCATCGTGGCCTCCGCGCCGGAAGATGAGCAGACCATCGCCTCGGCCGCGGTGCCGACCATGCAGCGCATCGGCTATGCGGTGGGTGCCGCCCTTGCCGGCATCGTCGCCAATGCCAGCGGCTTCTCGCAAGGCCTGAACCGGGACGCGGCGGCTGATGTGGCAACCTGGCTGTTCCTCGCCTTCGTGCCGCTCGGCATCATTGGCTGCCTCGCCGCCCTGCGCACATCGACGACCGCGAACCGGCTGCCGGAAGCTGTCGGCTAATCAGGCCAGGCAACGCTCATTCGACCTCGCGCAGGCGGTAGCCGACGCCGGTCTCGGTGGTGATGTAGCGCGGCTGGTCCGGCGTCTTCTCGATCTTCTGCCGCAACTGCCGGACATAGACCCGCAGATACTGCACGTCGGTCGAATCGTTCCACACCTGCTTCAGCAGGAACTGGTGCGTGAGAACCTTGCCCGCATACTGCACGAGAATGCGCAGAATGTCGTATTCCTTGGGCGACAGCTTCACCTCCTTGCCCCCGACCTTGACGATGCGCTTGACCAGGTCGACGCTGAGATCACCGGTTTGGAACACCGGCCTCTCGCCCTGCTGCTGGAACTTGTGCCGCAGTGCCACACGGATGCGCGCCACCAGCTCGTTCATTCCGAACGGCTTGGTGATGTAGTCGTCGGCGCCGAGTTCGAGCGCGTCGACGATGCCGGCCTCGTCGGCGCGGCTGGAGAGAATGACCACCGGGATATCGAGGCCGTCGTCGCGCCATTTGCGCAGCAGTTCATGGCCGCTCATGCCGGGCAGGCCAAGGTCGAGCAGCACGAGATCCGGTTTTTCCTGCACCATCAGCTCGATAGCCGCCTTGGCGTTCGGCGCCTCGCTGACCGCGTAGCCCTGGCTGGCGAGGCCGACCCGGAGCAACTTGCGGATCGGCGGCTCGTCATCGACGACCAATATCCTGACGTTCGAATTGGTCATCGAGGCTGATCCGCGCTGGAGCCGATGCGATTGCCGATGTTGGGCAACTCCGCCGGCACCGGCATCCTGATGGTGAAGGCAGCACCCGAACGGTCGGTCCGGTTGGCGGCCGAGATCGTGCCGCCCATCGCCTCGATGAAGCCGCGGCAGATCGACAGGCCGAGCCCGGTGCCGGCGCGCACCTGGTCGCCCTTGCGCACCCGGTAGAAAGTATCGAACACGCGCTCAAGATCCTGCGGAGGGATGCCCAATCCCTCATCCATGATCTGAAGCACGACGGAGCCGATGTCGGTCCAGCCCTGCAGGCGGATCGTCGAGCCGGGCGGCGAATATTTCGACGCATTGTCGAGCAGATTGAACAGGACCTGCTCGAACAGCACAGGGTCGAGCTTCAGCATCGGCAGGTCGGGCGGAATATCGACCTCGATCTTGTGCTCGCTGGTGATCTTGCGGGCGCGATCGAGCGCGGTGCCGACGGCGTCGCCGACATAATGCAGCGCATAGTTGGGCTCCATCGCACCGGATTCGATCTTGGTCATGTCGAGCAGATTGGCGATGAAGCGGTTCAGCCGCTCCGCTTCGTCGACCACCGTCGACAACAGCTCCGTCCGGTCCTGCTCGGGCAGATCAGGCGCGAACTCCCTGAGGGTGCCGGCCGCGCCCATGATGGCGGCGAGCGGCGTCTTCAGATCATGGGAGATGGAGGTCAGCAACGCCGAGCGCAGCCTGTCGGCTTCGGCCGCGAGCTTGGCACGGTCGACATCGGCGACGAGCTGGATGCGCTCGATGGCGACCGCTGCCTGGTCGGCCAGCGCGTCGAGCAGCCGCTGCTGCTCGGGCGTCAGCAGCGGACCCTGCTTGTCGTTGTCGAGGCCGACCACGCCGACCGCCGTGCGCCCGGTGCGCAGCGGCAGATAGAGCCGCTTCGCACCGGGCAGCGTATCGGCGCCGCGGCCGGCGGCGCGATCGTGCTCCCAGGCCCAGCGGGCGGCGGCGATGTCGGCCTCCGCCAGCGTGTCGTCGGGCGGATAGCCCGCCTTGACGGTGATGGCGCCGTTTTCGGGCAAAAGCAGCACGACCCGCAATTTCAGCATCGAGGCGATCTGGAAGGCCGTGACCCACAGAACGTCGTCGAGCGTGCCGGCGCCGGCAAGCTTCTTGGAAAACAGATAGATATCCTCCGTGGCCCGCGCCCGTGAGCGGGCGGCGGCGGCCTGACGCTGCACGCGCGCCGTCAGGTTGCTGGCGATGACGGCAACGACGAGGAAGACGGCAAACGCAACGATGCTCTCGGGATCCCTGATCGTCAGCGTGTAGCGCGGCTCGAGGAAGAAGTAGTTGAAGGCAAGGGCGCTCAGGAAACAGGCGTACAAGGCCGGCCACAGTCCGAACGTCACCGCCGATGTCAGTACCGCCAGCAGCAGCACGATCGCCAGATTGCGCACGTCGAGGAACTGATCGAGAACCGTGCCGACGGCCAGCGAGCCCGCGACATAGGCCGTGGCGAACAGATACGGCCATATCTGGAACGGCCGCTGCTCGGCCGCCGTCCTGACCTTTCTCGATGCTGCGTCGGTATCGCGCTCGGTTCCCGAGATGACATGGACGCTGATGTCGCCGGCATTGCGGATCAAATCATAGGTGAGCGAGCCCTCGATCAATTCCCGCCAGCGCGACCGGGTCGGCCTGCCGATTACGATATGGGTGAAATTGTTCGCCGTCGCATGGCGCACGATGTCCTGCGCGACGTTCTGGCCCGGAATGGTCGTCACCTCGGCGCCGAGCTGCTCGGCGAGGCGCAGATGGTTCGCCAGCCTGTCCTTCTCTTCTTCCGACATGGCGGCCGAACGGGGGGTGTCGACATGAAGCGCCGTCCATGGCGCACGGAGCCTGTCGGCCAGCCTGCGCGCATAGCGCACGCGCGCCGCCCCGCCCGGACGCGCGTCGAGGCAAACGAGCACCCTTTCCCCCGCCGCCCATGGGCCCTGGATGGCATGGGACTGCATGTGGTTGAGCAGTTGTTCGTCGACACGCTGGGCGGTGCGGCGCAGCGCCAGCTCGCGCAGCGCCGTAAGGTTGCCGGGCGAGAAATAGTTCTCGATGGCGCGCTGGGCGGTATTGGGGAAATAGACCTTGCCTTCCTCCAGCCGCTTGATCAGGTCGTCGGGTGTCAGATCGATGATTTCGACGTCGTCGGCCCGGTCGATGATGGAATCGGGAACCGTCTCGCGCACCCTGACCCGCGTGATCTGGGCGACGACGTCGTTCAGGCTTTCGACATGCTGAATGTTGAGCGTCGTGTAGACGTCGATACCGCGCGCCAGGATTTCCTGCACGTCGAGATAGCGCTTGGGGTGACGGCTGCCGGGCGCGTTTGTGTGGGCGAGTTCGTCGACCAGGACCAGTGCCGGGCGGCGTGCCAGGATGGCGTCTATGTCCATCTCGTCGAGGGTGCGTCCCTTGTATTCGACCGGGCGGCGCGGAATGACCTCGTAGCCCTCGACGAGGGCCAGGGTTTCCTTGCGGCCGTGCGTCTCGACCACGCCGATCACCACGTCGATGCCGTCGGCCAGCCTGGCGCGTCCCGACATCAGCATTTCATAGGTTTTGCCGACGCCGGGTGCCGCGCCCAGAAAGATGCGCAGACGCCCGCGGCCCTCGCGCTCGGCATGCTCGAGCAGCGCGTCGGGGGAAGGTCTGTTTTCGACGTTGCTTCTCTCGTCCGGCATCGGCATCCAGTTTGAACGGCGCCGGGGACGGTGTCGATCCCCGGCGCTGTTCTTCATTGCTTGGCTGTGTCGTCCAATGCGAGGTTAAGGACCAGCACATTGACCACCGGCTCGCCCAGCACGCTGAGCTCCCGGTCCTCGACATGGCTGTCGACGAGCGCCTTGACCTTGGCTTCATCGATGCCCCTTGCCTCGGCGACACGGGGAACCTGGAAATAAGCGTCGTCGGGGCTGATGTCAGGATCGAGCCCACTGCCCGATGTCGTGACGAGGCCCATTGGAACCGGCGCATCGGGGTTTTCGGCCTTCAGCTTCGCCGCGTCGCCCTTGATGCGCTCGATCAGCTTGGGGTTGGACGGACCCAGATTCGAGCCGCTGGAGGCGCCGGCGTCGTAGCCATTGCCGGCGGCCGATGGCCGGCCGTGGAAATAGCGTTCGCTGGCGAAGGCCTGGCCGATCAGTTCGGAACCGACCACCTTGCCGTCCTTCTCGATCAGGCTGCCATTGGCCTGTTTCGGGAACAGCGCCTGGGCGATGCCGGTCATGCCGAGGGGATAGATGAGCCCGGTCAGCACGGTGAAGAAGACTATCATGACGATCGCGGGTCTGATTTGCTTGAGCATCGGAGTGATCCCTTATGCAAGGCCGAGGGCCGTGACGGCCATGTCGATAATCTTGATGCCGGCGAACGGCACGATGATGCCGCCGAGGCCGTAGACGAGCAGGTTGCGGCTGAGCAGCGCCCCGGCGCCGATTGCCCGGTATTTGACGCCGCGCAGCGACAGCGGGATCAGCGCGATGATGATCAGCGCGTTGAAGATGATGGCCGACAGGATGGCGCTCTGCGGCGTCGCCAGATGCATGATGTTGAGCGCCTGCAGCGGACCTGTGGTGTGGCCGGGTGCGACGTAGAACACGGCGAACATGGCCGGGATGATGGCGAAGTACTTGGCCACGTCATTGGCGATGGAGAAGGTGGTCAGCGAACCGCGCGTCATCAGCAGCGCCTTGCCGATCTCGACGATCTCGATCAGCTTGGTCGGATCGGAGTCCAAGTCCACCATGTTGCCTGCTTCCCGCGCGGCCACCGTGCCGGTGTTCATGGCGACGCCGACGTCGGCCTGGGCAAGGGCCGGCGCGTCGTTGGTGCCGTCGCCGCACATGGCGACCAGCTTGCCCTTGGCCTGCTCGTCGCGGATCAGTTTCAGCTTGTCCTCCGGCGTCGCCTGGGCAAGGAAGTCGTCGACGCCGGCTTCGGCCGCGATGGCCGCCGCCGTCATCGGATTGTCCCCTGTGATCATCACCGTGCGTATGCCCATGCTGCGCAGCTCGGCGAAGCGTTCGCGGATGCCGCCCTTGACGATGTCCTTGAGGTGCACGATGCCGAGCAGGCGTCCGTCGCGCTCGACCGCAAGCGGCGTGCCGCCCGATTTGGCGACCTCGTCGGCGATCGCCTGGAGATCCCTGATCGTATCGCTGTTCGGGCGCGTTGCGTGGCTGGCGACGGTCGACTGGTTGACATGGGCGAGCACGGAATCGACCGCGCCCTTGCGCACGGAGGAGCCGTCTATGTCGACGCCGCTCATCCGGGTCTGCGCGGTGAAGGGCACGAAGGTGGCGTGCAGTGTCGCCATGTCGCGGGCGCGGATGGCGTATTTCTCCTTGGCCAGCACGACGATCGAGCGGCCTTCCGGCGTTTCGTCGGCGAGCGAGGCAAGCTGTGCCGCATCGGCCAGTTCCTGCTCGGTGACGCCCTTCACCGGGCGGAATTCGGTCGCCTGGCGGTTGCCGAGCGTGATCGTGCCGGTCTTGTCGAGCAAAAGCGTGTCGACGTCGCCGGCCGCCTCCACGGCGCGGCCGGACATGGCGAGCACATTGAAGCGCACCAGACGGTCCATGCCGGCGATGCCGATGGCCGACAAAAGCGCGCCGATAGTGGTCGGGATCAAGGTCACGAACAAAGCGACGAGCACCGTGACCGGGATATAGCCCCCCGAATAGGAAGCGAAGCTCGGGATGGTAGCGGTGGCCAGCACGAAGATCAGCGTCATGCCGACCAGCAGGATGTTGAGCGCGATCTCATTCGGGGTCTTCTGGCGCTCGGCGCCCTCGACCAGCGAGATCATGCGGTCGAGAAAGGTGTGGCCGGCGGCGGCGGTGATGCGCACGCGGATCCAGTCGGAGAGCACCTGCGTGCCGCCGGTGACCGCGGAGCGGTCGCCGCCGGATTCGCGAATGACAGGCGCCGATTCGCCCGTGATCGCCGCCTCGTTGACCGAAGCCACGCCTTCGATCACCTCGCCGTCGGAGGGGATGATGTCGCCGGCCTCGACCAGCACGGCGTCGCCCACCTTCAGGCTGGTGCCGGGCACCAGCTTGAATTTCGTCCGGTCCTCGCCGGTCAGGAGCTTGGCCTGGGTCTCGGTGCGCGCCTTGCGCAGCGAATCGGCCTGCGCCTTGCCGCGGCCTTCGGCGACGGCTTCGGCGAAGTTGGCGAACAGCACGGTGAACCACAGCCAGATGATGATCTGGATGGTGAAGCCGAGATTGCCGCCGCCGCTGGCGAGGTCCTTGACGAAAAGCACTGATGTCAGCGCCGAGACGACGGCAACGACGAACATTACCGGGTTCCTGGCCAATGTGCGTGGGTTCAGCTTTCTGAAGGCGCCGCCGATGGCGGGCCATAGGATGCCGGCATCCATGATGCTCGCTGATTTTGACTGGCTCATTTTGAAGCTCCAGCTTCGGTGTTGGTGAGCGGCACCGAGCGGTCGGATGCCGAAAGAAGATGCGGAAGCCCGTAGGCCAGCAACCACAGAACGATCATGACGGCGGCGATGCCGAGGAATGTCGACATGGTGGGGAAAGGAGGAGGCCGTTCCTCCTTTCCGTTGTCGGCGGGATGGCGATCGTTGCGATGCCTGTTGTTGAACCAGGACATTTCCGTTTCAGCCAGGACACTTCCGTCTCAGAATGTCTGCCCGTGGATGGCGGCCAGATGCTCGACGATCGGTCCGACGGCGAGTGCCGGGAAGAAGGTCAGGCCGCCGACGATGACGATGACGCCGACCAGCAGCCCGACGAACAGCGGGCCGTCGGTCGGGAAGGTGCCGGCCGAGGCGGGCACGGTCTTCTTCGCCGCCAGCGAGCCGGCGATGGCGAGCGCCGGGATGATGACCAGGAAGCGGCCCATGAGCATGCCGAGGCCCAGCGTGATGTTGTACCAGGGCGAGTTGCCGGTGAGGCCGCCGAAGGCCGAGCCGTTGTTCGCCGCCGCCGACGTATAGGCGTAGAGGATCTCGGAGAAGCCGTGCGGACCGCCATTGGCGATCGATGCCACGGCGCTCGGCAGGACCACCGCGATGGCCGTGAAGATCAGCATCGCCAGCGGCAGGCACAGGATTGCCAGCATCGCCATCTTGACCTCCTTGGCCTCGATCTTCTTGCCCAAATATTCGGGCGTGCGCCCGACCATCAGGCCGGCGACGAAGACGGCGATGAGGATGAACATCAGCATTCCGTAGAAGCCGGCGCCGACGCCGCCGACGATGACTTCGCCGAGCTGCATGTTGATGAGCGGGATCATGCCGCCGAGCGCGGTGAAACTGTCATGCATGGCGTTGACCGCGCCGCAGGAAGCCGCCGTGGTGATGACCGCGAACAGCGCCGAAAGCGCGATGCCGAAGCGGGTTTCCTTGCCTTCCATGTTGCCGCCGTCGATGCCCAGCGCATGGACCAGCGGATTGCCCGCGGCTTCCGCCCAATAGCAGACCGCGACCCCGGCGATGAACAGCGCGCCCATAGCGGCCAGGATCGCCCAGCCCTGGCGCTGGTTGCCGACCATGCGGCCGAAGACGTTGGTGAGCGCCGCGCCGATGGCGAAGATCGACAGCATCTGGATCAGGTTGGAGATGGCGTCCGGATTCTCGAAGGGATGCGCGGCATTGGCGTTGAAGAAGCCGCCGCCATTGGTGCCGAGCATCTTGATGGCGATCTGCGAGGCGACCGGCCCGACGGCGATGGTCTGCTGCACGCCTTCGAGCGTGGTGGCGTCGACATAGGCTCCCAGCGTCTGCGGCATGCCGAGCCAGACATAGACCAGGGTGAGCACGACGCAGAGCGGCAAAAGCACGTAGAGCGTGGCACGGGTCATATCGACCCAGAAATTCCCGATCGACTTGCCGGAAGCGCGGGCAAAGCCGCGGATCAGCGCCATGGCGATGGCGATGCCGGTGGCCGCCGACAGGAAGTTCTGCACGGTGAGGCCGGCCATCTGCACGAGATAGGACATCGTGCTCTCGCCGCCGTAGTTCTGCCAGTTGGTATTGGTCATGAAACTGGCGGCGGTGTTGAAGGCGAGCCCCGGTTCGACCGCGCTCATGCCGGCCGGGTTGTAGGGCAGGCCGCCTTGCAGGCGCTGCAGGAAATAGAGCGCCAGGAAACCGGCAAGGTTGAACAACAGCATGGCGGCGGCATAACCCGTCCAGTGCTGCTCCTGGTCGCCGGTTCCAGCCAGGCGGTAAAGGGCCCGCTCGACGGGGCCGAGCACCGGCGACAGCAAGGTGCGGTCGCCGGTGAAGACGCGATGCATGTAGCCGCCCAGCGGCTTCACGAGCAAAACCAGGATCCCGCAATAGAGAAGGATCTGTATCCATCCGTTGATAGTCATGATGTGGCTTTCCGTGCGCCGGTCAGAAGCGTTCCGGGCGGATCAGGGCGTATGTCAGATAGGCGAGCAGGAACAACGTCACGCCGCCACCGAGGATGTAATCGACAAGCATGGCCCGATCGCTCAAATTCTGTCGCAGGCTTTGACGTAGGCAAAGGAGAGGGCGAAAAACAAAACCCCGATCCCGAGAACAATGATGTCCATTGTGCTTGTCCTTGCTTTGATTTTTCCACTTTGCGCCCGCTCGAAGCAGCTTGGCGATTACGTGAGAACGCCCCGCCCACTTGGGTGACGGCGTCCGACGTTTTTCTCAAAGCGGAATATGGACCCGATCGCCATAAAGGTTCGAGACGGGGCAAAGCGGAAAGAAATAGGAATTTTATAAAGATTTTCGGCGGATGAATTGGAAGTGGTGAACGCGTCCTGGCGCTCCAGCGATATCGTCAGTCGTAAGGGGTAACAGGTTGGCCGACGAAACGGCTCGCCGCCGGTAAACGCATTCTACCCCTGCGGCTCGACCGCCTTGAGGGTCACGCCTTCTTTACGAACTCGGTTTTGAGCACGAGGCCCTTCACTTGCCTGGTACTGCATTCGATCTCACCGGGATTACCGTTAAGGCGAATGTTCTTCACCAACGTGCCCCGCTTGATCGTCTCCGAAGTGCCCTTGACCTTGAGGTCCTTGATCAGCGTAACGGAATCGCCGTCACTCAACTGAGCGCCGTTGCTGTCGCGCACCATTACATCGTCCGGCATGCCATCTCCTGTGATCGGGATTACCACTACCAGATCACCAGGAATTCCAAAACCGGGTCGTGTGCGGCGTGTTCATAGAATGCCCAAGGATCACTCGACGCGCTTCCCAAAGCGCTCGAAACTAACAGCTGCTTTTTTAATCGTGCAAGCCGGTCGGCAAGGTTGATGACCCTGCCCTCCTACGCTGAAGCTTCGGAGGGCATCCTGCTTCGCGCTGTCGATTGAGCCAATCCTGCGAAGCTCGAAGAGCGAAGCAGGATGGCGGAGAGAGCGGGATTCGAACCCGCGTTACGGTTTCCCGTAAACACACTTTCCAGGCGTGCGCCTTCAACCACTCGGCCACCTCTCCGTCCTTGCCTTTCGCGTCGGCCGGTTTCGCCGCGCGGGTTGGGGAGATGCTCTCCCTTTGGGCTGCGGAACTTTCCGCACCGGGCGCCGCCAACCAGCGGACGCCCTGCCCGCACCTGAGCCGTCAAAGCAACAGGCGCGGGGCTCATCTAGTCGATCCGGCGCCGAATGCCAAGCCATAACGGCGGTCAATTCGCTTTGCCGGCCGCACGGCGTTCATGGGGGCCGCCGGCACATCCGTTTGGAGTCCCGCCACTTCAATCGCTGCTTGATGATGTGCACGGGCAAGGCTGCGAGGCCAGCCGCGCTTGACTTCGTCCCGGGCGGCCTGTCGAGTGTCCGAAAGGCTTTGCGGGGGGCATCGTCGCAACATGGCGTCGAGCAGCGGAATTCCGGGCGGTACGCCGGACAACGGACAGCCACCAGCCGGGGGAAAGGTCCCGGCCGGACGTCCGGACAGCGGACTTTCCTACGTCCCGGTGGGCTGGCTCGTTATCGTCATGGCCCTGTCGGTCTATTGGCTGGCGTCGGCCTTGTGGCTGGTGGGGAGTTCAGGCCTGCCGGACGCCGTTTTCTATTTCCTCTTCAGCGGGCTCGTCGCCGACGTCATCACCATCCTATGGGGACTTTACCTGCTCGGCCTCGCCTTCGGCCGTTCGGCGCGCTTCCCCAGCCATTTCACCATCTGGCAGGCCGCCACGATCATCTGGCTGCTGGCAAGTCACGCTTACGCACTTGCCGTGCCGGGCTTCGTCTTCTCCGCCAGAAACCTGGCCATCACCGCCGCCGAGATCGCCATCGGCCTGCTTTGCATCTACCTGTTGCGCCGCGGCTCCGGCGCCGAGACCGTTTATGCCAGGCCCCGAGCCGAAGCGCCGTCGGTCTTCGTTTCCATTGTCGCCGCGCTGCTCGGCATCATCCTCGGCGCGGTCGTCGGCGCGGTGGGTGGCTTCCTGGCCGGTTCGCTCATCGCCGATATCACCGACGTGAGTTGCTTCGAGGGTGCGTGCGGCTACTTCGCCGCCTTCATCGGCCTGGCCGGGCTGGTGGTCGGCGCCATTGCCGGCGGCATTCTCGCCGTCTGGCTCGCCAACCGGCGCAAGCGCAGGCCGGCCGGCTAGGCTGCGTCGGCCGCGATTCAATTCGCGTGCCGTGATTGCGAATAGGGCCTGCGCGCTCTATTTCTCGTTCGGAACACCGCCGGAGATCCTCGGGAGGATGTTGAGGATCGGCCAGGGGAAAGGTCTTTGATGTTTCGCTTTGTCTTTCGTCTCGCGGCCATGGTCGCGCTGTCGATTTCGGTCATCATGGCGGTGCTTGACACGACACGCACTGTGGCCGCCTCGGCACTGGTGCTGACCCCGCTCAATGCGAGCTGGCTGGCCGTGTCGCCCGACACGCGCGCCGCCTTTGAAAGCTTCGTTCGCGCCAAGGCCGGCCCGCCGCTATGGGACGGCCCCATCGCCTGGGTGCTCAACCAGCCGGGCTTTGCCGTGTTCGCGGTGCTGGCCTTGCTGCTCTACGCCATCGGCTACAGGCGGCAGCGGCGCACGGGGCAGTTCGCCTGAAGGACACGGGCGTCACACCCCGCCATGCTTTTCCAAAAGGTCAAAATTCCACGTGAATTTTGTTTCGGGCCGTGCCAGATTGCCGCTGAGCGGGAGGGGAATATACACTCCTGGCTAACGTCGCGCGCATGCCGGAGAACCGGGCAGGCGCGCGGGGCGTAACGGAAAAAAATAACCGACAGGGTGTGGATCACATGAAACGTATCGTTCTCGGCCTTCTGGCCGCAACTGCAATGGTTCTTCCGGCTTTCGCCGCGGATGTGCAGCCGGCCATCCTCTATGATCTCGGCGGCAAGTTCGACAAATCCTTCAACGAGGCGGCCTATCATGGCGCCGAAAAGTTCAAGACCGAGACCGGCGTCCCCTATGTCGAGTTCGAGGTCTCCAACGCTTCGCAACGCGAGCAGGCGTTGCGCCGCTTCGCCGAGGACGGTCACAACCCGATCGTCATGGCCGGCTTCGCCTGGGAGGATGCGCTGAAGAAGGTCGCGACCGAATATCCTGACCTCAACTTCGCCATCATCGACGATGCCGTCGACCTGCCCAATGTCCGCTCGCTGGTATTCAAGGAGAATGAAGGCTCCTATCTCGTCGGCATCATGGCGGCGATGGCCTCCAAGACGAAGAAGGTGAGCTTTGTCGGCGGCATGGACATTCCGCTGATCCGCAAGTTCGAATGCGGCTATGTCGGCGGCGCCAAATCGGCAGGCGCGACCGACGTCATCCAGAACATGACCGGCGACACGCCGGCCGCCTGGAACGACCCGGCCAAGGGCGGCGAGATCGCCAAGACGCAGATCGACCAGGGTTCCGACGTGGTCTATGCGGCCGCCGGCGGCACCGGCGTCGGTGTGCTGCAGGCGGCGGCTGATGCCGGCAAGCTCGGCATCGGTGTCGATTCCAACCAGAACGGCCTCCAGCCCGGCAAGGTTCTGACCTCGATGCTAAAGCGCGTGGACGTTGCCGTCTACACCGCCTTCATGGACGGCAAGAACGGCACCTTCAAGGGCGGCGTCGAAAATCTCGGCCTCAAGGAAGGCGGCGTCGACTACGCCATGGACGACAACAACAAGGCGCTGGTGACCGACGAGATGAAGGCGGCGGTCGAGAAGGCCAAGGCCGACATCATCGCCGGCAAGGTCGAGGTGCACGACTACACCGCCGACAACGCCTGCCCGTATTGATCTGCCAAACCGACAGCAAACCGCCGGGCATGGTCCCGGCGGTTTTGTTTTGGAAGTCGCTGCCGGGTAGACGCAGACGTCTCGCAAGAAACACGACCCCAGGCCAATGGTGCAGTTGACAGTCGAACCCATGAACGAACGTGACATTGCAGCGGTGGCGCGATTGCGCGTTGCCGCCTTTTTCACGGGCACCGGACGAACGCTGGACGACGACGTGGCCGGACTTCGTAAACTGCTGCACGGCGACGGCTTCGAAACGGCGTTCGTGGCCCGGATCGGCGACGTGCCGGTCGGGACCTGCCTGCTGGTCCGCGACGAACTCGAACCGGCGCATGATCTGACACCATGGCTGGCCGGCCTGGCCATCGCTCCCGAGCACCAGCACCGAGGGATCGGCACTGCGCTGGTCAGGGCAATCGAAGCTCATGCCACATCGCTCGGCGTGGAGGCGCTTTATCTCTACACGTGGGAGGCGCGCGATTACTACATGAGGCTTGATTGGATGGTCGTCGAGCCGTTCAGGCAGAACGGGGAGCCGATGGCGCTGATGTCGCGCCAATGTGGGCTATAGCTTTCCCGCCAGATAACCCAATGCGAAAGCCACGACCAGTCCAATGGCGACCGCAAGTCCGCGCCGGTCGCCGAGAGAATAGAAGCCGACATCATGCGGCTTGGCGGGGCCCCGGATCACCGGTTTAGCGTCCTCAAGACCGACAGCGCGCATCTGCGGCAAGTCGCCGATGCGCTGCGTGATCTGCCGCCAGCGCTCCGCGCCACCGGCGGCTTCGGTGCGGTCGAAAATATGCAGGTGCTCAGCAAGCTGGACCACGGCATCGCGAAAGGCTGGATCGATCTCCAGATCGCGCTCGGCCCGTTCGCGCTCTGCATCGTTCATCAGGCCAAGCACGTAGTCGCCGGCTCTTGCGATGCGATCGCTGGCCATCGCTCGACTTCCCTCCCCTACCAGTGCGGCGGCTTAGTCACCGGCACGTCGGGTGCCGCCTGTTCCTCCAGCGCCAGGAAGCGGTCGGTCAGCGCGTCGAGCTTGCGCTGCATGCGCTCGATCACCTTCCACTGCTCGGCGATCTGGCCGGACAGTTCCTCGATGGTCTTCTCCTGCTCGGCGGAGCGGATCTCCAGCGTCGTCAGCCGGTCGGCGGGCATGGTCATGCAAAGTCCTCAGGTGTCGCGCGCAGTGTCAAATCGGCTTGCCATATTAGCGAATATGAGAGCTTCGGCCACGTTCGAAATTGACAAGCGCGCCGGGATTTGTCGAGAGTGGACGCTGCTCCGGCCAATTGGCACGGGCGGAGCGTCATGCTAGGCATTTTGACCAAGCGATAAAAAAATAAGAGTGGGACAGGCTGCATGGCGCATGCCGCGATTGAACTGGCCGCAATCGAACTGATTGGCATCAACAAGAGCTTTGGCGCCGTGCGCGCCAACCGTGACATCAACCTGGAAATCGCGCGCGGCACCATCCACGGCATCGTCGGCGAGAACGGCGCCGGCAAGTCGACGCTGATGTCGATTCTGTATGGCTTCTACCAGGCCGACAGCGGCGAGATCCGCGTCGGCGGCAAGCCGGCATCGATAAGCACGCCCAACGATGCGATCGCGCTCGGCATCGGCATGGTGCACCAGCATTTCATGCTGGTCGACAATTTCTCGGTCCTGGAGAACGTCATCCTGGGCGCCGAAAGCGACGCCTTGCTGAAGAAAAGCATCGCCAAGGCGCGTTCCGAACTGGAGCGGCTGGAGCGTGAATACGGCCTCGAGGTCGATCCCGACGCCATCGTCGAGGAATTGCCGGTCGGCCTGCAGCAGCGCGTCGAGATCCTCAAGGCGCTCTATCGCGGCGCCGAGATCCTGATCCTCGACGAGCCGACGGGCGTGCTGACGCCGGCCGAGGCCGACCACCTCTTCCGCATCCTCAAGCAATTGAAGGAGCAGGGAAAGACGGTGGTGCTGATCACCCACAAATTGCGCGAGATCATGGCCATCACCGACACGGTTTCGGTGATGCGCCAGGGCACGATGGTGGCGACCAGGGAAACGAAGAAGACCACCGTCGCGGAACTGGCCGAGCTGATGGTCGGGCGCCGCGTGCTCTTGCGGGTGGAGAAGGGCGAAGCGGAAGCCGGCGCGGTAAAACTCGCGGTCAAGAACCTGACGGTCAAGGATTCCCGCGGCGTCACCATGGTCGACGACATCTCCTTCGACCTGCGCGCCGGCGAGATCGTCGGCATCGCCGGTGTCGCCGGCAACGGCCAGTCCGAACTGCTCGAGGCGATCTCCGGCATCAGGCACGCCGTTTCCGGTTCGGTGATGCTCGAGGGCAAGCCGATCGATCTCACCGGCAAGGCCGATCCCGGCGAACTGCGCGACCGCGGCCTCGCCCATGTGCCTGAGGATCGCCATCATGTCGGGCTGGTGCTGGCCTTCGAGGAGAACGAGAATTCCATCCTCGGCTACCATGACGATCCCCGCTACCTCAGAGGACCCTTCCTCAACATCGATGCCATCGTTGCCGATGCCAAGGACAAGATCGAGAAATACGACATCCGCCCCGGCAATCCACGGCTGAAGACCGCCAACTTCTCCGGCGGCAACCAGCAGAAGATCGTGCTCGCGCGCGAAATCGAACAGGACCCCGGCGTTCTCATCGTCGGCCAGCCGACGCGCGGCGTCGACGTCGGCGCCATCGAGTTCATCCACAAGCGCCTGATCGCCATGCGCGAGCAGGGCAAGGCCGTGCTGGTCGTGTCGGTCGAGCTCGATGAGATCCGCTCGCTCTCGGACCGCATCCTGGTCATGTTTGCCGGCCGCATCGTCGGCGAACGCGGGCCGGAGGCGAGCGAGGGCGAGCTCGGCCTGCTGATGGCGGGTGTTGAGCGCCAGGAGGCGGCGCAATGAGCACGCCCTATGCCAAATTGCCGGCCTGGGCCGACTATGGGCTGATCCCGCTGATCAATCTGTCTGTGGCCTTCATCGTCGCGGGCTTCGTCGTGCTTCTGGTCGGCGAGAACCCGTTCCGTGCCGCCGTCATCCTGGTCGAGGGCGCCTTCGGCAAGGGAACAGGTATCGCCTTTACCCTCTTCTATGCCACCACCTTCATCTTCACCGGACTGTCGGTGGCGGTAGCAGCGCATTGCGGCCTGTTCAACATCGGCACCGAGGGGCAGGCCTACATCGCCGGCCTCGGCATCGCCATCGTCTGTCTTTCCTTCGACAGCGTGCTGCCATGGTGGCTGACATTTCCGCTGGCCATCGTGGCTTCGGCCGCCGTGGGCGCCTTGTGGGCGCTGATCCCCGCCTATCTGCAGGCCAGGCGCGGCTCGCACATCGTCATCACCACCATCATGTTCAACTTCATCGCTGCTTCGATCATGGTATACCTGCTGGTCGGCCCGTTGAAACCGGCAGCCTCGCAGGCGCCGCAGACGCGCAACTTCCTGGCGGGCGCGGAATTGCCGAAACTCAACTGGGTCATCGAGCTGTTCGGCGCCAAGATCCGGTCGGCGCCGCTCAACATCTCCTTCCTGCTCGCGCTGCTCATGGCCTTCCTGGTCTGGCTGCTGATCTGGCGCACCAAGCTCGGCTATGAGATGCGCACCTACGGCCACAGTCCAAAGGCGGCGCGCTATGCCGGCATTTCCGAAACCCGCATCATCATCACCGCCATGATGATCTCGGGCGCGCTCGCCGGCATGATGGCGCTCAATCCGGTGATGGGCGACCAGCACAATGTCGCGATCGACTTCGTCAGCGGCGCCGGTTTCGTCGGCATCGCCGTGGCGCTGATGGGTCGCCTGCACCCTGTCGGCATCGTGCTGGCGGCCATCCTGTTTGGCATGCTCTACCAGGGCGGCGCCGAACTCGCCTTCGAGATGCCTGCGATCAGCCGCGACATGATCGTGATCATTCAAGGGTTGGTCATCCTGTTCGCCGGTGCGCTCGAACACATGTTCAGGCCTTACATCCAGGCGCTGTTCGCCTCGCTCAGCCCGAGGTCGGTCGGCATGGAAGCGGTCAAGGGAAAAGGCGCCTGAATGGACACCTTCAACGCCATCGTCCAGACGCTGGATTCCACCATCCGCCTCTCGGTGCCGCTGCTGCTCGCCTGCCTGGCCGGCCTCTATTCGGAACGCGCCGGCATCTTCGACATCGGCCTCGAAGGCAAGATGCTGGTCGGCGCCTTCGCCGGTGCGGCGGCCGCGTCGGTCTTCCATTCCGCCTTCCTCGGACTGGGCATGGCGATCCTGATCTCGGTCGCGTTCGCGATGATCCACGGCTTTGCCTCGATCACCCATCGCGGCAACCAGATCGTTTCCGGCGTGGCGATCAACTTCATCGCCGCCGGCTCGACCATTATCCTCGGCCAGGCCTGGTTCCAGCAAGGCGGGCGCACGCCGGCGCTGCAACCAGCCGAGCGGTTCGAAGCCATTATCTGGCCCGGCGCCGAGGCCGTCCGAGGCGTGCCGGTCCTCGGGCCGATCTACGCGGAACTGATCTCCGGCCACTCGATACTGGTCTATCTCGCCTTCGCGATGGTGCCTTTCACCTGGTGGGTGCTGTTTCGCACGCGCTTTGGGCTGCGGCTGCGCGCGGTCGGCGAAAACCCGGCCGCCGTGGACACCGCCGGCATCTCGGTCGCCTGGCTGCGCTACAGGGCGCTGATCTGCACCGGCATCCTGACCGGCGTCGCCGGCGCCTATCTGTCGATGGTGCAGAATGGCGGCTTCGTGAAGGACATGACCGCCGGCAAGGGCTACATCGCGCTGGCCGCATTGATCTTTGCCAAGTGGAAGCCGGTCAACGCCATGTTCGCCTGCCTGCTGTTCGGCTTCCTCGACGCCCTGTCGATCCGCCTGCAAGGCTCGCCGCTGCCGCTCATCGGCAAGGTGCCGGTGCAGTTCATGCAGGCCCTGCCCTATATTCTCACCGTCATCCTGCTCGCCGGTTTCATCGGCAAGGCGATCCCGCCGCGCGCCGGCGGCGTGCCTTATGTCAAGGAACGCTGAGGATCGAGGGCGCGACGCAAAAGGCGCGCCGGCTTATGGACAAGATCATCGGAGAGAACACTGAAATGTCGCATGAATTGTTCGAAGCGGCGAAGGCTGCCATGGCCAAGGCTTATGCCCCCTATTCGAAATTTCCGGTCGGTGCCGCACTTCGCACCGAGGACGGGCGCGTCTTCACGGGCGCCAATATCGAGGTCGCTTCCTATCCGGAAGGCTGGTGCGCCGAGACGACGGCGCTCGGCCATTACATCATGGGCGGCGGCGGCAAGATCATGGAAATCGCCGTCCTTGCCGAGCGCATGGCCAAATGCTCGCCTTGCGGCGGCTGCCGGCAGCGGCTGGCCGAATTCTGCCGTCCGGAAACGAAACTCTATCTCTGCGACAATGCGGGCGTCGCCGAAACCGTGACCATGGGCGACATGCTGCCTTACGGCTTTCGCGGCGACATGCTGAAATGAAGGAAGCGCTCGACCATCTGATCGAACGGCTGGACGGCCTGGCGCCGACCACGGCGCTGGTGCTGGGTTCTGGCCTGGGAGGGCTGGTCAGCCAGGTCGAGAACCCGATCCGTGTCTCCTATGCCGATCTGTCCGGCTTTCCCAGAAGCGGCGTTTCCGGGCATGCCGGAGAGGTGGTGGTCGGGCTGTTTGCCGGCACGCCGGTGCTGATGCTGTCGGGCCGCGCCCACTATTACGAGCACGGCAACGCGGCGGCGATGCGGCCGGTGCTGGAGGTGCTTGCCGGCACCGGCATCACCAAGCTGATCCTCACCAATGCCGCCGGCTCGGTCGATCCGGAGATGGGGCCGGGTTCGGTGATGCTGATATCGGACCACATCAATTTCTCCGGCACCAACCCGCTGATCGGCGAGCCGAGCGACCGCCGTTTCGTCGGCCTGACCGAAGCCTACGATGCCGGCATCCGCAAGGCGATCGAACAGGCGGCAAAGGCGACCGGCACGGCGCTGCACAAGGGCGTCTACATGTGGTTCTCCGGCCCGTGCTTCGAAACGCCGGCCGAGATCCGCATGGCGCGCATCATGGGTGCCAACGCGGTCGGCATGTCGACCGTGCCGGAAGTCATCCTTGCCCGCTTCCTTGGCCTGCGTGTCGCCGCCTGCTCGATCATCACCAATCTTGCCGCCGGCATGACCGGAGCCGAGCTTTCGCACCAGGAGACCAAGGATATGGCCCCGGTCGGCGGCGCGCGGCTGGCGACGATCCTGAAGCGTGTGTTCCGCGACGGACTGTTGGAGAACTGATGCTTCCGCAGGAAATCATCCGCTACAAGCGCGACGGCCACAGACTGCCGGCGCGCGAAATCGCCGACTTCATCGCTGGCGTAACCGATGGCGCCGTCACCGATGGCCAGGTCGCGGCTTTCGCCATGGCGGTGTTCTTCAACGGCATGGGCCGCGACGAGGCCGTGGCGTTGACATTGGCCATGCGCGATTCCGGCGACGTGCTCGACTGGTCGGACCTGCCCGGCCCGGTCACGGACAAACATTCGACAGGCGGCGTCGGCGACAACGTCTCGCTGATGCTGGCGCCGATCGTCGCTGCCTGCGGCGCTTATGTGCCGATGATATCCGGCCGCGGCCTCGGCCACACCGGCGGCACGCTGGATAAAATGGATTCCATCCCCGGCTACGCCAGCCAGCCCGACATCACGCTGTTTCGCAAGGCGGTGCTGGAGGCGGGTTGCGCCATCATCGGCCAGACCGCGGACCTCGCGCCGGCCGACCGCCGGCTCTATGCCATCCGTGACGTGACCGGAACCGTGGAGTCGGTGCCGCTGATCACCGCCTCGATCCTGTCGAAGAAACTGGCGGCAGGCCTGGGGTCGCTGGTGCTCGACGTCAAGGTCGGCAATGGCGCCTTCATGGAGAAGTCGCGCGACGCGACGGCGCTCGCCAACAGCCTGGTCGAAGTCGCAAGCGGCGCCGGATTAAAAGTTTCGGCGTTGATCACCGGCATGAACGAACCGCTGGCCTCGGCCGCCGGCAATGCGGTCGAGGTGCGCAACGCCGTCGATTTCCTGACCGGCCGCCTTCGCGACCGGCGCCTGGAGGATGTGACACTGGCGCTCGCCGCCGAAATGCTGCAGGCGGCGGGTCTGGTGCCGTCCAACCAAGACGGCATGCGGCGGGCCACCGAAACGCTTGCCAGCGGCCGCGCCGCCGCCACCTTCGCGCGCATGGTGACGGTGCTCGGCGGCCCCGCCGATTTCATCGACAAGCCGGAACGATATTTGCCCGTTGCGCCAACGGAACACGCGGTGAGAGCGATCGCGGACGGCTTCGTCACCGGCATTGCCACGCGTGATATCGGCCTTGCCGTGGTCGGGCTGGGCGGCGGCCGCACCCGGCCAGACGACAAGGTCGACCCGGCGGTCGGCATCACCAGGCTGTTGCCGGTCGGCGCCGAGGTTCGAGCTGGCGAGCCGCTGGCGCTGGTCCATGCCCGCTCGGTGTCCGACGCCGAAGCCGCGGCGGCAACGGTGCTTTCGGCCTATGCGATCGGCGCTTCCAAGCCGCCTGCCGACAAGTCGGTCATCCGGCGCATCCTGCCGCGTGGCTGATATGACCCAGCCCCGAACGGCCGTGCCCGCTCACTGGACAAGAAGCAGCGTGCCGTTTTCGGCCTGATATTTGCCCAGCCGATTGAGAAAGCTCATGCCGATCAAATTGGTGTGCAGCGCCTTGTCGTCGAGCACGATAGCCTGCACGTCGTTGACGGTGATGCTGCCGATCTGCAAGCGGTCGATCATCACCACCGCCGCCTTGATCGTGCCGTTGGCCGTGTTGACCTCATGACTGAAATCCGACGGGTTCACCGACAATCCGATCCTGCGCGCCGTCGAGGTGTTGACGGCGACCAGTGTCGCTCCGGTATCGATCATGCCGTCGATCTGGCGTCCGTTCAGTTTGAAGGCCGACGAGAAATGCCCTCGCGCGTCGGCCGTGACGACAACCTTGCGGCCCATCGGCAACGGCGCCACCGGCTTGTCGGGAGCCGCTGCCAAGGCGACCTCCGGACGGGCGTCGGCCGCTGGCTTGGCCGTCACCGCCGTTTTCAGCAGGCTTTCGAACATCTGCGGATTCGACTGATAGACAATCGGGATGGATGCCGATGTACCGGCAAAGACGCTGAGGATAAGTAGCTTGCGCAGCATGGATCGGCCCCGACGCATGACCCCGAAAATCGGGATCGATTTCGGAAAGGATCACGCGCAAATCAAAGTGCCGCAGCGTCCGACAGGACGCACGGCGCTGTCGTGAAGGCCGATCCTTAACGCCGGGATGGTGTTTGCCGTTTTAACGCCGCTCGAAACCGCGCCGTTGCGTAAACTTTCGGTAAATCACTTTGTCCCGTACATGCGGTCGCCGGCGTCGCCGAGGCCGGGCATGATGTAGCCCTTCTCGTTGAGCTGGCGATCGATGGAAGCCGTGAAGACGGGAACGTCGGGATGTGCCTTGGTGAAGCGCTCGATGCCTTCGGGCGCCGCCAGCAGGCACAGAAAGCGGATGTTGGTGGCGCCGCGCCCCTTCAGCTTGTCGATCGCCGCGATGGCGGAATTGGCGGTGGCCAGCATCGGATCGACGACGATGACCAGCCGGTCGGCAAGGTCGCTCGGCGCCTTGAAGAAATATTCGACCGCCTCCAGCGTCTCATGGTCGCGATAGAGGCCGATATGGGCGACGCGGGCCGCCGGAACCAGGTCGAGCAGGCCTTCGAGCAAGCCATTGCCGGCGCGCAGCACCGAGGCGAAGACCAGCTTCTTGCCTTCCAGCGTCGGCGCCTCCATCGTTTCGATCGGCGTTTCGATGGTCGTCGTCGTGAGTTCGAGATTGCGTGTCACCTCATAGCCGAGCAGCAGCGAGATCTCGCGCAGCAGCCGCCGGAAACCGGCCGTCGATGTCTCCTTCTTGCGCATGATGCTCAGCTTGTGCTGGACAAGCGGGTGGTCGACGACGGTGACGCCCTTCATGATGTGCTCCGACGTGGTTCGTGGTGAGTAGCCAATAGTGAGTAGTGAATAGTGAGCCGATTTGCGAGTCCCGATGCGCGCTCCGCCAAACTGCTCACTGCTGGCCACTCCCTGTCCACCCAGCCTTCATTCACCTGGCCTTCGCATCCAGCCGGCTGAGCAGCGTTGCCTTGGTCTTCCTGTCGACGAAAGCGGCCTCGATGGCCGTTCGGGTAACGGCCGCCAGCGCCTTCTCGTTCATCGAGAAATACTCGGCCGCAATGTCGTATTCGCGTTTCAGCGAGGTCCAGAAATAGGGCGGATCATCCGAGTTGAGCGTCACCTTGCAGCCGGCCGCTAGCAGGGCGGGGAACGGGTGGGCGGCGAAACTGTCGAACACTTTCAACGCAATGTTGGAGCCGGGACAGCATTCCAGCACCACGCCCTCATCGGCGATGCGCCGGACAAGATCGGGGTTTTCGATGGCGCGCACGCCATGGCCGATGCGCGACGGGCGGATGTGATCGAGCGCCGCCTGGACCGTCTCCCACCCCGTCAGTTCGCCTGCGTGGACGGTAATGCCGAGCCCGGCCTCGCGGGCGATTTCGAATGCCCTGACGTAGTCCTCCATCTCGCCGACCCTCTCGTCGCCGGCGACACCGAAGCCGGTTACCAGCGGATGTCCGCAGCGCGCGGCAAAGCGCGCTGCCTGCTCGATGGACTCGACGCCGGCATGGCGCACGCCGGTGACGATCATGCGGCCCTCGATGCCGGTCTTGGCCTTGGCGCGGGCCATGCCTTCGCCGAGCGCGTCAGTATAGGCCTTGGGCGACAGGCCCGCCTTCATGGCATGATCCGGCGAGGTGAAGACCTCTGAGTAGATGGCGCCGTCACGAGCCAGGCTGGTCAGATAATGGTCAGCCAGCCGCGCATAGTCTTCCTCGGTCCGGAACAGGTCGGAGGCGAAATCATAGGCGGCGAGAAAAGAGGTGAAATCGTGCCAGACGAAAGAGCCGTTCTGGATATAGGGCGAGATGTCCTTGCCGTATTTCTGCGCCTGTCGGATGACGAGTTCCGGTGCCGCTGCCCCTTCGATGTGGCAGTGCAGTTCCGCTTTCAAAGGCATTCAAACATCCCGTCGGTCAGTCCAGGTCTCGAAACCCGCCACCTGGAAGCGCGGCCGAACACCGCGCCTTAAACAATAGCGCCCGCACCATCGATCGGCTATGGTCCCGCCGGTTTTATGACGGATCAAAAAAATGTCAGTTGAGAGAACCACGGCCGCCGGCGGCATGGAAACCTCCTATGGTTTCAAGCGTGTAGGGGCAGGCGACAAGCAGCCCCTGGTCAACGATGTTTTCCACAAGGTCGCCAACCGCTACGATCTGATGAACGACCTGATGTCGGGCGGCCTGCACCGGCTGTGGAAGGACGCCATGGTAGCCTGGCTCAATCCGCCGAAGCGGCCGGGCTGGTGCGTGCTCGATGTCGCCGGCGGCACCGGCGACATCGCCTTTCGCATCGTCGATGCCAGCCATGGGCATGCTCATGCCACCGTGCTCGACATCAACGGCTCGATGCTCGCCGTCGGTCGCGACAGGGCGCAAAAGAAAGGCATGTCCGGCAACACCGACTTCGTCGAAGCCAATGCCGAGGAACTGCCGTTCGCGGACGCCACCTTCGACGCCTACACCATCGCTTTCGGCATCCGCAACGTCCCCAGGATCGACGTCGCTCTCACCGAAGCGTTGCGCGTGCTGAAGCCGGGCGGGCGGTTCCTGTGCCTGGAATTTTCCGAGGTCGAGATGCCGTTGCTCGACAGGGTCTACGAGGCCTGGTCGTTCAAGGCCATTCCGAAGATCGGCAAGGCCGTCACCGGCGATGGCGAGCCTTATTCCTATCTCGTCGAGTCGATCGCGAAATTCCCCAACCAAGCGAATTTTGCTTCCATGATAACCCGCGCGGGCTTCGATCGGGTCTCGTTCCGCAACTATTCCGGCGGCATCGCCGCGCTTCATTCGGGCTGGAAACTTTGAGGCAGGCCCGGGCATGAGCACCGTCAGCGCTGGATTTCGGCTCATGCGGGCCGGCTGGGTGCTTGTGCGCGAGGGCGTCGTCGCCGCTTTGCCCGGCGAGGAACTGTCCGGCCTGCCGAAATTGGGCTGGCGGCTGGCGCGGCTGTTTACCCGCCGCCGCGCGCTCGCCTATGAGCGCAGCGATCGGCTGGCCAAGGCGGTGGTCCGGCTCGGGCCGTCCTATGTCAAGCTGGGCCAGTTTCTGGCGACACGACCCGATGTCGTCGGCAACGACATGGCGCTCGATCTCGCCATGCTGCAGGACAAGATGCACACCTTCCCGACGGCCGAGGCGGTGGCGGCCATCGAGGGCTCGCTCGGGCGCAAGCTCGGCGACCTCTACACGCGGTTCGGCGACCCGGTCGCCGCGGCCTCCATCGCCCAGGTCCATGCCGCTGAAACCGTCGATGGCGGCGTCGCCAGGAAGGTGGCGGTCAAGGTGATCCGGCCGGGCGTGCGCCGCCGCTTCTTCCAGGATCTCGAAAGCTATTTCCTCGCGGCCCGCCTGCAGGAGAAATACATCCCCTCCTCACGCCGGCTGCGGCCCGTGGAGGTGACCGAGACGCTGGCGCAGACCACCAAGATCGAGATGGACCTGCGCCTCGAGGCGGCCGCGCTTTCCGAACTTGGTCAAAGCACCAGGGAGGATCCGGGCTTTCGCGTCCCTTCCGTCGACTGGGAGCGCACCGGCCGCGACGTGCTGACCATGGAATGGGTCGACGGCATCAAGATGAACGACATCGCCGGACTCGCCGCCGCTGGACACGATCTGAGGGCAATCGCGGCCAACCTCATCCAGTCGTTCTTGCGCCATACGCTGCGCGACGGCTTCTTTCACGCCGACATGCATCCGGGCAACCTGTTCGTCGAGGCTGATGGCACGATCGTCGCGGTCGATCTCGGCATTGCCGGCAGGCTCGGCAAGAAGGAGCGCCGGTTCCTCGCCGAAATCCTCTACGGCTTCATCACGCGCGACTATCTGCGCGTCGCCGAGGTTCATTTCGAGGCCGGCTACGTGCCGCGCCAGCACAATGTCGCGGCCTTCGCCCAGGCGATCCGCGCCATCGGCGAGCCGATCCATGGCCAGCCGGCCGAGACCATTTCCATGGCCAAGCTTCTGACGCTGCTGTTCGAGGTGACCGAACTCTTCGACATGGCGACGCGGCCCGAACTGATCCTCCTGCAGAAAACCATGGTGGTGGTCGAGGGCGTGGCGCGCACGCTCGATCCGGCCTTCAACATGTGGAAGACCGCCGAACCCGTGGTCAGCGGCTGGATATCAGGAAATCTCGGGCCAAGCGGCCTGCTGGCCGACGCCCGCGACGGCGGCAAGGCGATGCTGACGCTGATCCGCCAAGCCCCCGAGTTGGCAGCGCGCACCGAGCGGCTGTCGCGCGAGATCGACCTGATGGCCGAGCATGGCCTGCGCTTCGACGAGGCGACGGCCCGCGCCATCGGAAAGGCCGAAGCGCGCTACAACCGCTCCGGCCGCGTGGCGCTGTGGGTGATAGCCCTGACGCTGGTCTATATAGCCTGGAAGCTGCTCTGAGTGACTGCAATGACAGCAATGCGGTCATTGCAGTCGAAAGACGGGATAGCTATATTGTGCGCAGGAGTGCGACTATGGCCAGGATTACTGTCCGGAATCTGGAAGATCATGTCATGCAGCGATTGCGTGAACGCGGTGCCGCGCGCGGCGTTTCCATGGAGCAGGAGGCGCGGGATGTGCTCGCGGCATCAGTTGGGCTTCCGACCACGAAAGGCTTCGATGGTGGACGCCTGACATTCAAGGACGAGGCCAAGGTTCAACCAATGGCAGGGAGGCAAAGTTAGCCATGGGTACCCTGACCATTCGCAATCTCGACGAGGATTTGAAACAAAGACTGCGCGAGCGGGCTGCCCGTCATGGTGTGTCGATGGAGCAGGAGGCAAGAAGTCTGCTGCTCAAGGAAGTGGCGCCCACCTTCAAAGGTGCCGAGGATTTCGTTACGGCGGAGGAGATCCTCGAATTCGGCCGGGAGCTGCAAAAAGCAGATTTTGATCAGAAGAAAGTCGCTGATGATCTCTGGTCCTTCATGAGCCTCTCCGGCAAGCGCATCCTGCTCATCATCGGCGGCGGCATCGCCGCCTACAAGGCACTCGACCTGATCCGCCGTCTGCGTGAAAGGGGTGCGGCGGTGCGCGTGGTCATGACGTCGGCTGCGCGGGAATTCGTCACCACGCTGTCGGCCGGTGCGCTCTCGGCAGACCATGTCTTTACCGATCTCTTCGATCGCAATGACGAGCACGATGTCGGCCATATCAGGCTATCGCGCGAGGCCGATCTGCTAGTCGTGGCGCCCGCCACCGCCGACCTGATGGCCAAGCTCGCCAACGGCCACGCCAATGATCTTGCCTCCACCGTGCTCCTGGCCACCGACAAGCCGGTGCTGATGGCGCCGGCCATGAACCCCAGAATGTGGGCGCATCCGGCGACGCGGCGCAATCGTGCGGCGCTGCACAAGGATGGCATCACCTTCGTTGGCCCCGCCAAAGGCGAGATGGCCGAGAGCAACGAGGCTGGCGAAGGCCGCATGGCCGAGCCGCTGGAGATCGTCGCCGCCATCGAGGCGCTGCTCGATACCGGATCCAAGCCGCTGGCCGGCAAGAAGATCATCGTCACGTCAGGCCCGACGCACGAGCCGATCGACCCCGTTCGCTACATCGCCAACCGATCGTCGGGAAAGCAGGGCCATGCCATAGCGGCGGCATTGGCCAGGCTCGGCGCCGACGTGAGGCTGGTCTCCGGTCCCGTCAGCATCGCCGATCCGGCTGGTGTGAAAACCATCCACGTCGAGCGGGCGCAGGAAATGCGCGATGCCGTGGAACAGCTTCTACCGGCCGATGCGGCGGTATTCGTCGCCGCCGTCGCCGATTGGCGCACCGACAGCCCAGCTGGCGAGAAGATCAAGAAAGCGCCGGGCGAAGGCCCGCCGGTGCTGCGCATGATCGAGAACCCCGACATCCTTGCGGGCGTCGGGCATCACAAGCAGCGGCCGGCGCTGGTGGTCGGCTTCGCCGCCGAGACGCAGGACCTTTTGCGCAACGCCGAAGCCAAGCTGAGGAAGAAGGGCGCCGACTTCATTGTCGCCAACGACGTGTCGCAGACCAGCGGCGTCGGCCCATCCGGTGTGATGGGCGGCGACCGCAACCGTGTTCGCATCGTCTCGAAGACCGGCGTCGAGGAATGGCCCGAGATGAGCAAGGACGAAGTGGCGACCCGGCTCGCCACCCTGATCGCGGAACGGCTGAAAACGACCGCAGCGTGACGAGCTGGACCGTCGGAATTCCTAAAACAAAGGCTTAGCGCAAGCTAGCGATTCTGTCGAACGCTGAACCGCTAGTCGGCAAGAAGCTCGGCCGTCCGGGCAAGCGCACTTCCGAAGCCATTGAGCGGGATGGAGAAGCTAACCGCTTGCCCCGTATCCGCCGCGAAGGCATCGACCTTCAAGGTGGTGCCCGCCTTGAGCACGGGGACGACGTTGGCATCGAACGCCACCGGCACCAGGCAGCCGACGGCTTGGCAAGTGTTGAACTGCAGACTGCCGTCCAGCTTCTGGTCGTCGATCGTCAGGGTGACGCCCTTGGCGAGCGCCAGGCCGAACGGCAAAGCGAGCGTACCGGTCGCGTCTTCGCCCGTCCTGCTCGACAGCTCTATCGCCAGCAGACGCTGGTTGCTTCGCTTGTTGAACTGCTGGTGTGACAGGCTGCATGCCTTGGCCGCGCCCGATATCTGGCAGTTGACCGCCCAGTCGCCATGGGTTTCGGACAGGGCCGATGCGCCGCCGGGCAACTGTGGCTGGTTGGCGGCGGGCGCGGCCGCCGCTTTGTCGCCTTTTGTCTGCGCCGCCGCGGCCGGCAGACCGGCGATGCAGGCAGCCCCCAGCATCGCCAGCAGATACGCATGCTTCCTCATAAGGACCCCTTTTGCCCGGCTCCATCCCTGAGCCAGCTGGAAGCTGACCCTGAAGGACGCACTGTCGGCGTTCTGTTTGACCGTTTCCTCGAAGGCGCCGTTACATCCGACGGACATGCCGACGCCGTTGACGCCATGGAATTCGAGGCCGGCGTCAGCCCGATAGAGCGGCGAATCGATCGCTTCCGTCAAGTGCGATGCGGGCGGCGGGGCAGATTCTCCTCCGCCGCGAAGGGGGCGCGATCACGCGATTTCCTGTTAATCGGCACTCTGGCGTGGCACGAGGGGACAAACGCACTATATGTAGAGGGAACTTTGTTTGTGCGGGAATGAGCAGATGTTGGCGCTTCGGCCATCAACGGTTTTCATGACGGCGGCATTGGCAGCCGCGACGCTGGCGGGCATCCGTCTGCCTGCTTCCGCGCAGGTGCTCATTCCCTCCGTCGACAACAACGCGTTGATCCAGCAGAACGATCTGCAGGCCTTGCAAAACCGTGTCCAGCGGCAGCAGTTTCAGCAGCAGCAGCAACAGAATCGGGCTCAGGACCGGGTGATCGTGCAACAGCCCCCGCCCATCGTGCCGCGGGTCAGGCCGAACTGCCAGACGCAGATAATCGGCAACACCGCCGTAAGCACCTGCCGCTGAGGCGGGCTTCTCTTTTATTTAGCCGACTTACATGGTAGGGGCGTTCAGGTGCCCCTGCCGCAGTTTGGGTTTTGTAACGACACCGCGTCACGGTATGGGCACTGCACCGACTGGATTTTCGAATGGCAGCCACCAAGAAAAAGGCCGTGCGCAAGGCCAAGAAGGGCGAGACGATCCGCCAGGTCGCGGCTATCCCTTTTCGGCTGGACCAGCGCGGCGACATCGAGGTCATGCTGGTCACCTCGCGCACCACCAGGCGCTTCATCGTACCCAAGGGCTGGCCGATGAAAGGCAAGAGCGGACGCAAGGCGGCCACCATCGAGGCGCAGGAAGAAGCGGGCGTGCTCGGCAAGACCCTGAAGCAGCCGGCGGGCACCTATTCCTATTGGAAGCGGCTGGCCAACCGGTTCGTGCGCGTCGATGTCATCGTCTATCTGTTGGAAGTAACGCAAGAGCTCGCCGACTGGCAGGAAGCCAAACGGCGGCAACGGGCCTGGCTGGCGCCGGCCGATGCGGCCATGCTCATCGACGAACCCGAACTTTCGACGCTGGTAAGGACCTTGAAGCTTCCCCAGCCGGCACAAATCGGCCCTACGTAAAGGCCTCACGCCCCGGCGCCGTCCTCTTCGGGGAGCGGTCGCACTGGCGTCCCGGCATAGGCCCACAGCCATTCGCGTGGCAGCGGACCTTTGTTCCGCTCGGCTTGCTGGGATTGTTCCCAGGCATGCGCCAGGATGCCGACCGAGCGCGACAGCACGAAAAGCCCCCGCGTTAGCGGTGGCGGAAAGCCGAGCTCGCCGTAAATGACGGCGGTCGCGCCATCGATGTTGAGCGGTATCTTTTTGCCCTTGCGCCGCGCGACCTCCGCCTCGATCGCCTCGGCGATATCGGCGAAGCGGCCATGGATCACGCCGCGCGCGGCAAACTCCCGAGTCAGTTCCATCAGGCGCGGCGCGCGCGGGTCGACCGGATGGAAGCGATGGCCCAGCCCCGGCACGTAGCCCTTTTCCCCGGCAAAGAATCGATCAAGCCGCCCCGAGACAGCCTCTTTCAGCGTCGTGCCGCCATCGAGCGCCGCGGCAATGTCGCCATAGAAGGCAAGCGCCTGCTCGCCGGCGCCGCCATGGACGTCGCCAAGCACGTTGATGGCCGAAGCCATGGCGCTGTTGATGCCGACACCGCAGGTCGCCGCCATGCGGGCGATAGCGATCGACGGCGCCTGCGGCCCGTGGTCGACTGCGGCGCCCAGCGCAATGCCGAGCAGCGCGGCCTGTTCCTCGCTGGGCAATTCGCCGCGCAGCATCAGCCAGATGACAGCCGGGAAGCTGACGCGGCCGATCAGGTCCTGGATTTCATAGCCGCGCAGCCGGATGACGCCCGGCCGCATTTCGATAATGCCGGTCTGCCACCACTCCTCTGCACGCTCGCGGCCCGTCTTTTGCTCACTCATATCGTCTTTTGCTCGTTCATGTGAGTGCCTTTGTCTTCGCTCGCGGCGACAGGCCGGCGAAAACCTCGTCCATGTGCTCGCCCAGGGCCGGTGGCGGGGAGGCCGGCAATGGAGCCGTGCCATCGACCATGAAGCCGCCGCGCAGAACCGTCAGCGGTCTCTCCATGTCAGCCACGCCGTCGAAAGCCCTGGTCATCTGGCGCTCCAGCACCTGCGGTTCGGCCAGCACTTGCGGGATCGTCAGCACCCTGCCCGCCGGCACCCCGGCGCGGTTCAGTTTTTCTTCCCACGCAGCCGCCGGGCCATTCGCCAGGGCCCCCTCGATCTCGATCTTCAGCGCCGCACGGTTCCGCTTGCGCGTCTCGCGCTCGGCAAAGCGTGGATCCGACGCCAGCTCCGGCCGTTCGATAAGCCGGCAAAGCGTTACGAACTGCTCCTGCTTGTTGGCGGCGATGTTGAGCAGACCGTCGCCGGTGCGAAAGGCGCCCGACGGTGCCGCCGTCATGTTCTCATTGCCCATCGGCTTGGGATCGACCCCGGCCGTCAGATAGTTGGAAACCGGCCAGCCAAGCGCCGACAATGTGCATTCAAGCATCGACACGTCGAGAAAAGCACCCTCGCCGCTCGTCTTCTGCCTTACCAGCGCCGAGACGATGGCGAAGGCCCCGACCAGTCCGCCCAGCGTGTCGGCGACGGGATAGCCGACCCGCAAGGGTGCCGTCTCCGGCGTGCCGGTGATGCTCATAATGCCCGAAAGGCCCTGGATGATCTGGTCATAGGCCGGATTGTCGCGCATCGGCCCGGTCTGGCCAAAGCCCGATATCGCGCAGTAGACAAGGCTGGGGCGAACCGCCTTCAGCGCCTCGTAACCGAGGCCAAGCCGGTCCATGACGCCGGGGCGGAAGTTTTCCACCAGCGCATCGGCGCTGGCGACCAGGTCGAGGAAGCGTTCGCGCTCGGCTTCCTTCTTGAGGTCGAGCACGACGGAGCGTTTGCCGGCATTCTGAGCCAGGAACGAAGCGCCCATGCCGGCCTGGTTGAGTTCCGGCGAACCGCCGAGCTGTCGCGCCAGGTCGCCGCCTTGCGGCGCCTCGACCTTGATGACGTCGGCGCCGAGCAGCGCCAACTGGTAGGCGCAGTAGGGCCCGGCCAGGACGTTGGTCAGGTCGAGCACGCGAATGCCGGAAAGCAGGTCTGTCATGTCACTTCAAATCGATCAGGCATCGCCCGGCACATGCTCCGGCCCCCGCAATCGGCGGCGTTCGATGTAGGCCCAGATATGCGGCCCGACCAGGCCGATGAAGGCCAGCGTCAGCAGGGTCAGCGACAGCGGGTGCTTGTAGAACACCGACCAGTCGCCGTTCGAGATCGTCATGGCGCGGCGGAATTGAGTTTCGGCGAGCGGTCCCAGGATCATGCCGATGATGACGGGCGCGGTCGGGAAATCGAAGCGCCGCATCAGGAAGCCGGCAGCACCCAGGAGATAGAGGATGGCGAGGTCGATCGGCGACTGCGAAATGCCGTAGGTGCCGACGGTGGCGAAAACCAGGATGCCGGCATAGAGCTGCGGCGCCGGGATCTTCAGCAGCCGCACCCAAAGCCCGATCAGCGGCAGATTGAGGATGACGAGAATGACGTTGGCGATGAACAGGCTGGCGATCAGTCCCCAGACCAGGTTGCCTTGTGTCGTCAGAAGCAGCGGGCCTGGATTGATGCCGTAGCTCTGGAAGGCCGAAAGCATGATTGCCGCCGTCGCCGAGGTCGGCAGCCCGAGCGTCAGCATCGGCACCAGCACGCCGGCGGCCGAGGCATTGTTGGCGGCCTCCGGACCGGCTACCCCCTCGATGGCGCCAACCGTGCCGAATTCCTGCTTGTGCTTCGAAAGCTTCTTTTCGATGGCATAGGACAGGAAGGTCGGGATCTCGGCGCCGCCGGCCGGCATGGCGCCGATCGGGAAGCCGATCGCGGCGCCGCGCAACCAGGGCTTCCACGAGCGCCTCCATTCGGCCGCCGTCATATAGAGCGAGCCCTTCAGCGGCACGATCTCGTCCTTGCCAGCATAACGGCGCGAGGCCATGTAGAGCGTCTCACCGACGGCGAACAGGCCGACGGCGGCGATGATGACGTCGACGCCGTCGAGCAGTTCGGTCATGCCGAAGGTGAAGCGCGGCTGGCCGGTCTGCAGGTCGACCCCGATCATGCCGATAACAAAGCCGGCGAACAGGCTGGTCAAGCCGCGCACCGAGGACGAGCCCAGCACCGCCGAAACCGTGATGAAGGCCAGCACCATCAGCGAGAAATATTCGGCCGGGCCGAAGGCCAGCGCGAACCTGACCACGATAGGCGCCAGGAAGGCGACGCCCAGCGTGCCGAGAGTGCCGGCGACGAAGGAGCCGATCGCCGAGGTGGCAAGTGCGGCGCCGCCGCGCCCGGACCGGGCCATCTTGTTGCCTTCCAGCGCGGTGACGATGGTAGCGCTTTCGCCTGGCGTGTTGAGCAGGATCGAGGTCGTCGAGCCGCCATACATGGCCCCGTAATAGATGCCGGCAAACAGGATGAAGGAGGCCTCCGGCGCAACCTGGTAGGTGATCGGCAGAAGCAGCGCGATGGTCAGCGCCGGTCCGAGGCCGGGCAGCACGCCGATGGCGGTGCCAAGCGTGGTGCCGAGCAGGCACCACAGAAGGTTGACCGGAGTGAAGGCGACGGCGAAACCGTGTGCCAGATGGCCTAGCGTTTCCATGGCGTCAGCCCCTCAGCGTGCTGGTGAACGCATCGATCACCGTATTCAGCTGGTTCTCGATGAAACCGGCGCCGATATTGACGCCGAGCGCCCTGGCGAAGCCGAAATAGGCGGCCAGCGCCAGCACGAGGCCAGTGAGCGCATCGCGCAGCGTATGCCGGCTGCCGAAGCCGTAGCAGACCAGAACGAACATGATGACGGATGCCGCGGTAAAGCCGAGCGGCTGGATCAGGAGCAGGTTGGTGACAAGGCCGATGACGACGAAGCCCATCGCCTTCCAGTCGGTCGGCGTCTCCTTTTCCTCTTCCGGCTGCCAGCCGCCGCGCAGTGCGGCGACGATGAGCAAGAGCGAAAGAACCACCAGGCCGAACATGGTGAGGTAGGGAAAGACGGTCGGGCCGACCTTGGAGTAGAGCGGCGACACCGGGATCGCCAAGGTCTGCCAGGCGACCGCCCCGGCACAGGCCAGAAGCCCGATGCCGATCAGCAGTTCGGGTACGGCAAGGCGCGAGGACGCAGCCTGCTGGTCGCTGGTGCTCATGAATGTCCTCCCAAGACAGCCGGCGTCTCACAGCCGGCTTTTATCCTATCTTCATCCCCGGTGGATCGCATGTCCATGCGAACGGCGGGAGGAAAAAGGGCGGACCATGGACCCGCCCCCTTCAGGGAAATCAGGCGAGCCCGAGATCCTTGAGGATGGCTTCGATGCGAGCCGTATCCTCGGCAAGGAACTTCGCATAGTCGTCGCCGGTGAGCAGGATGGGCGTCCAGTTGCGGTTCTTGCATTCCGTGGCCCAGGCATCGCTCTTGGCCATGGTCTCGACCAGCGTGATCATCGCCGCCTTATCGGTATCGGAGACGCCGGGGGGTGCGAAGACGCCGCGCCAGTTGAACAGTTCGACGTCGATGCCGGCTTCCTTCAGCGTTGGCGCATCGATGCCCTCCTGCCGCTTGTCGGCGGAAATGGCGAGCAGCCTGAGCGCCCCGGCCTTGACCTGTTCGGAGAACTCGCCAAAGCCGGAAATGCCCGCCGCCACCTGGTTGCCGAGCAGCGCTGACAGCGCCTCGCCGCCGCCCGCGAACGGCACGTAGGACAGGTTTGTCGCCGGCACGCCCGCCGTCTTGGCGATCAGGCCGAACAGGATATGGTCCGAACCGCCGGCCGAGCCGCCGGCGACGGGAACCTTCGTCGGATCCTCTTTAAGCGCGGCGACGAAGTCGGCGGCCGTCTTGAACGGCGAGGCCGCCGGCACCACCAGCGCTTCGAACTCGCCGGTGAGCCGGGCGATCGGCGTGACCTGCGTCAAATTATTGGCAGCCTTGTTGGCGATGATGGCGCCGACCATGACCATGCCGCCAACCATCAGCGAATTGCCCTTGCCGTTCCATTGACTGATGAATTGCGGCAGCCCGACCGTGCCGCCGGCGCCGCCGACATTGGTGATCTGCGAGCCGGAGATCAGCTTCTCGCTGCGCAGCACCTGGTCCATCGTGCGCGCGGTCTGGTCCCAGCCGCCACCGGGCGCCGCCGGCACGAAAATCTGTATCTGCGGCGTGCCTTGGGCAAGAGCGGGAGAAAGACGCGACGCCACCAGCCCGGCGGCCCCCGCGGCAGCGGTGCTCATCAAAAATTTGCGTCTGTTCAGCATGGGATTCCTCCAAATCACGACACCTCCTCCGGTGCCCGCCAAAAACGCGCCTGAAACCAGACCCGTGCTTGAGTTCAAGCAGACTTTACCGCGTTCCGTCAACAGGAACGATATTCTGCTGGACAGAATGCTTGAGCTGCGCGACACAATCGCGCCGCTCGACCTTTGTTCGACTGGGAACCAATGAATTCGGCAGGCAAACCAGCTGGCATCGAAATCCGGAGCGCGTCAGCCGACGGTGTTGCCGCGCTTGACCGGGCCATTGCCATCCTCGATGCATTCACCACGGCGGACCGCTCGCTCAGCCTTTCCGAGATCGCGGCCCGAACCGGCCTCTATAAGAGCACCATTCTGCGCCTGGCCAATTCGCTTTTGCGCGGACAATTGCTCGAACGCCTGGACGACGGACGCTACCGCATCGGGCCGGCCAGCTTCCGGCTCGGCGCGCTCTATCAGCGGTCGGTCGTGGCGGTCGACATCCTGCTGCCGATCATGCGCGATCTCTGCGAGCTAAGCTGGGAAAGCGTTGCGTTCTATGTCCGGTCGGGAGACGTGCGCACCTGTCTCTATCGCGTCGAGTCCAAGCATCCTATCCGCTATACGATCCGCGAGGGTGACGTCCTGCCGTTGCTGGTGGGCTCCGGCGGGCGTGTGCTGGCGGCGTTTTCCGGACAGCCGGGCGAACCGTACGAAACCATCCGCAAGACCTGCAACTGCCTCGCCATCGGCGACCGCGACCCGCAGACGGCGGGCGTCTCGGCGCCGGTGTTCGGGCCTGGGCGGGTTCTGCTCGGCGCCTTGACCCTGGCCGGCCCGAGCACACGCGTCGACGCGGCCTTCCTGCGGCGCATGCGGCGGCCGCTGCTCGAGGCTGCGGCCCGTGCCACCCGCGCCTTCGGCGAGGATGCCTCGATGCTCGATGAAGCGGCTCGCGAAGCCGCGGTGCAAACGGATAATGCCAGTCCCGGCGCGGTTATCAGGAGCAGACGGCGTTCTCGGATCATTTCGACGCCCTTGCGGAACGACCGCTAATGCATGCCGCCCAAAGGGACCTCGGCTTTGGGAGAACGACGTAAAACAAGAAAGCTAAGCGCAGCGCATGAATCCGTTTCGACGCCGCGCGCTTTAGGCACTTGGCGAGTGCTCAGGCCAACCGCTCCAGCAGGATGGTCGGGGTTTCGTGATAGATGGTCCGCGCCACCTCCCGGTAGCCGCACTTCGTCGCCACGTTCAAGGAAGCGGTGTTTTCGGGGTCGATGATGCAGACGGTTTTGCCACGTCCGAAGGTCTCGTCGCCCCAGCCAAGCACGCGGCTGACGATCTCGGTGGCGAGGCCGGCGCCGTGGGCGGCCGGAGCGAGCGCCCACCCGGCCTCCGGAATGCCCTCTATCGGCGGCTCCATATCGCGCTTGAGGTCGTGAAACCCGGCCTCACCGACGAAACGGCCCGTCGCCTTGTCCTCGATCGCCCAGAAACCGTAGCCGAGCAGCGACCAGAGCCCGGCGTGACGCAGGAAGCGCATCCAGCTCTCTTCCCGCGTGCGCGGCCTGCCGCCGATGAAGCGGGTGACGACCGGATCGGCCCACATGGCGACATAGGCGTCGAAATCCTCCAGCCGGTGCGCTCGCAGGATGGCGCGCGTCGTTTCGATAATCGGAACGCCGCTTGTGTCGTGATGGTTCATGGGTCGCCCTCGCTCAAACCTGCAAAGCACCTAGCAAATCACCGGCCGCGAGCAAGGGCCAGGCCGGCGCGGATCATCTTCCAGACAGACGGCGCGCGCTTGGCGTGTCTCGATCCAGCCGGGACAGTCGTTCCTCCGATGGTCCGGCCGCGCCTCATGGGCCGCCAGCCAGAACGGTTGCGGATATCAGCACTTTGCCATTTGAGTACGATTGCAATCTGTTAGCCTGCCCTAGTTGTACCCGTGCAGCCGGTGTCGAGGAGAACTCCGCGCAGCGGTTGAAGATTTAAGCTCTGGGAGGAAATCACGATGAGAAGATTTGTCGCCGCTCTGGCTGCCGCCGTGGCCGTCACGCTTTATCCGGTCGCCGCAGGCGCGCAAACCTATCCCGAACGCACCATCACCGTCGTGGTGCCGTTTGCGGCCGGCGGCCCGACCGACACGGTCACGCGTCTTGTCGCGGAAGCCATGTCCAAGGATCTCGGCCAGCAGGTCATCGTCGAGAATGTCGGCGGCGCCGGTGGCACGCTGGGCGCTGGCCGCGTCGCGAAGGCCGAGCCGGACGGTTACACCCTGCTCCTCCATCACATCGGCATGGCCACCAGTGCCACACTCTACCGAAAGCTCGCCTACGACACGCTGAACGCCTTCGAATATGTCGGCCTCGTCACCGAGGTGCCAATGACCATCGTTGGCCGAAAGGACCTCGAGCCGGCCGATTTGAAGGGATTGGTCGAGTACGCCAAGGCCAACAAGGATAGCGTCACCGTAGCCAATGCCGGCATAGGTGCTGCCTCGCATCTCTGCGGCATGCTGTTCATGAGCGCTATCAAGACGCCGCTGGTCACCGTCCCCTACAAGGGCACCGGCCCGGCCATGACCGATCTCCTCGGCGGCCAGGTCGACATCATGTGCGACCAGACGACCAACACCACCAAGCAGATCCAGGGCGGCACGATCAAGGCTTACGCCGTCACCTCGCCGGAGCGCCTCGATGTGCTGCCCGATGTCCCGACGACGACGGAAGCCGGCCTTCCCGACGTGCAGGTCAGCATCTGGCACGGTCTTTATGCCCCCAAGGGCACTCCGGCGGAGATCACCGAACGGCTGTCGAAATCCCTGCAGGTCGCGCTGAAGGACGAGAACGTCGCCGCCCGCTTCGCCGAGCTCGGCACCAGGCCGTCGCCGCAGGCCGACGCGACGCCGGCCGCGCTGAAGGCCAAGCTGGAAAACGAGATCGCGCGCTGGAAGCCGATCATCGAAGCCGCCGGCCAATACGCCGACTGAGTTTTGAACGGGGCGCCGCCGGCGCCCCGTTTTCGCTTCGGTATCGTCGCGCGCCCGCAGCTTGGGAGGAATGTCATGAAGGCTTTCGCAATCGACAGGACGAACGGCATATGCGCTGCGCTGTTCATCGTTTTCGGCGCATTTTTCGCGTTGCAGTCGCTCGGCCTGGAAATCGGCACCGCCTTCCGCATGGGGCCGGGCTATTTCCCGCTGGTGCTGGCGATCGTGCTGATCCTGCTTGGCCTCGTCATCCTCGTCCAGGCGATGCGATTCGAGGGCGATCCGATCGGCTACATTGCGTGGCGCGGCTCGCTGTTCATCCTTCCCGCTCCGATCTTCTTCGGCCTGACGGTGCGCGGCCTCGGCTTCATTCCGTCTATCTTCCTGACGGCGCTGATCGCATCGTTCGCCAGCGGCCGCATGAAACCGCTGACCGCGTTCGTGCTGTCGACCGGCCTGACCCTGTTTGCATTCCTCGTCTTCAGCTACGCGCTCGGCCTTCCGTTCCGGCGCTTTGGCCCATGGCTGCCATTGTGAGGAGATGAGCATGGAGCTCCTCGGCAATCTGGCGCTCGGCTTTTCGACCGCTTCATCGCTGACGAACCTTGGATTCTGCTTGATCGGCGTCCTTCTTGGCACGCTGATCGGCGTCCTGCCCGGGATTGGCGCCACCGCGACCATCGCCATGCTCTTGCCGATCACCTTTCAGATCGGCGACCCGGTTTCCTCCCTCATCATGCTCGCCGGCATCTATTACGGTGCGCAATATGGCGGCTCGACCACAGCCATTCTCATCAACATGCCCGGCGAATCGTCCTCGGCCGTCACGGCGATCGACGGCTATCAGATGGCCAGGAACGGCCGCGCCGGCGCGGCACTCGCGATCGCGGCGATCGGTTCGTTCTTCGCCGGCACGGTGTCGACCTTCCTCGTTGCCATCTTCGCCCCGCCGCTGACCTCGATCGCGCTGGAATTCGGCGCGGCCGAATATTTTTCGCTGATGGTCGTCGGCCTCGTCTCGTCGGTCGCGCTTGCGCACGGTTCGATCGTCAAGGCGCTGGCGATGGTCGTGCTCGGTCTGTTGCTCGGCATTGTCGGCACCGATATCTACACCGGCACGCCGCGCTTCACGCTCGGTATCCCCGAATATGCCGACGGGCTGAATTTCGTCGCCGTGGCGGTCGGCGTCTTCGGCATCGCCGAGATCCTTCGCAACCTCGAAAACGAGCATGAGCGCTCAGTGATGATCCGAAAGGTTTCCGGCCTCATGCCCACCCGCGACGACTTCAGGCGCATGGCGGCGCCCATCGTGCGCGGAACGATCATCGGTTCAGCGCTCGGCATCCTGCCGGGAGGCGGCGCGATCCTCGCGGCCTTTGCCTCCTACACGGTCGAAAAGCGCGTATCGAAAAACCCCGAAGAATTCGGCAAGGGCGCGATCGCAGGTGTCGCCGGGCCGGAATCGGCCAACAATGCCGGCGCGCAGACCTCCTTCATCCCCATGCTGACGCTCGGCATTCCAGCCAATCCGGTCATGGCGCTGATGATCGGCGCGATGATCATCCAGGGCATCGTGCCCGGCCCGAATGTCGCGACCGAACAGCCGGCGCTTTTCTGGGGCATCATCGCCTCCATGTGGATCGGCAACCTGATGCTGATCGTCCTGAACCTGCCGCTGATCGGGCTCTGGGTGAAGCTGCTTACGATCCCCTATTACGTGCTTTTCCCGATCATCATGGCGTTCTGCTCGATCGGCGTTTACAGCGTCAACACCAATGTCTACGACCTCTACGCCGTCGCCTTTTTCGGCTTCCTCGGCTATCTCCTGACCAAACTGCGCTGCGAACCCGCGCCCCTGCTGCTCGGCTTTGTGCTTGGCCCCCTGCTTGAGGAAAATCTCCGCCGGGCCATGATTCTGTCGCGTGGCGATCCCAGCGCCTTCGTGACGAGACCGATCAGCGCCGGCCTGCTCCTCATCGCGCTCGCCGTGCTCGTCATCGTCTTCCTGCCCGCGGTCAAGAAGAAGCGCGAAGAGGTGTTTGTGGAGGAGAGTTAACTTATTGAATTCCGCTCGCTTCCTCGAGCGGAGCGATCTCGACCAGCGGCGCCGGCACGCTGGTCGTCTTTTCCTGCGCCTTGCAGAGGTCGGCGATGACGCAGGCCGGGCAATCCGGCTTGCGCGCCTTGCAGACGTAGCGGCCATGCAGGATCAGCCAGTGATGCGCGTGGCGCATATATTCGTCGGGAATGATCTTCAACAGCCCCTGCTCGACCTGGTCGGGCGTCTTGCCGGGCGCCAGTCCTATGCGGTTGCCGATGCGGAAGATGTGCGTGTCAACGGCCATCGTGTGCTGGCCGAAGGCCATGTTGAGCACGACGTTGGCGGTCTTGCGCCCGACCCCCGGCAATTTGACCAGTTCGTCCCGGCTGTCCGGCACCTCGCCACCATGATCGCGAATCAATGCCTGCGACAGCGCGATGACGTTCTTGGCCTTGTTGCGCCACAGACCGATGGTCCTGATATAGTCGCCGACCCTGGCCTCACCCAGATCCAGCATTTTGCGCGGCGTATCGGCGATCTTGAACAGCGCCCGCGTCGCCTTGTTGACGCCGGCGTCGGTCGCCTGCGCCGACAGCACGACGGCCACCAGCAGGGTGAAGGGATTTACATGTTGGAGCTCGCCCTTCGGCTCCGGCCGCTGGACGGCAAAGCGCCGGAAAATCTCGTGCACCTCCGCCGGACTGTAGAGCGTTCTGGATCGGGCCGGCCTGGGGCTCGGCTTGGCGTTCGAGCCGTCGCGCCGTCCAGGCGGTGGCTTCTTTTCGGATTGTGCGGGTACTTTGGACTTGGGGCTTGCCATTTCCTTCCTATAATATCCAGATATGAACGACACAAATGCCTCGTTCCAGGCGGACGAACCCTTCTTCAGCGCCTTGCTGACCCCGCACCGGTCGCTGGGCAAGACCGGCTTCGCCGTGCTGATGGTCGCGCTGCTGTTCGGCTGGCTGGTGACCGGGGCTTTTTTCCTGTCGCGCGGCGCCTGGCCGGTTTTCGGCTTCTTCGGTCTGGACGTTGTCGCCGTCTACATTGCCTTCCGCATGAACTACCGTGCCGCCCGCGCCCGCGAGGAGGTGTCGATCTCGCGCACCAGCCTCGATATCCGCAAGACCGCGCCGTCGGGAAAATCGGAAGCGCACCGCTTCAACCCGTTCTGGGCGCGCTTTTCGGTCGCCCGTCACGCCGAAATCGGCATCACCCGGATGGCGGTCGAGGCGCAGGGACAAAACGTGGCGATCGGCGGCTTTCTCGACCCCGATTCCCGCGAAAGCTTCGCCACCGCCTTTTCACGTGCGCTCGCCACCGCCAAGGCGCGCTAGCCGAACAGCTTGCGTCCGGACCGCGTCGAACAAGGGTACGACGTTTCAGAAGCGATAGCGCAAAAGCCTGCCGATCTTGCGCAGTGCGGGAATGTATTTCCAAAGCCGAACGAACAGCTGCGCGGGCCAGCCCATGCGGGCGGCGTGTTCAGGTCCATAGGCCGGGATGTCTTCGATGAATCGGAGCTTCGGGACAGCCAGTTCCAGTTCGTGCGGATCCTCGATCGCCCAGTGGACCTCGGCGCCTGTCGCCCTGATCGCTGGATTGAGGCGCAGCAGCTTCAGGCCGAAACCGCTGTAAGCGTCGAAAATCAGGTCGCCGCCGGCAAGATGTATGACCAGGCGCGAGAACAGGCGGAACCCTTCCTCGGCCGGGAGATAGGGCGTCAGCCCCTCCGCCACCACGATGGCCGGTCGGTTCCGGGGCACTTCAGCCAGCCAGTCCGGCTCTGTTACCGACGAAGCGATGAGGCGATAGCGGTCGCGCGGCGGGTAAAGCTTGCGCCTGAGTTCAATGACTTCCGGATAGTCGACATCGAACCAGTCGACGCCTGGTAGCGGATTGACCCGGAAGATGCGCGTGTCGAGCCCGCACCCCAGATGCAGCACGATGGCATCAGGATTTCTGGCCAGAAACTCCTCGACGCGGACGTCCAGCGTCTTTGCCCTGATCGCCAGGCCGATGCCGAGATTGCTGTCGACCTTGAGCCTTGAGAAATCATAGTCGATCTTGCGCACCGCCTCGTCGGCGAAACGATCCCCAAGCAGCGAATGGGGCATCCGGCTTTCCAGCGCCTTGCCGTAGAGCGTCATCAGCAAGGTTTCTTTCGCGCCGGCGAGATTTACCTTTTCACCCGCCATGGCGACTCCTGGGCTCGAAAACCAGAGTTTATCTGGGTATGCGCCGCAAGAAGGCAAGTTTCGGGTGGTGATCGGCGCCCCAAGGGCTGATATTCCGGCTCAAGGAGAAGTCCCATGAGTACACAGACAGCAGTCCTCAAGAAGGACATCACGCCCGAAGGCAGCGACTACGAAATCGTGCGCCGCGCCATCGAGAAGATCAGCCTCGACTATCGCGACCAGCCTTCCCTCGAGGAGCTTGCAGAGGAGGTCGGCGAGACGCCGACCGGCCTGCAGAAGCTGTTCACACGCTGGGCCGGCCTTTCGCCCAAGGCTTTCCTGCAGGCGGTGACGCTGGACCATGCCCGCAGGCTGCTCGATTCCGGCATGCCGCTGCTTGAAACATCGTTCGAGCTCGGCATGTCCGGCCCCGGCCGGCTGCACGACCTGTTCGTCACCCATGAGGCGATGTCGCCGGGCGACTACAAGACGCGCGGCGCCGGGCTCACCATCCGCTATGGCTATCATAGCTCGCCATTCGGCACCGCCCTGATCATGGCCACCGACCGCGGGCTTGCCGGCCTCGCCTTTAGCGATCCGGGCGAGGAACGCGCCGCTTTCGCCGATATGTCCAGCCGCTGGCCGAATGCCGTCTATGTCGAGGACATGGCCGCGACCGGTCCCTACGCCGCACGCATCTTCGACCCGACGCTGTGGCGCCCGGACCAGCCGCTGCATGTCGTGATGATCGGCACCGACTTCCAGGTTCGCGTCTGGGAGGCCTTGCTCCAGATTCCGATGGGCAAGGCTCGCACCTATTCCTCGATTGCCGCCAGCATCGGCGCGCCGAGCGCCAGCCGCGCCGTCGGCGCCGCCAACGGCGCCAACCCGCTCTCCTTCGTGGTGCCTTGCCACCGCGCCATCGGCAAATCCGGCGACCTCACCGGCTACCACTGGGGCCTGACCCGCAAGCGCGCCATTCTGGGCTGGGAGGCTGGACAGGTCACCTCTTGAAATCGGGAACGCCGGCAACTTCCGCCGGCATTGTCACGTGGAAAACGACGACGCCCCGCTGACTCGCATGACGCGGCACCGCAGCGCTTGCCATATCGGCATGCACTGGAAAGCAACGATCTTACAGGATAGCTTCCCGCTCATTCATGAGGAGGCATTCCTTGATCATCGTCGTCGGCTCGATCAATCTCGACCTTATTGCCAATGTCGACCGCTTGCCGAGCCCTGGCGAGACGGTGAGCGGCTCCGGTTTCGCCACCGCGCCCGGTGGCAAGGGCGCCAACCAGGCGTTGGCCGCCGCGCGCGCCGGCGCCAAGGTGCGCATGGTGGGAGCCGTCGGCAAGGATAGTTTCGCCGGCGAGGCCCTGGCGCTGCTGCGCCAGGCCAAGGTGGATCTGTCTGGCGTGGGCGAAACTTTTGCCTCGACGGGCACCGCGCTGATCATGGTCGGCGACGATGGCGAGAACATTATCGCCGTGGTGCCGGGTGCCAACGCCTCGGTGCTGCCCGGCGACCTGGCCAAGGCCTTCCCCCGAAAAGGCGATGTCGTGCTCCTGCAACACGAGATCCCGCTTGCGACCGTCGAAGCCGCGCTCGATCAGGCAAGCGCGGCCGGTGCCGTCACCGTGCTCAACACCGCACCCTTCCATCGCGACGCGGCCGGCTTGCTCGGCAAGGCCGACTATGTCGTCGCCAACGAGACCGAGTTCGACCTGTATGGCGAGGTGCTGTCGCTGAGCGGGCGCGACCGCGCGGCACGGATGCGCGACTTTGCCGGGAAAACCGGCCGCACCATCGTCGTCACGCTCGGCGGCGACGGCGTGATGGCGGCGACGCCGACCGATTCCCTGACGGTTCCCGCTTTGAAGATCACCCCGGTCGACACGGTTGGTGCAGGCGACACCTTTTGCGGCTATTTCGCCGCCGGCCTGTCGTCGGGCCTGCCCCTCGAACAGGCGCTCGCCCGGGCCGGCGCGGCCGGCTCGCTGGCATGCCTGAAGCCGGGCGCCCAGCCGGCCATCCCGTTGGCCGCCGATGTCGACCAGGCACTCCTGAAATCCCGCTGAGACGACCAGAATGCGCCCCCAGACAAAGCATGCCGCGCCACCGGCCGGTGATATATGCCGCCTGCCCGCCGTCGAACTGGCCGACGCGATCCGGCAAAGGAAACTTTCGGTACGTGAGGTCGTGACGGCATTCCTCGACCGCATCGAAGCCGTCAACCCGCTCGTCAACGCCATCGTTTCCATGCGCGATCGCAGCGATATCCTGCGCGAGGCCGACGCAGCCGATGCCCGTCCGGACCGGGCCGGTGCGCTTTTCGGCCTGCCGATCGCGGTCAAGGATCTCGCAATGACCCGCGGCCTGCGCACTTCCTTCGGCTCGCCGATCTTCGCCGATTTCGTGCCGCAGGAGGACGATTTCTTCGTCGAGCGCATGCGCAACGCCGGTGCCATCATCATCGGCAAGACCAACGTTCCCGAATTCGGCCTCGGCTCCAACACCTACAATCCCGTGTTCGGCCCGACGCTGAACGCCTTTGATCCAGATTTGAGCGCCGGCGGCTCGAGCGGCGGCGCCGCGGTGGCGCTGGCGCTGGACATGGTGCCCGTCGCCGATGGCAGCGACTTCGGCGGCTCGTTGCGCAATCCAGCCGCCTGGAACAATGTCTATGGTTTCCGGCCATCGCAGGGGCTCGTCCCCGGCGGCCCGGACGTCGAGGTCTTTCATGCCCAGATGGGCGTCGATGGGCCGATGGGGCGCAATGTCGGCGACATGGCGCTGCTGCTCGACGTGCAGGCGGGCCATCATCCGCACGCACCCCTGTCCTATGAGAAACAAGGCTCCTTCCTCGAAGGCCTGCGGATGCCCGCCACGGGCGGCCGTATCGCCTGGCTCGGCGATCTGGGCGGGCATTTGCCCATGGAGCCCGGCATTCTCGAGCTCTGCCAAGCCGCGCTCGACCGCTTCGGGGAGGCATCGTTCAAGGCCGAGGCACTGGTACAGGATTTTGATTTCGAGGCCTTGTGGCAGGCCTTCGTGACGTTGCGCCAGGCAAGCAGCGGCTGCGCGCTGAAAGTGCATTATGACGATCCCGCCAGGCGCGCCCTGTTGAAGCCCGAAGCCGTCTGGGAGGTGGAGAACGCGCAACTCCTGACGGCGCCCCGGATTCGCGCCGCCTCGGTCGTCCGGACGTCCTGGTACCGGATGCTGCTGTCGCTGTTCGACCGCTTCGACCTGATTGCATTGCCGACCGCGCAAGTCTTTCCGTTCGACGTCGGCACCCATTGGCCGCGCGAGATCGCCGGCCGGCCGATGGACAGCTATCACCGCTGGATGCAGGTTTCGGCGCCCGCGACCATGGGCGGCTGCCCGGCCGTCAGCGTGCCGGTCGGCTTCGACGCCAGAGGCCGGCCGATGGGCATGCAGCTGATCGGCCGGCCGCGTGGCGACATGGCTGTGCTGAAGGCGGCGGCGGCCTATGAGACGACACTGCCGTGGCCGTCCGGCGCCTGAATCCGGTGCATCTGCGTATCGCGCGGCTCCATGTGCCGGCTTGCACCGGCATCGCCGCCGTGCATTGATTGTGGCGCCGCACAGGCGGCATTCTCCCCGAGGGAAAAATCATGTCGCTGGAACTCTATGCCGCCTATGTCCTTGCGTGCGTCGTCATCATCCTGGTGCCAGGGCCGACGGTCACGCTGATCATCGCCAACAGCATCCGTCATGGCGCCCGCGCCGGCCTGGCCAATGTCGCCGGCACGCAGGCCGGCCTGGCGGTCATGATCGCCATCGTCGGCATCGGCCTCAACACGCTGATATCGGGCATGGGGCACTGGTTCGAATGGGTGCGGCTGATCGGTGCCGCCTACCTGATCTGGATGGGCGTGCAGATGTTCCGGTCCAAGGGCAAGCTGAACGCCGACGGAACGGCGCGGAAGCCGCGCGGCGGCTTTTTCCTGCAGGGCCTGCTGGTAGCGCTCAGCAACCCGAAGACGCTGATCTTCTTCGGCGCCTTCTTTCCGCAATTCATCGCGCCGCAAGGCAATTATTCGCTGCAGATCGCCGTCATGGGCCTCACCGCCATGATCTTCGCCGCCATGTCGGATTCGACTTATGCGCTGGCCGCCGGCCGCGCCGGTCGCATCCTGTCCGCCCGCCGCGTCAAGCTCCTGTCCAGGATCAGCGGCAGCTTCATGGTCGGCGGCGGCCTGTGGCTGGCGTTTTCGCGGTCGAAGTAAGCACCGCCGCCTTTCCTTCCCCCTTGTGGGGAGGGTGGATCGGCGCGCAGCGCCGAGATGGTTGAGGGGTGCTCCAGCGGAGTGAGGCGTTGGCGTTCCCTGGAACAACCTCATCCGGCCTCGCTTCGCGAGGCCACCTTCTCCCGCAAGGGGAGAAGGTAAGGAGGCGGATTTAAAGCCGCCCCAGCCGTTCCAGCAACAGCGCGAAGAAGCCGTCATGGTCGATGTCGCCCATCACCTTGGCGTTCTTTTCCCGCTTGGTGACGCCCCACCAGTCGATCACGGTCATGCCCATGGTCAGTTCCGAGCTGGTTTCCACGCTGACATTGCAGTTGCGGCCTTTGAACAGCTCCGGTTTCAACAGGTAGGCGATGACGCAGGGGTCATGCAGCGGCCCGCCATCGGTGCCGTATTTCTCCTCGTCGAAACGCTCGAAAAACTCCAGCATCTCGGCCGTTGCGGTACCGACCTTGGTGCCGAGCTTGCGAAAGGCCTGGGTGCGCTTGGCGGTGGTCAGCGCCTTGTGGGTGACGTCGAGCGGCATCAGCACGATCGGAATGCCGGATTTCAACACCACCTCGGCCGCGTGCGGATCGACATAAATGTTGAATTCGGCCGCCGGCGTGACATTGCCGCCTTCGAAGAAGCCACCGCCCATCAGGATGATTTCCTTGATGCGCGGCGCGATCTTCGGCTCGCGGATCAGCGCCAGCGCGATATTGGTGAGCGGCCCGAGAGCGCACAGCGTGATGCTGCCGCTCTCTTCCTTCATCAGCGTCTCGACGATGAAATCGACGGCGTACTTATCCTGCAGCTTCATCGTCGGTTCGGGCAATTGTGGCCCGTTGAGGCCAGTTTGGCCATGCACCGCCTCGGCCGTAACCAGTTCACGCGCCAGCGGACGGACGGCGCCGGCATAGACCTTGATGTCGGGTCGGCCGGCCAGTTCGCAGATCTTGCGGGCGTTCTTTTCGGTAAGGTTCAGCGGCACGTTGCCGGCTACGGCTGATATGCCGACGATCTCCAGCTCGGGGCTGCCAAGCGCCAGCAATATGGCGACGGCATCGTCCTGGCCAGGATCCGTGTCGATGATGATCTTGCGTGTTTGGGGCATTTCAATTCCTTGTTTGGCCATGAGCTCATGCGTCCGAGCGAGCATGCGAAACGCACCGAACCGGCCTTGAGCTGCCGAACCGCTCCGCCCGGGGGACGAATCCCGGCGCAGCGCTTCTCCTTGCATCTCACTGCCGTTTCAAGCGCCATGTCGATCATTCTTGTGAGTCCACGACGTGGTCTTTTTGGGCGGGTGTTTTGATGGCTTGAACTTGGTCGTGGGGCGGACCATATCAAGACCATCGGGAAAAATGCCATCTGGGTTTTTCCAGTTTATGTCGCTCTTGAGAGGACAATGTAACATGAGCCGAATGACGCCTTTCTCCAGCCCGCTTCTCCTGGGTTTCGACGCCATGGAAAAGACGCTGGAGCGCCTGGCGAAATCCGGTGACAGCTATCCTCCTTACAACATCGAGCGGCTCAGCGGCGCCGACGGCAAGGCCGAAAGGCTGCGCATCACGCTCGCTGTCGCCGGTTTCGCCGAAAGCGATCTCGATGTCACCACGGAGGAAAACCAGTTGGTCGTGCGCGGTCGTCAGACCGACGATACCGAGCGCGAATTTCTTCACCGCGGCATCGCCGCACGCCAATTCCAGCGCTGCTTCGTGCTGGCCGACGGCATGCGGGTGATTGCGGCGGAGCTGAAGAACGGCCTTTTGTCGATCGATCTCGATCGGCCCGAGTCCGAGCGGCTGGTACGGAAAATAAACATATCGGTGAAAGACTGATCTTTGCCGATGGCTCTCATGCGGGATGGCCTACTGCCCAGAACCAGGGCGGCGTCTCGCGCCAAGGAGGCTTGAAATGACCAGAACTGACCAAAATCCTACACAAAATCCCACCATGACCAGCGGTGAATTCGCCCATCTCGGCGAGGGCTCGGTCGCTTATCTGCGCAAGGTTACGAGCGAGGAACTGCTCGGCCGTTTCCCGGGCATTGGCGAAATCGCGCCCGGCATGGAATTGTGGGCGCTGTTTGCCGCCAACGGCCAGCCGATCCTGCTTTCAGATGCGCGCGATCGCGCGCTGGCCGGCGCCATGGAAAACGACCTGACCACGGTCGCCATTCATTAAGGCGATTTTCCGCTGAAAACGAACGGGGCCGCCCGTGGCGGCCCTACCATTGTTCATCCAGAAAACGTCAGGCCGCGTGCGAGGCCTGGGTGTCCGATAAAAGCGCGTGGATCGCCACGGCGTCGCGCGTTCCCCTGATCTTGGCCACCGTATCGGCGTCGCGCAGCACCCGCGCGATGCGCGACAGCGCCTTCAGATGATCGGCGCCGGCCCCTTCAGGGGCCAGCAGCAGGAACACCAGGTCGACCGGCTGGTCGTCGAGCGCCTCGAAATCGACCGGCGTCTCCAGGCGGGCGAACACGCCGGCGATGCGCTTCACGCCGGCCAGCTTGCCGTGCGGAATGGCGATGCCGTTGCCGACCCCCGTCGAGCCGAGCCGCTCGCGCTGCAGGATCGTGTCGAACACCTCCCGCTCCGGAATGCCGGAAATCGCGGCCGCCCTCTCCGACAGCAATTGCAGAAGCTGCTTCTTGGAGTTCGCCTTCAACGCCGGCAATATCGCCGGAACGTTGATGAGATCGCTCAGATCCATACTTGAAAATCCCTTGTTCGCCTGCCGTCACCAGTCCCCATCCCTCGTGCGGCCGGTTTTATCCCTGTGCGACCTTGGTCGTGGACGGATCGATCCAGCCGATGTTCCCATCCGGCCGGCGATAGACGATGTTGACGTGATTGTTTCCGGCGTTGCGGAAGACGAAGACCGGACTGTCCTTTGTGTCGAGTTCTATGACCGCCGACGCCACCGACATGGTCTTCAGCGTCATGGTCGATTCGGCGACGATGGCCGGCGCAAAATCCTCCGGAATGTCCTCGTCGTCATCGGCGAGCGGCGCCATCACCGTGTAGGCGATATCGGTGAGCTCGCCATTGCCCGAATTGTGCGATTTCAGCCGGCGCTTGTAGCGCCGAAGCCGGGTTTCCAGACGATCCGCCGCGGCCTCGAAAGCCAGCGTCGGGTCCTGGGCATCGCCGGTCGCCTGCAGCGAAGCGCCGGAATCCAGCCGGATCATGCAATCCGCCGAATAGCGCGAGCCCGATTTGATGACGGTGACATGTCCGGCAAAGCCGCGGTCGAAATATTTGCCGATCGCCTCGCCGACACGATCGTTGATGCGCGTACGGAACGCATCGCCGATATCCATGTGTTTTCCCGATATGCGCAGATTCATCTGAAAACTGACCTTCCTTGCTCAGGCTTCAAACTGGCCGGAGTTTATACTCGTGGTCCGTGCGCACAAGCTTTGCGGCGTCACTCGCGCCGATTTAAATCCAAACTTTCCGGTTGATCACAAGCCGCCTTCTTGACCATCCCTAGGCCATTGTCGTGACGGACCATCCGCTAGCGGGCGCCGAGCCCGTCTCATGCGGGCGGGCTTCTAGCCACTTCACCGCAGCTTGTCAATGAAGCACGAACCCTGTGGAAATCGCCGAACCTAGCGCCCGGCGCTGGCAAGGGCCCGCTTCTCGCGCCGGCGCTGCACCGAGGACGGGATATTCATGCCTTCCCTGTATTTGGCGACCGTACGCCTGGCGATATCGACGCCGCTTTCGCGCAACATGTCGACGATCGCGTCGTCGGACAGGACGTCGACGGTTTTTTCCTCGTCGATCAATTGCTTGATGCGGTCGCGCACCGCTTCCGACGAATGCGCCTCGCCACCGCCCGACGAGGCGATCGAGGCGGTGAAGAAATAGCGCAGTTCGAACACGCCGCGCGGCGTCAGCATGTACTTGTTCGCGGTGACCCGGCTGACGGTCGATTCGTGCATGCCTATGGCGTCGGCCACCGTGCGCAGGTTGAGCGGCTTCAGCTGGCGCACGCCATGGACGAGGAAGGCATCCTGCTGGCGCACGATCTCCGATGCGACCTTGAGAATGGTCTTTGCCCTCTGATCGAGGCTGCGCGTCAGCCAATTGGCGTTCTGCAGGCACTCGGCCAGGAAATCCTTTTCGGCCTGGTTCTTGGCGTGCGGCGAAACCTGGGCGAAATAGATGTGGTCGACCAGCACGCGCGGCAGCGTTTCGGCGTTGAGCTCGACCGTCCAGCTGCCGTCATTGGCCGCGCGCACCTCGACATCGGCAATGACGGCGTCGCTGGCGCCGCCCGAAAATGCCATGCCCGGCCGCGGATCGAGCGCCCGGATCTCGGCCAGCATGTCCAGCAGGTCCTCTTCGTCGACGCCGCAGATCCGCTTCAGCGTGTGGAAATCGCGGCGCGCCAGGAGTTCGAGGTTGGCAATCAGCGCCTTCATCGCCGGATCGAGCCTGTCGCGCACGGCAAGTTGCAGCGACAGGCATTCGGCAAGGTCGCGGGCGAACAGGCCGGCCGGCTCGAAGGTCTGGCACACCGACAGCACCTTGGCCACGGCGTCGGCGCCGCTACCAAGGCGCGAGGCTATCTCAGCCGTATCGGCGCGCATATAGCCGGTCTCGTCGAGGCCGTCCGCGAGTTCGCCGGCGATCAGGCGCGCCGCCGGATCGGCGAAAGCGAGCGCGATCTGCTCGCTGACATGATCGCGCAGCGTGATCGCGGTCGCCGCCATGTCGCCGGCATCGAAGCCTTCGGACGAGGACGTGCCGCCATTGCCGGTCGCCGATTTCCACTGTGCCGTGAGGTCTGGTCCGAGTCGCTCGCTGGTGCCCGGGTCGTCCGGGAACAGGTTCTCCAGCGATGTGTCGAGCTTTTCCGAGATCGCCTCGGCGCTCCATCCCGCTTCGGTCTCGAACCAGTCGCCGTCGGCCGCCGTTTCCGGTGCCGCCTCGGTCCTCGGCACCTGGTCGCTGGCGGCGTCGTCCTGCGGCTCGGCGCGCTCCAGCAACGGATTGCGCTCGATCTCCTCGTCGATGAAGTGCTCGAGTTCGGCATGGGTGAACTGCAGCAGCCGGATCGACTGCATCAGCTGCGGCGTCATCACCAGCGACTGCGACTGTCGTAGCTGTAGTTTCGCCGCCAACGCCATGGTTCGGTTTCAAATGCCTCGTCTGCATCCGGACTGCCGGAAGAATTTTCGCGAACCGATAGAAACTGGCCCGGCTTTTGCTTGTCAAGGCAAACGCTAGCAAAACCCGCTTACCGGAGCGTTATCCCGGAGCAAGATCGCGAGAAAATGGCCCCTGACAGGAAAAAAATCGCGTCAGGAAACAAATTTCACGCTCAAAGCGTGAATCCCTCGCCCAGATAGAGCCGCCGCACGTCGGGATTTGCGACCACTTCATCAGCCCGGCCATGAGTGAGCACCTGGCCGGCATGGATGATGTAGGCGCGGTCGATCAGGCCGAGCGTCTCGCGCACATTGTGATCGGTGATGAGCACGCCGATGCCGCGCGCCGTCAAATGACGCACCAGTTGCTGGATGTCGGCGACGGCGATCGGGTCGATGCCGGCGAAAGGCTCGTCGAGCAGCATGTAGGCCGGGCGCGTGGCCAGCGCACGCGCGATCTCCAGGCGCCGACGTTCGCCGCCGGAAAGCGACATCGAGGGCGCCTTGCGCAAATGGCTGATATGGAACTCCTCGAGCAGTTCGTCGAGGCTGCGCTCGCGCTCCTTGCGGCTCTTTTCGACCACTTCCAGCACGGCGCGAATGTTCTGCTCGACGCTGAGGCCGCGGAAGATCGAGGCCTCCTGCGGCAGATAGCCGATGCCCAGACGCGCACGCCGGTACATCGGCATGGAGGTGACATCGAAGCCGTCTATCTCGATCGTGCCCTCGTCCACAGGCACCAGGCCGGTGACCATGTAGAAACAGGTGGTCTTGCCGGCACCGTTCGGACCGAGCAGCCCGACGGCCTCGCCGGCACGCACCCCGAGCGTGACGCCGCTGACCACCTTGCGACCCTTGTAGCTCTTGGTCAGGCCCTTGGCGATCAAGGTTCCCTTGAACTTCGCCTTATCGGCGGTGACCGTGGCCGGAGCCGAAACCTTGCCGGCGGCCCGCCCCGGAAGACGCGCCGTCAGCGACGACAGGCTGGCCATCAGGGGTTCGTCGCTCCCGATTTCGGCGGTGGCGTCATCGACATGATGACACGTCCGCCGCAGCCGTCGACATTGGCGAGGCCGGTCTTCATCTGCACGGTGAGCTTGCAGCCCTTGAGGACATTGGGGCCTTGCGACAGCACCACTTCCTTGCCGGACAGGACCAGCACCTGCGTCTTCATGTCGAAGGTGCCATTATCACCGGTCGCGATCTGGTCATTCGACTTGATGTAAACTTTTCCGCTGACTTCAAGGTGGTCGATGTTGGCGGAGCCGGTCATCGCCGCTCCCGCTGCTTCCGTCCCCTTTGCGGCCGCGTTCGGGTCCTTGACGTAGTAGACCATCATCTTGCCGGACTTGAGCAGGGTCGGTCCCTGCACGACCGTGACGTTGCCGGTGAACACGGCGACGTTGTCCGCCTGCCGGACCTCCAGCTTGTCGCTCTCGATCTGGATGGGCTTGTCGCCCGACAGTTTGAGCCCGGACGCGCTCTCGGCGCTGGATTGCGCCTGCGCCGGCGCAAGCCCCAGCAAGAGCAGCGCCGAAGCTGCGGCGGCAAGCCGTGTCGAACTAATGAGCCACATTCGCTTCTTCGCCCTTTGCCTCTGCCGCCTTCAGATTGGCGGGATCGATATTGACGCGCACCTTGTTCTCGAACACCAGAACCTTGCCATTGTCCTGCACCGACAAGGAATTCGCGGTGATCTGCGACCCGTCACGGCTGACGTCCACGGGGTCATCCGTCTTCATAGTGCCTTTGCCCATGTCGAGGAAGACCGATTTGAACTTGGCCTGAAGGCCGTCGGTCGTGGCGATCGTGACGTCGCTGGTCAGGTGCATCGTATTGCCGTCGCGATCGTAGGTGCCATGCGTGGCTTTGATCGCAGCGACATTGTCGGCCGCGATCGGCACCTTGGCGTCGATGCCGTCGAGTTCGATGATGCCTTGCGTGCTGACGTCCTGTATGGCGCGCAATGCCGTCATGGAATAGGGCAATTTCTGCTTGGTGAAGCCGTTGAGCTTGGGGTTGGCCATCACCAGCTTGCCGTTGGAAAAGGCGGTGCCTTCCGCCTGGACCGCGACGGACACCGGTGCGGCGAGGTAGGAATAGACCGGGAAGGCAATGGCGATCAACGCCGCCAGCACCGGCACGGCGAATTTGAGCACGCGCACCCGGCGCGAATGCCGCCGTGCGCGATCGAACGCGTCCCCCCTCGCCGGGCCGTCCGCCGGGGGAGCCAACTCCGTCTCGGTGCTGCTCGCTTCACTCGTTCGCGCTAACATAACTGCTTTCTTCTAAAACCCCTGCCCCGCCGGGCAACACCGCCTATAGGTGGGACGTCGGCGCTTTCAAGCAAGCACAAGCCGACGAAAACCGCGAAAATGTGACAGTTGCTGTCGTGCAGATCAGAACGGATCAACACCGACAGCCCTGCTTCATAGCAGAAATAGACGTCTGGCGTACATTTTTCGTTACCATCGGCTCTCCCCTTATCTGCCGTTCGTTTCACGGACCAATCACGAAACTGACGTCTTGGCGGACGCTGACGCGCACTTGCCTCGCGTGCGCCGCGCGCGGATTGCCGCGTCATGCGCAGACGGAACTGCTTCCAGACCGGGACGTCATGGTCTAAAAGCATCTCTTTCCATCGACCGTGAGGCTGACCATGGCATTGAGAGCCGACGACCTGATCGACCGCCGCCGCTTGCGGCGTAAGCTGACCTTCTGGCGCGCTGCGGCCATCGCCATCGTTGCGCTCGGCGTCATTGCGATCTCGGCCTGGTTCTATCGCGACGATTTCGGCGGCTCGGCCGTCGATCATATCGCCAAGGTCAGGATCGAAGGCACCATAACCGAGGACGACGAACTGATCGAGCGGCTGGAAGCCATCCGCAAGTCGCCGAGGGTGAAAGGCGTGATCCTCGCCATCGATTCCCCCGGCGGCACCACCGTCGGCGGTGAATCGATCTATGAGGAGGTGCGCAAGCTCGCCGCCGACAAGCCTGTCGCGGCCGAGGTCGGCACGCTCGCCGCGTCGGCCGGCTACATGATCGCGAGCGCCACCGATTACATCGTCGCCCGCAAGACCTCGATCGTCGGCTCGATCGGCGTGTTGATCCAGTATCCTGATGTCAGCGGCCTGATGGACAAGCTCGGCGTCAAGCTGGAGGAAGTGAAATCCTCGCCGCTCAAGGCCTCGCCCTCGCCTTTCAAGCCGACCAACGAAGACGAGCGCGCCATGGTCCGCAAGCTCATCCTCGACAGCTACGACTGGTTCGTCGGCATCGTCGCCGAACGCCGCAAGATGACCCGCGAGCAAGCGCTGGCGCTCGCCGACGGATCGATCTTCACCGGTCGCCAGGGGGTCGTCAACGGCCTGATCGACGCCGTCGGCGGCGAGACCGAGGCGATCGACTGGCTGGTGACCAAGGGCGTCGACTCGAAACTCAAGGTGGTCGAATGGAAGGACACGGAGCGGCGCGGCGGCTTCCTGTTTTCCAAAGCGATGGTGCGCACGATCGCCGGCGCGCTCGGCCTGCCGGACTACAGCGGCGATATCATCCATGAACTTGGCGCCGACCGCTTGTTTCTTGACGGTCTCGTTTCCGTCTGGCACCCTTGAGATGCCGTTTGGGGTGGATGAAAAAGCAAACAAAATCATCCTCATAATTTCGACCGCACCGATTTCAGGGGACCCGTCCGATGATCAAGTCCGAACTTGTGCAGATTATTGCCACGCGCAATCCGCATCTTTTCCTGCGCGACGTTGAAAACATCGTCGGCGCGATTTTCGACGAGATCACCGACGCGCTCGCCGAAGGCAACCGGGTCGAATTGCGTGGCTTCGGCGCCTTTTCGGTGAAAAACCGCCCCGCCCGCACCGGCCGCAACCCGCGCACTGGTGAATCCGTCGAGGTCGAGGAGAAATGGGTGCCTTTCTTCAAGACCGGCAAGGAACTGCGCGAAAGGCTGAATGGCGGAAAGTAGGCGCGACGCCAGACCGGCCCTTCCCGGGAGGTCGATTTCCGACGGAAAACATCATGCTCAATCGCTTCATGCTCATCGTGGTCTTCGTGCCCCTGGCGATCATCCTGATCGCGCTGGCCGTCGCCAATCGCGAACTCGTCGCCTTCACGCTGGATCCATTCAATCCCGGCAATCCGGCGCTGACGCTCACTTTGCCGCTGTTCATCTTTCTGTTCCTGGCCCTCGCCGTCGGCATGGTCGTCGGCAGCCTGGCGACCTGGGTCAAGCAGGGACGCTACCGCAAGCTGGCGCGCCAGCGCGGCGTCGAGGCCGAGAACCTGCGCCAGGCGATCGGCCGCACCCCGTCGACACCGCAGGGACCGGTGCTGCCGAAGCCGACCAACTGACCGCCGCACGGCGCTGTGGGCCCTCTCGGGCCCGCGATTTTCTTCACGGAGTTTCCCATGCTGACCATTTCGGCCGCAGAGGTCGACCAGTCGTTGACCTTCCCGGGCCTAGTGGAGACGCTGCGCGTGGCTTTCCGTGATGGCGCGGTGCAACCTGTCCGGCACCATCACACGGTCGAACGGCCGGACGGTGCGGCCTCGACCTTGCTGCTGATGCCGGCCTGGACCGACTTCAACGCAGCCGACATCTCGGCCGGGGGACACATCGGCGTCAAGATCGTTACCGTCTCGCCCGACAACAATGCCATCGGCAAACCGGCGGTGATGGGACTCTACCTCCTGCTCAACGGCGCCACCGGCGAACCGGAGGCCCTGATCGACGGCCAGCGGCTGACGCAATGGCGCACGGCCTGCGCCTCGGCGCTCGCCGCATCCTATCTGGCGCGCGAAGACGCTTCCCGGCTGCTGGTGATCGGGGCCGGTGCGCTGTCGCCATTCCTCGCCAAGGCGCATTGCGCCGTGCGGCCGATCAGGACCATCCGCATCTGGAATCGCACCTTGGACAACGCCGAGAAGGTCGCCGCCGGACTGCGCGCCGAGGGCTTCGCGGCGAGCGCAGCGACCGATCTCGATGCCGAGCTCGGCCAGGCCGATATCGTCTCGTCGGCGACGATCGCCACCGATCCGCTGATCAAGGGCGCCCGCCTGAAGCCGGGAAGCCATGTCGACATGGTCGGCGGCTTCACCCCGACAATGCGCGAAAGCGACGACGAGGCGATAGGGCGCGCCCGCGTCTATGTCGACACCCGCGCCGGCGCCACCAAGGAAGCGGGCGACATCGTCATACCGCTCGCTTCGGGCGTGTTGAAACCGGAAGCCATCATAGCCGACTTGCATGAGCTGGCGCGCGGTCAGAAGCAAGGGCGCCGGAGCGCCGACGAGATCACGCTGTTCAAGTCGGTCGGCGCCGCGCTCGAGGACCTTGCCGCCGGCATTGCCGTCTACAAGGCGCTCAGGAGCTAGCTTACTGTCCCGGCTGGTTAGCGCCCATAGCTTCGGCGATTACGGCGAAATCGGCCGCGCTTATCGAGAACAGGCCGAAGCGCAGTTGATACCCCCAATTCGGCTTGCCGGCCGTGAAGTCCAGCCTGCCGAGCAATGGCTTGATCGGCGCTTCCCCGGCCGCCGCCCAGTCGACGTCGCGGCGAAAGGGCGTGAAGCCGCCGCCCATGTCGCCTTGATAGGGTTCTCCCTCCCGTACCGTGCCGATCGCCGTGAACGCCCGCAGCCCGTCTTTCTCGCCCAAAATCGTTGTCGGCGAATAATAAACAATGCCGTCCCCGGGCTGCATCCGCCGCAGCGGCGCCGCCTTGCCGTGGTTGACCTGCATAAAGCCGCCCTCGCGGCCGCGCCGGACGTGCTGCGCCGACGCCACCGCGATCCAATACGCGCTCATTCCTGCTCCCCGTCGGCCTGCTGCCCGTCCGACAGCCAGTAGACCCGCAGGCGATGGTTGTCGGGATCGAGCGCAACGAAGGTGCGGCCGAAATCCATGTCGGTCGGCGCCTGCAGGATCTTCAGCCCACGTCCGGACCAGTCGGCATGGGCGGCGTCGACTGCCTCGGGCGTCTCCAGCGCAAAGACCAGCTCCGCCCCGCCGCCGGCCGCTGCAGCCGCCGGTTCCACCGTATGCCTCGACCAGAGACCGAGTTTGAAACCGTTGTCGAGCACGAACAGCACGAATGTCGGCGCGCTTTCGACCGGCTCGCGACCGAGCAGCGCGCTGTAGAAGGTGCCGCTTCGCTGCGGCTGGTCGACGTAGAGGATGACGAAATTCGGGGTGACCATGTCTGTTCTCCAGGGGTTTCGACCGGGACAGACATAAAGCGCATCACTGTCAGATTCTGGCAGTATCCGTCACGAAAGGCGCCCTGGACAGCTTACACACCGCTAACGCCGTGGGGTGTCGAGCGTTGCCCGCCATTCCTTCAGCAGCGCCTGACGGCGGCGCGGATAGCGCAGATCCGTCGTCTTGAGCTCGGCTATGCGGTCGGTGCGAAAATGCCGGAAATCCTGCCGCATTTCGCACCACGCCACCACGACCCGCACCTTGTCGAAGAACCCAAGCGCGAACGGCCACACGATGCGCCGCGAGCCCGCGCCACCGGCATCGCGATAGAAGAAGTCCAGCTTGCGCTCGTTGCGGATCGCCTGCCGCACCAGGCCGAGATCGATGCCTTCGACAGTCCCGCTGGGCGGCCCGACCAGCAGTGCGGTGGCGTCGAGATCCTCGCGCAGGTCATCCGGCAGCACCGACGCGATCTTGGCAAGCGCGTTGACGGCCGCTGTCGAAAGCCGCGAATCCGGCTGCTTGGCGACCCAGCGCGAACCGAGCACAATTGCCTCGATCTCCTCGTCGCTGAACATCAACGGCGGCAGCATGAATCCGGGCTTCAGCACATAGCCGAGCCCCGCCTCGCCCTCGATCGGCGCCCCCTGGCCCTGCAGCGTTGCGATGTCGCGGTAAAGCGTGCGAATTGAAATCCCGAGTTCGTCGGCGAGCGACTGCCCGCTCACCGGCATGCGATGCCGGCGCAATGTCTGGATCAGGTCGAGCAGGCGTTCGGAGCGGGACATATCGAAGATTTGCCTGTTTCTTTGACATTGGTCCATCGCAAGCCGACATGACCAAGCGACGGCCGCGCGGCGGACTTGGTTGCGAAGCCGGTTGCCCTATGTCAAAAGCGGCCACGCCTCGGAGATGCTCCTGCTTGAAATCTTTTCGCGACAAACGCCGCGACAGCGGTCCGCCCGCAAAAAGCGGTGCGCAACGGGTGCGTCCGCATGAAGGCCGTGGAACGGCCAGGCCGCAGGAGCGGCCCGAGGCCAGGGTCGACGGGCGCCCCGAGCAGAAGTCGGCGCCCCGCATCCTGGCCCGTCGCGACGGCGCTCTTCCGGCCGAACAGCTTCCGCTGATCCTCGAAGTGGCGCCGAATGCCGACTATGCGCTGCTCGACAGCGGCGCCGGCCAGAAGCTCGAACAATACGGTCCTTATCGGATCGTCCGCCCCGAGGGCCAGGCGATCTGGCAGAAGGCGCTGCCGGCAAGGGAATGGGACCGCGCCGACGCTGTCTTCACCGGCGATACCGACGAGGAAGGCATTGGCCGCTGGCGCTTCCCCGGGACGCCGCTCGGCGAGACCTGGCCTATGAAGCACGACGGCATCGACTATCTCGGCCGCTTCACCTCGTTTCGCCACGTCGGCGTGTTTCCCGAGCAGGCCTCGCACTGGGATCACATGGCCGGACTGATCGCGGCGGCCAGGCGGCCGGTCAAGGTGCTCAACCTGTTCGGCTATACCGGTCTTGCCTCGCTGGTGGCGGCGCGCGCCGGCGCCGAGGTCACCCATGTCGATGCCTCGAAAAAGGCGATCGGCTGGGCCCGCGAAAACCAGGAGATGGCCGGGCTTGGCAACAAGCCGATCCGCTGGATCGTCGAAGACGCGGTGAAATTCGCCGAGCGCGAGGAGCGCCGCGGCAGCCGCTATGACATCGTTCTGTTCGACCCGCCCGCCTATGGCCGCGGCCCCAAGGGCGAGGTCTGGCAGTTGTTCGAGGACCTGCCGGCATTGACCGATCTCTGCCGATCGATCCTGACGCCGAAACCGCTTGCCGTGGTGCTGACCGCTTATTCGATCCGCGCCTCCTTCTTCGCCATCCATGCCCTCATGCGCGACACCTTTGCCGGCATGGGCGGCAAGGTTGAATCGGGCGAATTGATCATCCGCGAAAAATCGGCGGGCCGCGCGCTGTCGACCTCGCTGTTCTCGCGCTGGGTGGCCTGATGAGTGGATATGACGGCGCCCGTCCGGTCGGGCAGGTGAAAGAGGTCACCAGCCTCGCCAATCCGCTGGTCAAGGACATCAAGGCGCTGGCCTTGAAAAAATTCCGCGACCAGCAGAACGCCTTCATGGCCGAGGGACTGAAGCTGGTCATCGATGCGCTCGACCTCGGCTGGCAGATCAGGACCCTGGTCTTCGCCAAGGCCGGACGCGGCAACGCGGCGGTTGAGAAGGTCGCTGCGCGCACGGTGGCTTCCGGCGGCACGGTGCTTGAAGTCTCGGAAAAAGTGCTTGTCGCCATAACCCGCCGCGACAATCCGCAAATGGTGATCGGCGTTTTCTCGCAGAAATTCCTGGCCCTGAAGGATATCCGCGCCGACAATGGCGATGTCTGGGTGGCGCTCGACCGGGTGCGTGATCCCGGCAATCTCGGCACCGTCATCCGCACGGTGGACGCCGTAGGCGCGAAGGGCGTGATCCTGGTCGGAGACACCACCGATCCCTTTTCGGTGGAGACGGTGCGCGCCACCATGGGCTCTATCTTCGCCGTTCCGGTGGCCAAGGCGACGACCGAGGCATTCCTCGCCTGGCGCGGCGGGTTTTCGGGCCTCGTCGCCGGCACACACCTCAAAGGCGCGGTCGACTACCGCTCGGTCGATTTTTCCCGGGGGCCGGTGCTGCTGATGATGGGCAATGAACAGCAAGGCCTGCCCGAAAGCCTGGCGGCGAGTTGCGACAGGCTGCTCAGGATTCCGCAGGCAGGCCGAGCCGATTCGCTCAATCTTGCCGTCGCCACCGGCGTCATGCTGTTCGAGATCCGCCGCGGCGCGCTGAAGCTGGATCCAATGGTGGATCCGCAATGAGGGTTGCCCAATCGTGAAATCATGGTCTCCCTATGCGCTGCTGGTCGTCGCGGCGATCGCGCTCGACCAGTGGATAAAACATTTGGTCGAGACCGGCCTTCCCTTTCAGGAAAAGCTCGATCTCCTGCCCTTCCTAGCGCTGTTTCGCACCTATAATACCGGCATCGCCTTCTCGATGTTCTCATCCTTCGGCGATACTGGGCTGGTGATCATCGCCGTTCTCGTCGTCGCCTTCGTGCTCTATCTGGCCACGCACACGCCAGCGGGCCATGTTATTGCCCGCACCGGCTTTGCCCTGATCATCGGTGGCGCGCTCGGCAATCTGATCGACCGCGCCGTCTACGGCCACGTCATCGACTACATCCTGTTCCACACTCCGGTCTGGTCCTTCGCCGTGTTCAATCTCGCCGATGCCTTCATTTCGGTCGGCGCCGCGCTGGTCGTGCTTGACGAAGTTTTGGGCTGGCGGCGCCAGCCCAAGCCCCAGGGTCCCGACGCCTGAGCGATTGACCCGGCGTGGCCGCCGCAGCAGAGTCCAAACGTCGATAGATCGAGGAGAGAAAAATGCCCGAAACCTTCAAAGCCATCCTCGTTTCGCGCGACGCCGAAAAGAAACAGTCGGTGGCGGTGACCGACCTCACCGAAGCCGATCTCATGGACGGTGACGTCACCGTCGCAGTCGAAGCGACGACGGTGAACTACAAGGATGGGCTCGCAATATCAGGCAAGGCGCCGGTCATTCGCCGCTGGCCCTTGGTGCCAGGCATCGATTTCGCCGGAACGGTCTTATCCTCTTCCCATCCCGACTGGCGCAAGGGAGACAAGGTCATCCTGAACGGCTGGGGCGTCGGCGAGACGCATTTTGGCGCCTATGCCGGGCGCGCCCGCGTCAACGGCGACTGGCTGGTGCCGCTCCCCGACGGCATCAGCGCGCATGACGCGATGGCGGTCGGCACCGCCGGCTATACCGCAATGCTGTGCGTCATGGCACTGGAGCGGCACGGCATCGTGCCCGATCGCGGGCCCGTGGTGGTGACGGGCGCGGCCGGCGGCGTCGGCTCGGTCGCGGTCTCCATCCTGTCCAGCCTGGGCTATCACGTCATTGCCTCGACAGGGCGCAATGCCGAAAGTCCGTATCTCATCGATCTTGGCGCCGCGGAGGTGATATCGCGCGACGAACTCAGCCAGCCGACCAAGCCGCTCGCCAAGGAGCGTTGGGCGGGCGGCATCGATTCCGTCGGCAGCCACACACTGGCCAATGTGCTCTCTATGACCTCCTATGGCGGTGCCGTCGCGGCCTGCGGCCTGGCCGGCGGCATGGACCTGCCGTCGAGCGTGGCACCTTTCATCCTGCGCGGCGTTTCGCTGCTCGGCATCGATTCGGTGATGGCGCCGAAACCGGTGCGGCTCGAGGCCTGGCGCCGCATCGGCGCCGACCTGGATCTGCGCAAGCTCGCCAGCCTGTCCACGACCATCGGCTTCGACGACATCATCGACGCCGCGCGCGACATCGTCGACGGCAAGATCCGCGGCCGCGTCGTCGTAGACATGCAGTGAGTTCGCCGGGGTAAAACAACCTATCCGCTAAAATTCGAACGATCCCCCGTAGGCTTCCATAATTTCTGTCCGGTAGGGTTTTCGCATGGTCGCGGAATCCGGCATCCAGGAAGCGGAGACTGGCGAAGACGTCGATGCGGTACCCGCGCCGGCGTCGGCGCGGCGGTTCGTCGCCGCACCGCCGCTGGCGCCTGAGCCGCAACAGGCCAGGAATCAGCCGCGATTGGCCGGCCGCGAAGGCTTGCCGCTGTTGACCTTCGTCGCCATCATCATGCTGGCGGGGCTGACGCACCTGACCGGCGCGCCGATCTTCATCAGCCTCGCTTTGCTGGCGACCGGCCTTGCCGGCTTCGGCCTGCACCTGCGCGCCAGAAGGAACGAATACCGCACCGCCGCGCTGCTTGATGAAACCACGGCTCGCAGCCGTGCCGAGATCGAGACGCTGGCCGATCGCATGTGGGAGATGCAGGAGAGCGAAGAGCGCTTTCGCGGCCTGATCGACGCGCTTGGCGATCTCGTCATTCATCGCGACCGCGACGGCTATATCGTCTATGCCAACAAGGTGTTCGCCGATCTCGTCGAGCTCGACCAGCGCGACCTCGCCGGCAAGACCCTGGCGGAACTTGGCATCGAAGTCGGTATCGTTCCCGACGCCGCCTTTTCCGACCATGAATGCCTGAGTTCCACCGACGTCGCCATCCGCACCCCTGGCGGTTCGCGCTGGTTCTCGTGGATCGAACTGTCGGTGCGCGACAAGGACAGCGGTTCTGTCTCGCATCGCGCCATCGCCCGCGACATCACCGCCCGCAAGCGTGCCGAATCCTCGCTGATCACCGCGCGCGAGCGGGCCGAATACGCAAGCCAGGCCAAATCGCGCTTCCTCGCCACTGTCAGCCATGAAATCCGCACGCCGATGAACGGCATCATGGGCATGGCCAGGCTGTTGGCCGATACCAGCCTGTCGCCGGAGCAGCAGACCTATGTCGGCGCCATTTCGACCTCGGCCAGCGCGCTGCTGGCCCTCATCGAGGACCTGCTCGACTATTCCAAGATCGAGGCGGGACGCTTCGATCCCGAACCGCAGCCAATGTCGGTGCGCGAGATCGCCGACAACGTTGTCGAGCTCCTCGCCGCGCGCGCCTTCTCCAAGGATATCGGCCTCGGCTGCCATGTCGAGCCCGACGTGCCGCAATTGATCACCGCAGATCCGGGCCGGGTCAGGCAGGTGCTGCTCAACCTGATCGGCAACGCCATCAAGTTCACCGACAGCGGCGGGGTGCTGGTGAGTATAGCGCGCGCCCGCACTGAAACCACCGACCGCATATGCTTCACCATCGCGGATACCGGGCCAGGCCTGCATGAAGACGACATGGAGCGCATTTTCGAGGAGTTCGAGCAGGCCGACGGTACCTCGACGCGCGCGCATGGCGGAGCCGGTCTCGGTCTTGCCATCTCCAAGCGCCTGGTGACCGCCATGGGCGGCACGATTTCCGTCTCCAGCCGGTTGGGTCAGGGTTCGGAATTCGTCTTCGATATCCCGGCCATCTCCGCGAGCGAGCCACCACCCGGCCGGGTGGACGCGCTTCAGGGCAGGCACGCGGTAATCCTGTCGAGAAATATCGTCGAGGCCGACGCCATCGCCCGCAGCATCCGCGCCAACGGCGGCGCGGTCGATATCGCCACCACCGTGGCGCAGGCGGCATCGTTCTCCGGCGATTGCGACGTGCTGCTGGTCGACGCGGCCATGGAAGAGGGCGACGGAAGACTGCTCAAGCGGCTGCGCCAAAGCGGTTTTTCCGATTGCGAAGCCATCACGCTGATCGCCCCGACCGATCGCGGCATGCTCGGCGAGTTCCGCGCCAGCGGCTACGCGACCTTCCTCGCCAGACCGGTGCGAGGCGGAACACTTTTGCGTGTGCTTCTGAGCAGTCATGCGCCGGCGCTTGCCCCGACACGGCCGGAAAAGCCCCACCCGCCGGCGCTTCGCGCCGCCAGTGATCGCCAGCGTGGCCTGTCGGTGCTGATCGCCGAGGACAATGACATCAACGCCATGCTCGCTCGCGCCACGCTGCTGAAGGCCGGTCATCGCGTCAAGGTTGTCGGCAACGGCAAGGCGGCGGTCGAGGCCGTTACCGGTGCCGGACACAAACACCGCTTCGACGTGGTGCTGATGGACCTGCACATGCCGGTGATGGATGGGATGGACGCCATCGCCGCCATCCGCCGCCATGAGGAGGAGACGGCCGTGCCGCCAGTGCCCATCATGGTGCTGTCGGCCGACAGCCAGGAAAAGACCCGCCATGCGGTGCTCGCCCACGGCGCCAGCGGCTTTGTCACCAAGCCGCTCGACCCCGATGCACTGGTCGACGCCATCGAGGGGCAGGTCGCCGCCTGAGACTTTTTTTCATCAATCTCCTGCCGAGCGGCGCCACCTTGCTTTTGCATAACGTAGCCGGTTGACCGTATTCGCCAGCCGACGAAGTATTGCCCGCGACGCCGTATCACGGTAGTGTCACAATCCTGTTGCACCTACACCGTATCCCCGTGCCAAGAGGGATGGCTCGAAGGAGAATCACTCGTGCATACAGTTATGCCGGAATGTGACACTCGGCCGAACGCCGGCGGCGCCTTGCTTGCCGGGCGCAATGTCGATTCCGTCACAAAGGGCGCAGCGCTCGGCCGTATCGGCAACCTCGAAGTGCGGCTGGCCCGCAACGAGGCCGAGATCGCGGCCGCGCAGGAAGTGCGCTACCGGGTATTCTACGACGAGCTTGGCGCCAGGAAGAACCTGTTTCAGGTGCAGGACCGCCGTGATGCCGACCGCTTCGATCCGCACTGCGATCACCTGCTCGTCTTCGATACCTCGCTTTCCGGCCCCGAACATCGCCGCATCGTCGGGACCTACCGGCTGCTGCGGCAAGAAATCGCTGCGGCCGCCGGCGGCTTCTATTCCGAAGGCGAGTTCGAGCTGACCAAGCTCATCGCCCGTCACCCCGGCCAGCGCTTTCTCGAGCTCGGCCGCTCCTGCGTCCTGCCGGAATACCGTTCGAAGCGCACCATCGAGGCATTGTGGCAAGGCATCTGGGCCTACATCAACCACTACGGCATTGGCGTGATGACCGGCTGTGCGTCTTTCCAGGGCACGGTGCCGGCGGCCCATGCCGAGGCGCTCACCTATCTGGCGCATCACTGCCGCACGAATTCGGCTTGGGACGTGCGCGCCGTCGCAGGCCGCTATTGTTCCATGGACCTGATGCCGATCGAGGCGGTCAATGCCAAGGCAGCGATCGCTGCGATGCCGCCCTTGGTCAAGGGCTATCTCAGGGTCGGCGCCCGCATCGGCGACGGCTGCGTCATCGATCGTGAATTCTCGACGGTCGATGTGTTCGTGGTGATGCCGGTCAAGGAGATCGGCGCCCGCTACGTCAATTATTACGGCGGGGAAGCGCAGCGTTTTGCTGCGTGAGCAGTAGTCAGTAGTCAGTAGTCAGTAGTGAAGACATCATAATTTACACCTACTGATTAACCCTAATCACTACTCACTACTCACTAGTCCCTAATCCCTTCTCTCACGAAATATCCTCCGGCCGCCTGCCGGGCCGGCTCTTGTAGGACGCAAACGACCAGCCGAATTTGAGCGCGCCGCCGCGCACGGCGAATGCCGCGGCGAAACCGGCCAAGCCTGACACGATCTGCGGCAGTCCGGCGACATCGCCCAATGTGAAGATCGACGCGCCAACCAGGGCGGCCGTAACATAGATTTCCGGCCTCAGCAGCACCGAAGGCTCCCCTGCCAGCACGTCGCGCAGGATGCCGCCGAATGTGGCGGTCAGCACGCCGGTGATGACGGAAACGACCGGCGAACCGGTGATGGCCAACCCTTTGGCCGCACCCATCACCGAAAAAGCGGCTAGCCCGACGGCGTCGAGCCAGAGCAGCCACTTCCAGCGGGATTCGACACGGTGTGCGCTGAAAAACACCAGCACCGCAACCGCCGCGCAGATCAGCACATAGCTGGAATTGGCGATCCAGAAAACCGGCAGGTTAAGGATGACGTCGCGAAGAGTGCCGCCGCCGATGCCGGTGACGCACGCCAGGAAAAGGAAGCCGATAACGTCGAGCTGCTTGCGCGACGCGGCAAGCGCACCTGTCGCCGCGAAGACCGCAACGCCGGCATAGTCGAGAAGCGCGATGGGGTTCAAGGGCGGGACCAGGGAGTAAGGCAGCAGGGGAGTAGGGGAGTATGTTTAGCACGAAGCCGTACTCTTGATACGCCCCTTAGTGCCTTAGTGCCTTAGTGCCTTATTCCCTATTCCCCTAACTACGCGTCCTTCTCCGCCTGCTCGTTGACGGGCCCCGGCTCGACCGGCGCTTCGCCGGCGGCGATTTTCGGGCCGCCCTTGGCAACGCCGACCATGGCCGGGCGCAGCACCCGCTCCCCGATCGAATAGCCCGGCTGCACGACCTGCACCACCGTGTTGGCCGGCACATCGGGATTGGGCACTTCGAACATGGCCTGGTGGAAATTGGGATCGAACTTCTCGCCTTCCGGCGCGAGCTTCTTGACGCCGTGCCGCTCCAGTGCGGACAGCATGGCACGCTCGGTGAGATCGACGCCGTCGATCAGCGCCTTGAAACCCGCATCGCCGGACGCCTTGGCCTCGGCGGGAATAGCGTCCAGCGCGCGGCGCAGATTGTCCGAAACCGACAGCATGTCGCGGGCGAAGTTCGCGACCGCATAGGTACGCGCGTCATGCACGTCGCGCGCGGTGCGGCGACGCAGGTTCTCCATCTCGGCCGCAACGCGAAGCGCCCTGTCCTTCAGCTCTTCATTCTCCTTCAGGAGCCGCACAACCGCTTCATAATCGCCATCGACGCCACCTTCCGTGCGCTCGGCATTGGCTTCGGTCGCCTCAATTTCGTCGGGCGCGCGTTCGTCTTTTGCCTGGTCGCTCATCGCCGTTTCCCATCATCTCGAATAGTGTGGATTTTGAGCCCGATATCGAGGTTTGGTGGGCAAAAATCAAGGGGTAAGCGAAGGCACGCGCCCAGCCGTTCAAACCGAATGGCGATCAGTGCGATGCTTCGATTTTAATTCAAACTTTACCATAGCTTCCACCTTTGCTTGCCCCGGCGGCGCGATCGGGGAACCATTTGCTGGCTGGAGGATTTTCGAACCGACACAGGATTTTTGAAATGACACCCCGCGACAAGGGCGAAAAGAAAGATCGGATCGCCGCCGAAATCCGGCGCCAGCTAGGCACGGCGGCGGTGAGACGCTTTCTGCATGCGCTGCCGGCCTTTCGCGCCGAGAAAGACATTCCCGACCGCTTCCGGGACCAGCTCGAACGTCTCGACGGCCTGGAAAACAGCATGGCTGGCGGCGCGCGCCATTGATGCATGTGACCGGATGCGATCCGGGTTGGCAGAGTTGCAGGGTTAGAACAGAACCTGAAGTCGCGGCCTGGATCGAGGATCCCGCGCCCCATCGCGACAATTACGCGCGGTAATTTCTCGTGATTAGCCTTGCGGGAGCCGGGCCCCTCCGCCTATGCTTCATGATGAACATGATTTCCCCTGAGACTGCCGCCAACAGTAAGCGCGCCTGGTTGAAGATCCTGGCGCGCTACAAGAAGCCGGACAGGCGGCGCAGCGCCGTCGAACTGGCGATCACCCTGATCCCTTTCGCAGCACTCTGGGCGCTGTCCTCGATCGCCTTTGCCTATGGCCATTGGTGGGGGCTGGTGCTGATCTTGCCGGCGGCGGGCTTCCTGGTGCGGATTTTCATGATCCAGCACGATTGCGGGCACGGATCTTTCTTCGCCAACCGCACCGCCGATGACTGGATAGGCCGCGTCCTGGGCGTGCTTACGCTGACGCCCTATGATTGCTGGCGGAGTGCTCATGCCACCCATCATGCCAGCGCGGGTAATCTCGACGAGCGCGGCGTTGGCGATATCAAGACGTTGACGGTCGCGGAGTACCGGCGGATGTCCTGGAGAGGTCGCCTCGCCTATCGTCTCTATCGCCATCCCTTGGTCATGTTCGGACTGGGGCCGATATGGCTCTTCATCTTCGAGCAAAGGCTGCCGGTCGGGATGATGCGCGGTGGCCTGAAGCCCTGGGTATCCTCGATGGCCACCAACCTCGCCATCGTTCTGGCAGCGTCGATCCTGATATGGTTCGTCGGTATTGGCGCTTTTCTGGTCGTCCACCTGCCGATCGTCATCCTTGCCGGATCCGCCGGCATCTGGCTGTTCTATGTCCAGCACCAGTTCGAGGAGACCGAATGGGCGAAGGACGATGAGTGGGAGTTCCAGCGTGCCGCCTTGCACGGATCCTCCTATTATGACCTGCCGCCGGTGCTGAACTGGTTCACCGGCAACATCGGTGTCCATCATGTCCATCACCTCTCCGCGAAGGTGCCAGGCTACCGCCTGCAGGAAGTGCTGCGCGATTATCCGGAACTGCGCGGCATAGGCCGCATCACCCTTCTTGAGAGCCTGCGCTGCGTCAAGCTGGCGCTGTGGGATGAAAACAGCGGCAAGCTGGTGTCGTTTCGCCAGGCACGGATGGAGGCGTAGCCATCTTCTGCCTGGCTCTGCTGTCCCCGATCCGCCGGCGGCACCTCCTGTCGTCGTGACGGGAGAGGACAGGCGGCCGCAAACCTGTCGCTGGAAGTGTCGTGACGTCAGCCGGCACGCAGCCGACGCCAGGAGTATTTTGGTCCCTTGGGCTTCGGCACGGCGGCAGGCTGGTAGTAGAGTCCCAATCCGCCGGTGCGGCCTTCGTCCAGCCGCTTCAAGAGCACGGGATTGGAGATTTCGAATTCATCGAAACCGAGCCGCAGCATATGCGGCAGTTGGTCGACCAGCACCTGGCCGGTGGCGCGCACGGCACCTTCGAAATGATGTCGGCTGCGCAGCAATTCGCCCTTTGAGAAGGAGCGGCCATCGCTGAACGACGGAAAAGCCAGCGCCACCAGCGACAGTTGGTCGAGCAGGCCAGCAATCCTTTCGAGCTGATCGCCGGGTTGCAGCACGACACCGATCCTTTCCTTGGCCGACCGGCGCACCTCCGGATCGAGATCGAGAAACGCCTGCAGCGGCAGGATGAAGCGGCCATTGCCGGACAGCGCTTCCGCGCCTTCGGCATGAGCCCACTCATCCTCCCGAAAACCCGTCGGGGTCCAGAGGCGGGTCTCCGGTATCGTCGGTTCAGTCATCGAAATTTCCTAAAATTCAAAGAGCTCAAGGGGGTGTGGAGATTCAAGCAGGCCCGAGTCGAAAACGGTAGCTTCCGAGAGCCGGAGCGGAGCGTACTTGTAGTACGTGAGCCCCCGAAGCCGCCGTTTGCAGGCCGGCCTCACCTGAATATCAGCATACCCTATAACGATGCGTCGGTCAGCGACTTCTCCAGTCCCGACAGGTGAATGCCGCACTCGGTCTTGGCATGGCCGGCCCAGCGGCCGCTGCGCGCGTCCTCGCCCGGCTGCACCGGCTGGGTGCACGGGAAGCAGCCGATCGACAGATAGCCATAGGCGACCAGCGGATTTTCCCGCAGTGCATGCGCGCGCATGTAGTCCGCCTGGTCCGACGTCGTCCAGTGCGCCAGCGGATTGATGCGGATACGTGGGCCGACCGCCTCGAACACCGGAAGTGCTGCGCGCGTCGAGGCCTGGAAGCGTTTGCGGCCGGTGAACCAGGCGCGGAAAGGCGCCACGCCCCGTGCCAGCGGCTCGACCTTGCGCACGTCGCAGCAGGCGTCGGTGTTGGTCTGGTGCAGATTGCCGGTCGGATCGATCCGCTCGAGTGCTGCCTCGTCGGGCTTGATCACCTGGATGTTGGTCAACCCGAAATCGGCGACCAGGGCGTCGCGATAGCCGAGCGTCTCCTCGAAATGCTTGCCAGTATCGAGAAAGATGACCGGCAGCGAGCGATCGACTTCGGAAATCATGTGCAGTAGCACGGCCGAATCGGCACCGAAGGAAGACACCGCGGCAATCTCATCGTGAAACAGGTCGCCTGCCGCGCGTTCGATGATGTCGAGCGGATTCAGGTGGCCGTAAAGCGCGTCAAACCCCGCCGCTTTGGCGGCGATGCCGTCATCGGCGTCGACGATAGGGTCAAGCGGCCTTGGCTTCGCCAGCATAGAGCGCCTCCTTGAACGGCGCGGGACCGACACGGCGGTAGGCGTCGATGAATTTCTCTTGTGAGTTGAGCCGAAGGCCGAGATAGGTCTCGACGATCTGCTCGATGGCGTCGGTGATCTCTTCCGACGAGAAGCCGCGGCCGATGATCTCGCCCACCGAAGTGTTCTCGTCGGCCGAACCGCCAAGCGTCACCTGGTACAGCTCGGTGCCTTTCTTTTCGACTCCGAGAATGCCGATGTGTCCGACATGGTGATGGCCGCAGGCATTGATGCAGCCGGAGATCTTCAGCTTCAACTCGCCGATCTCGCGCTGCCGCTCCAGCGAGGCGAAGCGACGGGAGATCTCCTGCGCGATCGGGATCGAACGCGCTGTGGCCAGCGCGCAATAGTCGAGGCCCGGGCACGAGATGATGTCCGATATCAGGTTCGAATTGGCGGTCGCCAGGCCGATATCGACCAGCGCGTCATAGACCGCCTTCAGGTCGGCGCGCGCCACATGCGGCAGGATCAGGTTCTGCTCGTGGCTGACGCGCAACTCGTTGTATCCATACTTCTCGGCGATATCGGCAATCGCTTCCATCTGGCTGTCGGTCGCATCGCCCGGCACTTCGCCGATACCCTTCAGCGAGATGGTCACCGCCGCATAGTCGGGGTGGCGATGCGTCACCACGTTCTGGTCGAGCCAATCCGAGAAGCCCTTGGAATCGAGGCGTGCCAGCTTTACAGCCTCGTCGCCGTCCGGCCGCGCGGTCAGCGCTGGTGGCGCGAAATAGGCGTCGATGGCGCGGATGTCTGCTTCCGGCAGCTTCAACTCGGCGTCCTTCAATTGCTGCCATTCCGCCTCGACCTGGCGCGTGATCTCCTCGACGCCGGTCTCGTGGACCAGGATTTTGATGCGCGCCTTGAACTTATTGTCGCGGCGGCCATGCAGGTTGTAAACGCGCAGGATCGCCGTGCAGTAGGACAAAAGGTCGGCTTCCGGCAGGAAATCGCGGATCTTCCTGGCGACCATCGGCGTGCGCCCCTGGCCGCCGCCGACATAGACGGCGAAGCCGAGCTCGCCGGCCGCGTTCTTCTTCAGGTGCAGGCCGATGTCGTGGGTCTGGATGGCGGCGCGGTCGCGCTCCGCGCCGGTTACCGCGATCTTGAACTTGCGCGGCAGGTAGGAAAACTCCGGATGAACAGATGACCACTGGCGCAGGATTTCCGCATAGGGACGCGGATCGGCGACCTCGTCGGCCGCCGCACCCGCGAAATGGTCCGCGGTGACGTTGCGGATACAATTGCCGCTGGTCTGGATGGCGTGCATCTCGACACTCGCCAGATCGGCCAGGATCGCAGGAATGTCGGACAGCGCCGGCCAGTGGAACTGGATGTTCTGGCGCGTGGTGAAATGGCCGTAGCCCTTGTCGTATTTGCGCGCGATGTGGCCGAGCATGCGCAACTGCTTGCCGTTCAGCGTGCCATAGGGCACCGCGATGCGCAGCATATAGGCGTGCAATTGCAGGTAGACGCCGTTCATCAGCCTGAGCGGCCGGAACTGGTCCTCGGTGATCTCGCCGGCGAGCCGGCGCTGGACCTGGTCGCTGAACTCGGCGACGCGGGCCTGGACAAAATCGTGATCGAACTCATCGTAGCGGTACATGCTTCGTCTTTCAGGGCGCGTCCGCCCGTGTTCACTTCCGGTCTGGGCTTACGCCGCCCGGGAGGCCTGCTTGCCAAGATCGTTGCGGATGGTCGGGCCCGCGGCGCGGATCTTCTCGCGCAACCGCACCGGCTCGACAACGCCGTTCACGATTTCGGCATCGATGAGGTTGACGTCGAGGACTTCGTTGTCGGCGTGGGCCTTGGCACCGATCGCTTCCAGGCGATCCTCGGCCGCCTTGTCATGGGCGAGGTCGGCATGGTCCGCCCTCTCGGCCCAGCCGCCGTCTGCGTACCAGACGGCGATGCCGTCGGCGAGCCGGTTGGCGGTCAGTATCTTCATTGCTGAACTCCCTCGGTGGCAGCTATGGGCGCACCTTCATGCCTGTGTGCCGCGAGCGGTTCGGACCGTTCGAAATTGGCGCCGGCGACCGCATCGCCGATGATGGTCATGACCGGACCTGAGAGATCGGCGCGCGCTTCCAACGACGGCAGGTCGGCAAGCGTGCCGTGGAAACGGCGGCGATTGCCGAGGCTGGCATTCTCGACCACGGCTACCGCCGTATCGGGCGAAAGCCCGGCCTCGATCAGCCGGCCGGCAACCTCTGCGGCCACCGAGCGGCCCATATAGACAGCAACGGTGGCACCCGAAATGGCAAGCTTGGCCCAATCGGGCAGCGAATTGCCTTTGAGATCATGACCGGTGGTGAACACCATCGAGGAGGAAACCCCGCGCAGCGTCAGCGGCAATTCGAAATCGGCGGCGGCGGCGAAAGCAGCGGTGACGCCCGGAACCACCTCATAGGCCACGCCCGCATCACGCAGCGCCGCCATCTCCTCGCCGGCCCGGCCGAACACCAGGGGATCGCCCGACTTCAGCCGCACCACACGCTTGCCTTCGCGGCCAAGCTCGACCAGCAGCGCGTTGATCTCGGCCTGGCTCTTGGTGTGACAGCCCTTGCGTTTGCCGACCGCCAGCCGCTCGGCGTCGCGTCGGCCCATGGCGACGACAGCCTCCGGCACCAGCGCGTCGTGGACGATGACATCGGCCTCCATCAGCAGGCGATGCGCACGCAGCGTCAAAAGGTCCTCGGCACCGGGGCCCGCGCCAACCAGGGCGATATGGCCTGAAGCGGATGCAGCCGAACGCAGAAGATCGGCGGCTGCGTCATGCGCCTGCGAAAGCTTGCCAGCTTCGACGGCGCGCGCCGGCGCACCGCCGAAGAACTCGCTCCAGAACCGGCGGCGCGAATTGCCCCTGGGCAGGCTTTCAGCGGCGGCCCGGAACGACGCGGCGAGAGCCGCCAGCCTGCCCAACGAAGGCGACAGCATGCGGTCGATGCGGGCACGCAGCATCTGCGCCAGCACCGGCCCAGCGCCTTCCGTGCCGATGGCGATCGCGACCGGTGCGCGATTGACCAGCGCCGGGGTGAAAAAATCGCAAAGCTCCGGCCGGTCCACCGCATTGACGGGGATGCCGAGCCGGCGCGCATCCTGGACAACGCGCCGGTCGAGCGCCTCATCGCCGCTGGCAGCGAACACCATCACCGAGCCTTCCAGCCGGCTCGCCTCATAGGCCGCGATGTGGGTGGCGCCACTCTGCGCGATGAAGCCGAGCATGTCCGGTGAGGCGCTCTCCGCGACGATGCGCAGCGTAGCGCTGGACTGCCCAAGCAATCGTGCCTTGGCCAACGCTTCGTCGCCGCCGCCGACGATCGTTACGGCTTCGTCCTCGACCCGTACGAAGACGGGGAAGGCATTGAGCTTGGGGGCGGGCTGCGGCATGGATACGAACGGAATCCTGATCTGGTCTTCACTTCTACGCGTGGGCGCGAAAAAGCTGAAGAAACCCACTCGCGCATCACCTTCCGGGATGCAATCGCTTTTTCTAAAGGGCCGCGGCCAAGAGAAAAATATTCCACCTTGTTGCGGAGACCGGCATCAAGCCGCTGTCGCGGGCATTGATTTCTCCTCTTTTTTGGGCCGAACGCGCTTTATGACAAAACCGTTTTTTCTAAATTCTACTAATTTAGTAGATTAAAGCTGCCTGGCGGTCGTGCGCGCGCCTCCACCTCGACGGAGCGCCCGCATGACCTGGCTTTTTGGCTGGAACATTACCGGATCGAGGCGCGTTCCTTCCGCATGCGCAATTCAAAATCATACCTGGCCGCGGCGTGAAGCCAAGCGTGGCGGCAGCGAAGGAAGGAGCCCGGCGTCATGAGCGCGATCAAGTTGAAGCACGGCATCTGGATCATGGTGGCCGACGGAGAAAAAGCGCTCTTCCTCAGAAATGCAGGTGACACCAAATTTCCTAACCTCGAAGTGTTGCAGGAAGTGAGGCAGGACAACCCGCCAACGCGCGAGCAAGGCAGCGACAGTCCCGGTCGCTACAATGACGGTCCCTCGGTTCACCGCAGCGCGGTCGAGGAGACGGATTGGCATCGGATCGGCAAGGAGCGCTTTGCCGACGAACTCGCCGAACGGCTCTACAAGCTGGCTCATCGAGGCTCTTTTGACGAAATCATCCTCATCGCGCCGCCGCTCGTGCTCGGCGCGATGCGCAAGATCCTGCACAAGGAAGTCAGCGACAAGGTCAGCGCGGAAATTCCCAAGACGCTGACCAACCACGCGGTATTCGAGATCGAGGCCCTGTTGCGGGCAGCTTGATCGTTGGCGATCGAGCGCCGCCGTTGCGGCGCATGATTTCGGCTGACCTCGAATTCCGGCTTGCTTGCCCACCGGCGAGGTATTTGTCGCTTCACCGGCAATTCCCGGTTTTGCGGGGTTGCGTGGCCGACACCCAATCCACCATATTGCAAACAGGCGGCGGCTTCGGGCGGCGCATATCCTGCATCGCTGGCTTGAAAGGCGCTCCATAGACAATGCCGCATGACACTCCCCTTATCGCCACCATCGTAGCCGGTCTGGGGCTCGCTTTCGTCTTCGGCGCTCTCGCCAACCGCTTCCGCATTCCGCCGCTGGTCGGCTATCTCGTGGCCGGCGTGCTGGTTGGGCCGAACACGCCCGGTTTCGTCGCTGACGCCGGCCTTGCCAATGAGCTCGCCGAAATCGGCGTCATCCTGTTGATGTTCGGCGTCGGCCTGCATTTTTCGCTGAAGGATCTCCTGTCGGTCCGCGCCATCGCCGTGCCCGGCGCCATCGTCCAGATCGGCTTTGCCACGGCACTCGGCGCGGGGCTTTCCTGGATGCTCGGCTGGTCGGCGGGAGCAGGACTGGTCTTCGGCCTGGCGCTGTCGGTGGCCTCGACCGTGGTGCTGCTGCGCGCCCTGCAGGAGCGCCGCCTGATCGAGACCGAGCGCGGCCGCATTGCCGTCGGCTGGCTGATCGTCGAGGACCTGGCCATGGTGCTGGCCCTGGTGCTTTTGCCGGCGCTTGCCGGCGTGCTTGGCGGCCAGGAGCAGGCGGATGCCCATGCGAGCGGCCTGCTGTCGCTGCCCGCGAGCTACGGCATCTGGGGTGTCGTCGGCATCACGCTGGCCAAGGTCGCCGCCTTCGTCATCGTCATGCTGGTGGTAGGCCGCCGCGTCATTCCCTGGATCCTGCACTATGTCGCCCATACCGGCTCGCGCGAGCTGTTTCGGCTTTCGGTGCTGGCGATAGCGCTTGGCGTCGCCTTCGGCGCGGCCAAGCTGTTCGGCGTCTCGCTGGCACTGGGCGCTTTCTTCGCCGGCATGATCATGAGCGAGTCCGAACTCAGCCACCGCGCCGCGGAGGAATCGCTGCCGTTGCGCGATGCCTTCTCGGTGCTGTTCTTCGTCTCGGTCGGTATGCTGTTCGACCCGTTCAGCCTGTTCAGCAACGGCTTGCCGATTCTGGCAACGCTCGCCATCATCGTCGTCGGCAAGTCGCTGGCGGCCTTCCTCATCGTCGTCGCCTTCGGTTATCCCCTGGCGACGGCGCTGATGATTTCGGCGAGCCTTGCCCAGATCGGCGAGTTCTCCTTCATCCTGGCCGAACTCGGCGTCGGGCTGAAACTGCTGCCCGAACAGGGGCGAGACCTCATCCTGGCGGGCGCCATCCTGTCGATCGTGCTCAACCCGGTGATGTTCCTGGTCATCGACTGGATGAAGCCATGGCTCGAGGCCCGCGCCGCCAGGACGGCGCCGCCTGTGGAGCCCAAACCGGTCGGCCCGGCGACGGAGCCCGGCCAGGTGGCTTCCGTCGCCTCGGCGGCGAAGCAGGAGGATGGGCCGCCGCCAAGAACGGCCCTCAGCGGCCACGCTATCCTGATTGGTTACGGCCGTGTCGGCAGTCTCGTCGGCGCTGCGTTGAAGGAAGCCGCCCTGCCCTTCCTGGTGGTCGAGGATGCCGACAAGACACTGGTGAAGCTCAGGGCCGAGGGCATCGAGACCGTGGCCGGCAACGCCGCCAATGCCGAAGTGTTTGCAGCCGCCAATCCCGAAGGCGCAAAACGGCTGATCCTGGCCATCCCCAATGCCTTCGAGGCCGGTCAGATCGTGCTGCGTGCGCGCGCCGCCAATCCCGCCATCAATGTCGTCGCCCGCGCCCATGCCGATGCCGAGGTCGAGCATCTCAAGGGGCTCGGCGCCGATACGGTGATCATGGGCGAACGCGAGATCGCGCGCGGCATCGTGGAAGAGGTGCTTGGTCACAAGCCGCGGGCGGCTGAACCGTCCGCCTACACGGAACTAGTCCGTGCTTAGCGAGAACGCGGCCGACCGTGGAGGGCGGGACCTCGAACAGGTGGGGCGGCCTTGGACGCGCCCGCTGACATCGGCCACTCCTGCCATTTCTTCGTATTGCGCTTAACCGAGTTCTTGGGCGAGTCCGATGAGCAACCCCTCAGGCCCACGGATGTAGCAGAGCCGATACACGTCTTTATACTGGACTACTTCGCCTACGAGCTGCGCGCCGCGCGTGCGGAGCCTCTCAAGCGTCTCGTCGATGTCATCCACGGTGAACATGACGCGCAGGTACCCTAGGGCGTTGACCGGGGCGTTCCGGTGATCTGCGACGACAGGCGGCATGAGGAAGCGGGAGAGCTCGAGCCGGCTATGGCCGTCCGGTGTGCGCATCATGGCAATCTCGACATGCTGATCGCCCAGTCCGGTGACACGTCCGGCCCATTCTCCTTCGATCGTGGCCCGTCCTTCGAGCTCGAGGCCGAGTTCGCGAAAGAAATCAACCGCCTCTCCGAGGTCTTCGACGACGATTCCTACGTTGTCCATCCGCTTGAGCGCCATGTTTCCATCTCCAAGGTGTCGTTCGAATCTACAAGGCGTCGCCTGGTCTAACAATGGATGCTCGAGGTGCTCCGCCTGCAGCCAGGTTGATCACGCCACGAAGGCAGAGCCGCCATTTTGCGCGACGCTGCCGAGGTATTTTGCCGGCGGCTTGCCAAGCGCCTTTTTGAACATGGTGATGAAGGCGGTGACGGAATCATAGCCGAGATCGCCGGAGACCTGCTGCACGCTCGCACCGGAGGCAAGTTCTCGAATTGCGACGATCAGATGCAACTGCTGGCGCCAGCGTCCGAAGCTTAAGCCAGTCTCCTTCACGACGAGACGGGCGAGACTGCTCTCGCTGAGCGCAACCCGGCTGGCCCATTCCGACAATGTGCTGCGGTCAGCGGGATCCTGCGCCAACGCTTCGGCGATCCGCCTCAATCGCGGCTCGGATGAGATCGGCAGATGCAGCCGCTGGACAGGCATGCGCGGCAGCTCAGCAAGCAGCATCCTGATCAAAAGCGCATCCCTCGCCTCATCATCCCCCACGCCATCGGACAGTTCGATGATCAGTTCGCGCAACAGCGGCGAGACCGAAAGGGTGCAGCACCGGTCCGGCAATTCGGCGGCTCCCGGCTCGATGTAGACGAAGAAGATCCGGGCGTTGGCGGTCGCGATATTGCTGTGCTCCATGTCGCCGGGAATCCACACCCCGCAATGCGGCGGCACCATCCACAGGCCGCTCGGGACGCGGCATGTGACGCCACCGCCGAGCGCGAAGACGAGTTGGCCTTTGCGATGCCGATGGGAGGGGACTTCGGCCCTGGTTTCGGTAACGTCGACGCGCACGGCGATTGCCGGTGCGAGGACGTCATCCACATTGAAATCGAGCCATGGGTAACGAAGAGGTTGTCTCATGATTGACGGCTTTTAGCGATTAAACGCCACGATAGCTAAATTCTTCAAGCTGGGAAGTCGATAGGTTCCAGCTTGCCCATGCACCCGGTTGATCAGGATGCCACCGCGCTTTGCATCCACAAACCAGCAGGAAGGTACGTCTCATGCTCGCCCTAGCCATATCTTCCGACAGCCCCGCCGGACTGACGCTTGCCGAGGTCGAGGACCCACGGCCTCTCGCAAACGAGGCGCTTGTCTCGGTCCACACAACCTCGTTGAATCGCGGCGAATTGCGCCTGCTCACCATACGCCCGGACGGCTGGATACCCGGCCAGGACATCGTCGGGATCGTCGAACGGCCAGCGGCCGACGGCTCCGGGCCAGCCGTGGGCGCCCGCGTCGCGGCCTTGGTCGACCAGGCCGGCTGGGCCGAACGCGTCGCGGTTTCGACCGACCGCCTCGCCGTCCTGCCGGATGAGGTCAGCTTCGTTTCCGCGGCCACGCTTCCGGTCGCGGGCACCACCGCGCTCAGGACTTTGCGCCATGGCGGCGACCTTGCCGGCCAACGGGTCCTGATCACCGGCGCAAGTGGAGCGGTCGGCCGTTTCCAGATCCAGATCGCGCGCGAACAGGGCGCGAGCGTGACCGCGGTCGCGGCCTCCCGGCATGGCGAGGATCTCCGCCGCCTGGGTGCCGGGCAAGTCGTCGAGTCGATCGAACTGGCCGTGGGGCCGTTTTCGCTGATTACCGAATCGGTCGGTGGCCAAAGCCTCGCCCACGCGATCGAACGCGTCGCTCCTGGCGGGACGATCGTCATGTTCGGCTCAAGCAGTGGCGAACTCACGCCAATTGGGTTCCGCCAGTTCGTTCCGGGTCACGAGGGGGCGAGGCTTCAGACTTTCGCCTACTACACGTCTGGCGCGGGCATTGGCTCGGACATCGCCTCGCTACTCGCTCTCGTTGCGGCCGGCCGGCTGGAAACCCGCGTCGCCCTGACCATGCCATGGACCGACATCGCCCAAGCCCTGGACGCTCTGCGACAGCGCAGCTTCAGCGGCAAGGCCGTTCTCACCATGACCGGATGAACGATCCCTAGCCTGAGATCAGTCCGCTCACACGTGCTGGCCGCCATTGATGTGGATTTCCGAACCGGTCACATAAGACGCCTGCCCGGAGCACAGGAAGAAGATGATGTCGGCGACCTCGGCCGTGGTACCCAGCCGCCTGAGCGGAATGGTCTCGACGATCTTGTCCGTGCCTGGCGACAGGATCGCGGTGTCGATTTCGCCCGGCGCAATGGCGTTGACGCGGATCCCGTGCGGCCCGAAATCATGCGCCATCTCGCGCGTCAGCGAGCCGAGCGCCGCCTTGGATGTCGCATAGGCGGTGCCGGCGAAGGGGTGCACCCGGGTGCCGGCGATCGAGGTGACGTTGACGATCGACCCTTTCGCCGATGCCAGTTCCTTGAACAGCCCGCGCGCCAGCATGATCGGCGCGAAGAAATTGACCTGGAACACGTCGCGCCAGACATGCATCGGCGTGTCGATGGAGTTCATGCGGCTGTTGCCGTCCTTGAGCTTTGGCGAAATGCCGGCGTTGTTGACCAGCGCGTGCAGCTGCCCGCCATGCGCCTCGAGCCGGTGGCGGATTTCGGAGACGGCGATGCCGACATCCTCCTGGTCGGCGAGATCGACCTTGATGTGGTCCTCGGGCCCGGCCGGCCACGGGCAATCCTCGGCAAACGCCTGGCGCGAGCAGGTGATGACGCGCCAGCCCTCGCGCGAGAAACGCTTGACCGTGGCATGGCCGATGCCACGGCTGGCGCCGGTCAGCACAATGGTCTTCCTGGTGTCGATCTCTGCCATGTCGGGAGGTGTAGCCGAACGGTGTGGCGCTGGCGAGAGGCGAGTTGCCGCTAGCCTCCGCCGAGAATGTCGAGGATCGACGTCTGCCGCTTCTTGAGCGGACCGCCGACACTGCCCGGCGGCACCGGATGTCCGACCGAGGCGGTGGTTCCGGAGTCGCCCGGCATATCGAAACCGTCGGCGTCGACCGTCTGGGCCGGGCGGGGCGCGCGAACCGGCGCTGGCTGCGCCGCGACGGCAGCGGGCGCCGACTGGCCGACAGGCGCTTGCGGCTTCGGAGCCGGCTGTGTCGCATCGGCCGACGGGATTTCGTCCGGCACGATCCTATCGGCCGGCGTCGATTTCCAGGTACCAGGCAGCGGCCGCACGGGCACGCCCTCATGCGCGGCGACCATGAACTCGTGCCAGGCCTGCGCCGGCAGCGCGCCGCCGGTGACCTTCTTCATCGGGCTGCCGTCGTCATTGCCGAACCATACGCCGGTGGTGAGATTGGCGGTGTAGCCGACGAACCAGGCGTCGCGCGAATTCTGGCTGGTGCCGGTCTTGCCGGCCGACGGCCAGGTGAAGGCCGCCTTCCTGGCCGTGCCGATCTCCACCGTCCCGGTCATCATCGAGTTCATCATGCCGACGATCTCGGGCTTCACCACGCGCGGCGCGCTGCCGCTGCCGGCGTCGTACAGCACCTTGCCCTCGGCTGATGTCACGCGGCGGATGAAATGGATGTCCGGCTTGTAGCCGCCATTGGCGAAAGGCACATAGGCCGAGGTCAGCTCCAGCGGCGTCACTTCCGACGTGCCTAGCGCGATCGAGGTGTTGGCCTGCAGATCGGACTGGATGCCCATGCGATGCGCCGCCTCGACCACTGCGTCCGGCCCCACTTCCATGGTCAGCTGGGCCGCCACCGAGTTCAGCGACTTCGCCAAGGCGGTTGCCAGCGTCACCTTCCCGAAATACTTGCCGCCGTAATTGTCGGGTGTCCATTTGCCGATCTTGATCGGCGCATCGTTGCGCACGCTGTCGGGCGTGCGGCCGGCCTCGAGGGCGGCCATGTAGACGAACGGCTTGAACGCCGAACCGGGCTGCCGGCGCGCTTCCGAGGCGCGGTCGAACTGGCTGGTCGAATAATCGTAGCCGCCGACCATGGCACGCACCGCGCCCGAATCGTCGATCGACACCAGCGCGCCCTGGGTGACGTTGAGCTTCTTGCCGCTTTCATCGATCAGCCGGCGGATCGATTGTTCCGCGAGCTTCTGCAGGTTCAGGTCGACGGTGGAATCGATGACGATGTCGCCGCGCACGTCGCCGATCAGATCGGGCAGCTCTTCCATGATGGTGTCGGCGACGTAGTTTTCCGAGCCTGTCCAGTAGGACGGCGCGCGCGTCGCCGGCGCGCTCATCGCCGTGGTCAGTTCCTTGGCGCTGATTTTGCCTTCGTCGCGCATAGCGGCGAGCACCAGCTGCGCGCGGTCCTCGGCGGCCTTGGGATCGCGCGCCGGCGACAGTCGCGACGGCGCCTTCAGGAGACCGGCAAGCAGCGCCGCCTCCGACAAGGTGACATCGCGCGCGCTCTTGCCGAAATAACGGCGCGAGGCCGCTTCGACGCCATAGGCGCCCGAGCCGAAATAGACCCGGTTGAGGTACATTTCGAGGATCTGGTCCTTGGTGTGCTTGTGCTCCAGCCACAGCGCCAGCAGCACCTCCTGCACCTTGCGCTCCAGCGTCCGGTCTGGCGTCAGGAACAGGTTCTTGGCCAGTTGCTGCGTCAGCGTCGAACCGCCTTGCGAGAAATGCCCGCCGGCGAGATTGGCGACCATGGCGCGCGACAGGCCGATCGGGTCGACGCCGAAATGCGAATAGAAGCGGCGGTCCTCGATGGCGATGACCGCCTCGGGGATGTAGGGCGACATTTCGTGCAGGCCGACCGCCTCGCCGCCGCTCATGCCGCGATTGGCGAGCAGTTGGCCGTCGGCGGAGACGATCTTGATATTGGGCGCGCGATCGGGGATCGACCAGGTCGTGGCCGCCGGCATCTTGGCACCGTAGTAGACGACGACGCCGGCCACGGCGATGCCGCCCCAGATGGCCAGCACGAAGCACCAGTAGACCAGCCGGCCGAGCACGCCGAACAGGCCGCGCCGGCTTCGGCCGCGCCTGGCACGCGACGACTTTGCCTTCGGCGATTTGCGTTTGGCGGAGGCTTTGCGGTTGCTGGGCACGACGCGGTCCTCCTCGCTCACCGAAAGACCTGTCTGGGATCTCGCTTGTGGCGGTCCCTCGAAACTGGGTTCGATCCGGCTGTCTCTGCGGTTCGCCATGCGCTGCGCTTGATATCCCGATGCCTATGGCGTTCGGGTTGCAGAGTAGATGCGGCGGTTTAAAGGCGGGTTAAGTCACCCGCTTCTGCGCAAAAGCCATATCAGGTGGCGAGAGCTCTCCCACCGCAGTGCCTGTCACATCTCACGCCTACATTCGGCGGACTTGTCGAACCACGACCCTCGGCATAGTTTTTTTCAGAGAGGCCCCCTGTACTACCCCTACGAAATAACTTCCGGCGCCAAAACATGTACAGGCGCTGTGTATTCCTTCGCGGTAGCCCTCAGGCGATCTGAATAATCATAGATCTCGTCAAGCGTGTCGATCTTCACTTTATTCTCTTTTTCACCATCAAAGAGTCCCAAATATTTTATGGAGCGATTGAACCACAACCGCGCGAGTGGTTTACGATTGTTATTATCGATCAAGATGCCGCAATAGCTTTTCTGATCCCTCATCACTACACGGGCAGGCTTCAAGGTGTCTCGCACGATCGCTCTTATGATCATGAATCCCTCGCGCTCCTCCTCCGTTGTAACGACCTCCTCGGCCTCTTCTCCCTCGACGCCGATCTCGGAAACCTCCGTTTCCGCTAACGCCGTTGACAATCTTGACTGAACAGACTCCCTCACAATTTCACGAAACGCGGCCTTCACCATAGGTGTGAACTGTTCTTTCACCTGGCTCGTAAAGCGACCTTGGTAGAGTCCTCCCGTCACCATCCGAACAAAGTCCTCGGGAGGGTTCTCCATGACGTTCGCGATCTCTTTCTTGATTGCAGACGTGTATTTCAGCCTATGTGCCGACTGAAGAATCCCGTCGATATTGAATTCAGCTTTGGCGAATTTTTTCAGCTCGGTAACGAGTTGCCCCTGCATGTCGGACAAGTCGAAGGTGAGAAACGGTCGATCATCGAGGCGATTGGGCGCAACCAAATCGGTATGGAAATGGAACGTTCGACCGTTTGTGAGAATTGCAAATTTTGCGTTCGTCACTGAAAAGTAGCGATAGAGCTGAGCTAGATGGACCTTTTCAAGCGTCATAGATATAGGTTTGCATTCAATAAGTATCCGGATCTCTCCGTCTAACTTGATTGCATAGTCGACTTTTTCCCCTTTTTTCCCAACAGCATCTGCGCAAAATTCAGGGATTACCTCGTCCGGATTGAAAACATCATAATCGAGGGCAGATAAGAATGGCAGGATAATCGCCGTTTTGAGTGCTTCCTCCGTGAGCATTGCGCTCGAATGGGTTCTGATCCGGTCCGCCAGTACACGCAGTTTTTCTTCAACGCTCATTGTCCCCTCCCAAGTATTCAAGGAGGATCACGCAAAAATAATAAAGACGCAAGATGGCAGACGATCGAACTTCAGGCTGGCAGTCGCCACGGGCTCAGATTTTGCCATGCATTTTTTGAAGCCGAGGCCAGGAACAACTAGGGTGTTCCGGTGGCGCCCCCCGTGGCAGCATGGCGAGGAACCGTTCAGTTCTGCTGGATCGAGATGCCCTTGTCGTCGATCTTGAGCTCCACGCCTTTCGGCTTGGTCTGTTCGCGGTAGACGTAGACGCCGAGCGCGATGACCACGACGACGAGCGCGCCAATGACGAGATAAAGCGTATTCTGTTTCATGGCGCGCTCCTCGGTGCCCGGCCTCAGGCTCGCTTCAGGACCCTGACCAGGATCAGCAGGATGATGGCGCCGATCGTGGCGTGGATGATCGAGGCGAGGATGCCGCCGCCGATGGACAAGCCGATCCGCGGGAACAGCCAGCCCGCGATGAACGCGCCGATGATGCCGACGATGATGTTGCCGATCAGGCCGAAGCCGAAACCGGAGACGATGAGACCGGCGAGCCAGCCGGCGATGGCACCGATGATGATGAAGACGAGCAGGCTTTCGACGCCCATGGCGATTTCCCTCCGAGCAAGAGGCGAGCGCGGAGCGGAAAGCCCCGAATCGGCCTCGATATCAACGGCTTCAGGCTATGCGAAAGCGGCCGGCCTCGCCAGCGGCCTGCTCATTGGTCGCCGTCGTCGCTCGCGGCGGGCCGCCAGCTCGTCGGCTCGACCTTCTTCTGCGTATCGCTGTCGATGTAGACCCACCAGCCGCCGTCCCGGTATTGCGCGATGGATTCGTTGAGCACGCCGTCGCCGTCCTTCCAGGTCACGGTGACCTTGGAACCGTCGGTGGGCGCGGTCGATATGGGCTTCCTATCCGCCATGTCATCCCTCTTTTCGAGCCGACGGAACACGACGGCCGGCTCTGGTCCCGGACGGAACATCGGCGGCAGCGCCGCGAGGCCGTCAGCTATGAGCGAAAATATCCTCTTCGTCCCAGCCCATGAGGTCAAGCTTGGCGCGTGTCGGCAGGAAGCGGAAACAGGCGTCGGCCTCTTTCGTGCGATCCTCGCGCGCCAGCCGCGCCGCCAGCACGTCGCGCAGCCGGTGCAGATAGAGCACGTCGGATGCGGCGTATTCGAGTTGTTCGGGCGACAGCGTTTCGGCCGCCCAGTCCGACGATTGCTGCGCCTTGGACAGGCCGACGCCCAGAAGCTCGAAGCAGATGTCTTTGAGACCATGCCGGTCGGTGTAGGTGCGGGTCAGCCGCGAGGCGATCTTGGTGCAGAATACCGGCTCGGGCATCACACCGAACGCATGGTAGAGCACGGCAAGGTCGAAGCGCCCATAGTGGAACAGCTTGGTCACGCTGTGGTTTCCCAAGAGCTTGACGAGGTTCGGCGCTTCCTTTTGGCCCGGCGCGATCTGGATGACGTCGGCGCTGCCGTCGCCGGGTGAAATCTGCACCACGCACAACCGGTCGCGATGCGGGTTCAGGCCCAGCGTTTCCGTATCGATGGCAACCGCCCCGACATTGTAGCGGGACAGGTCGGGCAGATCGTTTTTGTGGAAACGGATATCGCTCATCGTCTTCTCCGGGGTCGCGCTTTCGGCATCGCGCATCCATCGAGCGGACGCGCGCGCTCCAGCACGTTGCGCTGGCAACCCGTCCTTGCCGTGATCGGCGGAAAAATCAACATAAACTTGATTTTCCCGCCTTTCGTGAGTTCCCGGCTCAGCGCGTCAGCGCGTCCAGAATGCGCGCCCAGGAGCGCTGGCCCTTGTGGAAGGAACTCAACTCATACTTTTCATTGGGCGAGTGGATGCGGTCGTCGTCGAGGCCGAAACCGACCAGCAGCGATTCCATGCCGAGATAGGTCTGGAAATCGCCGACTACGGGGATCGAGCCGCCGCTGCCGATCGTCACCGCCGGCTTCGGCCATTCGTCCGACAGCGCCGTCTTGGCCTTGGCCAGGAACGGCGAGTCGTAGGAAAGCTGGATTGCCGGCGAGCCGCCATGCGGGTGGAACTCCACCGAACAGTCGGCCGGAATGCGCTCCTTGACGAATTGCTGGAAGGCGGCGCGGATCTTCTTGGGATCCTGCTTGTGGACGAGGCGGAAAGATACTTTCGCCGAGGCCTGCGCCGCGATCACCGTCTTGAAGCCCTTGCCGGTATAGCCGCCGGTGATGCCGTTGAACTCGGCCGTCGGCCGTGCCCAGGTGAGTTCCAGCAGCGAGCGGCCCTTTTCGCCCGACGGGATCGACAGGCCGACGGGGCCAAGGAACGTCTCGGCCGTTTCGCCCAGCGTTTCCCATGATTTCAGGATCTGCGAGGGCGTTTCCTCGACGCCGTCATAGAAGCCCGGGATGGTGATATGGCCGTCCTTGTCGTGAATGTCGGCCAGCACCTTTGCCAGGATGCGGATCGGGTTGGCAGCGGCGCCGCCATAGAGACCCGAATGCAGGTCGCGGTCGGCGGCCTTCACGATGATCTCCTCGCCAACCAGCCCGCGCAGCCCCACGCAGATCGACGGCGTGTCGCGGTCCCACATGCTGGTATCGCAGACCAGCGCGAAATCGGCCTTGAGTTCATCGGCATTGGCCTCGAGGAAGGGCTTCAGCGACGGCGAGCCCGACTCCTCCTCTCCCTCGAACAGGATGGTAATGCGGCACGGCAGATTGCCATGCACCTGCTTCCAGGCCCGGCAAGCCTCGACGAAGGTCATCAACTGACCCTTGTCGTCGGCCGAGCCGCGCCCGGTGATCACCTTGTGGCCGGGCTCGATCTCCTTGACCGCCGGCGCGAACGGGTCGTTTTCCCAAAGCTCGATCGGATCGACCGGCTGTACGTCATAGTGGCCATAGAACAGCACATGCGGTGAACCGGCCGGCCCATCATGATGCGCAACCACCATCGGGTGGCCGGGCGTGTCGCGCACGCTGGCGTCGAAGCCGATCACCTTGAGTTCTTCCACCAGCCATTCAGCCGCCTTGCGGCAATCGGCGGCATAGGCCGGATCGGTGGAGATTGACCTGATCCGGAGCAGACCGAAGAGGCGCTCCAGGCTGTGGTCGAGATTCTTGTCGAGACGGTCGAGAACGGAGGAAATTGACATTGGCGAGCCTTTCGATTCAGTGCCGGAACCGTAAAGGCAGAGCGGGCAAACGAAAAGCCCGGGACCATTGGACCACGGGCTCAAGCGCGTATTCGAAACAAAAAAGACCGCCGTGGTGGAGGGGGAACCACGGCGGCCCTTCTACTCGAAACGATGCGGCAGCCCGGAGAGGGGGGATAGGCTGCCGCAGGTGTCCGGGATAGGCGGGGGACGGGCCTTGCTCCGGACGTCGGCGAAAATTGCCGATGCCATTTATCTGTGTCCTCGAACGTGGCGATTCAAGGGCACGAATATTACACTTTTGTAACATGGCCGTGAGCGGCCGTTGGACGGACGGAGCTAGGCAGTCCCGCGGGCGAAAATAATGCCGATTTCACCTCTTTCCAACCAACCTGTCGCCTGCCTGTCAGGGTGTTGCTGGAAGCGGTGCCTTTGGCATGGACCAAGCCGCCGCGCCGCGCTATCCCTGCCCGCATGAAAAAAGGCGATCATCTCTTTCTTGTCGACGGCTCCGGCTACATCTTCCGTGCCTATCACGCGCTGCCGCCGCTGACCCGCAAGTCCGACGGCCTGCCGGTCGGCGCCGTGTCCGGCTTCTGCAACATGTTGTGGAAGCTGATGCAGGATGCGCGCAACACCGATGTCGGCATCGTGCCGACGCATTTCGCGGTCATTTTCGACTATTCGTCGAAAACCTTCCGCAACGACCTCTATCCCGAATACAAGGCCAACCGTTCGGCGCCGCCGGAAGACCTGATCCCGCAATTCGGCCTCATCCGTCAGGCGACCAGGGCGTTCAACCTGCCCTGCCTTGAGATGGAAGGGTTCGAGGCCGACGACCTCATCGCCACCTATTGCCGTCTGGCCTGCGAGGCCGGCGGCGACACCACCATCATCTCCTCCGACAAGGACCTGATGCAGTTGGTCGGCCCGACGGTGAGCATGTACGATCCGATGAAGGATCGCCAGATCGGCATTCCCGAGGTCATCGAGAAATGGGGCGTGCCGCCGGAGAAGATGATCGACCTGCAGGCATTGACCGGCGATTCCGTCGACAATGTTCCCGGCGTGCCGGGCATCGGACCGAAGACTGCGGCGCAATTGCTCGAACAGTTCGGTGACCTAGACGGACTGCTTGAGCGCGCCGGCGAGATCAAGCAGGAGAAACGACGCGAATCCATCATCGCCAATGCCGACAAGGCGCGCATCTCGCGCCAGCTGGTGACGTTGAAGAACGATGTGCCGGTGGCCGAGGGGCTGGACGAATTCGTCCTGCACGCGCCGGACGGGCCGAAGCTGATCGGCTTCCTCAAGACCATGGAATTCTCTTCGCTGACCCGCCGCGTGGCGGAAACCACGGGAACCGAGGCAAGCGACGTCCAGGCGATCGCTGTGACGGTCGAACGCGCCGACTCCGCGCATGGGCCGGATGTCGGCGCCGGCGCGCCGGTCGCGCCCAGCGCCGAGGCGAAGCAGGACGGCGAGACGGCCCTAGCCGCAGCCGGCGGCACGAAGGAGGGCAACACCCCTTCGCTTCTGTCGGCGCTTCGCCTGGAGGCCGCCACCGCCCGCAAGATCGACATTTCGGCCTATCAATGCATCCGCGATGTCGCCAGCCTGAAGGCCTGGGTCGCCGAGGCGCTGGAGACCGGCATCGTCGCCTTCGATGCCCGCGCGACGTCGCCCGATCCGATGCAGGCCGAACTGATCGGCTTGTCGCTGGCGACGGCGCCAGGTCGCGCCGCCTATGTGCCGTTCGCCCACAGGAGCGGAAATGGCGACCTGCTCGGCGGTGGTCCGATCGACAACCAGATCCCGCTGCGCGAGGCGCTGGCCGTGCTGAAACCGCTGCTCGAGGACAAGTCTGTCCTCAAGATCGCGCAGAACCTGAAATACGATCTCGTCATCATGAGCCGCTACGGTATCGACGTAGGCCCCTTCGACGATACCATGCTGATCTCCTACGTGCTCGATGCCGGCACCTCGCATGGCCACGGCATGGACGCGCTTGCCGAGAAATGGCTGGGCCATAGTCCGCTTCAGCTCAAGGACGTGACCGGCTCCGGGAAAAATTCCGTCGGCTTCGACCAGGTCGACGTCGACAAGGCGACCGCCCACGCGGCCGAGGACGCCGATGTGACGCTCAGGCTCTGGCTGGTGCTGAAGCCGCGGCTCGCCGCCAAGGGCCTGGTGTCGGTCTATGAACGGCTGGAACGGCCGCTGGTGCCGGTGCTGGCGCGCATGGAACAGCGCGGCATCTCGGTCGACCGGCAGATCCTGTCGCGGCTGTCGGGCGAACTGGCGCAGGGCGCAGCCCGGCTCGAGGAAGAAATCTACCAGCTCGTCGGCGAGCGCATCAACATCGGCTCGCCCAAGCAGCTCGGCGACATCCTGTTCGGCCGCATGGGTCTGCCCGGCGGCTCCAAGACCAAGACCGGCCAATGGTCGACCTCGGCGCAGCTTCTGGAAGACCTCGCCGCCGAAGGCCACGAACTGCCGCGCAAGATCGTCGACTGGCGCCAGCTGACCAAGCTGAAATCGACCTACACCGATGCGCTGCCCGGCTTCGTCAACCCGGACACCAAGCGCGTCCACACCTCTTACGCGCTCGCCGCGACGACGACGGGGCGGCTGTCATCCTCCGACCCGAACCTGCAGAATATCCCGGTGCGCACCGCCGAGGGGCGCAGGATCAGAACGGCCTTCATCGCCGACAAGGGCAACCGCCTGGTTTCGGCCGACTACAGCCAGATCGAATTGCGCGTGCTCGCCCATGTCGCCGAGATCCCGCAATTGCGGCAGGCCTTCGCCGACGGCGCCGACATCCACGCCATCACGGCCTCGGAAATGTTCAACGTGCCCGTGGAGGGCATGCCTTCGGAAGTGCGCCGCCGCGCCAAGGCGATCAATTTCGGCATCATCTACGGCATCTCGGCTTTCGGCCTTGCCAACCAGCTGTCGATCCCGCGCGAGGAGGCCAGCAACTACATCAAAAAATATTTCGAGCGCTTCCCCGGCATCCGCGACTATATCGAAGAGACCAAGGCCTATGCCCGCGAGCACGGTTTCGTCGAAACCATCTTCGGCCGCCGCATCCACTACCCCGAGATCCGGTCTTCCAATCCCTCGATCCGCGCCTTCAACGAGCGCGCCTCGATCAACGCGCGCCTGCAAGGCACCGCCGCCGACATCATCCGCCGCGCCATGGTGCGCATGGACGAGGCGCTGGAGAAGGCCAGGCTTTCGGCCCGCATGCTCTTGCAGGTGCATGACGAGCTGATCTTCGAGACGATCGAGGCGGAAGTGGAGGCGACGATCCCCGTCGTGCGCCATGTCATGGAGAACGCGGCCATGCCGGCGGTGTCGATGTCGGTGCCGCTGCATGTGGACGCTCGAGCGGCGAACAATTGGGACGAGGCGCACTAGCGCCAGGCCGGCATCACCTGAATATCGATACACCTTAGACTAGGCAGCTTGCGCCCGGCACTTGGCACATGTCCCGCGGAACTCGATCACCGCCTTCTTGGCGGCAAAGCCGGTGGAGCGCACCCATTCGTCCAGCCGGTGGCCGACATCATGGTCGGACATTTCGCTCACCTGGCCACATGTGTCGCAGATGGCGAAAGCGGTCATGGAATGGCTGTGATCGTGCGGTTCGACGCAGGCGACGAAGGAATTGAGGCTTTCCAGCCGATGCACGAAGCCGGACTTCACCAGCGTGTCGAGCGCGCGGTAGACCTGCAGCGGCGCGCGGAAACCCCGCTCGCGCAGCTGGTCAAGCAAGGTGTAGGCGCTGAGCGGCCCGCTGGCGGCCTCGAGTTTCTCGAGCACGCACAGCTGGTTCTTCGTCAGCACATCCCTTGCCGCCATGATCCTGTTTCCGACCTGCCTTGTGTCACATACAGGCCGTTTCCATATGCAAACGGCCCGTCCCATTCAGATAGCGACGAACCGCTGTCTTTGCTACTCCTCTGTTGAAACGCGCTGGCGCGGCATTCCGCAAACGATACCGGCGGGAGGGCTCCCACCGTTGTCGTTTGCCGGCTCCGATGCCTACTTCCTCGGCGGGCCATTGCGCTCGGCCGAGGCTGCCCACAGATTGATGTCGGACTCGCGCGCATAATTGTCGATCTCGGCAAGCTCGGCGTCGCTGAAGTCGGGCGCCTCCAGCGCGCCGACACAGTCCTCCACCTGCTCCGGCCGGCTGGCGCCGATCAGCGCCGATGTCACCTTGCCCTTGCGCAGCACCCACGCCAGCGCCATCTGCGCCAACGTCTGGCCGCGGCGGCCCGCGATCGCGTTCAATGCCTGTATGTTGGCGATGGTCTTGTCGTTGATGAAGGCCGGCCGCAGCGACTTGCCCTGGGAGGCACGGCTGCCCTCGGGGATGCCGCCGAGATATTTGTCGGTCAGCATGCCCTGTGCCAGCGGCGAGAACACGATGGAGCCGACGCCCAGCCCATCGAGCGTATCGAGCAGGCCATCGTCCTCGACCCAGCGGTTCAGCATCGAATAACTCGGCTGATGGATTACGCAAGGCGTGCCGAGCCGCTTCAGTATATCGGCCGCCTCGCGCGTGCGCTGCGAATTGTAGGATGAGATGCCGACATAGAGTGCCTTGCCCGCGCGCACCGCATGGTCGAGCGCGCCCATCGTTTCCTCCAGCGGCGTATCCGGATCGAAGCGGTGCGAATAGAAGATGTCGACATAGTCGAGCCCCATCCGCTTCAGGCTCTGGTCGAGGCTGGCCAGCAAATATTTGCGTCCGCCCCATTGGCCGTAGGGCCCCGCCCACATCTCGTAGCCGGCCTTGGTCGAGATGATGAGTTCGTCGCGGTAGGCGGCAAAGTCGGTGCGCAGTATCTCACCGAACGCAATTTCGGCCGAGCCGGGCGGCGGCCCGTAATTGTTGGCGAGGTCGAAATGCGTGATGCCGAGGTCGAAGGCCTTGCGCACGATCGCCTGCTTGGTCGTGTGCGGCGTGTCGTTGCCGAAATTGTGCCACAGCCCCAGCGAGATCGCCGGCAGCTTCAGGCCGGACCGCCCGCAGCGGTTATAGACCATTTTTTCGTAGCGGTTTTCGGCGGCGAGATAGGGCATGGGGAAAATCCTCGAAGCTGGATGGACTGGGCACTGTCATCGCGAACGCGACGCGCAGGCCCTGCGCACCAACCCTTACCCTCTCCCCGCGAAAACGGGGAGAGGGTTCATCAAAATTATCGATAATCCGCGATCTAGCTCTTCTTCGCCATCAGCGCCTTGGCTTCCTTGATGCCGAGCGCGGCTGGACGTTCGCAGGTGGTCTGCATGGCGACGAATTTGCCGGTTTCGCCCGAGCGCAGGATTCCCGTCATGACGTCGACGGCGTGCAGCGCCAGCTCCATCGAGCAGCGGTGCGGCCTGCCCTCGGAGATCGCAATCGCCATGTCGGCGAGGCCGGCGGTGCGATAATTGGCCATCATGCCCTGCGAATGCATCTCATTGGGCACGCCGAACGGATGCTGCCATTTCGGCAGCTTCTTGACCGGCTTGGCCGCTTCGGTGAAGCGCACGTCGCCGCCGAAGAAGTTCGGATCCGGCACGAATACGCTCCCCATCTCGCCATAGAGCTCCATCGGCGCATGGCCGTGGCTCCAGACGTCCCAGCTGGTGTTGAGTGTGATCACGGCTCCGTTCTCGAACTCCAGCAGGCCGTGGATGGTGGTCGGCGTGTTGACCGGGATCCTTTCGCCCGCGCGCGGCTTCGAACTGATCGTGCGTTCCTTGGCCGGGGTTGTGGCGAAGGCCGCCACCTGCTTCACCGGTCCGATCAGCTGGATCAGATTGGTGATGTAATACGGCCCGATGTCGAGCACGGGGCCGGCACCCGGCTGGAAGAAGAAGTCCGGATTGGGGTGCCAGTGCTCCATGCCGTGCCCCATGACATGGCAAGTGCCGCTGGTGATCCTGCCGAGCTTGCCGGTATCGATCAGGTTGCGCACCAGCTGATGCGCGCCGCCGAAGAAGGTGTCGGGTGCCGAGCCGATGCGAAGTCCCTTCTTCTCCGCCCGCTTCTTCAAGTCGAGCCCCTCCTTGACCGAAAGCACGAACGGCTTTTCCGAATAGACATGCTTGCCCGCGTCGAGCACCTGTTTCGACACTTCATAGTGCACGGCCGGAATGGTCAGGTTGACGATGATCTCGATGTCGTCGGCCTTGAGCAGGTCCTCGACCGTCTCGGCGCGCAGCTTGAACTCCTTCGCCCGCGCTTTCGCGGCGCCCATGTTGATATCGGCGCAAGCCCGCATCCTGATGCCGCGAAACAGCGGCGCCAGCGAGAAATATGCCTTCGAGATGTTGCCGCAGCCGATGACGCCGACGCCAAGTTTGTTTGCCATGATGCTTGTTCCTAATAGGCCTTTACGGTTGCGATCGAACGGCGGGCGAAGCGCTCGATGTCATTGGGATTGTCCTGTTCCATGACGAAATATTTGGCCGCGCTCTTGGCCCGCAGCGCCTTGATCAGGCCGGCCCAGTCGATCGTGCCGTGGCCGACATCCGACCAGCCGTCCTCGTCCAGCCCCTCGCCCGGCCTTGCCATGTCCTTGACGTGAACGGCAACGATGCGCTTGCCGTGCCTTTCGATCCAGGGCAGCGGATCGGCGCCGCCGCGCACCACCCAGGCGACATCCATCTCCCAGCCGATGTCGGGCGCGGAAGCCAGGATGTGATCCTGCGGCAGCGAGCCGTCGGCGAGTTTCTTGAACTCGAAATCATGATTGTGCCAGGCAAAGCCGTAGCCGCCCTTCTTCGCCGTCTCGCCGACCTTGGCCAGGCGCTCGCCGAAGCCGCGCCAGCCGGCAGCGTCCGAAGGCCTGGACTCAGGCATGAGAAAGGGGCAGATCAAAAGCTTGATGCCGAGCGCTTCAGCTATCCTGCGCACGCCGTCGAAATCCTTCTCCAGCGCATCGATGGAGAAATGCCCGGTCGGCATGGCAAGGCCGTTTTTGTCGAGTTGAGCGCGGAAGGCCTTGGGATCGTCATAGACGCCGCCGAAGCCTTCGACCTCTGTGTAGCCGAACTTGCCGAGCATCTCGAGCACGCCTTCCCAGGGCTGGAAATTGCGCGCGCTGTAAAGTTGGAATGACCAGTTCATCGTCTTTGTCCGTTCTGCTTGGGGGATGGTTATCGGGCTTTAGATGCGGCTGCCGGTTTGGGCATCGAAGAGCGAGGCGCGCATCGGGTCGAAGCCCACCGTCACCGCCTCATCGTTTTTGGGCGTCCGTTCCGAGGTGACCCGGACGCTGAAATTCTGCTTTGCAAGCTTCAGCCACACCAGCGTGTCGGACCCCATCGGTTCGACCACCTCGACATTGGCCGCCGTCGAGAATGGCCAGCCCGTGCCGCTGTTCAGGCTGACATGCTCGGGCCTGATGCCGAACACGGCAGGGCCGGCTTCCGGTTGCTTGTCGAAATGATAGGTGCCGAGTGGAACCTTGAGATTGTCGGCCACGAAAAACCAGTTGCCAGCGTCTTTCTCGAGCCTGCCGTCGATGAAGTTCATCGCCGGCGAGCCGAGGAAGCCGGCGACGAAGCGGTTGACCGGTTTGTTATAGATGGTCTGCGGCGCGTCGAGTTGTTGGATGACGCCGCCGCGCATGACCGCGATACGGTCGGCCAGCGTCATCGCCTCGATCTGGTCATGCGTGACGTAGATCATGGTGTTCTGCAATTTGCGGTGCAAAAGCTTGATCTCGACGCGCAGTTCGGAGCGCAGCTTGGCGTCCAGGTTCGACAGTGGCTCGTCGAACAGGAACACGTCGACGTCGCGCACCAGCGCGCGCCCGATCGCCACGCGTTGACGCTGGCCGCCGGAGAGCGCCGCGGGCTTGCGCTGCAACAGCGGCTCGATCTGCAGGATCTCGGCGGCGCGCGCTATGCGCTTCGCGATCTCGTCCTTGGGCACGCCAGCGACGCGCAGCCCGAAGGACAAGTTCTTCTCCACCGTCATCTGCGGATAGAGTGCGTAGGACTGGAACACCATGCCGATGCCGCGGTCCTTGGGCTCTTCCCAGGTGACGTTCTTGCCCTTGATGAAGATGCGGCCGTCCGAAATGTCGAGCAGTCCGGCGATGCAGTTGAGCAAGGTCGACTTGCCGCAACCCGAGGGTCCGAGCAGCACTATGAACTCGCCCTCGGCGACGTCGAGGTTGAGCGTCTGCAGCACCGAGACCAAGCCGAAGTTCAGCGACAGGTCCTGGATCGAAACGCTGGTGCCGTTTGCCGCCATCGACATCACCCTTTCACCGCGCCGGCGGCAATGCCGCGCACGAACAATTTGCCGGAAATGAAGTAGACGACCAGCGGCACCAGCCCGGTCAGGATGGTGGCGGCCATGTTGACATTGTATTCCTTCACCCCCTGCACCGAGTTGACGATGTTGTTGAGCTGCACCGTCATCGGATAGGTGTCGGGGCGCGTATAGACGACGCCGAACAGGAAGTCGTTCCAGATGCCGGTCACCTGCAGGATGACGGCGACGACGAAGATCGGCAGCGACATCGGCAACATGATGCGCAGATAAATGCCCCAGAAGCCGGCGCCATCGACGCGCGCAGCCCTGAACAGTTCCTCCGGCATGGAGGTGAAATAGTTGCGGAACAAGAGCGTCAGGATCGGCATGCCGAAAATGGAATGCACGATCACCAGGCCGCTCAGGCTGCCATAGAGGCCGATCTCGCGCAGGATGATGACGATCGGATAGATCATCACCTGATAGGGGATGAAGGCCCCGACGATCAGGATGACGAAGAACGTGTCGGCGCCCTTGAAGCGCCAATTGGCCAGCGCGTAGCCGTTCACCGAGGCGATTGCGATCGACAGGATCACCGAGGGGACGGTGATGCGCACCGAGTTCCAGAAGCCGCGAGAGAGACCGTCGCAGTTGAGACCGGTGCAGGCCTGCGACCATGCCTTGACCCACGGCTCGAACGTGATCTCGACCGGCGGCGAGAAGATGTTGCCGAGACGAATTTCCGGCATGCCCTTGAGCGAGGTGACAACCATCACGTAGAGCGGCAGCAGGTAATAGAGCGCCACCACGATGAGCGTGCCGTACAGGAAGATGTTGCGGCGCGACAACATGTGCCGGGGCTTCGGTCCGCTCGGCCCCGAGGCATCGGCGCGAATGGCGGCGGGGGACGCGGCCAGGGAGACGGCATGATCAGACACGCTTGCGGCCCCCGAATTCGAGATAGGCCCACGGCACGATGACGATCATCACCGACAAGAGCATCATGGTCGAGGCGGCAAAACCCTGGCCGAGGTTCTGGGCGAAGAACATGTAGTCGTAGACATATTTGGCTGGCACTTCAGAGGAAATGCCGGGACCGCCGCTGGTCTGCGCGACGACGAGGTCGTAGACCTTGACGATGCCCGACGCGATGATCACCAGCGTGGTTATGAAGACCGGTCGCATCATCGGGATGATGATGAAGAGATAGGTCTTCCAGGTGGGGATGCCGTCCACCCGCGCGGCCTTCCAGATGTCCTCGTCGATGCCGCGCAGGCCGGCCAGCATCAGGCACATGATCAGCCCGGTGCCTTGCCACAGCGCGGCGATCAATATGCCGTAGATGACGATGCTCGAATTGTAGAGCGGATCGAAATTGAAGCTTGTCCAGCCGAGGTCGCGAACCACTCCCTGAATGCCGAAATCGGGATTGAGCAGCCATTGCCAGACGAGGCCGGTGACGATGAAGGAAAGCGCGAAGGGATAGAGAAAGATGGTGCGGAACGTGTCCTCGAAACGGATCTTCTGGTCGAGCAGGGCGGCGAGCAGGAAGCCGATTACCAGCGAGAAGACGAGCGACAGCACGCCGTAGATCAAGAGATTCTCGATCGAGACGAGCCAGCGCGGCGTCGCCCACAGCCGGTAGTACTGGTCGAGCCCGACGAAATGCAGCCGCGGCAGAAGCTTCGAATTGGTGAAGGAATAAAGCACCGTCCAGGCTGTGCCGCCGACGAACACCACCAGCGCGGTGAGGATCATCGGGATCGAGGCGACCTTCGCGTTGAGGTTGCGGAAGAGTTGGCTCGGGCGTTCGCTCTTGCTCATCGGTGCAGCCATGCTGGATCGGGTAAGGGCGGCAAGGTCAGCACGCCTCGCTCCCGGCCCTGCGGTGGCCGGGTCGGGAGCGAGACGGCTCGTCGGCGGTCAATCGGCCGAGGCGATGATGTCGGCGAAGCGCTTTTGCGCTTCTTCGAGCGTCATGTCGGGCTTGGCGAAGAACTCCGAGAACAGGTCCTCCTTCTGCTTCTGGCTGTCCTGCGAGAGCAGTTGGTCCGTCCAGGGAATGACGGCGCCCTTGGCCAGGATGTCGAGCCCCTTCTTCATGCAATCGTTGGCAGCGTTGAGGTCGACGTCGCCGCGCACCGGCAGCGAGCCTTTCTTGAGATTGAAGGCGACCTGGGTCTTGGGATCGAGCAAGGTCTCGGCCAGCACTTCCTGCGCCTTGGACTTGTCGGCGTCCTTGAGCAGCGGGAAGTAGAAGGCGTCGCCGCCGGTGGCGATGACCTCGTTCAGGCCAAGCCCGGGAAGGCAGGTATAATCCTTGCCGGCTGTCTTGCCGGCGACCTGGAATTCGCCTTGCGCCCAGTCGCCCATGATCTGGCCGCCGGCCTTGCCGGTGATGACCATGTTGGTCGCCTGGTTCCAGTCCTGCACATTGGTGTTCTTGGCCATCTTGCGCGCATCGTCGGCGGCCTTGAAGACCTTGGCGACTTCAGGACCGGCGGCGAACGTCGCATCCTTGTCCTTGTAGACCTTGAGGAAGGTGTCGGTGCCGCCCACCGCGGCGAGCAGCACGTCGAATGCGCCCGACGCCTGCCAGGCCTGCCCGCCAACCGCGAGCGGGACGATGCCGGCCTTTTCCAGCGCCGGGGCGGCGGCGACATATTCGTTCCAGTTCTTCGGCACCGGCACGCCCGCCTTCTCGAAGGCCGCGTTCGACAGCCACAGCCACTGCCAGGAGTGAATATTGACCGGCACGCAATAGATCTTGCCGTCGATGGTGCAACCGTCGAGCAGGCTCTTCGGCCGCACGACCTCGGTCCACTTGCCCTTGGTGGCGACATCGGTGAGGTCGCGCATCAGGCCTGCCTGCACCAGCTCTTCCGCCTGCCGGCCGTGATTGAACTGGGTGGCGCCCATCGGGTCGCCGCCGGTGATGCGGCTGATCATGATCGGCCGCGCCGTGCCGCCGGACCCGGCGATGGCGCCGTCGACCCAGTGGTTGCCGGTTGCGTCGAAGGCCTTGGCGAGTTCGGCGACCGCCGCGGCCTCGCCGCCGGATGTCCACCAATGGGTGACTTCCAGATCGGTTGCGGCCGCCGGCCCGGCAAAATTCAACGCCACCGTCGCCGCAAGCGCGGCGGTCAGGAATTTGTATCGCATTTCGGTTTCCTCCCAGAATCTGAAACGTTACAGATTTTCGATACGGCAATTGCAAGATATGCGCAACCCTTCCCTTGAAAGTCAGTTCGATATTTTTCGAGGCGCGAACAAAATCCTTTCGGGATGGAGCCCGTTGTGCAGCGCAATGCGCAAAATCCCACATGGCAAGACAGAAAGCTCGCAAGAAGCTTGCTCCCAATGCCTTTCCTGCTGATTCCCAACGCTTTTCGGCGGCGAGCCCATGCGGACTTTCGACCTCGGCCACAGCCTGGTCGAACACCGGTCGTGACAATCTGTAACGTTTCAGTATAGGCTTGTTCAGCTAAGGAGACGCGCCATGGGAGCGACGGCGGCGATTGCCGGCCTGGCCGGCGGCTGCTAAGCGCCTGACGGGGCGGGACGAATGGACAGACGGCGCACGGACAGCGATGACGAGACGTCGGCCAGGGAGCGGCCGACGCTGAAGACGCTTGCCTTCATGACCGGGCTCGGCGTCACCACCGTGTCGCGGGCGCTGAAGGACGCGCCGGAGATCGGCGCCGAGACCAGGCGCCGCGTCCAGCTCGTGGCCAAGCAGATCGGTTACCGGCCGAACCGCGCCGGCGTGCGCCTGCGAACCGGCAAGACCAACGTCATCAGCCTCGTGCTCAACACCGAGCACGAGATCATGAGCTTTGTCTCGGACATCATCTACGGCGTCACCGAAGTCATCGCCGATACGCCCTACCATCTGATCGTCACGCCCTACTCGCGCTCGCAGGATCCGCTGGATCCGGTGCGTTATCTGGTGGAGACTGGCTCCGCCGATGGCGTCATCATTTCGCGCACGCAGCCCAACGATCCAAGGGCCCGCTACATGCTGGAGCGCGGCATACCTTTTGCAACGCACGGCCGCACCGATATGGGGCTCGTGCACCCCTATCATGATTTCGACAATTACGCCTTCGCGGCCGAGGCGGTGCGCCATCTGGCCGGCTTAGGCCGGCGTCGGCTGGCTCTGGTGACGCCGCCGGTCGGCCTGACCTATCACGGCCACACCGTGAACGGCTTTGCCGACGCGCTGAGCGAAGTCGGCGCCTCGGAGGTGCCGTTCAACACCGTTTCGATCGACCACTCGATCGAGCAGATCAGGATGAGGACCGCGCAGCTGATGCGGCGCGACATCAGGCCGGACGGCATCGTCAGCAGCGCCGCGGCCGCCACGCTTGCCATTGTTGCCGGCATCGAGGACGCCGGGTTGAAACTCGGCCGCGACATCGACGTGGTGTCGAAGCAGTCGTCGGAACTGCTGCATCTGTTCCGCCGGGAACTGCTGATCGTCAACGAGAACTTCCGGCTGGCCGGCTCCGAGCTCGCCCGCGCCGTGCTCGGCTGGATCGGCGGCGCGGCGCCCGGCTCGCTGCAGTCACTCAGCGCGCCGGGCGAAGTTGTGGCCTATCGCGGCTGATTGAAGCCCCGCCGCCAGAGCAATTCCCGCGTAGCTTTCCTAAGGCATTGCCCAAAAAACAAAGAGATAGAGCGGTACGCCGTTCCGCGAAACGCTGAACCGCTAGCCGGCGGCGCCGCTCCCCCAGGGTCCATGGAAGGCGCCCTTGTCATCGATACGCTCGAAGCCATGCGCACCGAAGAAATCACGCTGTGCCTGGATCAGGTTCGAGGTCCCGCGGCCCTGGCGATAGCTGTCGAAATAGGCAAGGGCCGAAGACAGCGCCGGCACCGGCGATCCGGCTTCGGAAGCCCTGGCCACGACGCGCCGCAGTGACGGATGCGCCTCCTGCATCATGGTGATGAAGGCCGGCGCCATCAGGAGATTGGTCGAAGCGCCGCCGCGGCCGAAGGCTTCGGCCATGGTGTCGAGCATCTGCGATCGGATGATGCAGCCGGCACGCCAGATCTTGGCGATGGTCGGCATCGGCAGGTTCCAGTTGAACGCCTTCGAAGCGCCGCTCATCACGGCGAAGCCTTGCGCGTAGGCTGATATCTTGCCGGCGAACAGCGCCAGTTCCAGATCCTTGAGCAGGTCTGCCTTGTCGCCCGAAATCCTGGTGACGCCGATGTTGCCATAGGCTTTTTCCGCCGCAAGCCGCTCGTCCTTGATCGATGACAGGACGCGTGCCGCCACCGCCGCCTCGATGGCGGTCGCCGGAATGCCGAGTTGCTGTGCCTCGATAACCGACCATTTGCCGGTGCCCTTCTGGCCGGCGCGGTCGAGGATGATGTCGACCACCGGCTTGCCGGTCTTGGGATCATCTGACGCCAGCACCTTGGCGGTGATCTCGATCAGGTAGGAGTTGAGCCGGCCCTTGTTCCAGCCGGCGAATACGGCGCCGATCTCCTTCGGCGCCATGCCCAGGCCATCGCGCAGGATGCCGTAGATCTCGCCGATCATCTGCATGTCGGCATATTCGATGCCGTTGTGGATGGTCTTGACGAAATGGCCGGCGCCGTCGGCGCCGAGCCAGGCCGCGCATGGCTCGTCCTTGAACTTGGCGGAGATTGCCGTCAGCACCTTCTCGACGCGCTTCCAGGACTCTTCGGTGCCGCCGACCATGATCGACGGCCCGTGGCGCGCACCCTCCTCGCCGCCGGACACGCCCATGCCGATGAAGGTGAGGCCGGAGCCCGCCAGCTCGGAAAAGCGCCGCATCGTGTCGCGGAAATTGGCGTTGCCGGCATCGATGACGATGTCGTTATGGGACAGCACGCCGCGCAATGCGGCGATCTGTTCATCGACCGGCTTGCCGGCCAGCACCATGATGATGATCGGACGCGGCGGCCGGATCGCGGCGGCAAGTTCTTCCAGGCTGTAGCAGGGGACAACCATATCCCTGAGCGCGCCGGCATTCTCGACAAAGGCATCCGTACGCGCCTTGGTGCGATTGAAAACGGCGATGCGGTGCCCGTGCTCGGCGATGTTGAGCGCCAGGTTGGAGCCCATCGTGCCAAGGCCGATCAGGCCGATTTCGGCTTGTTCCATGTTTCTTCCCTGCTTTCGGATCTTGTTTGTTCGAGCCCGCGATTGCCGGGGTTTCGCCAAGATGCATCCTGCCAGGGATGATTGACGGGCCTTCAGGCTCGCGTCAACCGCCTCGCCGAATTGTGTTGGAGAGCCATCACGGCCTGATGTCCACAGGCGCCTCGATCTTCACCATCTCGAAGTCGGAGACCAGTATGTCGATGCGCGCCATCCACCGGCCAGGAACCGGGATGACGAGATCGTCGACACGCCAGCTGCCGTCATCGGACTTTGTCGCCGCCCGCTTCAGCGGCTCGATGCCGGAGTCCGGCTTCGACAGCACCAGCATCACCTCCTTGGCGTCGAGCGGCCCGAAATCACCGGTCATGATGATCATCGAGGCGGCGACCGGCCCGGCATGGCCGGGCGTGATGCTGAGGTCGGCCATCGCCTTCAGCGCGTGGATATGAACCGACACCGGCTGCGCCGCGGCAATCGCCAGCGCCCGCGGCGGCGGCGTGATGCGCCAGCCGGCGGCAACACCGAAGATGGCGAGCACGATCAGTATTTCGACGCCGATCGAACGGGTGAGCCTGCGCCGCACTTCCGTCGCCCCCGCCTCGGCCATTGCCGTCAATCTCCAGCGGTTGACGGCGGCGAGCGTGAACAGGAAGACCAGCAGCGCAAGCTTGACCAGCAGCAGCCGGCCATAGGCGGTGTTGACCAGCGCTGCGGGTGTTTGCACCTGGATAACAGCCAGCACCACGCCGGCGGCGGCGAGCAAGGCCACCACCGGCATGATAGCGGCGGAGAACCGGCGAAGGAACGTGACGGCTTCGGCATCCTGCCGTTTCAGCGCGAGTCCGAGCGGCGCCAGCGCACCGGCCCAGAAGGCAATGCCGGCGCCGTGCAGGAACACCATCGGCCGCGTCAGCCATTGTGGCTCGGCGGCACTTGCGTGGCCGCTGGCGGCGAGCGCGAGGCCCGTTCCGGCCAGGCCGGCGAGCGCGAGGGGCCTGGCGGCCGCGCGCGGTCCGGCCAGCGACAAAAGGCCGAGCCCGAGCGCGATCAACGCGATCAACACCGTCCAGCCGAAGCTGGTGCCGAGACCGGCGGTCCAGATGGCCGGCTGCGCCATATGCGAGAGCGGCGCGCCGAGCGCATCCAGCCCTTGAAAGCCAAGCGACATGGGTGCCGCGACCAGCCCACACAGGATTGCGGCGGCAACGAAGCGCTGTCCGGCACGGCTACCCCGCGCCAGCCAAGCGAGGGCGAAGGCGCCGCCGACGCCGAGGAACAGGCCGATATAGAGGCAGACCTTGCCGATCCAGATCGCCGAGCGCAATTGCCAGTCGACGGCTTCGGAGACAGTCGGCGGCTGGCTCGCCGCGCCGATGGAAAACAGCAGAGAGCCGCCGACCGGATGACCGTCGGCGGAGATGACCCGCCAGCTCAGCACATGCGTGCCCGATCCAAGTGCCTGCGGATCGTCGATGACGACGGTCTGGTCGCTGAGGCGGAAGGACGTCAGCGGAACGGGCGTGCCGTCGGGCTTCACCAGCGTCAGCACCAGCGGCGAGACCGGTTCGCTGAAAGTCAGCGCGAATTGCGCGGGGGCCTGCGACAGCACGGCGTCGTCGGCCGGATCGGTCTTGATCAGCGCGGCGTGGGCGAAAGCCTGATTTGTCGCCGCCATGGCAATCAGCAGCACGGCCACGACCAGCAGCCCAGCAGAAACCCGGCCGATGAGCTTGCCGGCCGCGCGAACCGTCCTGAAAGGGAATATCACCGTCATGTCATTGCCATGAAATGCGGCGCGCTCCTGACATGGAGCGCGCCGCGAGAGTTTACTTTTTCGGCGTGAGCTTGATGCCGGGCGCGGGGTTCTCCAGGGCGTCTTCGTCCTGCCCGGCCGCCGGGATTTCGATCCAGTGGTCGGCGGCGCCATCGCACTCCTGCACCACCGGGAAATAGAGTTTCTGACCCGCCGGGAGGTCTGCCGTCAGCATCGCACGGAAGACGAACTCGTCGTAGAATTCGTCCGGCAGATTGCCGCCGCTCCAATCGACCTCCTTGACGCCGTCGGCCACCGCCTGGCCGTAGAGCTGGTAGGATTTCTCGTACTTGCCCTTCTTGGTCTGCAGCGTCCAGCCGGGCTTCGGCATCGGCTTCACCGCGATCACCCCTTCCGGGATCTGCACGCGCACGGCGGTCGTCGCCTTGCCGTCACAGCCATGCGGCACCCGCAGGATGGCCTTGTAGGTCGAACCGACCGCCCCTTCCTGTGTTTCGAGCGTGACATGCGCAAAGGCGGCACTGGTCCCCAGCGCCAGAAGCGCGCCGGCCGACAAAAGATACTTGTTCATGATGGTCCCTCTGAATTCAATAGTTGTGGATGGCGCGGTCAATTGGCGTGGTCGTCCATGCCACCGCCCATGCCTTCGACAGCGAACTCGACGTTGACGGCGCCAGCCTTTTCGAAGGTCAGCGTGGCGGCGAATTCTTCGCCCTGCTTGGGTTGCCGCTTCAGGCCGATGAACATCAGGTGATAGCCGCCGGGCGCCAGCGCCACCTTGCCGCCGGCCGGGATTTCCAGGCCGCCCGTCACCGGCCGCATGGTCATGACGCCGTCCTTGACGCCCATTTCATGCAGCTCTGCTTTTTCGGAGACGTCGGAGGAAATCGACAGCAGCCGGTCGGGTGCATTGCCCTTGTTGGTGATGGTGAAATAGCCGCCGGCCACCTTGGCGCCTGTGGGTGTCGCGCGCGACCAGGGATGCTCGATCTCGAGATCGCCGGCCTTGAATTCATGCGCGCAGACGGCCTGGGCACCGAAGAACAAGAGCACAAACGCCAGCACGGCAAGGCCGACACGTTCATTGAAACGGCGCAGGAATTTGGTGCGGCCGCCCGAAGGAGGCGCCGCGATATGAAAAGCTTGGGACATGGTTTGCTCCATGAATAGGGGATCGCGCCGTTGGCCGGTCGCGAACGATTCGTTCTTTGGATGAAAGCACCGGCGGAAGGTTCCGCCGAGCGTACAGCAGGCTCAGGCCGAAAGCGGCGGCGCGCGCGGGTTCGACGGGGACCGCTGGCGCGCGAAATTGAGATGCGTGGCCGCCGGAAAGATGAAAACGACGGCTTCGAACGAAAGCGAGGCCAGCGCAAGCCCGGCATCGGGTGGCGGCGCAAAGACCGCTGAAACCATGCTGCAGCCCAGCATGCAGCATGCCGGCAGATGCGACGGATGCGGGCCGCCATCGGGAAGCTGGGCAGTGCCCTCGTGGGTGCAGATGACGTTGCCGAAGGCGTCGATTTGCGAGGCGGCCGGTCCGGTGGCGAAGGCGAATGCGCTCAGCGTCGACTGAAGCAGCAGCAGGTAGGCCGCGATAAGCGCGACCGGAATGCTCCACCGTCTCCCCTTTTTGGTCAAATGACTTGCCTGTTCAAACCATCTGCATCTTCAAGCGATCACCGGAAGATGTCTACCACGGCAGCAAGAGACGGAAAATCGGCAAATCGGTGCTGCGGCAACGCGGCGCGATCAGGGCCTCTGTGGGTGCCGGCTCTCGGGGATCGAGGTCAGCAGCGTCTGGCGCGCCGACTTCAAATGCTTGCGGCAGGCGGCATCGACCTTGCCCAGGTCGCGTGATTTTAGCGCCGCGATATAGGCCAGATGCTCGCCGATCGCGATTTCGTTGCGCTCGCGCTCCTGCGCCTTGTTCCACTGGTAGTGGTAATGGAAGATCATGGCGATGACATCATAGAAATCGACGATGAAGCGGTTGTGCGAGGCGCGGTGAATCAGCCGATGGAAGCGCTCGTCGAGCTCGGAGAATTCGTTGAAGCGCGTGGCGATGTCACGGGCGAGGCCGCGGTGTTCCTCTTCGAGATTGTCGAGATCAGCCCACACCGCGCTGTCCTGCGGCAGTGCGGTGAATGCCGATGCCGAGCGCAGCTCGAACATCTCGCGGATTTCCGTCAACTCCAGCGCGAAGGCGCGGGTGAAACCCTTCAGCACCCAATGGCTATTGCGGCGCTTCTCGATCAGGCCGAAGCGGGAGAAGCGGATCAGGAACTCGCGCACGCTGGTGGTGCCGACGCCGATCTCGCGCGCCAGTTCGAGCTCGTTGATCTGCATGCCGGCCTCGGCGCCGCCGGCGAGCAGCCTGCGCATGAACGACCGCTCGATGATCTCGGCCAGTGTGTCGGTCTCTTCCTCGGGAAAGAAATCATCGGGGCGCGTTTCACGCAGCACCGTCTTGGCGCGCTTGTTCCAGGCGATCAGTCCGGTTTCTTCCATGCGCGCAAGGATGCTGCGCACCGTGGTGCGGCTGACGCCGAGCAGCGTACCCAGTTCCGGTTCCGAAGGCAGGCTGCGCGTCTCGTCGAGCAGCCTGAGGCACCTGTTATAGGCATCCTTGTAGACGTTGTTGCTCTTCGACATGCCCTGACCCATCGCTGGCCGGCGCTTGCGGCGGCCGGCTTGAAGCGCAATATGACGTTCCTATCACCTTCGAAAGCGGAATCGCTTTGCCGAGGGCTCGCTTACCGGTTGCAGCGCCGCTACTCATCCAGCCGCACAGGAACTGCCGGAAAAAACAATTGACGCAAAACTGTTTTTTCACGATAAAAGACATTAACTCTTAACAAGCGCGTGTCAATCCGCGCCTCCCAGGATCACCCCAGGAAACGCCCGTGAACGCCTCCAACTCAATTCTTCTGTCCCCAGCCGACAATGTCGCGGTCGCCAACGGCCGCATCGAGACCGGCACCGCGCTGCCCGGCGGCGCGCTTGCCGCCGCCGTCATCGAGCCCGGCCACAAGGTGGCGATCAAGCCGATTCCCGCCGGGTCCGCCGTGGTCAAATATGCCCAGGCAATCGGCCGCGCCACGCAGGACATCGCGCCCGGCGAGCATGTCCATTCGCACAATCTGGTGTTCGAGGCCGGCCGCCTGCCGGTGGTGCCGCCAAGCGAGGCCGAGCATGCGACCGAGGCCGACCGCGCCCGCACCTTCATGGGTTATCGCCGCGCCGACGGCCGCGCCGGCACGCGCAACTTCATCGGCATCATCGCCAGCGTCAACTGTTCGGCCACCGTCTGCCACGCCATCGCCGACGCAGCCAACCGCACGCTGCTGCCAAAATATCCCGGCATCGACGGCTTCGTCCCGATCGTCCACGGCCAGGGCTGCGGCATGAGCGCCACCGGCGACGGGATGATGGTGCTGCACCGCACATTGGCCGGCTATGCCCGCCATCCCAATTTCGGCGGTGTGCTGATGGTCGGGCTCGGCTGCGAGGTCAACCAGCTCACGCTGTACGGCCAGAAGGGTGCGGCCGCCGGTAAACGCCATTTCAACATCCAGGATGCCGGCGGGTCGCGCAAATCGGTCGAAAAGGCGATGGGCGTGCTGGCCGAGATCGCCGAGGAAGTCGGCCAGCTCAAGCGCGAACCCATCCCGGTCAGCGAGATCGTCGTCGGCCTGCAATGCGGCGGCTCCGATGGCATGTCAGGCATCACAGCCAATCCGGCGCTGGGCGCTGCCGTAGACATCCTGGCCGGCGTCGGCGGCATCGGTATTCTCTCCGAGACGACGGAAATCTACGGCGCCGAACATCTGCTCGCCTATCGCGCCGCGACGACCGAGATCGCCAAGAAGCTCGACGGCTACGTCAAGTGGTGGGAGGACCACGTCGCCAAGCACGGCGCCTCGATCGACAACAACCCCTCGCCCGGCAACAAGCGCGGCGGCCTCACCACCATCCTGGAGAAATCGCTGGGCGCGGTAGCCAAGGGCGGCCAGACGCCGCTCAACGGCGTCTTCGGCTATGCCGAAAAGGTCACCGGCAGCGGGCTGGTGTTCATGGACACGCCCGGCTACGACCCGGTGTCCGCCACCGGCCAGGTGGCGGGCGGCGCCAACATCATCGTCTTCACCACCGGCCGCGGCTCCTGCTTTGGCTGCCGGCCGACGCCGTCGATCAAGGTCGCCACCAACTCGACCATGTATCATCAGATGGAAGAGGACATGGACGTCAATTGCGGCGTCATCGCCTCCGGCGAGAAGACCATCGCCGGCATGGGCCGCGAGATCTTCGAACTGATCGTCGAGACGGCCTCCGGCCGCAAGACCAAGAGCGAGGATTTCGGCTACGGCGACAACGAGTTCGTGCCCTGGCATCTCGGCGCGACGCTCTAACTCTTTGAAGTCGCGCAGTCCGGAAAGTGGCCGCGAACTTTCCTGGAATGCTGCGGCTTGAGGTCTTGGAATCTGCCGCGCCGGATAATGGCGGGCAACGGGGAGGTTGTGCATGGAAAAACGCCGCATCGGCCAGACGGCGCTCGAGGTCACCGAAGTAAGCTTCGGCGGTGCCGCGATCGGCGGGCTCTACCGCGCCTGTTCGCGCGAGGCGGCGATGGAAACGTTGCAAGGCGCGTGGGAGGCGGGCCTGCGCTATTTCGACACCGCGCCCTTCTATGGTTTCGGCCTGTCGGAGCGGCGTTTCGGCGACTTCCTGCGCTATAAGCCGCGCGATTCCTATGTGCTGTCGACCAAGGTCGGGCGCCTGTTCCGGCCCGTTCCGGAGGATCAGGTTCCCGATCACTCCTATGTCGATCCGCTGCCCTTCGCGCTCGACTACGACTATTCCTATGACGGCATCATGCGCTCGGTCGACTTCAGCTATGCGCGGCTTGGTCTAAACAGGATAGACATCCTGTTTGTGCACGACATCGGCGTGTACACGCATGGCGTCGAGAAGACCAAAATGCACTTTCGCCAGTTGATGGACGGTGGGCTCAAGGCGCTCGAAGAACTGAAAAACTCCGGCGTCATTTCCGCCTACGGGCTCGGCGTCAACGAAGTCCGGATATGTCTCGACGTGATGCGTCGCGCGCCGCTCGATTGTATCCTGCTCGCCAGCCGCTATTCCTTGCTCGATCGCAGCGCCGAAGCCGAACTTTTGCCGCTCTGCCGCGCCCGACAGACTTCGCTGGTCATCGGCGGTGTGTTCAACTCCGGCATATTGGCGACCGGACCGGTGCAGGGCGCCCATTTCGACTACAAGCCCGCCAGCGGTGACGTGCTCGACCGCGTCGGCGCGATGGAGCGGATCGCCGCCGAAGGTGGTTACCCGCTCGCCGCCGCCGCGTTCCAGTTCCCCCTCCATGAATCCTCGGTCGCCACCGTGCTGACCGGCACCGCCAAGCTGGCGAACCTGACCCGCAATCTCGAACTGCTTGATGTCGACGTGCCTCAGGCGGACTACGCCAGATACCGCCCCTACACCGTAGTGCAGGAATTGGCATGAAGTGCCCCGTCCGCCCGGGCGAAGGCGTGCGACCGCGGGGCTTCACGATCCCACGAACCGAAGAAGGAACGGGCATTCTATATTGACTAATTTATGGAATTAATATTCCATACGTTAGTCACGCGAAACGGAAGCGTCGGGCAGCGTGGGGAGAGCAAGGCGCCAGTGCGGTCATGACCGCCGTGCCCCGAGGATGGCATAAACACCGCTTGCATCGACCGGATCGATGCACTATCAAAATGCTGCAACTGTTTTTTATTGATAAAGTTCTGTTTGGCTACGCCTATCCGAACCGAGCTTCCGTATCGTTCACCGGGCGACCTAGGGAGGAATTCCATGAAATTCGTGACCAGCATTCTCAATCGCCGCGCAGTCATGGCGCTGGCGGCCGCGTCGATGCTTGCCGGCGTCATGCACTCGGCGCCGGTTTCGGCGGCGGACGTGACCATTCCGATCATCGTCAAGGACACCACGTCCTTCTACTGGCAGATCGTTCTGGCCGGGGCCCGCAAGGCCGGCAAGGATCTCGGCGTCAACGTGCCGGAGCTCGGCGCCCAGGCAGAAACTGACGTCAACGGCCAGATCTCGATCCTCGAAAACGCCGTTGCCAGCAATCCGGCGGCGATCGTCATCTCGCCGACCGAGTTCAAGGCGCTCGGCAAGCCGATCGACGAAGCCGCCGCCAAGGTCAAGGTTATCGGCATCGATTCCGGCGCCGACTCCAAGGCCTTCACCTCCTTCCTGACCACCGACAACGTCCAGGGCGGCCGCGTTGCCGCTGACGGGCTCGCAGCGGCCATCGGCGAAGCCAATGGCGGCAAGATCGAGGGCGACGTTGCCCTGATCACCAACACGCCTGGTGCCGGCTCGCTCGAACAGCGCAAGCAGGGCTTCATCGAACAGCTCAAGGCGAAGTATCCAGGCCTGAAGCTGGTCGCCGACAAATATGCCGACGGCCAGGCCACCACCGGCCTCAATATCGCCACCGACCTGATCACGGCCAATCCGAACCTCAAGGGAATTTTCGCTTCCAACCTGATCATGGCGCAGGGCGTCGGGCAGGCTGTCGCCGAAAACAGCCTCGGCGGCAAGCTGGCGCTGGTCGGCTTCGACAGCGACGAGAAGCTGATCAAGTTCCTCAACGACGGCGTCATTTCCGCCCTCGTCGTCCAGGATCCCTACCGGATGGGCTATGACGGCATCAAGACCGCACTTGCCGCCTCCAAGGGCGAAAAGGTCGAGACCAATGTCGACACCGGCGCCAACCTGGTCACCAAGGCCAACATGAAGGATCCCAAGATCGACGCGCTGCTCAACCCGAAGCTCAACTGAGCATCGGCACGCGCAACTGTTTCCGGGGCCTCTGCGCCCCGGAAACAACAGGGAGGATTGCCATGACGCCGACCGCGCAGGAACTGCATCCGGCCCCCGTGCTGGAGCCCGGTAGGACCATCCTCGAGCTGCAGGGTCTGGAAAAGCGCTATCCCGGCACGCATGCGCTGAAGCCTGTGACCCTGGCCTTCAAGGCGGGAGAGATCCACGCCATCGTCGGCGAGAACGGTGCCGGCAAGTCGACCCTGATCAAACTTCTGACCGGCGTCATCCCGCGCACCTCCGGAGAGGTTGTGTGGGAAGGCAAGCCGGCTGCCCTGGCGACGCCGCACGAAGCCATGGCGCTCGGCATCAACGCCGTGCACCAGGAAGTCGTGCTCTGCCGCCACCTGACCGTCGCCGCCAACATGTTCCTCGGCGAGGAGAACTCGCGCTTCGGCATCCTCCAGCAACGAGCCATGGTCAGGGAAGCGCAGAAGATCATCGACGGTCTCGGCTTCGACCTGCCGGCGCATGTCGTGCTCGGCGATCTCACCATCGGCCAGCAGCAGCTGATCGCCGCCGCCCGCGCCACCGTGCGCGGCACCAAATTCCTGATTTTCGACGAGCCCACCGCGTACCTCACCCGCAAGGAGGCCGACCAGCTGTTCACGCTGATCCGCCGCCTGAAGGGTGAAGGCGTCACCATCATCTACATCAGCCATCGCATGGAGGAGGTGTTCGAGCTCGCCGACCGCGTCTCGGTGCTGCGTGACGGCACGCTGGTCGGCACCCGCAACATCGCCGAGACCAATGAGCCGGAGCTGGTCAAGCTGATGATCAACCGCTCGATCGAGCAGATCTATCACAAGGAGCATTTCACGCCGGGCGCCGTCATCGCCGAGGCGCGGAACCTGTCCGGCAAGGGTTTCGAGAATGTCTCTCTGTCGGTGCGCGCGGGCGAGATCGTCGGGCTCTACGGCCTGATCGGAGCCGGCCGCAGCGAATTCGTCACCACCCTCTACGGCCGCCACCGCAAATCGGCCGGCCAAGTGTTGTGGGAAGGCAAGGAGGTGCAGGTCAACTCCGAGCACGACGCCATCAAGCTCGGCATGGCGCTGGCACCGGAAAGCCGCCGCGACCAGGGCCTGTGCCTCAACCTGCCGGTCGCATTGAACCTCAATTTGCCGATCTACAAGCGCATATCGAAAAATCTGCTGATCTCGTCTGCGCAGGAGAAGGCCGAGGCGGACCGGCAGATCGCCGACCTCAGGATCAAGACGCCGACGCGCGGCGCGCTGGCCTCCAGCCTGTCCGGCGGCAACCAGCAGAAGATCGTCATCGGCAAGTGGCTGGCGCACGGCGCCAAACTGTTCATCTTCGACGAGCCGACGGTGGGCGTCGATGTCGGCACCAAGGCCGAGATCTACCGGCTGTTCAGTGTGCTGTTGTCCAAGGGCGCGGGCATCATCCTGATCTCGTCCTATCTGCCTGAGGTCTACGAACTGGCTGACACGCTGCATGTGTTCAGGCGCGGCAAGCTGGTGGCCACGCATGGTTTCCGCACCGCCGATCACGAGGACATTCTGAGCCAGGCCCTGGCCGAGAAACAAGAAAAGACGGGAGGACAGACATGAGCACCGAGGCGATCCCTGCCGAAAAGCCGAAGCGCAACTACAATGCCCTGTTCGGGCTGACGCTGCTTGGCCTGCTGCTTCTGATGTGGGTCATCCTGGCGGTCGCCACGCCGTCCTTCGCTTCGGCGCTCAATATCACCAACCTGCTGCGCCAGGGTTCTCTGATCGCCATCCTGGCCGTCGGCCAGACCTTCGTCATCATCACCGGCGGCATCGACCTTTCCGTCGGCGCCATCGTCGGCTTCGCCACCGTCATCGTCGCGCTGCTGATCAATGCCGGCTGGCCGGTCTGGATCGCGGTTCTGGCGACGCTGCTGGTGGGGGTCGCCATCGGCCTGTTCCACGGTTTCGGCATCGTCAGGATGGGCCTGCCGCCCTTCATCATCACGCTGGCGACCATGACCTCGCTGCGCGGCATCGGTCTCCTGATGACCAATGGCAATTCGATATCGATCAACAGCGACGCGTTCCAGGCGTTTTCGCGCGGCTCGCTGCTGGGGATCCCCTATCTGTTCTGGATGGTAATCGTGGTTGCCCTGCCCTCCTACGTCTTCCTGCACCACACGCGATGGGGACGCTATCTCTTCTCCGTCGGCTCGAACGCGGAAGCCGCGCGCCTCTCCGGCGTCAACGTGCCGCGCACGATCTACATGGCCTATGTGCTGTCCGGCCTGTGCGCGGCTTTCGTCGGCGTGCTGCTCGCGTCCCGCATCGGCATCGGCAATCCGACGCAGGGCGACACCTACGAGCTGCAAGCCATCGCCTCGTCGGTGATCGGCGGCACGTCGTTGTTCGGCGCTATCGGTTCGGTGCACGGGCCGCTGATCGGCTCGTTCATCCTCTCCACCATCAACAACGGCGCCAACCTGCTCAACGTCAACACGTTCTGGCAGCGCGTCATCACCGGCATGTTGATCATCGTCATCGTCTACTTCGACGGCCTGCGCCGCCGAGGTGGCAAGTAAAATCGATCGCCGGCCGGGTCGAAAATCGGCCGACGATTCCATGAACCGACTGGATTGAAGCATGAAAGCCGTTGTCTGCCGTTCGCCCGGCGACCTTGTCGTGGAAGACCGTCCCGCGGCTGGCTCGCCGCCTCCCGGCTGGGCGCTGGTGGCGGTCAGCCATGTCGGCATCTGCGGCACCGACTACCACATCTTCGAGGGCAAGCATCCCTTCCTCGCCTACCCCCGCATCATGGGCCATGAAGTGTCGGGGACCATCGTCGAGGCGGGCGAAGGCGTTGGTCTTGCCACGGGCGAGCCGGTCATCATCAATCCCTATCTGGCGTGCGGCAAATGCATCGCCTGCCGGCACGGTAAACCCAATTGCTGTGTCCGGATCGAAGTTCTCGGCGTGCATCGCGACGGCGCCATGTGCGAACAGATCCTTATCCCGGAACAAAACCTCTATCCAGCCAACGGCCTGTCGTTGGCCGATGCCGCGGCCGTCGAATTCCTGGCCATCGGCGCCCATGCGGTGCGGCGCTCGCGTGCCGATCCCGGCGCACGGACGCTCGTCATCGGCGCCGGACCGATCGGGCTCGGCACCGCCATCTTCGCCCGCATCGCCGGGCTCGACGTGACGCTGCTCGACATGAGCAGCGAAAGGCTCGGCTTCGCCGCCAATGAACTCGGCTTCAAGACCCTCGACGGGTCGCGCGGCGCGGCATCCGATCTGGTCAGCGAAGCGACATCAGGCGAAGGCTTCGACGTGGTCTTCGACGCCACCGGCAACACCGGCTCGGTGCAGTCGGCCTTCGCTCATGTCGCGCATGGCGGGACATTGGTGCTGGTCAGCGTCGTCAAGGACGACATCGCCTTTTCCGACCCCGAATTCCACAAGCGCGAGATGACGCTTGTCGGCAGCCGCAATGCCTTGCGGGCCGATTTCGACCACGTCGCCGCTTCGATCCGCGATGGCGCGGTGCCGCTGGCCAAGCTCGTCACCCACCGCACCACGCTTGCCGACACGCCGCGTGACCTCGCCCGCTGGGCGCATGAGAAATCCGGGCTGATCAAGGCCGTGATCGAGGTAGGGGCATAACATGGCAGGCCGTGAACCCGGCCCGAATTGACCACACCCCCGCGCAGGTCGACCCCCAAACGCCAAGCCGCTGACAAGTGCGCGCGACCGGGCTGGTCTGATTCCAGCGTTAGGCCGACACGCCTACAGCGCCGACAGTTTCAGCTCCACCCGCTCCGCCGGGAAGCGCGCCTCGGCGAATTGGATCGGCCGGCCGTCCGGCGTCATGTTGACGGCCACCGTGACCAGCACGATGCCGCCCGGCTGCAGATCGAGGTCGGCAAGGTCGGAAGCATCGGCGTGACGCGCCGACAGCACCGTCGATTGCCTGAGATAATCGTCTATGCCGAAACGCTTGAGCGATGCGGTGATCGACCCGGTCTCGGCCATGGCCACATCGATGCCGGCGAAGCGCCTGGCGTCGAACCAGCCGGAAGCGCGCGACACCGGCTTCCCATCGGCCTCGCCGCGCGTCTCCAGGCGAATCACATCCGATCCCCTGGCAAGGCCCAGGGCTTCGGCGACGCGCCGGCTGGCCGGCTCGACCGATGAGGACAGGAGCACGATATGCCGCTCCGACGCCTGGCCCTGCAAGCCGGTTGAAAATCGCGTGCGCGCGCCGATCGGATAGGACAGCCGCTTGCGCGACAGCACGAAAGTGCCGCGCCCCTGCTCGGCCCGCAGTACCCCGTCTTGCACGAGCGCCGCGATGGCGCTGCGCACCGTGTGACGGTTGACGCCATAGCGCTCGGCCAGCGCCACCTCCGGCGGCAGCGCGGCATTCTCGGCGAAATCGCCGGCAGCGATCGATTGCAGGATTCGGTCGGCGATCTGGCGCCACAACGAGACGCCGCTGCGCCGCTCGATACCGTCAGCCACGTGTTTTCCGTTCACGGTTTCGCCCCTGGCCGGCCCCTGTCACGCACCCGTCATGGACTCGCGTTAGGTAACGGGTATAATTCGTATGGTTGTCTATATCAATAGACAAATTAGAAGCAAGGATGTTGCTCATGCGAGGACAGGAAGCGCGCGACCAGGCCGAACGCAAGGCGGCCATGGCAACCCTGGCGCAGTCCAGCGGCGACGACATCGTTCGCCTCTGGAACGAATCCGGCCTGCCTGCCGAGGCCGAACTGCTGCGCGGTCCCGAGACCGGCCTGGTTACCATGCGCGGCCGCATCGGCGGCGGCGGCGCGCCGTTCAATGTCGGCGAGGCCACCGTGACCCGCGCCACAGTGCGCCTGCCGTCCGGACAGGTCGGCCATTGCTATGCGCTCGGCCGCGACAAGCAGAAGGCGAAGCTGGCGGCCATCGCAGACGCGCTGTGGCAGGACCCCGCTCATCGACAGACGGTCGAAACGGGCCTTCTCGGGCCGCTGCGGGCTGCCTTGACCACGGCACGAGAAAAGCGCCGCGCCGAAACGGCGGCAACGAAGGTGGATTTCTTCACCATGGTTCGCGGAGAAGATTGATGGATATCGCAGCGCAATCGATCGAGGGCGGGTTCGCCGATCCGGTGTTCAACGCCCAGACGGTGTTTCGCGCCGTCATGGACGCAATGGCGCGGCCGGGCAGCGTGCACCCCTTGCCGGCCCTGGCCCGCCCGCCGGCGCCGCTTTCGGCGACATCGGGCGCGGTTGCGCTGGCATTGTGCGACAATGACACGCCGCTCTGGCTCGACCCGGCCCTGCATGCCTCGGCAGCGGTCATGTCCTGGCTCGGCTTTCACAGCGGTGCGCCGCTGGCCAACACCCCGGCCGACGCGCATTTCGCCTTTGTGGCCTCGCCGGCCGAGATGATGGCGCTCGACGGTTTCTCGCAAGGCACGCAGGACTATCCCGACCGCTCGACCACATTGATCCTGCAGGTCGGCGATCTCACGTCAGGCACGCCGCTGCTGCTCGAAGGTCCTGGCATCGAGAAGACGGCGACGATCGCGCCGGCCCGCATGCCGCGTCATTTCATCGAGCAGTGGAAGCAGAACATCAACCGCTTTCCGCGCGGCGTCGACATCATCCTGGCGGCACATGACAGCCTCGCCTGCCTGCCGCGTACGACACGCATCAAGACGACGGAGGCCTAGCATGTATGTCGCGGTAAAAGGCGGCGAAGCTGCAATCGCCAACGCCCACAGCCTGCTCGCCGACCGTCGGCGCGGTGACCGCTCGGTACCGGCACTGCGCCTCGACCAGATCGTCGAACAGCTGGCGCTCGGCGTCGACCGGGTGATGAGCGAAGGCTCGCTTTACGATCGCGAACTCGCCGCACTCGCTATCGTGCAGGCGCGCGGCGACATGATCGAGGCGATCTTCCTGGTGCGGGCCTACCGCACCACGCTGCCGCGCTTTGGCTATACAAATGCCATCGACACCGCCACCATGCTGGTCGAACGCCGCGTTTCGGCGACCTACAAGGACCTGCCCGGCGGCCAGTTGCTTGGGCCCACCTTCGACTACACGCACCGGCTGCTCGATCCCGAGCTTGCCGCCGGCGCCGATGTCGCCGCGCCCTTGCGGCGCGAGACGGAAGCGCAGGCAATGCCGCGCGTCTCGGCGATCCTCGCTCGCGATGGGCTGATCGAGCCGGACGGAGACATGCCGCAGGACCATGTCCCCGGCGACATCACCCGCGAGCCGCTGGAGTTCCCGATGGCTCGCGACATCCGCCTGCAGGCGCTGTCGCGCGGCGACGAGGGCTTCCTGCTGGCGCTCGGCTATTCCACGCAGCGCGGCTATGCCCGCAACCATCCCTTCGTCGGCGAGATCCGCATCGGCGAGGTCGAGCTGGAGCTCGACGTGCCCGAACTGCCTTTCGCGGTGCCGCTCGGTACCGCGCGCGTTACCGAATGCCAGATGGTCAATCAGTTCAAGGGCTCGGCCAAGGCGCCACCGCAATTCACACGCGGCTACGGGCTGGTCTTCGGCCAGAGCGAGCGCAAGGCGATGGCCATGGCACTCTGCGACCGCGCTCTTCGTGCAAGCGAACTCGGCGAGGACATTGTCGCCGCCGCCCAGGACGAGGAATTCGTCATCTCGCACTCCGACAACGTCCAGGCGACCGGCTTCGTCGAACATCTGAAGCTGCCGCATTATGTCGACTTCCAGGCCGAACTCGACCTCGTGCGCCGCATGCGCGCCGAGTACGACGCCCGCGAAAATCCCGGCAAGATTGAAGAGAAGAAAGAGGCCGCGGAATGAGCGCGCAACCGACCGACATCGCCAGCTACAACTTCGCTTATCTCGACGAACAGACCAAGCGGATGATCCGCCGCGCGATCCTCAAGGGCATCGCCATTCCCGGCTATCAGGTGCCGTTCGCCTCGCGCGAAATGCCGATGCCCTATGGCTGGGGCACCGGCGGCGTCCAGGTTACCGCTTCGATCATCGGCCCCGACGATGTGCTGAAGGTCATCGACCAGGGCGCCGACGACACCACCAATGCGGTCTCGATCCGCGCCTTTTTCAAGAAGGTCGCCAATGTGGCGGTTACGACCGATACCGCCAGCGCCAGCATCATCCAGACCCGCCACCGCATTCCCGAATATCCACTCGCCGCAGGCCAGGTGCTGGTCTACCAGGTACCGATCCCCGAGCCCCTGCGCTTTCTCGAGCCACGCGAGACCGAAACGCGCAAAATGCATGCGCTGGAGGAATACGGCCTCATGCATGTGAAGCTCTATGAGGACATCGCCAAGCACGGCCGCATCGCCACCACCTATGCCTATCCGGTGAAGGTCGAGGGCCGCTATGTGATGGACCCGTCTCCGACGCCGAAATTCGACAATCCCAAGATGCACCGCTCGCCGGCTTTGCAGCTGTTCGGCGCCGGCCGCGAGAAGCGCATCTACGCGCTGCCGCCCTTCACTGATGTGGTCAGCCTCGACTTCGAGGATCATCCGTTCGAGGTGCAGACCTTCGACCAGCCCTGCGCGTTGTGCGGCGCCGAGAACGTCTATCTCGATGAGGTCATCCTCGACGATCACGGCGGCCACATGTTCGTCTGCTCGGACACCGATCATTGCGAGAAGCGGCGCAGCACGCCTCCCTCCCCCTTGTGGGGAGGTCGCGCCGAAGGTGGCGGTAGCGACCCATCGGCAGCCTCCACCCCGGCGCTGCGCGCCGACCCTCTCCACAAGGGGGAGGGTAAGGAGATACAATGACCGACGAACCCTTGCTGCGCGTTTCGGCGCTCTCCAAATTCTACGGCTCGCGCGTCGGCTGCGACAACGTCACCTTCGATCTGTGGCCGGGCGAAGTCCTGGCTGTCGTGGGCGAATCCGGCTCCGGCAAGACGACATTGCTCAACTGCCTGTCGACGCGGCTGCTGCCCTCCTCCGGCACCGCCAGCTACCGCATGCGTGACGGCCAGTTCCGCGAACTCTACCGCATGAGCGAGGCCGAACGCCGCTTCCTGATGCGCACCGACTGGGGCTTTGTCCACCAGAATCCGGCCGACGGCTTGCGCATGACGGTGTCGGCCGGCGCCAATGTCGGCGAGCGGCTGATGGCGGTGGGCGACCGCCACTACGGCAAGATCCGCGCCACCGCCGTTGACTGGCTGTCGCGCGTCGAGATCGAGGAAGACCGCATCGACGACGAGCCGCGCGCCTTTTCCGGCGGCATGCGCCAGCGCCTGCAGATTGCCCGCAACCTCGTCACCGGCCCGCGGCTGGTGTTCATGGATGAACCGACAGGCGGCCTCGACGTCTCGGTGCAGGCGCGCCTGCTCGATCTCTTGCGCGGCCTCGTCACCGATCTCGGCCTCGCCGCCATCGTCGTCACCCACGACCTCGCGGTGGCGCGGCTTTTGTCCCAGCGCATGATGGTGATGAAAGACGGCCGCGTCGTCGAAAGCGGCCTCACCGACCGTGTGCTCGACGACCCGCGCGCGCCGTACACGCAATTGCTTGTTTCCTCGATTCTGCAGGTTTGACGATGGCGCCAAGTCACCCCCCTCTGTCCTGCCCGCAAACGAATAACGATTGGAGTACCTTCTGATGCCGACGCCTCTCGTTGTCTCCGATCTCGCCAAGAGCTTCACCATGCATCTGCGCGACGGCATCAAACTGCCTGTCGTCGCCGGTGTCTCCTTCTCGATCGGCGCCGGTGAATGCACCGTGCTCGGCGGCCCGTCCGGGGCCGGCAAGAGCTCGATCCTGAAGATGCTCTACGGCAATTACGCCGTCGACGAAGGCCAGATCATCGTCACGCACGAAGACGGGCTCATCGATCTCGCCAGCGCCAGCCCACGCACCGTGCTTGCCGTGCGCCGCCAGACCATCGGCTATGTCAGCCAGTTCCTGCGCACCGTGCCGCGCGTACCGGCGCTCGACGTCGTCGCCGAGCCGCTGGTGGAGCGCGGCGAGGATCGCGAAACAGCAAGAAGCAAGGCGCGCGCCTTGCTGGCGCGGCTCAACCTGCCGGAAAAACTCTGGGCATTGCCGCCGGCGACCTTCTCCGGCGGCGAGCAGCAGCGCGTCAACATCGCGCGCGGCTTCATCACCGGGCACCCGATCCTGCTGCTCGACGAGCCGACCGCTTCGCTCGACGCCAGGAACTGCGATGTGGTGATCGAACTCATCGCCGCCAAGAAGGCGGCAGGCGTCGCCCTGCTCGGCATCTTCCACGACCATGATGTGCGCGAAGCGGTGGCCGACCGCATCATCGACGTCACCGCCTTCGCCCCGGGAAAGCTCGCCGCATGACTAAAAAACTGTCGGAAACGCCGCTGGTCCATCCGACGGCGGATGTGGAGAATTCGACGCTTGGCCGGTGGACCGAAATCGCCGACCGCTGTCGGGTTTCGGAAAGCGAACTCGGCGACTATTCCTACATGATGCAGGACTGCGCCGTCTGGTGTGGGACGATCGGCAAATTCTCCAACATCGCGGCAAGCGTGCGCATCAACGCCACCAACCACCCGACCTGGCGACCGACGCTGCATCACTTCACCTACCGCGCATCGGACTATTGGGACGATGCCGAACACGAGAGCGAATTTTTCGCTGAGCGCCGCGCCAGGCGCGTCACAATCGGCCACGACACATGGCTTGGCCATGGCTCGACAGTCCTGCCCGGCATCACCGTCGGCGATGGCGCCGCCGTCGGCGCCGGAGCGGTGGTATCGAAGGATGTCGCTCCCTACACCATCGTCGCCGGCGTGCCGGCAAAGCCGGTCCGCGAGCGCTTCGACCGCCGCACCGCCGAGCGCTACCAGGCGCTTGCCTGGTGGGATTGGGACCATGCGAGGCTGCGCGCCGCACTCGACGATTTCCGTCAGCTCGAGGCCGAAGCTTTCCTGGAAAAATACGGTGGATGACGGTGGTGAATGGAATAGGGCTGCTCACTATTCGCATCCCTTACACAGAGTTCGGGCAGGGGGCTGTCTTCTCGAGCCGCCTGCCTTCCGCAGCTTCAGGGACATGGAAGCACTTCGAGGAACTGATTGGTCCTGGCCTGATCGCGCACGACACGGCTGTGGGTGGTAACAAAACTGACATCAATCCGACACCGCAGGTTCATGGCGCTGCGCTAGCGAGGGTCAACAGGACCTTCAACCGCGACTGGACGGGAACGCACCATGTCAGCCACGCTCGAAATCCGCGGCGTCACCCGACGATTTGGCAAGAACACCGCCGTTAACGATGTCAGCATCTCGATCCCGCAGGGTCAGATGGTCGGCGTCATCGGCCGTTCCGGCGCCGGCAAGTCGACCCTTCTGCGTATGATCAACCGCCTCATCGATCCCAGCCATGGATCGATTTTCTTCGACGGAGCCGAGGTCTCGCAATTGCGCGGTTCGCCGCTCAGGCGCTGGCAGCGCGACTGCGCCATGATCTTCCAGCAATTCAACCTTGTGCCGCGCCTCGACGTGCTGACCAATGTGCTGCTCGGCCGGCTGAACCATCGTCCGACCCTGTCGAACCTTTTCGGCATGTTCTCGCGAACCGAATGTGCGCAGGCGGTCGCGGCCCTCGAGCGGCTCGACATCGCCCGTACCGCGCTGCAGCCCGCCGGCACCTTGTCGGGCGGCCAGCAGCAGCGTGTCGCCATTGCCCGCGCCATGATGCAGCAGCCCCGGGTGATCCTGGCCGACGAACCGATCGCTTCGCTCGACCCGCTCAACGCCAAGGTGGTGATGGATTCGCTGCAGGACATCAATTTGCGCGAAGGCATCACCGTGGTCACCAACCTGCACACGCTGGACACCGCCCGTACCTATTGCAACCGCATCATCGGCATGGCCGCGGGCAAGGTCGTGTTCGACGGGCCGCCGGAGGAGCTTAACCGCGAGGCCGTCCGTCTCGTCTATGGCGCCGACAGCAATGGCGGCGAAATCTCCGAGGCCATCACCTCGACCAGCGTTGCCTTCAAGCAAAAAATCGCCGCATCCGCCGGACCGCTCGAACCCGCGTTCCCGGGTTACTGAGAGCGACCTGGATCGCCAGCCCGCGTCAGGGCACCCGTCAAAATCACCAACGCCGCCGGCGCGGGGCCGGAACCTACAGGAGAGAAATCAGATGTTCAGGAAAATGGTTTTTGGCGCCGTTTCGGTGCTTGCAATGGCCACCGGCGCGGCGCATGCCGCCGATATGAAGGAATTCCGCGTCGGCATCCTCGGCGGCGAGAACGAAACCGACCGGCTGCGCAACTACCAGTGCCTGGCCGATCACCTGAAGGCCGAATTCGGCTTCGAGAAGGTCTCGCTGTTCCCGGCCGCCGACTATGACGGCGTCATCCAGGGACTTCTCGGCGGCACGCTCGACTTCGCCGAACTCGGCGCTTCCGGCTACGCCAGCGTCGTCCTCAAGGATCCCAAGGCGGTAACCCCGATTCTCACAACCCAGCAGACCGACGGCGCGACCGGCTACTATTCGATCGGCCTGGCGCTGAAGTCCTCCGGCATCACCGACATCAAGTTGGCCAAGGGCAAGAAGCTCGGTTACGCCGATCCGGATTCGACCTCCGGCTACCTGATCCCGCTGACGCAGATTCCGAAGGACACGGGCGCGTCGAACGAGACCTTCTTCGCCTCGACCCAGTTCAATGGCGGCCATGAGAACAATGTGCTCGCCGTGCGTGACGGCAAGGTCGACGTGGCGGTGGACGATTCCTCCGGCATCGGCGACTTCAAGGACGGCTACACCTCCGGCACCTTCCACAAGGAAGTCGCCAAGGGCGCCGTCGACCCCAACGACTTCGTCGAGGTCTGGCGCTCGGGCCTGATCCCGAACGGTCCGCTGGTCGTGCGCACGGCGCTCGGCGACGAGATGACGGCCAAGCTGGCGGCCTTCTTCACCGACCTGCCCAAGAAGGACAAGGCTTGCTTCGAAGGCGTCGAAGGCGGTGATTTTACTGGCTACGTTCCGGTGAAGGCGGATTTCTATAACGTCATCGTCGAAGCCCGTAAGGCAGCCATCGGCGGCTAAAGGCAGAAATCAGGAAGGGCGGCGCCGAGAAAACGCCGCCCTTCTTGCATCTCCGACCATGACCCTTTCCCTGACAGCTCCTTCCGGCGCCACGCACCAGATGGCCGACGCCTGGCGTCGCCAGACCTCCTTGCGCCGGCTCTACACCGCCATCGGCGTCGGCCTGTTGTTGGTCGCACTCGGCGGCACCATGTGGTTTGCCGACGAGGCCAATGCCGGGCACTTCTTCGACCGGCTGCCGCATATTCTGGATTTCCTGAGCTGGCTCGTTCCCAAGGACTGGAACGATGTCTGGCGGGCGCTGTTCGACATCGCCTCCCCGCATGACACCGGCACGCAGGAATTCAACTTTCCGCTCGGCCGCGCCTATGTCTGGGGCGGTTTCTACATCCCGGAATATTTCGAGCTGATGCTGACCACGCTTAACGTGGCGCTGGTCTCGACATCAATTGGTTTCGTCTTCGCCGTGCCGTTCTCCTTCATCGCGGCGCGCAACCTGACGCCGCATCCGCTGCTGCGGCTTGTCGTCAAGCGCTTCATGGAACTGCTGCGGGCCTTTCCCGAGATCGTCATCGCCGGCCTGTTCGCGGCCATCGTTTCGATCGGTCCGATCGCCGCCATCATCGCCATCGGTCTGCATTCGATCGGCGCGTTGGGCAAGCTGTTCTACGAGATCAACGAGAACGTCGACATGCGCACCGAGGAAGGCCTGCGGGCCGTCGGCGCCAACTGGTTCGAGCGGGTACGCTTTGCCGGCCTGCCGCAGGTGCTGCCCAATTTCATGTCCTATACGCTGCTCAGGATCGAGATCAACGTGCGCATCTCCACCATCATGGGCGCGGTCGGCGGCGGCGGCATCGGCGAGGAGCTGAAGCTGTCGATCTCGCGCGGCTTCGGCGCCAAGACGATAGCCTTGGTGCTGCTCCTGTTCACGACCATCTTCATCGTCGACCAGTTCTCCGCCTGGCTGCGCCGCAAGCTGGTCGGCGAACAGGCCTTTGTGATGAGCGCCTGATCATGACCGCCGCCGAAATTCAGTCGATCGAGGAACGCTTCCCGCAAGTGTTCCGCCGGCCGTTCCACAAGCGTTTCGGGCCGCTGCTGCTGCTTGGCGGCATCTTGCTCTACCTGCTCTACGCGCTGTGGTTCTTCAATCTGCCGCAAGTGCTGCGGGAATCGCATTGGGAGCGGCTGCCGCTGTTCCTGACCCAGTGGATCAGTTACGACGTGCAGCCGATCTTCCGCCTCGACGAGCCCGAGATAACGGCCAAATACCCCCGCTTTTCTGTACTCGGCCCCAATCCCCACCCGGATTGGGTCAAGACCAACGCCGACGGTTCGGTGACGGTCCTGATCGACGGCACGGCGAAGTCGGTCACCTTCGACAAGGCACGAGCAACGATCGTCGCCGCTGGGACGAGCGTGGCGGTGGCGCTGGACAGCGGCAAGCCGCTGGTCTCGGGACCTGTTCCCGACTGGGTCACCGTGCATGAGGATGAGGTCGTCGCCGACATGGGCTTCGCCGGCGAGGTCCGCGTCGCCCCCGATCGCGTCAGGATCCGCAAGCGCTTTCTCGGCTGGGCGAACTTCGTCTTCGACACACGCTCGCCCTTCTTCGGAAAATCCGCCGGCGAGGTGGTGTCACTGATCACGTCGGGCCCCGAGCTGAAAGCGGGCACCTCCAATCTGGCGCTCGCCGGCAACAACATCTGGAACAATGCGCAGTGGCAGCATGGCGATGTCTGGACAAAGCTGTTGCAGACCATCGTCATGGCCTTTCTCGGCACCGCGCTCGGCGGCATCGTCGCCTTCCCGCTCGCCTTCTTCGCCGCCCGCAACATCACCCCCAACCGGCTGGTCAACCAACTGCTCAAGCGCTTCTTCGACTTCATGCGCTCCATCGATATGCTGATCTGGGCACTGTTCTTCACGCGCGCCTTCGGACCGGGTCCGCTGGCCGGCAGCGCCGCGATCTTCTTCACCGAGATCGGCACGCTCGGCAAAACCTATTCCGAGGCGCTGGAGAACATCGATGACAAGCCGCGCGAGGGTGTTGTGTCGACAGGCGCCAACCGTCTTCTGGTGCAGCGCTACGGCGTACTACCGGAAGTGGTGCCGGTGTTCATCAGCCAGACGCTCTATCAGTGGGAATCCAACACGAGGGGCGCGACCATTATCGGCGCCGTCGGTGCCGGCGGCATCGGCCTGAAACTGTGGGAAGCGATGCGCACCAATTCCAACTGGGCCAACGTCTTCTACATGGTGCTGCTGACGCTGGTCGTGGTCTTCATCTTCGACAACATTTCCAATTTCCTGCGCCGCAGGCTGAGCCGGACGATTCATGACTACAACAGGTTGCAGGCCCAACTGGGCTAACCTTGTGAGGCATAAGCGCGGGCATCGTATGGTGCCGCGCCAAGGGTCGACCCCCACTCCGTCGAGCTGCGCTCGACACCTCTCCCCCGATCGACGGGGGAGAGGAAAGCGCCAGGGCGTCCTGGCCGATCCTAGGCGGAGGCTCCTTTCTGTCCCGAGCCACCGGGGCCCTTTCCTCTCCCTCCGGAGGGGGGAGAGGTGGCTCGGCGAAGCCGAGACGGAGTGGGGGAACCACCTGGAAACCGCCGCGAACGCAACTGGAAAATGGGCCAGGCGCAATCAACGCCTCGCCTTGCGCCAAAGGTCGCCGACGCAGGTCTTGTTCGCGTCACTATCGCCCGACCAAGGCACCTAGGCGGCCTTCTTCCACCCGTTCTTGATATGCTTATATCCATCCCGATAAACCGCTTCCGGGCTCTCGGAAAAATCGCGCCACACCTTGGTCGCCGCCGCGAGATCCTTCAGCGAACGTCCAAACGCCTCGATCGTCAGCCAGTCGTCGTAGCCGCTCTTGCGGATGGCCGAGAATGTTTCCTTCCAGGGGATGTTGCCGCGCCCCGGCACGCCGCGATCGTTCTCCGATATATGGATATGCACGACATTCCTGCGATGCTTCGTATAGGCGCCGATCGGGTCTGCCTCCTCGATATTGGCGTGGAAGGTGTCGTACATCGCCTTGATGTGCGGCCGGTCGATGGCATCGACATGCTCCGACAGGTCGGCCATGGTGTTGAGGAGATAGCATTCGAAGCGGTTGAGCGCCTCGAGCCCGATGGTGACGTTCCTCTTGCCGGCATGATCGCCTATGGCGCGCTGCGAGGCGACGGAGCGTTTCTTCTCGGCCGCGGTCGGGCCGGATCCGGAAAAGGCGCCGAGCGTCGAATGCAAGGGGCCGCTCAGCGTTCTGGCCCCGAGGGCGTCTGCGCAATCGATCGCCCATTTCATGTAGTCGACACCGGCCTTGCGCGTTGCCGCATCGGCCGAGATCAGGTTCATCGCCGGATCGCCCATCGCTGAAACGGCGGTCCGTTCAAGCCCTATGCGATCGAGCAGCTCGCCCAATTTCCTGTAGTCGTCCGGCATGCCGGCAAAGATCGGTATCTCGACGCCGTCGAAGCCGGTGGCCTTGATGTCGCGAAGCAATGGCTCGTGCTTCTTCGATACGGCCGTCGTCCACAAGAACATGCACATGCCGATTTTCATCGACGCCCCTCCCCCAAATGATCCCCCCGCGAGATCAAATTTAAAGTTTCGTCCACACTCCATTCTTCTTCGACGATTTCACGCAGGCCTCGATGAAGGCCATGCCCTCCACGCCGTCCTGAATGGTCGGGAACACGACGTCCTTGGCAGGTTTGCCGCCCTTGCGCCGCGCGGCGCGGATGGCGCGTGCGGCCTCCTGGTAGATGTTGGCGAAGCCTTCGAGATAGCCTTCGGGATGACCGGAGGGAACGCGGCTGACACGGCCCGCCACCGGCAGCGCGCCGGCGCCGTTGCGGGTGATCAGCTGCTTGGGCTGGCCGAACGGCGTATACCAGAGATAGTTCGGGTCGGCCTGCACCCATTCCAGCCCACCCTTCGAGCCATAGATGCGCAGCTTCAGCCCGTTCTCATGGCCGGGCGCCACCTGGCTTGCCCAGATCATGCCTTTTGCCGCATGCGTCTTGCCGACCGGCTTGAAGCGCAGCATCACGTTGACATTGTCGTCGAGCTGCCGTCCCGGCACGAAGGCGTCGAGATCGGCCGACAGAGTGTCGAGTTCCAGCCCGGAGACAAAGCGCGCAAGATTGTAGGCATGCGTGCCGATGTCGCCGAGCGCGCCGCCGGCGCCGGCCTGCTTGGGGTCGGAACGCCACGCCGCCTGTTTTTGACCGGTGGCGGCAAGGTCCTCCGTCAGCCAGTCCTGCGGATATTCCGACTGCACGATGCGGATGTCGCCGAGCACGCCCTTGGCCACCATCTCGCGCGCTTGGCGGATCATCGGATAGGCGGTGTAATTGTGGGTCAGCACGAACACCTTGCCGGTCTTCTCGACGATCGCCGCGAGCTTCTTTGCCTCGGCCAGCGTCGTCGCCAGCGGCTTGTCGCAGATGACATGGATGCCGGCTTCAAGAAACGCCCTGGCCGCCGGCACATGCACATTGTTCGGAGTGACGATGGCCACCGCCTCGATGCCATCCGGGCGCTTGGCCTCGGCCTTGGCCATCTCGGCATAGGACGTGTAGCTGCGCGAAGGGTCGAGCCCGAGCTCGGCGGCAGAGGCCTTGGCGCGCGCCGGATCGGACGACAGCGCGCCGGCGACCAGCACGAACTCATTGTCCATGCGCGCCGCGATCCGATGCACCGCGCCGATGAAAGCGCCTTGCCCGCCACCGACCATGCCATAGCGGATCGGGCCGCCTCCCGTTTCCGACTTCGATGCACCGACCATGTCGTCTCCCTCGTGTCTGAGATACCCCTCCCTCGAGGGAGAGGGAAAACCCGCGCTAGATTCCCATCATGGCGCGCAGCACCTTCTTATCCGTGGCACCGCCGGCGAAATCGTCGAACGCCTTCTCCGTCACCCGGATGATGTGGTGCTGGATGAAAGGCGCGCCTTCGGCCGCGCCGTCCTCCGGATGCTTCAGGCAGCACTCCCACTCCAGCACCGCCCAGGAATCATAGTTGTACTGCGTCAGCTTGGAGAAAATGCCGCCGAAATCCACTTGTCCGTCGCCGAGCGAGCGGAAGCGGCCGGCGCGGTTCGTCCAGCTCTGGTAGCCGGAATAAACGCCTTGCCGCCCGGTCGGATTGAACTCGGCGTCCTTGACGTGGAAGGCCTTGATGCGCTCGTGGTAGATGTCGATGAATTCGAGATAGTCGAGCTGCTGCAACAGGAAGTGCGACGGATCGTAATTGATGTTGCAGCGCTTGTGGCCGCCGACCGCGTCGAGGAACATCTCGAACGTCGCCCCGTCGAACACATCCTCGCCGGGATGGATTTCGTAGCCCACGTCGACGCCATTGTCCTCATAGACATCGAGGATCGGCTTCCAGCGCTTGCCTAGTTCTGCGAACGCCTCTTCGATCAATCCGGCCGGCCGCTGTGGCCAGGGATAGAGGTAGGGGAAAGCCAGAGCGCCGCTGAAGCTCACCGAGACGTCGAGCCCGAGATTGCGCGACGCCTTGGCCCCGAACTGCATCTGTTCGACCGCCCATTGTTGCCGCGCTTTGGGGTTGTTGTGCACCGAAGCCGGCGCAAAGCCGTCGAACTGCGCGTCATAGGCCGGATGCACCGCCACCAATTGCCCCTGCAGATGCGTCGATAGTTCGGCGATCTCAACGCCGGCGTCGGCACAGATGCCCTTCACCTCGTCGCAATAGGCCTTGGAAGACGCAGCCTTTTGGAGGTCGAACAAGCGCGCGTCCCAGGTCGGGATCTGCACGCCCTTATAGCCGAGGCCGGCCGCCCATTTTGTGATCGATGCAAGCGAATTGAACGGCGCTGCATCGCCCGCGAACTGCGCCAGGAACAGTCCAGGGCCCTTCATCGTCGTAGGCATCGGCATCCTCCCTCATTGTTGTCGCGCCCGAGCATAGCGCCGATTGAAGACAGGGCCAGCCACTTTGGTCTGTTCTCAACGGTCACTTGCATGCATTGTCATTCTGGTATTACCAAACGTGGCGATTTGGTCAAGCCTTGCCACTCACATTCAGAGCCTTCCACTGTGCCACGGGAGGGCAGCATAGTCCAATATAATCAATGGAGTAATCCAGACATCAAGTTGCCATCGCACAGTTCTTGCCGCGCGTGGGAAATTGCTGTAGACCTCGTCTTGGGCCCAATTGGTCGAACCAGTTTGCGAAGAAATGCTGGAACGCCTTGGGGAGGAACCGTCCGTCACATCCGGTGACGGCATGTTGCAGGCGAACCATTAGGGACGATCCGGGAAGGACAGACCATGCATCTTTCGACGCACAACTGGATGCGCGCGGAACCGTTGGAGACGACGCTCAAGCGCATCAAGAAATTCGGCTATGAGTCGATCGAGATTTCCGGCGAGCCCGACCAATACAAGACCAAGGAGACGCGCGCGCTCCTGAAGGAGCACGGCATACGCTGCTGGGGCGCCGTGACCTTGATGCTTGGCGAACGCAACCTTGCCGCCCGGGACCAGGGCCAGCGCGAGCGCTCCGTGCAATACGTCAAGGACGTGTTGACCATGGTCAGCGAACTCGACGGCGAGATCATCACGCTGGTTCCCGCGACCGTCGGCAAGGTCGTGCCGGACGGCACCGAGGAAGAGGAATGGAAGTGGGTGGTCGATGCCACCAGGGAGTGCTTCACCCACGCCAAGAAGGTCGGCGTCAAGATCGCGGTCGAGCCACTCAACCGTTTCGAGACCTACCTGTTCAATCGCGGCGCCCAGGCCTTGGCGCTGGCCGACGCGGTCAGCCCGGAATGTGGCGTCTGCCTGGACGCCTACCACATCCATATGGAGGAATTTAACGTTTACGACGCGATCCGTAAGGTCGGAAAGCGCCTGTTCGACTTCCATGTCGCCGACAACAACCGCTTCGCCGCAGGCCTCGGCCAGATCGACTGGCCGAAGATCGTGGCGACCTTGCGGGAGGTCGGCTATGACGGGGCGCTGACTAACGAGTTCGTCGCGCCTGTCGACCGCACACCGGCCGCGCCCTACCCCGACATGGTCGAACGCCACCCGGTCGACATCTCGCCCGAGCAGCTCAAATTCATCCAGGATCACGGCTCCAGCGTGCTGACGGAAAAGTTCTACACCGACCAGATGCGGATCACTGCCGAAACGTTGCTGCCGCTGATCAAGTAGCCGATCCGATTGGGAATGAGCCCTCCCGCCATCCGGCGGCAGGGCCGGGGAAGACCATGCGCATCAAAAGCGTCCAGGCCTGGTGGATTCGCATACCGATCGAGGCGGCCAAGCAGCACCGCAGCGATTTCGGTCAGGTGACGACCTTCGACGCCGCCATCCTGCGCATCGAAACCGATGACGGGCTGGTCGGCTGGGGCGAAGGCAAGAACGCCGCCGGCAGCGCCGGCAGCTATGGTGCGCTCGTCCATATGCTGAACCGCGAGGTCGGGCCGCAGCTCGTCGGCCGCGATCCGGCCGATATCGGCATCATCTGGGAAATGCTCTACAACGGCGTGCGCCACGACAGCGCGGCGCGCGCCGGCCATGCCATGCCGCAGCTGGCGCGGCGCGGCATGAGCGTGGCCGCCATCAGCGCCGTCGACATCGCGCTCTGGGACATACTGGGCAAATCGCTCGGGCAGCCGGTCTGGCGGCTGATCGGTGGGCGCAAGCTCGATCGCATGCCGGCCTACGCCTCGGGTGGCTGGGCGTCCGCCGACGCGATCGGCGACCAGCTCAAATCCTATGTCGCCAGGGGCGGCTTCAAGGCGCTGAAGATGCGCATCGGCGCCATGGATGGCGCCGCGCATGTGTCGGCCGCTCGCGTTCGCGCCGCCCGTGAGGCGCTCGGCCCCGACGTCGAGTTGATGGTCGACGCCCATGGCACCTATACGGTGGCGGAGGCCAAGCGTTTCATCCATCTCGCCGGCGATCTCGACCTTGCCTGGTTCGAGGAGCCGGTGATCGCCGACGACAAGTCCGGCCTTGCCGAAGTCCGTGCCTCCGGCGCCATACCGATCGCCACCGGCGAAAGCGATGCGACCCGCTATGCCTTCCGCGACCTCGCCGTGCTCAAGGCCGCCGACATCTTCCAGCCCGATCCCGCCTTCTGCGGCGGCATCAGCGAGGCCATGAAGATCGGAACCATCGCCAGCGCCTTCAACCTGCGCTTTGCGCCGCATCTATGGGCCGGCGCGCCCTGCTTCTTCGCCGGGCTGCATGTCTGCGCCGCCTCGCCGTCGAGCTTCACCGTCGAATATTCGCTCGGTGCCAATCCGATGATCCACGACCTTGTCGAAGAGACTGTCGAAGCCAGGGACGGTATGATAGCGATCCCCGAAAAACCCGGATTGGGATTCACCATTTCGGAGCGATTCCTGGAGGCGCACGCGCAACGCAATTGACGATGAAAGAAAACAACCTTCTCGCGGAGCTTGCCGCCTATCTGTTCTCCCATTCCGACAAGGAGACGGGCCGAACCCCTTCGGAACGCGAACTGGCGGAGCATTTCGGCGTCAGCCGCGGCCAGATCCGCGAAGCGCTGGCCATTCTCGAGGCCATGCGCATCGTCGAGCGCAGGGCCAAGTCCGGCATCTATATCGACACCAAGCAGGCCAGCGTTGAGGCGCTGGCGCTGTTCGCGCGCGCCGGACTGCCGCTCGATCCCTTGCAGATCTACGAGACGGTCGAATTGCGCAAGATCCATGAGATCAAGGCGGCCGAACTTGCATGCTCGCGTGCCACCGAGGAGAATTTCGAACGGCTGCGCGAGATCCTGAAGGCCTCGGAAGAACGCATCGCGGCAGGCGAAGGCCTCGCCAAGGAGGACCGCGAATTCCATCTCGAGATCGTGCGCGCCACCAAGAATGGCGTCTTCCACAACATCTGCAGCGTTTACTATTTGATGGGCGAGCAGCGCCTGCCGATCTACTTCAACGATCCGGAGCGCAGCGTGCGCTCGCATGCCGAACACATCCAGATATACGAGGCGCTGCTGCGGCGCGACGGCAATCTCGCCCAGGCGCTGATGAGCGCCCACCTGCAGGGCGCGGAAAGCTACTGGAAGGGGCTGATCGAAGGCCTCGGGGCGGCGCCGCAAAACCCGACGCTCGAACAGGCCTGACGGGGATGACGCGCATCCTGTCGACGCACAGACTGCATCCGCGCGCCGCGGCCATGCTGGCGGGGGCGGGTGAGCTTGTCGTCGCCTCGGCCATCGATCCGGGCACGCTGGCCGCCGAGGCGAGGAATGCCGACATCGTCATTGTGCGCGCGCCCCTGCCGCCACTGTTGTTCGAGGGTGCCACCAGGTTGCGGGCAGCGATCCGCCATGGCGCCGGGCTCGACATGATCCCGATGGAAGCAGCGACCGCGGCAGGTGTGCTGGTCGCCAACGTGCCGGCGGTCAACGCACGCTCGGTGGCCGAGCATGTGATGTTTGCAGCCCTCGCCCTGCTTCGGCAGTTTCGTGTCGTCGACCGCGACCTGCGCGCCAAGGGTTGGCTTGCCGGTCGCGAGCACGCCAATTCCAACATCGAGCTCGCCGGCAAGACGATCGGCATCGTCGGTCTCGGCGCCGTCGGACAGGCCGTTGGCCATATCGCCGCGCATGGATTCGACCTGAAAGTGGTGGCAACGACCCGCAGCATGCAGCCGGCACCGGACAAGGTCGGCTTCCTGTCGATCGACGCGCTGGTCGAGCAGAGCGACATCATCGTCCTGTGCTGTCCGCTGACGCCGGAAACGCGCGGCCTGATCAGCCGCGAACGCATATCGCGCATGAAACCCAACGCGCTGCTGATCAACGTGTCGCGCGGGCCCGTCGTCGATGACGACGCGCTGATCGAGGCCTTGCGGGAGCGCCGCATCGGCGGTGCCGCGCTCGACGTGTTCTCGACGCAGCCGCTGCCACCGGATCATCCCTATTTCGGCTTCGACAACGTCGTCATCACCCCGCACATGGCCGGCATCACCGAGGAATCGATGATGCGCATGGGCGTTGGCGCGGCCGGCGAGGCCCTGCTGGTGCTGGCAGGCAAATTGCCGGTCAATCTGCGCAACCCGGAAGTGGTCGGGCACTATCGGCGACGGTTTCCCGCCGACAGCTAGACCATCGCCGTTTCGCCCCAATTCTTCGCGACGCTGGAGCCATGTCCGTTCTCCGCCTCGCATTCCTTTGCCTTGCCACCACTTCAGCGGGCCTGCTGCCCTCGCTCGCCGCGGCCGAAAGCAGCTATGTCTATTGCGACAACGGGCTGCGCTGCTTCAAGGCTCCCTGCCCATCGAACAGCGTGCTCGACCTCGCCACCGGCAAGATCATCAAGGGCGTGTCGATCGACACCGGCGGATTGCCGACGAAGGACAAGGCGATGGTCGAGGCCTCGGATGCGCTCTCTGCCGGCAAGATTGTCGTCAGGGGATCGATCGAGCGACGCACCCAGACCATCACCGGCAAGCAATACAGCCTGCCGTGGCTGATCGCGACGGCCGTCGAGCGCGCCGCCAAGGACAGCGAACGCAAGCACTGCTCTTCACACTGACATTCGGTTCAGTCCCGATCAGCCGCCCAGCAATCTCTCCACTTCAGCGGCGATGCTCAGCAGACGGCGGTCATGGCCGTGGCGCGCCACCAGCATCAAGCCGGCCGGCAGCGCCATGCCTGGTATCGGCAGCGAGATCGCGCAGAGATCGAACTGGTTGGCCACCTGCGTGTTGCGCAGCAGCAGGCCCTCCGTGCGATCGCGCAGACCGGCATCTTGCGCCAGGGAGACGATGGTCGGCGCCGTCACCGGCGTGGTTGGCAGGGCCAGCACATCGACCGACGTCAGCCGCTCATCCGTGGCGGCGGCCAACGCAGCACGGCGACGCAGTGCCCTGATGTAAACCGGGGTCGGCAGCATTGCCGCCCGCGACAAGGGTCCGCTCACATGCGGGTCAACCGGCACCGGAGCGCCTGCCGCCAACCAGTCTGCATGCACTTCAGCCCCTTCCATCGCGGCGATCGAACCACGTTTTGTGAACGCGCGAAGGTCCGCGATCAGGTCGTCGATCGACAGGTCCGCGACCCGTGCGCCGGCCTGCTCGATCTTGCCGAGGCAGCGCTCGAACGCTGCTGCCACCGCGCCTTCAGTCTCTCCGAAAAGCACGCCGCGCGGGAGACCGATGCGCAGCCCCGCAAGGGCGAGTGGCGCCGGCAGCGCCAAGTCCTCGCCCGCCATCACCGCATCGGCTGCGGCGCATTGCGCCACGGTGCGGGCGAGCGGGCCGACCGAGTCCAGCGTGGCCGACAGCGGAAAGGCGCCTGTGAGCGGCACCCGCCGCGCCGTCGGCTTGAAGCCGACGACGCCATTAAGGGCCGCCGGAATACGGATCGATCCGCCAGTGTCGGAACCCATGGAGATTTCGCTCGTCCCCTCGCCGACCGAAACGCCGGCGCCGGAGGAAGAGCCGCCGGGAATGCGGTCGGCATCGGTCGCGTTGCCAGGCGTGCCATAGTGCTGGTTGTCGCCGATGGCGGTAAAGGCGAACTCGGTCATGTTGGTCTTGCCGATGATCACCGCGCCGGCTTGCCGCAGCCGGCGCACAATCATGGCGTCGCCAATTGCCGGCGCAGCATCCTTGAGCAGCAGTGATCCGGCCGTGGTCGCCTCGCCGCAGACATCGAACAGGTCCTTGATCGAAATGATCGTTCCGTCGAGCGGTCCGAGCCTCACGCCGGCCCTCCGCCGCGCGTCGGCGGCATCGGCTGCGGCTCGTGCGGCTTCGGTATAGAGTTTCGTGAACACACGTTCTTCACCGGCACGGGCGGCGAGACGCGCAAGGATAGTTTCCAGGTGATCGCGGACGGATTGCATCTTCGGTGTCGGACTCCGGACCTCTGGGACGTCTTAAGCTTAGCAGCCAGCGCGTGGCGTGCCGAGACTTAACCCGGCGCGGGCGGTTTTGCACCCCTGGCGGACGCAAGGAAGAGAACGATGCTCTACAAAGGCAGCTGTCATTGCGGCAAGGTCGCCTTCGAGTTCGAGGCGGAACTGACCGAAGCCGTGCGGTGCAATTGCTCGATCTGCTCGCGCAAGGGCGCCTTGCTGTGCGCCGTTCCGCATCAGGCGCTGCGGGTGCTGGCCTGGAGCGACGAGATCGGCACCTACACATTCGGCAACTGCGCCATCGCGCACCGCTTCTGTCGCACCTGCGGCATCCATCCTTTCGCCGAGGATGTGCGCGAGGGGAGTGAACGCAGCGCCTACATTAACGTCAACTGTGTCGCCGATGTCGATCCGTCCGCCTTGTCGATCTTCGACTTCGATGGGCGTTCAGCCTGAATTTCGCCGGCAGCCTGCCGCGTCTGCCTGTCAGCGACGCCGCCATCGCAAAGGCAACGGCCCGAGAACCATGATGGTTCTCGGGCCGTTGCGCAAGTCAGGGATGGTTGTCGGGAGAGCCTACTCGGCGCGTTTTGGGGCGAGCAGAAACACCACGACTGCCGCCAGCAAAGTCGCCACGCCGCAATAGGCGAAGGCACTGGCGACGCCGGCATGATCGACCAGCAGGCCGCCAAAGACGGCGCCGAGCGCAATCGCCACCTGGAAGGTGGAGACCATCAGGCCGCCGGCGCTCTCGGCTTGATCGGGCGCGGCCCGCACCAGCCATGTCTGCAGCCCGACCGGCACCGCGCCGAAGGCAAAGCCCCAGGCCGCCACGGCGGCGGCGGCGATCGCCGGCGAGGCGCCGAAGACCAGCATCAAGGCGGCGGCCACTGCGATCAGCAGGGGTGCCAGCGCGACGGCGGCCTTGAGATTGCGTTCGGCCAGGATGCCGCCGGCGATATTGCCGAAGAAGCCGCCTATGCCATAGGCCAGGAGCACCAGCGAGATTGTCTCGATGCCGAGCATCGGGATCTTCTCGAGGAAGGGGCGCACATAGGTGAAGCCGGCAAAGTGCCCCGAAGCGACCAGCAGCACGACCAGCAGCGCCACCCTGATGGACGGGCGTTCCAGCACCTCGAGCAAAGTGCGGAAACTTGCCACGCCCATCGGCGGCAGTTTCGGAATGGTGGCCACCTGCACCAACAACGCCAGCGCGGCGACGACCGTGGCGATCATGAAAGCCGTGCGCCAGCCCCAGGTATCACCGACATAGGCGCCGACAGGGGCGGCGGTGACGGTGGCCAGCGAAACGCCGGTCAGGATGATCGACATGGCGCGTGGCATCAGCCGCATCGGCACCAGCCGCAACGCCATGGCCGCCGACATAGCCCAGAAGCCGCCGAGTGCAACGCCGAGCACGACGCGGGCAAGCAGAAGCATGGACAGCGACGAGGCAAAGGCGGCCAAAAGGTTCGAGGCGATCAGAAACGCGGTCAGCATCCACATCACCAGCCTGCGGTCCATGCGCCGTGTTATGATCGCCATCGTGGGAGCGGCAATGGCGCCGACGATCGCGGTCGCGGTGACCGCCTGTCCCGCAACGCCTTCGCTGACGCCGAGATCGCTCGCCATCGGCGTCAACAGGCTGGCGGGCAGGAATTCCGCCGTAACGAGACCGAAAACACCAAGCGCCAGCGAGACGACGGCGCCCCATGCCGGCTCTGTTCGTTCCTCCTGATCGACAGTGTTCAATAGGGCGGCGTCGACGACGCCCGTCGCGGGTTCGGCCATGGTCAGTCTCCGATGAAGTTGCAGCGCAACATTTGGCTGCACTGCAACATAGGGAGTGACGGCCTGGAGTTTCCATGCTAGAAACACCATTATGTTTGACCGTTCGTCCAAAGTTCCGACCACTGGCGATCCGCTGACCGACATATTGCGTGGGCTGCGTCTCGACGGCGTCGACTACGCCCGTTGCGAAATGCGGGAGCCTTGGGGCATCCAGTTTCCGGCCCAGGCAGCGGCGCGATTCCACTTCATCGGCCGCAAGGGCTGCTGGCTGATGCAGCCCTCGGGCGAGTGGGTCGAGCTCAAGGCGGGCGACGCGGCGCTGCTGCCGCGTGGCGCAGCGCATGTGCTGGCAAGCGAACCGGGCACCAAGGCTTGGCCGATCCAGGGCTACGCGGCCGAAGAAGTCTGCAAGAACGTCTATTGCATGTCCAATGAAGCCATGTGCCCCGATGGTCGCTGTCCGGGCACGCTGCTGTTTTTTGGCAGCATGTACTTCAACATCGATGGCCTGCATCCCCTGCTCGGCATGATGCCTGATGTCATGCGCGCGCATGAACTCGAAGCTTATGAGCCGGGTATTCCGCATCTCCTGGACTCGATGGCGCGTGAAGTGACGATGGAGCGCGTCGGCTCCGGCGGCATTCTGGCGCGGCTCGCCGACGTCCTTGCCGCCACCGTGATCCGCTCATGGGTCGAGCGCGGCTGCGGCGATTCAAGCGGTTGGATCGCGGCGGTCAGGGATCCCGACATCGGGCGCGTTCTGGCCGCCATCCATCTCGAACCGGACCGCGACTGGACCGTCGAGGCGCTCGCCAGGATGATGGGCGCCTCGCGATCGGGCTTTGCCGAGCGTTTTGCCACCATTGTCGGCGAGACGCCGGCCAGGTACGTCACCCAGGTGCGCATGCACCAGGCCCGACAATGGCTGGTGCGCGATCGCCAGAAGATTTCCGTCGTCGCCACACGCCTGGGTTATGAGTCGGACGCCGCCTTCAGCCGGGCCTTCAAGCGCGTCATCGGCTCGGCTCCCAGCCACCTGCGTGCCGAGGAACATGCTGAGATCCGCCAGGCCGGCTGAAGCGGCAGGCCGTGACTCCAGGCTGGAGCAATTCCGTCCGGAATTGCCCGAAGAGGTACAGCAGTTCAGCGTTTCCGTGGGACGCTGAACTGCTGTAGGAATCGGCATGGACTTGACCTCGCCCAACGACACTGTGCCGGCCCCGGGGGGTGCGTTGACCGAGATGTTGCGCGCGCTGCGCCTCGAGGGCGTCGACTATGGCCGCTGCGAACTGGGCGCGCCTTGGGCCGTGCTCTTTCCGGTGCAGAAGGCGGCGCGGTTTCACTTCATCGGCCGTGCCGGATGCTGGCTGCTTTCGCCACCAGGCGAATGGATGGAACTGAGAGCCGGCGATGCATTGCTGTTGCCGCGCGGCGCCGAGCATATCCTTGCCAGCGCACCCGGTGTACAAGCCGAACCGCTCGAAAGCTACAGCGTCGAGCCCCTGCAGGACAATGTCTACGCCGTCTCGAACGGCGGCCATGGTGCAAAAACGCTGCTGTTCTGCGGCAGCATGCACTTCAACCACGATGGCTCGCATCCACTGCTGGCCATGATGCCGGATATGCTGCGCGCGAAGGAGCTGATGGCCGGCGAGCCAAGCATCCCGCATTTGCTGGAAGCCATGGCCGACGAGGCGACGAGGAACCGGGCCGGCTCCGGCATGATGCTGGCGCGGCTGGCCGATGTATTGGCCGCAGCCATCATCCGCTCCTGGGTGGAGAACAGCGCCGGTGACATCACGGGTTGGATCGCGGCGATCAAGGATCGGGACATCGGCCGCGTGCTGGTCGCCATTCATCGGCAGCCTGACAGGAACTGGACCGTCGAAGCGCTGGCCCGCGAGATGGGCGCCTCACGGTCGGCTTTTGCCGAACGTTTCACGGCCGTCGTCGGAGAGACACCGGCAAAATATGTCGCCGGGGTACGCATGCATCAGGCAAGGCGGTGGCTCGAGGAAGAAGGGATGCGGGTGTCGGTGATCGCCGCCAGATTGGGCTATGATTCGGAAGCGTCGTTCAGCCGGGCCTTCAAGCGCATCGTCGGCAGCGCGCCCAGCCATTTGCGCGCCGCGGGCGGCGCCTCGGGAAAAGGCTAAATCAACGCTGTTTGCAGTGGCGATTTCCGGCCTGGATGAATTGCCAAGTGTTCCGGACAGAATGCCATTCCCGGCTTGGCCATTTGCAATAGCTTGTCATCCAACAGACGAGCGCTGGCGGCAAGTCGGCCCGAAGAGGAGAAGCGATGCCAAATCACTTAAAAATCCTGACGCTGGCCGCAATGCTCACTATCCCCGGCCGTGCCTTCGCCCTTGAGGACAGCTATCTGCCGGCCAGCAAGATTCCCTATGTTTCTGAGGCGCCGGACCAACCGCAGCGTCTCGGACCGCTATGGGGAGAAAGGGCCAAGGGCCCCGCGGGTACCTTGCTGAAAGTCCCGGGCAACTGGCACGCCCCTGTTCATGCGCACACCGCCGATTATCGCGCCGTGGTGATCCAGGGCCTATGGGCGCACTGGCAGATGGACGGCGGCGAGGCGAGCAAGGTCGAGCTGCCTCCCGGATCCTACTGGACCCAGAAGGCCAATGAGATGCATGCCGACGCCTGCCTCTCGGAGACGGAATGCGTGATCCTGCTGATCAACACCGAGCCCTATGAGACCTATCTGCCGAAGTAGAGGTGCGGGACGGCTGTCCGGCCGGCATTGCTGCGGGGGCTCAGAACTCGGGTTCACAAGACCTGACCACAGCCAGTCCCGCTGTGCCAGTTTCCCATGATAGGAATTTTTTCTTGACTGGGTGAAGGCAACTATGGTAGATATTTGGTTATGGTGCTGAGTTGCGCCAGGGACCCGCCGCACAGGCGGGTTTTTCCGTTCAATGCTTCATCAACAGCGCACCGACGAAGGCTCCGGAGGGACCCGTTAACCCGGATTCCTTGCCCTGCCGCAAGTCGGGCTTTTTGTTTAGGGCGCTGTCCGGAACATCGCATTCGCGATATTCGCCTCATCCGGCGTGCCGCAAACTCACGCCGCTGCCCTTGTCGAACAGCACCACCTTGTCCGGATTCCAGGCAAAGCGCACCGGCTGCTCGATCGCGACATCGGTCCGCGCCGGCACCGTGGCGCGCAGCGTGGTCTCGCCCACGCGCAGCGTCAGGATCTTTTCCACGCCATGGTTTTCGACGTCGTGGACGCGCGCCTCGACCGGCGCACCGCTCTCGAGATAGACGTCCTCGGGGCGGATGCCGAAGACGAGCGGGCGACCGTCGGTCGCCGCACTCGCCTTGGCTCCCCCTGAAAGCGGCAATTCGAAATTCAGCGGCGCCATGACCGCACGATCGTTGACCACCCTGCCGTCGATGAGGTTCATCGGCGGCGAGCCCACGAAGCTCGCCACATAGGTGTCGCGCGGATTGTTGTAGATCTCATGCGGCGTGCCGGTCTGGACGATGCGGCCATGGTTGAGCACGCCCACCTTGTCGCCCATCGACATCGCCTCGATCTGGTCGTGGGTGACGAACAGGAAGGTGGCGCCGAGCTGCATCTGCAGGTTCTTCAGTTCCGTGCGCAGCGCCTCGCGCAGCTTGGCGTCGAGCGCCGACAGCGGCTCGTCCATCAGGAACACGCGCGGCTTGCGCACGATGGCCCGGCCGATCGAGACGCGCTGCATCTCGCCGCCCGACAGCCGGTCGGTCTTGCGGTCGAGCAGATGCTCGATCCTGAGCGTCCGCGCCGCGCGGTCGACGCGGTCCTTGATTTCGGCGTCGGGCAGCCGCCGGATCTTCGGCTTCAGCGGGAATTCGAGGTTTTCGCGCACCGTATAGCGCGGGTAGAGCGAATATTGCTGTAGCACCAGCGCCACGTCGCGCTCCGCGGCGCCCCAGTCGGCAACGTCGATCCCGTCGATGAAGACCTGGCCCTCGCTCGGTTTTTCCAGTCCGGCGATCAGCCGCAGCGTCGTTGTCTTGCCCGCGCCCGTCTCGCCGAGCAGGACGAAGAACTCGCCATCGGCGATGTCGAGGTCGAGCCCGGTCAGGGCCGTGTGATTGCCGAACGTCTTGGAGATATTCTTGAGCTGGATATGGGCCATCAGAGTCTCACTCCGAGCGACTTGCCGCTCGCCGCGTCGAAGAAATGCGCCTGTGTCGGATCGATCCTGGCGAACACCCTCTCGCCGGGACCTGAAATGAAGCCGCTCTTGGTGCGGGCGCGCAGCATCTTGGAGCCGACTTTCAGGTCGACGATGTCGAACGAGCCGAGCGGCTCGACGATCTGCGTCTCGACCGCCATGAAGCCCTCCGCCGCCTCACGGCTGATGAGGACGCCTTCCGGCCTGATGCCGAGTGCCAGCCGGCCGCCCGCATGGCCGTTCAGCTTCGACAGGAGCGCGCGCGGGAATTCGAAACCGGTTGGCGCATCGCCCACCGTCACCGAGGCCGACGAGGCTTTTTCGGCCACCGCCGCGTCGGCCACGTTCATCACCGGACTGCCGACGAATTGCGCGACGAACAGGTTGGCCGGGTGCGAATAGACCTCGTCGGGGGAGCCGACCTGCTGGAGAACCCCCTCATGCATGATGACGATGCGATCGGCGAGGCTCATCGCCTCGATCTGGTCATGGGTGACGTAGATGGTGGTCGAGCCTTGCTTGATGTGCAGCCGCTTGATCTCGGCCCGCATCTCCTCGCGCAGCTTGGCGTCGAGCGCGCCGATCGGCTCGTCCATCAGCATCGCTTTCGGCCGCCGCACCAGTGCCCGGCCGATCGCCACGCGCTGCATGTCGCCGCCCGACAGCGCCGACGGTTTCTTGCCGAGCAGGTCCGTGATTTGCAGCGTCTTGGCGACCGAGCGAACTTCCTGGTCGATTTCGCTCTTGCTCTTTCGCGTGGCGCGCAAGGGAAAGGCGATGTTCTCGTAGACGCTCATATGCGGGTACAGCGAGAACGACTGGAAGACCATGGCGATGTCGCGATCGGCGGCCTTCAGATGCTGGATGGGCTTGCCGTCGATGAGGATGTCGCCCTCGTCGATCGTCTCCAGCCCGGCAATGGCGCGCAGCGTCGTCGTCTTGCCGCAGCCCGACTGACCGAGCAGCACGATGAACTCGTTGTCTTCGATCTTGAGGTTGAGGTCCTTGATGACCTGGACGGCGCCGAAGAACTTCTGGACGCCGCGAAGCTCGATCTGGGTCAATGCTGCGCTCCCGGATTTCGCTGCGGATCGCCTGACTGGCCGGTTCCGGCTTCCTCTTGCGGTGCGATCTTGGAGGTGATGTTGAAGCCGATCAGGCCGATCAGGATGATGGTCAGCCCATAGCTGTGCAGCAGCAAGTTCCAGGGCTGGCAGAGCGCAACGATGCCGAGCACCATCAGCACCTGGCTGCCTGGTTCCAGATATTTCTGGTTGATGGCGCGAAAGCTCATTTGCGGATCGCTCCGAAGGACATGCCGCGCAACAGGTGATTACGAAGCAGGAAGGTGAAGATGGCGACAGGAAGCAGGAACAGGAAAGTGCCGGCGGCGATCACCGTCCAGTCCGGCAGCCCGGAGCCGACCTGGCTCGGGATGAACGGCGGTGCGGTCTGGGCGCGGCGATTGGTCATGATCAGCGCGAAGGCATATTCGTTCCATGCCGTGATGAAGCAGAACACGGCCGTCGCGGCGATGCCGGTGGCGGCTTCGGGCAGCACGATCTTGAAGAAGGCTTCCATGCGCGTATAGCCGTCGACGAGCGCCGCTTCCTCGTACTCCTTCGGGATCTCGTCCATAAAACCCTTCATCAGCCAAACCGAGAAGGACAGGTTGAAGGCGGTGTAGAGGATGATCAGCCCGATATGGGAATCGTTGAGGCCGACCGCCCGGTACATCAGGAACATCGGGATCGCCACCACCACGGGCGGCAGCATGCGGGTCGACAGGATGAAGAACAAAAGGTCCGCCTCGCCTTTGACCCTAAAGCGCGAGAAGCCATAGGCGGTGAACGTACCCATGCCGACCGCCAGCACCGTCGAGGTGATCGCGACGATCAGCGAATTCATGAAACGGTTCGGATAGCCCGACCATTGCACCTGGCCTTTGCCGTCGCGCACGATCTTTTCGCCGCCGTCGAAGACGACGCGTTCCCACCAGGGCGCCGCCGCGTATTCTTCGGGCGAAGGCGGGCTGCGCAATTGCGAGCGCTTGGTGAACAGCTTCACGAAGGGCGATATCTCCGGCTGGAACACGACCGTCGGCGGGATGGTGGTGGCAAGGTTGCGCGGCTTGAACGCCGTCGAGGCGATCCAGTAGATCGGCGCCAGGAAGATCACTGTCGCCACCAGCACGGCGACGATTGCGACGCGGTTGAGGGCGATCTCGGAAGAAGTGCGGACGGCGGCCATCTCAGCGCTCCTTCACTTTGTTGAGATATTTGACGTAGATGTTGGTGATGGCCAGCACCATGATCAGCACGATGTAGGCGAGCGCGCAGGAGCGCCCGGTCTGCCATTCCTGGAACGCCATCTTGTAGAGCCGGATCGAGATCAGTTCAGCCGTCGGCTGGGTGGTCAGGATGTAGGCCAGATCGAAGGTCTTGAACGCTTCCATGGTGCGGAAGATGACGGCGATCATGAGGATCGGCGCGACCAGCGGCAAGGTGATGCGGAAGAAGGTGTAGAACGGACCGGCGCGGTCGATAGCGGCGGCTTCGTAGAGGTGCTTCGGCACCGCCGAGAGGCCGGCCAGCGACAGCAGCATGACGAAGGGCGACCACATCCAGATGTCGGTCAGCGCCACCGCGTAGAGTGCCATCTTGGGGTCGGCCAGCCACTCGAAATTGCCAAGCCCGAGCGCATAGTTGATGACGCCCCATGACGGATCGTAGAGCAGTTTCCAGAACAGGCCGACGACGGCCATCGACAGCATCATCGGCAGCAGCAGCAGGGTCGTCAGCAGCCCCTTCAGCGGGATGTCGCGGTTGAGCAGCATCGCCACGCCGAAGCCGACCAGCAACTGTCCGGCGACCGAGATGATCACGTATTTGGCGGTGATGGCGAAGTTGGACCAGACATAGGGGTCGCTGAGCAGGTCGCGGTAGTTCTGCAACCCGACGAAATTCGCCGGCGCGTTGGTCGAGGCGCGGAAATCGGTGAAGGAATAGCCGAGCGAATAGATCAGCGGAAAGATGTTGAAGACGATCAGGAACAGGATCGTCGGGATGATGAAAAGATTGCGGATCGAAATATCGCTAAGGCCACGCGCGGCCGCGCGTGAAGATCTGTCCAGCGTGGTGATCATCGTGGTCGCCAAGACCCTGCTCCCGCTTGAAGAAAAAGAAACGGAGGAGGCATGAGCGCCCCCTCCGTGGGACATGAACGATTATTGGCCGCGGCCGTATTTCTTGAAGGTCGCGTTCCAGTCGGCGGCCAGTGCGTCGAGCGTTTCCTTGGCGGTGCCTTCGCCGCCGATCATGTAGGGATAGACGCGCTGGTTGAGCTGCTGGAGCAGTTCGGCATATTCCGGCACCGCCCAGAAATCCTTCACCTTGAACATGGTCTCGTAGAAGGCCTTGTTGTAGGGCGTCGCATTCTGGAACTCTTCCGACTTGAGCACGGCTGCGCTGCAGGTGTAGCCGCCGAGTGCCGCCCACTTCTTCTGGGTCTCGTCCTTGATGAACCATTCGAGGAACTTCATCGCCTCGTCCTGCTTCTGCGAGTAGGAGACGACGGAGATGCCCTGGCCACCGAGTGCGGCGAACTGGTCGCCGTTCGGCCCGGGAGGATTGGCGAAGAAGCCGGTGTTCTTGGCGTTCGGGTTCGACGCCTCGTTGATCAGCGAGGGGAAGAACGCGAAGTAGTTCATGCTCATCGCGGCCAGGTTTTCGGTGATCGCCTGGTTGTCCTCGACGAAGAACGACTTGGCCCAGCCCGGAGGCGTGAACTTGTAGAGCTCCTTATAGGCGTCGAGCGCGGCGACAGCCTTATCGGAGTTGATGAAACCGTCGACCTTGTAGGTCGAATAGTCACCCAGTTCGCCGCCATAGGAGAACAGCGCGTTCTCGAAGCCCATCGCCATCGCGTCATAGGAATTGTCGGTGTAGATGGCGATGCCGTATCTCTTCTGGTCCGGCCGGTGGAAGAATTCGGCGATGTCGCGCAGCGCCTTGAAATCCTTCGGCACGTCGAGGTCGTAGCCGTATTTGGCCTTGAAGGCTTCCTTCTCCTTGGGATCCTCGAACCAGTCCTTGCGATAGGACCAGCCGACGGCGTCGCCTTCGAGCGGGATGGCCCAGTACTTGCCGCTGTTGCCAGGATATTCGGCGTAGTACTTCACCGTCGCCGGCGCCATCACCTCGCCGAGCTTGTGCTTGTTGAAGAAGTCGGTGAGGTCGACATAGTGGCCACCGGTCGACCCGGCGCCGAGCCACTGCGAGTCGCCGACGACCAGGTCGTAGGCATCGCCATGAGCGTTGAACTCGGTGAAGGCCTTGGTCTGGAAGTCGGCCCAGGGCGTGGTTTCCACCGTGATCTTGACGCCGGTTTCCTTCTCGTACTCGTTGCCGAGTTCCTGGAGGTAGTTGGCAGGATCCCATTCCGCCCAGAAGATGGTGAGCGATTTGTCCTGGGCGTAGACGGATGTTCCGCAGGCAAGTGTCAAGCCGATACCAGCAAGCAAGCTGGTCACTATCTTGCGCATGATGTTTCCTCCCTTGTGCGCATTCTACCGTATCAAGCGAACCGGCAAACTGGGCCGGCCCTGGTAGTTCCTCCCTTGGTCGCGCCTTCCGGTTTGGAGCCTCCTCGCCCGTCCGGAAATGGATCGCAGCCCTCACTTTCGATCCGCTTTTCTCCTTTGATCTGGTATTACCAATTTTGAAGCTCCGTCAAGCCCTTTCTTGAGCAATGGTGACAGCTCGAAGTCTCGAATTCCAGCCTTATCTGCCTGTTTTTCCTAAATTTTCCTACTCATTGATAGACATCGGCCTTGTTCATGCTTCAGCATTGCGGTTAATATCGGCAACCAGTATGCAAATCTGGTAGAACCAGATACCTGCTATTTCGTGACCCTTGTTGGTTCGATCGCTTGTGCTTCGGAGACTGATTCCGCGATCGCCGCGCGCACCAGGGCGACCGCCGCCCACTGGGCAACGGACATCGTCCGGCGACCGTCCAGTCCCCAGATGTCCTTCAGCACGATAAGCACCTCGACGCCGAAGATCAGCGACAGCGCTTGCGCCAGCCGCTTGAGGTCGCGCGGCGGAAGCCGGCCCTTGAGCGGAGCGAGCGCGTCCTGGAGCAACTCGACGCGGTGGCCGCGCTTGAAGGTCGGTTCGCTGCCCAAAGTGCCGGCCTGGCGCCGCGCCCACTGATCGAGCGACAGTTTCAACGCCGCCTTGAATGTGGCCTCGAAAGCCTCGATGCGCGGCATGGCCGTATCGAAGAGCTCGGCGACGCGGCGCTCGGCATCGGCAGAGGTGGATTTCCAGGTGAGGATCGGCCCGAGCCCCTCGTTAACCACTGCCTGCACCAGTGCCGCCTGGCTCGGAAAATACCGGTAGGCGGTGGCGCGGGACACCTGCGCCGCCTCGGCAACCTCGCTGACCGAAGGTGTTGCGCCTGCCTGCATCAGCTTCGTCGCCGTCTCCAGCATCAGCCGTTTCGTGCGCGCGCGCGGTCCACGCTCTGGTCCCCCGGCGGTGTCGTCGCTTGCTGCGGCGTGTTGACGTGAGACATCCATACCAATATGATACGCGCGTCTCAAAAAATTGCAATGACCTCCTCGTTTTCGGAATGGCTAGGTTGACGCTCTGTAGAGCACTGAGCCTCTGGGTGACTTGGACCGGCAGAGGGAGGCATCGATGAAGCGCATTTATGTGGTGGGCACCGCGGACACCAAGGGTGAGGAACTCGCCTTCCTGGCCGACGCGATCGCCGCCACGGGTGCCGCTGTCTGCCGCGTCGACGTCGGAACGCGCGGCGCGAGCGTGCCGGTCGACATTGCCGCTGAGGATGTGGCAGGCCACCATCCCGGCGGGCGAGACGCGGTGCTCGCCGGCGATGACCGCGGCACCGCGGTCGCCGCGATGGGCATTGCCTTCGCTCGCTTTGTCCAATCGCGAAACGACATTGCCGCCATGATCGGCATCGGCGGCGGCGGCGGCACGTCGATCATTAGCGCAGGCATGCGCGCGCTGCCGCTCGGCCTGCCCAAGATCATGGTTTCGACGCTCGCTTCCGGCGACACCGCGCCCTATGTCGACATCTCGGACATCATCATGATGCCATCGGTGACCGACATGGCCGGGCTGAACCAGCTCTCGCGTGTCGTTCTGTACAATGCGGCCCAGGCGATATCGGGCATGGCCGCCAGACCGCCGCCGCCGCCCGAGGGCAAGCCGTCGATCGGCCTCACCATGTTCGGCGTCACCACGCCGTGCGTGACGGCAATCGCGGATCAGCTCCGTTCGACCTATGACTGCATGGTCTTTCACGCCACCGGCACCGGCGGCCGCAGCATGGAGAAACTGGCCGACAGCGGCCTGCTGTCCGGCGTCATCGACATCACCACCACTGAGGTCTGCGATCTCCTGTTCGGCGGCGTGCTGCCGGCGACGGAGGATCGTTTCGGTGCCGTTGCCCGCACCGGCCTGCCTTATGTCGGCTCGGTCGGCGCGCTCGACATGGTCAATTTCTGGGCGCCTGCGACCATTCCGGACCCTTATCGCGGGCGGCTGTTCTACGAGCACAACCCGAACGTCACGCTGATGCGCACGACGGCGCAGGAATGCCGCAAGATCGGCGAATGGATCGGCACAAGGCTCGCCCGCTGCAAGGGGCCCGTGCATTTCCTTGTCCCGGAGAAAGGCGTCTCGGCGCTCGACATCGAAGGCGGCGCCTTCTTCGACCCGCAAGCCGATGCCGCCCTGTTCGAAGCCATTGAGCGCACGATTAAGCCGAACGCGACGCGCCGGCTGACACGCCTGCCGCTGCACATCAATGATCCCCGATTCGCCAAGGCCGCGGTCGCGGCTTTCCTCGAAATCGCCAGACAGTGAGATCCAAGACATGCCGGCAATACCGCGCAAGGACATACTGAAGAAATTCAGGGGGATGATCGACAAGGGCGTGCCGATCGTCGGCGGCGGCGCTGGCACCGGCCTGTCGGCCAAGGCCGAAGAGGCCGGCGGCATCGACCTCATCATCATCTACAATTCCGGCCGCTACCGCATGGCCGGTCGCGGCTCGGCCGCCGGCCTGCTTGCCTATGGCAATGCCAATGAGATCGTCAAGGAGATGGCCTACGAGGTGCTGCCGGTGGTCAGGAAGACGCCGGTGCTGGCTGGTGTCAACGGCACCGATCCGTTCGTCATCATGCCGCTGCTGCTCTCCGAACTGAAGACGATGGGTTTTTCCGGGGTGCAGAATTTCCCCACCATCGGCCTGTTCGACGGCAGCATGCGACAGAGCTTCGAGGAGACCGGCATGGGTTTTGGGCTCGAGGTCGACATGATCGCCGAAGCCCGCAAGCTCGATCTTCTGACCACGCCCTATGTCTTCAACCCGGACGAGGCGCGCGCCATGACCAGGGCCGGCGCCGATATCGTCGTGGCTCATATGGGCGTGACGACGGGGGGCTCGATCGGCGCCACCTCTGCCAAGTCGCTCGACGACTGCGTGGTCGCCATCGACGCGATCGCCGAAGCGGCCCGTTCGGTGCGCAAGGATGTCATCCTGCTTTGCCATGGCGGGCCGATCTCGATGCCGGACGACGCCCGCTACATCCTCGAACGCTGCAAGGGGCTGCACGGCTTCTATGGCGCGAGCTCGATGGAGCGGCTGCCGGCGGAAGCGGCGATCGCCCGGCAGACCGCCGATTTCAAGGCCGTTACGCTTGGCGGCCTGAAGACGACCACGAAGAAAAAGAAGGGATCATGAGAATGACCGACAAGAGCAAGGTGTTCGTCTACCCGAAGGATGTCAGCGCCTTCGGATTCGACTGGGGAAAATTGTCGCTGACGGTCGCTCCGGAAGTGAACGGCGCGACCCGCTTTTCCGGCGGCGTCGTCGACCTGCCTTCCGGCAAGGGCCATACCCGTCATAACCATCCGGGCGCGGAAGAAATCATCTTTGTCATTTCGGGCCATGGCGAGCAGATGGTCGAGGACGAGCAAGGCAATCCGGTGGTCGAGAAGGTCGGCCCCGGCTGCACCATTTACGTGCCCGAGAGCCGCTTCCACTCGACGCTCAACACCGGCGACGGGCCGATGCAGCTGTTCGTCGTCTATTCGCCGGCAGGGCCGGAACTGGGATTGCGCGAACTGCCGGATTTCAGGTTGCTGCCGGCCGGGAACTCCCCTCGCTCGCGACTTTGAGGCGCCCTTCCGATATGCTATCGTCCAGCATGCCTCCTTGAGAGAGAAGCGATGACGCGTTTCAGTCCCCAGGAATTCGTGGAGAAGCTCGCAACGGGCAGCCTGCCGGATGGCAACCCGGCCATGACGGTTGGCGGTATTGTCAAGGCCAACGACGCCGACCCGTCAACGCTTCTCTTTTCGACCGATTTGTCCTGCGAATCCTGGATACCCGTGCCGCTGAGCTTGATCCAGACGGTCGAGCAGGTACGGACGGTCAACTGCAAAGACCATAAGCATCCGCTGGTCAAGATCGCTTTTACACCGCCCTCGCCGGATCAACGTGACATCAATGCCCTGCTTATGATCATGGCCGGGCTTCAGAGCCAACTCTCCTGGTTCCATCGCAACGCCAAATCCGGCAGTCCGTGGGCGTCAACGTTTGCATCCGATTGCGCCGTCGTCTCCGCATCCGAGGGGCTTACCATATGCTGCACCCAGACGATCGACGGAAGATTGGAAGTCGTCTGCACTGGAATGGTTTAGTGCCTGTCGCGCAAAAGTGACTTCTGTTTAGCGGCAACGGCAAAGCGCCGCGCATGAATTCGTTTCGACGCGACGCGCCTTAGAGACAATCGAGACCGGCACGCTCATTTGTAACGTGGCAGGTTACATGCCACCCCGGTTCCATGCCCGACCCCGATCCCCGAACATCACATAGCCGGTATCGGTAACCGCCACCGTATCCTCCAGCTTGATGAAGCCGCGCGTCGGGTGAAGCATGGTCGTCTCCACCGATAGCACCATGTTCCTCTCCAGCGGCTTGCCCGCATAGGTGCCTTCATAGGTCACCGGATGGTTGGTCATCAGGAACGGCGCCTCATGCGTGATCAGCCCCATGCCGTGAGCGAAGAAATCCGTGTAGGGCGCGACCTTGGATTTTTTCAGCACGCCTTCGGCATGGGAAATCATGTCACCACCCAGCGTACCCGCCTTTACCTTCGAGAACGCCGCCTGCTGCACCGCCTCGACCTCCGCCAGCAGGTCCTCCAGCTCGGCATCCGGGTCTCCGAGAACCCCCATGCGGCAGAGGTCGCCGATATAGCCATGATAATTGCCGCCGGAATCGATCGACAGCACTTCACCCTTTTTCCACGCCTGCGGCGACGCCGCGCGGTTGTGGCTGGAGCCCAGCGTCAGCAGGCAATATTCGAAATGCGCGCCGCGATTGGTCTCCTCGCGGCGAAGCTGTTCGATCATCTCGCTCTTGGTCGTGCCTTCGCGCGCCCATTGGATGGTGGCCAGCATGGAATCGGTGATCAGTTCGGAAGCGATACGCAGTTTCTCCAGCTCGGCCTCGGTCTTGATGGCGCGCATGCGCTCCAGCATGCCGGTGGCATCGACCAGCTTGGCGTCGGGGAGCGCTTTGCGGATCAGGGCATAGGCGTCCGACGGCAGGAAACCCGGCTCGATGCCGATGCGAGCGTCGCCCTTGCCGATCTTGCGCACATGCTCGACAGCGAGATTGGCGGCATCGAGCGTGCCCCAGCAGGCGGCATGCAGCGTCGGCGTCCAGAACGGGTGGTTCTGGTGTTCGCCACCCTCCATGCGGTTGCCGATATAGGCGGCGTGGTCCGGTCCGCCTTTTTCGTAGATCACGATCGGCAGGTACCGGCTGTGGCCGATCGCATCCATGGCGGCGAAGAAGATGAACTTGTAGCCGCCGAGCAGATATTGGGTGTTGTGCTTGGATGTCGCGAGCAGGACGTCGATATCAGCCTCTTCCATCAGGCCATCGACCCTGGCGTGGTCGAATGGGATGTCGCCGACGGCACTCTTCCCCGGAGCTATGTTCATTGTCTCTCTCCCTGAATGTCCGCGCGGATCGGCTGGACCGCCGGATGCCCGATCCCGTTAGGTCTTCCGACTTCGGGTCAAATCTGCACCATTTTCGCCCATCTGGTCCAGCCAGAAACAGGCTCGCCCAGCTGAATGGCCGTCGCCGGTGCCGATAATGTGAGGTGCATCGGATGACCTGGTCTTACCAGGTCAGGTTTATCGACCACTCTCCCGTAACTGGTCCAGCGAACAAAAATTTCAAAGCCACGCCACGATGCGCCAATTCCGTCTCTGGCGAAAGCCACGGCAAGGCCCATAATCAAACGTGCATGGAAACGCCCGAAAGGCCTCCGTGCAAGATATGAGATAGAGGGGGGAATAGGATGATGCCGGAGTTCAGGATTTCACGCCGCACGGTGCTTGCGGGCTCTGCCATGCTTCTGGCCTCCACCGCGATGCCGGCCTTGAGCTGGGCGCAGACGCCGAAGAAGGGTGGCCGCCTGGTGCTCGCCGCCGATTCCGAGCCGCGCAACCTCAACCCGGCCATCGTCGCCTCCAACGGCGTCTTCTTCATCTCCAGCAAGATCGTCGAAACGCTGGCCGAAGCCTCCTTCGATGGCAAGGACGGGCTTGCACCACGCCTGGCGGTCAGTTGGGAAGGCGCCGCCGACGGGCTGTCGGCGACCTTCAAACTGCGCGAAGGGGTCAAATGGCATGACGGCACGCCGTTTACCTCGGCCGACGTCGCCTTCTCGGCGCTGCAGATCTGGAGGCCGCTGCAGAATCTCGGCCGCACCGTGTTCAAGGATCTGGCCGCGGTAGATACCCCTGATGAATTGACCGCCGTGTTCAAATTCGCCAAGCCCACGCCCTTCCAGCTGATCCGAAACGCTCTGCCGGCGCTGAGCAGCGTGGTGCCGAAGCACGTTTACGAAGTTGGCAAGATCGAGGACAACCCGGCCAACAACGCGCCCATCGGCACCGGCCCGTTCAAGTTCGCCGAATACAAGGCCGGCCAATACTACCGGCTGACGAAGAACACGGATTATTGGGGCAAGGGCGAGCCCTATCTCGATGAGATCATCTACCAGGTGCTGCCCGACCGCACTTCGGCGGCGAGCGCGCTGGAAGCAGGAGAGATCCAGCTCGCCGCCTTCTCCGCCGTGCCGCTGGCCGATCTTGACCGCATCTCGAAAGTGCCGGGCCTGAAGGTGATCACCAAGGGCTATGAGGGACTGACCTACCAGCTCGTCGTCGAGATCAATCATCGTCGCAAGGAGCTCGCCGACCTGAAGGTGCGCCAGGCGATCGCGCATGCCATCGACGAGGATTTCGTCGTCAAGACGGTGTTCCTCGGCTATGCCGCCACCGCCACCGGCCCGGTGCCGAAGAACGACCCGCAGTTCTATACCGCCGACGTCCCGACCTATGCCTTCGACGTCGCCAAGGCCAATGCGCTGCTCGACGAGGCGGGTTACAAGAAGGGCGCCGACGGCAAGCGCTTTTCGCTGAAACTGTTGCCGGCTCCCTATTTCAACGAAACCAAGCAGTTCGGCGACTATCTGCGCCAGGCGCTCGCCGCGATCGGCATCGACGCCCAGCTCGTCAACAACGATTCCGCCGCGCATATCAAGGCCGTCTACACCGACCACGCTTTCGACCTCGCCGTCGGCCCGCCGGTGTTCCGCGGCGACCCGGCGATCTCGACCACCATCCTGGTGCAAAGCGGCATTCCGGACGGCGTGCCGTTCTCCAACCAGGGCGGCTACAAGAACGATGCGCTGGACGCGCTCATCGCCAAGGCGTCCGAGACGCTCGATACATCGGCCCGCACCAATCTTTACAAGGAGTTCCAGAAAGAGGTGGCCGCCGACCTGCCGCTGATCAACGTCGCCGAATGGAGCTTCATCAGCGTCGCCCGCGACACTGTCGGCAACATCGCCAACAACCCGCGCTGGGCGGTGTCGAACTGGGCGGACACCTATCTGGAATCGTGACAGTATTTCGCGGATGAACGTTCGCGAAAGCATCGTAGGCGTTGAGTTCTACGAGGCCCCCCTCTGTCCTGCCGGACATCTCCCCCTCAAGGGGGGAGATTGGCAACTTGTCTGTCCCGCGAATTTTCCGACGTTGGGGATTGGCGAAGCCAAAAATGACAGCCAATCTCCCCCGTTGCGGGGGAGATGTCCGGCAGGACAGAGGGGGGTGCCCAGGCGCGGTCCTAACCAACGTATCGCCAACCCATCGAGGGCCGCATGAACCGCGCCCTCATACTCCTCCGCCGTCGCCTCGTCGGCAGCATCTTCGTGCTTTTGATAGTCGTCATCGGCACGTTCCTGCTGCTCGAGGCCGCCCCGGGCGACGCGGTCGATGCCTATATCGTCTCGACCGGCGGCGATGCCGGCATGGTCGAGCTGTTGCGCCATCGCTGGGGCCTCGACCAGTCGGAGCTGACGCGGCTCGCCAACTATCTCTGGGCGCTGCTGCATCTCGATCTCGGCCAGTCCGTCACCTTTTCGCGGCCGATCCGCGACGTGATCCTCGAGCGCCTGCCGACCACGCTGTGGTTGATGGGCAGCGCCACCGCGCTTTCCTTCGGCCTCGGCTCGGCGCTGGGCATCTATGCCGGCGCCAGGCCGGGCAGTTTTCGCGACCGTTTTCTCTCCATCGGTTCGCTGGCGCTCTACGCGGTGCCGGGTTTCTGGCTCGGCCTGGTGCTGATCGTCGTCTTCGCTGTCGACCTGCGCTGGCTGCCGATCGGCGGCATCGAGACCATCGCCTCCGGCAAGGCCGGCCTCGACCGCGCCGCCGACATCGCCATCCATCTCGTCCTGCCGGTCTCAGCCCTCGGCTTCATCTACCTGGCGCTCTATTTGCGGATGATGCGTGCCGGCATGACCGAGGTCTGGCGGCAGGATTTTGTGCTGGCCGCCCGCGCCAGGGGCTTGTCGCGCCGCCGCATCGTGCTTGCCCATGTCGCCCGCAATGCGCTGCTGCCATTGGTCACGATGCTCGGCCTGCAGTCGGCGCAGATGCTGGGCGGTAGCGTCGTCATCGAGAGTGTTTTTGCCGTGCCCGGTCTGGGTCGGCTGGCGCAGGAGGCAGTGGCCGCGCGCGACACGCCCTTGCTGCTCGGCATCATTCTCGTCAGCGCCGTCCTGGTCATCGTCATCAATCTTCTCGTCGATGTCGCCTATGCCTTTCTCGACCCGCGCGTCGGCGCCAGCGAGGCCGGCACATGAGCACGCTCCGCCGCTTTCTGCGCACGCCGGAGGCGGTCGCCGGCGCCATACTCCTGGCGGCATTGTGCGCCATGGCCCTGTCGGCGCCGCTGCTGTTTCCGGGCGACCCGCAAGCCATCGCCGGCCCGGCGCTGCTGCCGCCCTTCCAGGACTGGTCGCTGCCGCTCGGCACGGATCGCCTCGGCCGCGACGTGCTGGCCGAGCTTTTCCACGGCGCCCGCACATCGCTTGCCGTCGGCCTTGCGGCAGCCGCCGCCGCACTGGCCATCGGCTCGATGGTGGGCACGGTGGCCGGGTTTGCCGGCGGCCTCACCGACGAGGTGCTGATGCGCGTCACCGATGCCTTCCAGACCGTGCCGGGCTTTTTGCTGGCTCTGGCCTTCGTCAGCGTCGTCGGCCCTTCGCTCGGCGTCGTCGTGGCGGCAATAGCGCTCGGCACCTGGACCGGGCCCGCGCGCGTGGCCCGCGCGGAAGTGCTGTCGATCCGCGAGCGCGACTACGTTGCCGGCGCGCGCGTCATCGGCATGCATCCGCTGGAAATCGCCTTTCGCGAGGTGCTGCCCAATGCCTTGCCGCCGGTGCTGGCGCTGTCCTCGGTGATCGTGGCAGCGGCGATCCTCACCGAGGCGGCTTTGTCCTTCCTCGGCCTTGGCGACCCCAATCGGGTCACCTGGGGCGGCATGATAGCTGAGGGCCGCGCCGTGCTGCGCACCGCGCCCTTCCTGTCGATCGCGCCCGGCATAGCACTGGTCCTGACGGTGCTCGGCGTCTATCTCGCCGGTGAAGGCATCGTTGAAACCACGGCGGTCCGAAGAGGCCTGTCGTGACCGCGCTGGCTTCGATCCGCAACCTCGCGGTGACCTACCGCCGTGACGACGGCGAGGTGGTGGCGCTGAGAGACATCAGCCTCGACATCAAGGCTGGCGAGCGGCTGGCCGTCATCGGCGAAAGCGGTTCGGGCAAAAGTACGCTGGCTTTGGCGATTGCGGGGTTGTTGCCGGCGAGCGCCAGGATTGACGGACGTATCGATTGGGTTTTGCGACCGTCGATGTTGGGTGCCAAGGCAGAACGCCTACCTTCCCGTTTTCTCGAAAAGGCACCCCTCCTCGGCCGCGATATCGGCTTCATCTTTCAAGACCCGTCCGCCAGCCTCGATCCTGTCATGACCGTCGGCAAACAGATCGCCGAAGTCTCCCGAACCCATCTCGGTCTCACATGGCCTCAGGCATACGCCAAGGCGAAGGATCTGCTCGAACGCGTCCGTCTGCCCGACCCGGACTCCGCCCTGCGCGCCTATCCGCATCAGCTGTCCGGCGGCCAGAAGCAGCGTGTGGCGATTGCAGCCGCGATCGCAGCCGGCCCAAGACTTTTGATCGCCGACGAGGCGACCAGCGCGCTCGACACCATCGTGCAGGCCGAGATCGTCGCACTGATCCGGCGGCTGGTGGAAGAAGACGGCATGACGCTGCTGTTCATCAGTCACGACATTGCGCTGGCCGCCGAGCTGGCGGACCGCATTGCCGTGTTCCGGCATGGCGAATTGATCGAACTTGGCGCCACGCAACAGATCGTCAGTGCGCCAACTGAAGCCTACACGCGCGCGCTGCTCGAGGCCCATATCGGCCTCGACGCCGAACCGCTGCACCACGGCATGATCGCATGAGCGTCCCCGTGCTTGCAGTTTCCAACCTTACCAGGCACTACCGCCGTGGCGGCAAGACGGTTACCGCGGCCGACGACGTTTCTTTCGAAATCGGGCCCGGCGAGACGCTGGCGCTGGCCGGACCCTCCGGCAGCGGCAAGTCGACGATCGCCCGGCTGGTGTTGCGGCTGATCGAGCCGGATGCCGGCCGGATCGAGTTTGAAGGCCATGATTTCCTGGCTCTGGGCGGCGCCGGCTTGCGTGCGCGTCGCGCTCGCTTGCAGATGGTGTTTCAGGATCCGCTTGCCGCCTTCAATCCGCGCGCCACGGTGGCGCGCGTGCTTGACGATCCCTTGCGTATCCACGGGCTCGCCTCCCGTTCCGAGCGCCCGCGCCGTATCGCCGCCCTGCTGGAGCGCGTCGGGCTTGCGGCGGAGCTTGCCTCTCGCGCCATCCATCAAATCTCGGGCGGCCAGCGACAGCGGGTGGCGATTGCACGCGCCATGGCCACGAAACCCTCGCTGATCGTGCTCGACGAAGCGGTTTCGGCGCTCGATGTTTCGGTGCGCGGACAGATCCTCGATCTTTTGCTCGACCTGCAACGCCAGGAACGGATCGCTTATCTCTTCATTTCGCATGATCTCGGCGTCGTCAGGGCCGTCGCCCACCGCGTCATCCTTCTCGACGGCGGGCGGATTGCCGAGAGCGGCGATGCCCGCGCCGTCATCGATGCGCCGCGATCGGCTATCGGCAAGGCGCTCGTGGCAGCCGCACCAAAGCTCAGAAGAACCACGCAGGAAGCATCATGATCGACCCCGAAGCCAGAGCCGAGAAACTGTCGCGCGAACTCGATTCCGCATTCCGCAACCGGGCCGACCTCTATCGCCTGTTCCTGGATGAGTTGACCGGAGAGCTGGGCGCCGAAAGAGCCGAGGCGATAATGACCCGGACCATCGAGCAGCGCGGCAAGGAAGTGGCAGCAGCCGCCTTCGCCGCATTCGGTCCCAACGACGCGCGCTCAATCGGCGAAGCTTTCCTGTCGGTCAGCCCGGATGACGGCCGGATGTATCCGACCGATGTCGAACGCGGGCCCGACCGCATCGCCTTCAAGGTGAAACGCTGCTCAAGGATGCTTGGGTCGAGGCCGGCGTCGGCGAGGAAAAACTCGCGACGCTCTGCCGCATCGCCGGCGCCTTCGACCGTGGCCTGTTCGAGGCGACCGGCGTGCGTTTCGACAATGTCACCTGGACGCCCGGTCACGGCAGCGGCTGCTGCCATATCGCGCTGACCAACCGCGATGCCGGCTAGCAATTGACGGCCTTAGCCGCCGACCATCAGCCTGACGACCTCGTCATGGTTGGTCTCGGAAATCTTGCGCTCGCCGGCCTGGATCCCACGCCGCAGCACGACGATGCGATCGGAAACGGCGAAGATGTCCTGCAGATTATGCGAGATGAAGATCACGCCGCGCCCTTGCGCCTTGAGCTGATGGATGAGCGAAATCACCTTGCGCTGCTCCGGCACGCCGAGCGCGGCCGTCGGTTCATCCATGATCAGGATCTGCGCGTCCCAGTAGACGGCGCGGCCGATGGCCACGGCCTGCCGCTGGCCGCCGGAGAAATTGCTGACCGGCGCGTTCAATCGGCTGACGTGGAAGTCCAGCCGCTTCATCGTCTCCCTGGCGGCCTCGGCCATGGCCTTGCGGTCGAGCACCGGCAGGAAGCCGAACGCCTTGCGCATCGGTTCGCGGCCGAGGAAGATGTTGGCACCGATCGACAGATTGTCGGCCAGCGCGAGATCCTGGTAGATCGTCTCGATGCCCTTTTCGCGCGCCTCCTGCGGCGTGGCGAAAGCCACCGGCTGACCTCTGAGCAGGATTTCTCCGCCCGTCGGCTGGAACACGCCCGATATTGCCTTGATCAGGGTCGTCTTGCCGGCGCCATTGTCGCCGGCAAGCGCCACCACTTCGCCCGGCCGCACGGCCATGGAGAAATCGTTGAGCGCCCGTACCGCACCGAAGTGCTTGGAAAGGTTCCGGACTTCGAGGAGGGGCTCGGTGCTATTCATCCTGACGGGCTCCACTGAACCGGCGCTGCGCCTGGTCGATGAGAACGGAAATGATGATGACGACGCCGACGGCGATGAACTGCCAGAACGGCTCCACATTGACGAAGACCAGCCCGTATTGGATGACCGCGATCACCAGCGCGCCGGCGACGGTGCCGAAGATGGTGCCGGAGCCGCCGAACAGGCTGGCGCCGCCGATCACCACCGCCGCGACGCTGTCGAGCAGCAGGGGTTCGCCGGCCTGCGCGGCACCGGCGGTGAAGCGCGCCGCATAGAGCGCGCCGCCAAGCCCGGCGCACATTGCCGACAGCACATAAAGCCGCAGGATATGGCCCCTGATGTCGATGCCGGCGCGGCGCGCGGCCTGCACATTGGCGCCGATAGCGTAATTGTGCTGGCCGAACCGGGTCTGGCTGAGCAGATAGTGCATCACGACGACGAAGACAGCGGCGATCATCACCAGATAAGGCACGCCATGGAACTTGCCGTTGCCGAGCAGTGCGAACCAGGAATTCTGTACCGGCACCGTCGTGCCGCCGGCAAGCAGGAAGGCGACACCGCGGGCGACGCCGAACATGCCGAGCGTGCCGATGAAGGGCGGGACCCTGAGCCGCGAGATCAGCAAGCCGTTGATGACGCCGGGCACGCCGGCCACGATCACCGCGGCAAGGATGCCGGCCAGCATGGCCAACGGCAACGGAATGGCGGCGCCCGCCATGTTGGTGGCATGCGCGGCGATGACCGCCGCAAGGCCCATAATGAAGCCCAGCGACAGGTCGATGCCGCCTGAAATGATGACGAAGGTCTGCCCGGTCGCCAAAAGCAGCGGCGCCACGGCGAAGATCGCGATGGATTGAAGATTGAACGGATTGAGCACGAAAGTGGCGCCGAAGGCGCTCCGCGACCAGATCTCGAAACAGATGATCAGGCCGGCGAGAAACAGCCAGGCGCGCCCCTCGGCGATGCGTGCGATCCAGCTCCTGGCGGGATCGCCGTGGTCAGCCTGGGGGGCGACATGCTTCTCGGCTGGCTGTGCTGGTGATGTCGAGGTCATGAGTACTCCGCGGCGCGGCTGCCTTCAAACAGGTCCCGCCCTGGCGGGACCGGCACAGGCTCCTCCCGGCGCACCGGGAAGAGCCAAGCTGGTCCGGACTTACTCGGAGTAGAGATACTTCGAGATGTTCGGATCGGCGATGTTGGACTTGTCCATGATCGTGAAGCCGGTGCCGATCGTGACCGGGATGGATTGGCCGGTCAGGTGGGCATAGGCCGAGACGACGCCGAAATAGCCGATCTCTGCGGGATGCTGGGCGATCGCCACATCCACAAGGCCGGTGTTGATGTTGTCGACGATGCTGGTCGGAGCATCGAAGGCAACCACTTTGACGGTGCCCGTCTGCCCTGCCTGCTTGACGCCATTGGCGGCGCCCAGCGCCGAGAACAGATTGGCGCCGAACACGCCGACGAGGTCGGGGTTGCGCGCGAACACCGCCTGCAGCTGCGAGGCCGCCTTGTTGGCGTCGTCGTCATTGAACTGGGTCTCGAGAACGGTGATGCCGGGATGGTTGGCCATCTCCTTCTTGAAGCCTTCCTCGCGCTGGTCGGTGGTCGAGATGCCGGGCTTGACGTTGGAGACGTAGACCTTGCCCTTGTCGCCGACGGCCTTGGCAAGCGCCCGCGCCGCGATTTCGCCGCCCAGCACATTGTCCGAAGCGATGTAGGCCAGCGGGAAATCGGCGTCACCCGCTCCGGTCTGATAGGCGCCGGTGCCGATGAACGTATCCACGGTGATGACCGGAATGCCTGCGTCATTGGCCTTGCGCAGCGGCTCGACCAGCTGGACCTTGTCGGTAGGCGCGATCAGGATCGCGTCCGGCTTCTTGGCGATGACCGCGTCGAGCACCGGCACCTGGGTGACCGGATTGAACTCAGGAGCGCCCTGGAAGACCAGGTTCACGCCAAGGGCGTCGGCCGCGGCCTGGGCGCCCTTGCGCATGGTGATGTAGAAACCGTCGGTGGTCAGGCCCGGAACGAGCGCGATGGTGTATTTCCTGTCCTGCGCCTGCGCGGGCGCGATAAGCACCGTCGCGCTGACGGCGAGAGCCGCAAGCGCGGCAACGATCTTCTTCATGACATCCTCCTCATTGTGTTGGCAGATCTGCCGTTGCAAGTGACATCGAATGGCCGTCGTCCGCTTGGGACAAGACGGCCGGGAACGCCTGTTTGCTTTTCGCGGGCAGCTCCTCCCAAGCGCCCTCCAGTCGATATGTCAGCCGGTCCAGCCGACCGGCACGATAGCCACGGTCACTTCCTCGCCTCCGCGAGGTCAGAGAACCACAGCACCCGGCATGCATTGCACGCCAAGTTCACAAACTTGTAACACTTTGCAGAAATAAATTGCAACTCGGTTTTCCGGGTCGCAACGCCGGATTTTTCACGCAACATCCGACTGCTCCACAAAGTCCCGCCGAACTATTGCCTCGACTTCTCGGCGGCACAACCGATTTCGTAAAATCGCCCTCGCGAACTGGAATGCGGCGGCGGGGCGGCGGGCGGCACTATCGCGGCGGCAGGGTAGCGAGGATGGCTTGCGCCGTCTTCGTATCCGTTATCACGGCGTTGATCAGCTGAGCGCGAGCGGCGCCGATGATGGCCGTCGCCTTTTCCGGCGACGCCGCGACACCGATCACCAGCGGCACGGCGCGGAGCTGCGCCGGCGACATAGCGATCATCCGGCCCTCTCCTTCCCAGGCGATCAGCGCGCCATCGGCATCGAAATAATGCCGAAGGACATCGCCGGCCGCATGGACCAGCGCCTGCTCGCTCGGCGTGGCGGCGCTCGCCTCGGGTGCATTGATGGCATGCGGCAGGCCGATGCCGACGATCGCCACATCGGTCCTGTCCCACAGCGCGACGGCATCGCTGATGGCGGCATCACCAAGGAAGACTTCACGCAATTCACTGGAAGGCAGATAGGGCGCATGAATGAAGTGCGGTGTCCCGCCGAACTCCTCGGCGGCGAGGCGGACGAATTCGTTAACCTGAAAATGCGCCGCGTGCTGCTGCATGCCGCCGGTGGCGGCAACGGTCAGCACGCCCGGAATGCGCGGCAGGCCGGCGCGGATCACCTCGCGCACCGCGCGCCCCCAGCCGATGGCGACCACGGAGCCGGCCACCAATTGCGCCTGCTTGAGAAGGCCGCCGAGCGGGCCGGCCAGCGCCGTCAGCGCGCCTGCGGCCGGCGTCTCGAGCACCGCTGCGTCACGCAGGCCTAGCCTATCGATTAGCTGTCCGGTGATCTCCTCAGGTGCCGCCAGATCGAGAACCTCGATACGGACGATCCCTTCCGCCCGCGCCCGCTGCAAGAGGCGCGATATGGTCGCGGTGGAGACGCCAAGCTGCCGCGCGATATCGACCTGCGACATCTCCGCCTCGTAATGCAGTTTGGCGACCGTGTGCAGCATCGTGCGCGATGCGGTCGCATCCTGAATGGGAGGGACAGTCAGCTTGCAATTCCTTTCAGCAACGTGTTACACACGTATACGCCGATGGGAGTTATCGCGCAAATCCGGCGAACTCGCAACTTGAGGCCGTCCTGCCCAGGCGCCGGCAAGGTGTGCTTTTCCGGGCAATGGACGGCGCATCAAGACGGCAATTCTCCCCTGCCGGCAGGCGGGCAAAAACTGAACATTCTTGTTTCCACGGGATCCGCGCCCTCGGCCAGAGAGCGCCAACATCGGACAGAGACCATGACAAAGATGACCACCGCGGAGCTGCGCGGCTATCAGCAGATATGCGGCAAGGACGGGGCCATGCTGGCCATCGCCTGCGACCAGCGCGGCGGCATGCGCACCTTGCTGGCGTCGGATCCGGCCGAACAGGCCAGGATCACCAACGACATGCTCGGCGACACCAAGGCCGACATCACGCGCTACCTTGCAAGTGCCGCGTCCTGCGTGCTGCTCGACCCGCTCTGCGCGGTGCCGCGGGTTGTCGAGGAGGGCGTGCTGAACCGCGATACCGCGCTGCTTATCGGCCTCGACGCCTCGGGTTTCGACGTCTCGCCTGAAGGCTATCGCCTGTCGCGCCTTGTCCCCGGCATCGATGCGCGCCGCGTGCGCGAACTGGGTGGCACGGGCGGCAAGATCATGGTGTATCTGCGGGCCGACAAGCCCGAAGCGAATGAGCACAACATCGCCATCCTGCGCCAATGCATCGCCGATTTTGGGCAGGAAGATTTGTTGCTCGTCGTCGAATTCCTGACCTATCAGCTCGAAGGCGAAAGCCCGGAAGATTATGCGGCGAAGACCCCCTGGCTCGTCGAGGAAGGCACAAGGATCTCGCTGGAGTGCGGGGCGAAGGTGCTGAAGCTTCCGTATCCCGGAACGCCGGAAGCCTGCGCCAACATCACGAGAATGGCCGGCGAGGTGCCGTGGGCGGTGCTTTCGGCCGGCGTCAACCACGCCACCTTCCTCGGCCAGGTCGGGATTGCCATGCAGAACGGCGCCTCCGGCGTCATCGCCGGCCGCTCGCTGTGGAAGGACTGCATCTCGCTCGATCGTGACATTCAGCGCGAAAGGCTTAAGGCCATCGCGGTGCCGCGATTGCGTGAGATCCAGGCGGTGATCGGGTATCACCGGCGCAAGGCCGCCGCCTGATATCTGCGTTGGATCACCGGCACGTGCAGGACGTCATGCCTCTCAGCATAGGGATCGATATAGGCGGCACCAATCTGCGGGCCGCCCGCATTTCGGGCACCGGCGAAATCCTCGAACGTCTGTCCGAAAAGAGCGCGCCAGACCCGCAGCTTGTGCTCTCGCGAATCGCCGGGATGGTGCGCCGGCTCGATACAGCGGAGGTTTCGGCCATTGGCATCGGTGTTCCCGGCCGCGTCGACGCGCATCGCCGCGCGGTCCTGTCCGGCGGCTATGTCAATCTGGCCTCCGTCTCGCTGGCGCAGTGCCTGGAGGACATGGCCGGCAAGCCCGTCGTCATCGACAATGACTGCAACATGGCACTGGTCGCGGAGATGGCGCTCGGCGCCGGCCGGGGCCATGACGACATCGCCATGTTCACCATCGGCACCGGCATCGGCGGCGCCGTCGCTCAAGATCGGCGGATCGTGCGTGGCCGGGCAACGGCCGGGCAGCTCGGCCACATCACCGTCGACGTCAACGGCGAGATATGCGCCTGCGGCCGGCGCGGCTGTGTCGAGACCACCAGTTCGGGCACCGCGCTCGGCCGTCACATCGCGCGGGCCGGCTTGCGTCCCGACCTTTCGGTCGACCAGCTCTTTGCCCGCAATGCCGCCGGAGACGTCCAGGCGCGCGCTATACTCGAAGCCTGGGCAATGCCTTTGCGTGCCGCCATCGATACCAGCGTCGCCATGTTCGACCCCGGTGTCGTCCTGCTCGGCGGCGGTCTTGGCTGGGCGGCACACAAGGCGCTCGGCCGCGCGCCGGTCCTGGCGCCGTGGTACCAGTGCCCGGTCGAGCCGGCGCAGCTCGGCGACGACGCCGGCGTGATCGGGGCGGGATTGCAGGCGCTGGCCGGAACAGACATGGCGACAGCGCCGATTTTTGGCCGGCATTTTGTGCAAGCCGGCGCGGCCAGGCGCGCCGTGCTGGTCAACGGCATCCCGGCCAGCGGCAAGAGCACGGTGTCGCGCGGCATCGCCGACCGCATGGGATGGCCGTTGCTTGCGCTCGACACGATCAAGAATCCGTTTCTCGAGGTGCTCGGCGGCGGCGACCGCGCATTCAACCGCACGCTCGGCCGCGCCAGCTATCAGGCGATCTGGTCAGTCGTCGGCGAAGCCCCAGCGGGCTCCACATTCATCGTCGACGCCTGGTTCGGTTTCCAGCCGCGCGAGCTGCTCGAGGATCATCTCAGGAATGCCGGGGTCGAACAGACCGTCGAAATCTGGTGCCATGCGCCCGGCGAAGTCCTTGCCGAGCGTTACGGCGCCCGGCTCGGCCAGCGTCTCCCCGGCCATCCAGGCGCGGCCTATATCCCCGAACTGATCGAACTCGCCAGGCGCGCCGAACCGCTGCGGCGCGGCCCGCTCTTCGACGTCGACACGACGAAACCGATCGACCTCGATGCCATCACGGCATGGCTGCGAGCGATGATGACGGGCGACGTTTAGAACGTTGGTGGACAAGAAGCAGTTGGGCTCCCCACCTCGAAAGCCGTTTCGCTTTCGAGGTGGGGAGGCCTGCCTAGTCAATAACCAACGGTGAAGCGCTGCTTTATGTGGGCGGGCTTCTCGATCTCGTCGACCATCGCGATGGCGTAATCCTCGAAGGAAATGCTGCTGCCCTTGTCCGAAGCCAGAAGCGTGTCCTTGCCGAGGCGGAATTTGCCAGTCCGCTCGCCCGGGATGAACATGGCGGACGGCGACAGGAACGTCCAATCGAGGTCATCGATGGTCTTCAGCTTGTCGAGGAAGTCGGCGCCCTTCTGCGCCTCGGCCTTGTAGATGTCGGGAAATTCGGGCGTGTCGACCAGCCGCTTGCCGGGCGCGACCTCAAGGCTGCCCGCACCGCCGACGACCAGGTAGCGCTTCACGCCGGAGGCTCGCACCGCGGCGATCAGCGTGTCGGCATCGCTGTCGAGGAAATGCACCGAACTGGTCACCACATCATGGCCGCGGATCAGCTTGGCCAGGCCTTCCATGTCGAAGACATCGCCCTTCCTGGCCGTCACGTCAGGCAGCGCCGCGATTTTTTCAGGATTGCGGGCGATGCCGGTGACCGTGTGGCCACGGCCGGAGAGTTCTTTGAGCAGGCGCGAACCGACTGCGCCCGATGCGCCGATGAGAGCGACTTTTGCCATGTCTTTTTCCATCCTTGTTGGAGTCGGTTGGGGATCACGCGGCCGCGATATGAGCGAGGAGATTGTCGAAACTGCCGAACAGCGCGTTCGAACCGATGAGGCGCGGCGCATCGTTGCTGATGATGGCGAGCGAAGGCACGCCGTTGGAATGCAGGCGCTGGAACAGCGCGCGGCCTCGGCCGACCAGTTCGCGGTGAGCTGTCAGCAATCCTTCGGTTGGCGCCTTCACCAGTTCGCCGGCATCGGCCATGCCGGCGTCGGCGAGCACCTCGGCGACACCGCCGACCGTGACGATATCGCGCCCGTCGACATAGCGCGCGTTCTGGATCGCCTTCAGCGCGGCCAGCCGGCGGCCGGGATTTTCCAGGCCCGCTGCGGTGATCGCGAGGGTCGCGGCATGGGAATCCAGCAACGTGCCGCGAACATTCAGCACGTTGTCCCGATAGGCCTGCGTGAAAACCTGTCCCGTTAACCGCTCGATGCGCTGGTCGTTCGCCCAGGCATGGGCGGCAAAACCGCCATCCATCGGCCGGGCGCCTGCCCCCGAAAACAGGCCGGTCGGCAAGAGCTCGATGCGCACGCCGCTGCCGGACAGTTTTTCGAGCATCGGGCTTGCGCCATAGCACCAGCCGCAGAGCGGATCGAAAAGGTAGGTCACTTCTGGATTGCCCACGATCGTCCGGTCTCCGTTACCGTGGCGTTGGCTGCCCCGTCCGCCAAATGTCTTGGCTTACATGTGGCAGGTGATGGTCTTGCAATAAACGGTGCCCAATAATACAAGCTGTCTGATCTAATCAGACAAAGCATGTGACCGAACTCCTCAATCTCAATCGGCTTGTCTATTTCACCACGGTGATGGAGACAGGCTCGTTCACCACGGCGGCGGACCGGCTTGGCGTGGCCAAGGCCGTGGTCAGCCATCAGATCGGCAGGCTTGAACAGGAATTGGGCGCGACGCTCATGCGGCGCACGACGCGGCGTGTCACGCCGACCGAGGAGGGTCGCCTGTTCTACGACCGCGCGATGATCATCCTGCGCGAAGCCGAAGCGGCCTATGGCGAGATCTCGCACGGGGCGATCGAACCCAAGGGAATGCTGAGGCTGACCGCGCCGCTCGACTATGGCACGAAGATCGTTGCGCCGGTCATGGCCGCCTATCTCCGAACTTATCCGCATATGCGCGTCGAGGCGATTTTCGATGACGCCGTCAGCAATCTGGTGGACGAGCAGATCGACCTCGGCATCCGCGTCGGCTGGCTTGCGGATTCGTCCAATCAGGCGCGGCGCCTGGGCACGATACAGCAGGTCGTGGTGGCGAACCCGACCTTCGCCGCAAGCCTGCCGCCCGATGTCACCCCGCGCCAGGCAAGATCGCTTGCCTGGGTCGGCAACGCCCAGCTGCGCGGCATCGGCCAATGGCTGTTTTCAAGAGAGGGAGAAACGGTGTTGACCGAACTGTGCGACAAGAGCCCGGCGGCTCTTGCCTGCGTGCTCGCCGGTATCGGATTGGGCGTATTTCCCGACTACAGTGTCGGCGACGATATCGCCGAGGGGCGTCTCGTGCCGGTATTTGCCGACTGGATGTTGCCTGCCGGCGGCATCCATGCCGTTTTCCCTCCGGCCCGGTTCCGGCCAGCCAAGGTCCGCGCCTTCGTCGAGTTGCTGGCGGCCGCCGAGAAGAAACGCTCGCGTCTCGTCGAAACGGCCTGAGGCGACGGAGACAGCCCGCCAGCTCAAGGCTGACGGGCCGATCATTTTGGATCGCCGGGGCGCTCACCGATAGGTCGCGTATAGATCCTCAATCCGCTCGCACGGCGCGGCCGCTGGGCGCGGTACTCGCAGGCGAGATCATATTCGGCACCAGAATGTCATTGCGGCGCGCGAAGGCGATCAAGGTCGCCCGCACGGTTTCCGCATCGATCTCGCCGGCAATGCCGGCTTTGCAAGCGTTGAGGGCGACGGCATGGGCGCCGTTTCGGCTGGCAACGGGCCAGTCCTGCAACACGGCATATGCTTCCATCGCAGTCTCGATCGTTACCGGAAGCCCCATTCCGACCAAGATCGTCACGGGTTCTTCAAAGCGCATCTGTGCCATGATTTAAACCTCCATTCGATGGCAAACGAACCGAAGCATGTCGGGCAGCCTGGTGCGCGAAGACAGGTCGGCGCGGATAGGGCGGGTGCGCCGGTGTCGTCGGATTTCCGGCGGCCACGAGCCTGATCTCGGCTGGCTCGACCGGGCTTGGCTTGAGCACCGGCGAGCCTCGGCCAGGCGCCGGTAGCGCCCTATGCGCCCTGGCGAGCGCCTCGAGCCAGGCAAGGACGGAAAGCGGCGGAAGCGCCCGCCCATCGAGCCAGGCGGCGACCTGGCTTTGCGGGCAACCAAGCTCGTCGACGAGGTCTGCCGCTTTCCACCTCAACGTTTTCAGGCATTCACGCAATTGGCCCACGATCATGTCGGTCCTCTTCCCAACCGGACATCGGTCCATCGTTTGCTGTGGGGCTCCGATGATCGCGTCCTCCATCCCTGGTTGAGCCGCCGGAGCCTTCCGAGGCTGCCGACACATGCTGCGCGGCCAGGAACATCAGCGTCGACGCCGCCGTACGGCGGCTCCAGCCTGCGGACTCGGCCATGTCGAGAACGCGCATCAACAATGGCCCCAGCACGCTCCTGCATTCTGCCTCGTAGGCGAGAAATTCGTTTGCCGGATGCGTGGGCGCCGAAACGGAACCGATACCGGTCATAGTGGTCTCTCTCCAAACTTTCCCCGGGAAGCGCCCGCTCCCACTTGTGGGAGCGGGCGGCCTCCCGGCGTCCTAGAAGTCCATGCCCGCGCCGGCGGGCATGGCAGGGGTCGCGGCCTCCTTCTTTGGCTTCTCGGCCACCATCGCCTCGGTGGTGACCAGCAGGCCAGCGACGGAAGCGGCATCCTGAAGCGCGGTGCGCACGACCTTTGCCGGATCGATGACGCCTTGGCCGTAGAGATCGCCGAACTCGTTGGTCTGGGCGTTCCAGCCCCAGCCGAACTCGCTCTTCTCACGCAACTTGCCGACGATGATCGAGCCCTCGGCGCCGGCGTTCTCCGCGATCTGGCGCACCGGGGTCTCGATCGCACGCCGCACGATCTCGACACCGGTCCTCTGGTCGGCATTGTCGATCGGCAAGGCATCGAGCGCCTTGGCGGCCCGGAGCAACGCGACGCCGCCGCCCGGGAGCACGCCTTCCTCGACCGCCGCACGGGTCGCATGCAGCGCGTCGTCGACACGGTCCTTGCGCTCCTTCACCTCGACTTCCGTCGAACCGCCGACACGGATGACGGCGACGCCACCGGCGAGCTTCGCCAGCCGCTCCTGCAGTTTCTCGCGGTCGTAGTCGGAGGTAGTCTCCTCGATCTGCGCTTTGATCTGGGCGATGCGGCCCTGGATCTCTTCCTTGCGGCCAACGCCGTCGACGATGGTGGTGTTTTCTTTTTCGATCACCACTTTCTTGGCGCGGCCCAGCATCTGCAGCGTGACGTTCTCGAGCTTGATGCCGAGATCCTCGCTGATCGCCGTGCCGCCGGTGAGGATGGCAATATCCTCCAGCATCGCCTTGCGGCGATCGCCGAAGCCGGGCGCCTTGACTGCCGCGACCTTCAGGCCGCCGCGCAATTTGTTCACGACCAGCGTGGCGAGCGCCTCGCCCTCGACATCCTCGGCGATGATCAGCAGCGGCTTGCCCGACTGCACGACTGCCTCGAGGACGGGGAGCATGGCTTGCAGGTTGGACAGTTTCTTCTCGTGGATCAGCACATAGGGCTCTTCGAGCTCGACGCGCATCTTGTCCTGGTTGGTGATGAAGTACGGGCTGAGATAGCCGCGGTCGAACTGCATGCCTTCGACCACCTCCAGTTCGGTCTCGGCGGTCTTGGCCTCCTCCACCGTGATGACACCTTCATTGCCGACCTTCTCCATCGCCTCGGCGAGGAACCGGCCGATCTCGGGATCGCCATTGGCCGAAATGGTGCCGACCTGGGCGATCTCATCGTTTTTCGTCACCTTGCGGGCGTTGGCCTTCAGTTCGGCGACGACCGCTTCCACGGCCTTGTCGATGCCGCGTTTCAAATCCATCGGATTCATGCCCGAGGCGACGGCCTTGGCGCCTTCCTTGACGATGGCTTGGGCCAGAACGGTCGCGGTTGTGGTGCCGTCGCCGGCGATGTCGTTGGTCTTCGAAGCGACTTCGCGCACCATCTGCGCGCCCATGTTTTCGAACTTGTCTTCCAGTTCGATCTCCTTGGCCACCGTCACACCATCCTTGGTGATGCGCGGCGCGCCGAAGGATTTATCGATAACGACGTTGCGGCCTTTGGGACCGAGCGTCACCTTCACCGCATTGGCCAGAATGTCGACGCCGCGCAGCATCTTCTCGCGGGCTTCGGTATGGAATTTCACTTCCTTGGCAGCCATTGGATCACTCCTTCAATTTAGGCAGCTTTCGTTGACTGATAACTTGGCAAGAAGCCGTCAGGCGGCCTTCTTCACGGTCGCGGTCTGCTCGATCACGCCCATCACATCGCTTTCCTTCATGATGATCAGGTCTTGGCCGCCGAGCTTGATCTCGGTGCCGGACCATTTGCCGAACAGAATGCGGTCACCCACCTTGACGTCGAGCGGCTGTAGCTGCCCGGCTTCGTTTCGGGCGCCGGGGCCGGCGGCGATCACCTCGCCTTCCTGCGGCTTTTCCTTGGCTGTGTCGGGAATGATAATGCCGCCAGCCGTTTTCTCCTCGGCTTCGATGCGGCGGACCAGGATACGGTCGTGCAATGGGCGGAACGTCATGTCGTTCTCCTTCAAGGACAAACAGTTTTTGAGGTTCCTCCGCGCCGGACCGGCAATATCGGCCCGGCAAGAGGTGCCGCGACCCTTGTTCAGGCATCGCGCGCGCATATCGAGCTAGTTTTGGAATTTTCCGGTTTCAAGAGGTCCGCGCAAAAATTTTGGCACTCGTCGCATGAGAGTGCCAACGCGTTGTTATCATGCAGGGATTCTCGCCAGGTCGACGATTTCACCGCTTGAATTTTGGTGAAGAGCCAACAAGATTATCCTGGCCGGCGCTGCCGAAGCACAGCCGGAAACTGGACGCTATCGAGGAGTTTTTGCAGACGGAGGACAGCGATGGACCGACATAAATTTCCGCCGATCATGCCTTCCCTGACTGACACGCCCGACACCTCGCTTGACCGGCTGCTTTCGCCGGCGAGGCACTTCAAACATCCTGACGAGGTATTGGAAGACGACGCGCTCGACCTCTGGGAAAAGCGGGCGATCCTGTCGTCTTGGGCCTCGGATGCCTGCGCGGTGGAGTCGATGCCGGAACTGCGCCTGCCGCCGGGAGTCGAGCGGCCGGTTTCCTTCGACCACATCATGGAGGCCTTGTGCAAGCTCGACATCGACGTGCCGGCGCCGCGGTCCACGCCGGATGAATTCCGGCACGACTTCGCCAGGATGAATGCATAAGGTCGTAAGCGAAAGGAGAAACATATGGTGACTGCGGTCAGCAGAGAATTCCGCCTGCAGATGGATGGCTACGGCCTGACCACGGCCGAGATTCACTATCATATGCCTGACTACCCCAACCTGCTGCAGCTCTATGTCTGGCAGGAATACGACCTCGCTCCCGATTTCCCGGAGCTGAAGGGCTTCCTTGGCTATTGGGAAAGCGAACTGGACGGCGCGCTGCATTCCGTGCGCGTCGCACATCATCGTCTAATCACACCGTCGGAATGGCGCGCCGTTGACGGCATCGTTGCCATCCATTGAGCGGATCACATTGAGCGGATCAAAAAACCTGAAGCGCGTCGCCTGCAACGCGGCGCGCTCAAAGGCTCGATTGAGCATACCTAAAATCAGAGTTCCCGAGCAGGATGAGTGATGGGATTCGTGTCATCCTGCTCTGACAGCCATCGGCTGGGCCGTCCTTGACATCGCCGCGGAACGGAATTGCTGGGGCGAAGCGGAGCGGCCCCTCGTCAGGCCGGCTCGCTTGGCCGCCTTCAAGAAGGCCTTGTAGGCGGCACGCCCGCTGCGCCAGCCATCCAGCGCATCACGGCATGCACGGCCGGCGGCGCGCCAGCTTGGTCCGCGCGCCCATTTCGGCCATTGTTGATCCAGGCATTCCAGAGCCTCGAAGCTGCTGGCGACCTTGCGTGGGGCGTCCGACAATTCGAGGGTAATCGGCTGGGGAAACCGAATATCGTTCATCACTTCCTCCGTTTTTTGACGTCTTTTTGCGAGTAAGCAATCGGATGGCGTCACCGGCGACCGTCCATCCGTGATCGAGATGGTCAGCCGTTCAGGCCGCGTCAAGGGCCGCCGGAATCTCGACGAGACGTTCGATCAGGCCTCTTGACGCCACGCCCGTCAGTTCCCAGATCGATTCCGCCGGCGCCGGAAGGGCCGGCAGGTCAAGGAGTGCCGCATCCTTGGCACTCCTCGTACCCATGTTGCTCAGCGAAGGAGGATATGGCTATGAGAACCGCTTTCGACTTTTCACCACTCTATCGGTCGAGCATAGGCTTCGACCGTATTTTCGACCTGCTGGAGAATGCCAGCCGCACGGCGAACGTCGACAACTGGCCGCCCTACGATATCTCCAGGACCGGTGACGACGCCTACCGCATCACCATGGCGGTAGCCGGCTTCAGTCAAGACGAATTGAGCATCGTGCATGAACCCAACATGCTCGTCATCGCCGGCGAGCGTGCCGGAGAGGACAATGGCGAATACCTGCATCGCGGCATCGCCGGACGGCCGTTTGAGCGACGCTTCGAACTTGCCGACCATGTGAAGGTGACCGGCGCCGGCCTCGTCAACGGTCTCCTGACCGTCGATCTTCAGCGTGAGATTGCCGAAGAGATGAAACCGCGCAAGATCGAGATCGGCACCAGCATGGCCAAAGCCAAGGAAAAATCCGCGGCAAAGCCCGTGCAAGTGGAAAAACAGGCCGCGTGAGGCAATTCGGGTCAGGGCTTCCACCAACCGGACGCCGGTCGCCCGGTGGTGGAGACGCAAGCAAAGAGGAGAAAGACAATGAGCGTACGTGATCTCATTCCTTTTGGCCGGGAACGCGGACAGGTGCCCAGCCTTTTGCGCGATGGCGAACGTGATCCGTTCATGTCGTTGCACCGCGAGGTCAACCGTCTTTTCGACGATGTTTTCCGTGGTTTCGGTTCGGGGCTGCCATCCTTGTCTGCCGTTGCCGCCGAGGGCGCACGCTGGCCAAGCGTCGAGATCTCCGACACTGGAAAGGAGGTCCGTGTCACGGCCGAAGTGCCCGGCATGGAGGAAAAGGACATCGAGGTCCTGCTCGATGACGACGTGCTGACCCTGAAGGGCGAAAAGCGGTCCGAGACCGAGGACAAGGAGCGCCAGTTCTCCGAGCGCTATTACGGCCGTTTCGAGCGCCGCATTCCGCTCGGCGTCGAGGTAGAGCAAGACAATGTCGAAGCGCGCTTCAGGAACGGCGTCCTGACGGTTACATTGCCGAAGACCGCGAAAGCGCAAGCGCAGGCAAAGCGGATCGAAATCAAGAGTTGAACCACCTATGCCGGCGGTTGGACAAACCCACCCGCCGGTTCAGGTCGAGATGTTGACGGCTTACACTGCGGACGCCATTGCTTTGCCGGCTGGATTATTTTCGGCGACAGGTCTGTCTTTTGTGCGGTGGCCCGGCTTGCCCGCCCCCCTGGTCGCTTTGGCTTGGCTGGGCTTTGGCGGGCGGATTGTGTTTGGTTTTGCGGGCTTTGTTTTTGACCTTGGGCGTCGGCTTTGGGTGTTTGCTGGGCTGTGATGAGGGTTCTCAAAT